>JBKEBZ010000052.1:0-79001 GCA_047973425.1 Desulfopila sp.
GACAACCAGGTCGTGCCATTTTCCAACAACCAGGCTGAAAACGATCTCCGCATGATCAAGGTTCAGCAGAAGGTGTCTGGTTGTTTCCGTTCCATGGAAGGGGCCAAAATATTCTGTCGCATCCGAAGCTACCTGACTACCTGCAGAAAACAGGGGGTATCGGCTACGGAAGCACTGCGTTTGCTGTTCCAAGGCAAATGGCCGGCATTCATGGATTCGGCTGTGGGTAAAATGGGTGCTGAATAGTTACTCTTTTTATTGATTGCCGGCACGGCGGCATTGCTGCCGACTCGGGACATCAGCAGTGTATATCCGTCTTTTTTCCCCCTGGCGACGTAGGTCGTGCCGACAACTCCGGCCGCCCCCGCCTTGTTGACGACCACAAGATTCTGGCCTATATAGGGCTTGAGGTAGGTCGACAGATTTCTGGCTGCCAGATCTGCCGCCCCCCCTGGACCGTAGGGAACCACAATCGTTACGGGTTTACTTGGATAGGCTGCCTGGCTGGCGGACGCCAGAACAACGAGAAGGAACATGAGCAGGACCGATCGTATTATTTTCTTCTGTTTCATTTTTCCTCTCCTAGAGTGAACCAAGACGGGATAACCCGGCATGACTGGATCGCAGAGCCTCAGCCACCACGATTAATAAATCTGTATAGCTCGACCACAGAGCCTTCCATGCTGACGAGATTCCAATAAATGAACCGCCCAACACGAGGTAAAGAAGCCGCGTGCACTCATTGGTACATTATTTCCTTTCAGAAAGCAACTAAATAAACAAAAACAAAACCGGTTTGCAATCGATTGAAAAAATCACATTTTATCACGCTATATCATTGTGATATAGCGCAAATGAAAATTTTAGCAGCAAAGGTAATTGACAATTCATGCCGAAAAATGGCATATTAATTTCATTATGAAATAAAAGGAGGGCGTGCCATGCATGTCACCATTCCCGAACTCGCCAAGATTGATATAAAGCAGACGAACAGGCGGAACGTGTTGTCCGATATCCTGCTGAATGGACCGTCTTCCAGGACACAACTCGCCGAACAGACCGGGCTGGCGCCTGCCACCATCTCGCGCACCACCCAGACGCTGTTGCAAGAAGGTCTGCTGCGTGAACAATCTCCGACGCCTTCTCCCGGGAGATCGGGGCGAAGAGTTGTGCAGCTCGATATCAATCCCGAGGGAGGATTTTTGATCGGCCTCAGCTTCAACGCCTTTGAACTGGTTATTACGCTCGGCAATCTCAAGGAGAGCATAGCGTCCTCTCATCTGCTCAATGCCGCGCCACTGGATGAGCCGGCAACCGTTTTGCAGCCGAGCCAGATTCTCAGCGAAGCGATCAACAATATTCGCAGGATCCTCGTAGACAACAACATCAGACGGCAGGATGTCATCGGTGTCGGCGTGTCCGCTCCCGGTGCGGTCGATTCCAGCCGGGGCATTATCAACTGGGCACCGACCATGGGTTGGGAAAATGTGGTCATCGGTGACGTTCTCGCCGCGGAACTGGGGCTCGACATCTATGTCGCCAATATTCCCAACGCCATGAACCTGGCCGAGACCAGATTCGGCGTCAGTCGCGGGTTTGCCAATGTCGTTTTACTGAACGCCGCCCTTGGGGTCGGCGCCAGTCTGTTTTTGGACAATCACCTGATCCATGGCAATTCCTTCCGGGCCGGAGTGCTCGGTGGTCTGGAGCTCTTAACCGATGAGCAGGGAAAACGCATATCGATCGCCGATGCCGCCGGCGGCTGGGGTGTGATCCATGCCTACAGCAACAGCATGGAGAGAGCGGCATGCCCCTCACCTGCCCGACTCTTCGAATCTATCATCAAGGCGGCCAGCAGCGGCGAAGCCAGGGCCCTTGCCGCGATGAGAAAGGCGGGAACGTTCATGGGGCGTGTTTTCGAACTGGTGGAAGGGATCACCCATCCCGACCTTCTCATGCTGTCTGGCCCTCTGTCAACCTGTGAGGCCTATGTTCAGGCTGTTCGGGATTATCTGTCGGCCGCCGGTCAGACATATCATCACATGCCAGAGCTGGTGGTATCGGAAAAGAGCATCGGTGAGGCGTCCCGTCTGCTCGCCCTGCATGAATTTCTGCTCTGCCGATAAGCCAGTATCGCCTCAACAGGGAATCCCAACCGCAATCAGCCACAACCAGCCAGGGGCAACTCCGAGTCAGGCAAAAGCTCTCTTCACCGGGATGTTGCGGACAACACCGCCCCGGCCAGTAACTGGTTACCTGCTCTTGCCAAGTGACTCCGGTGAACGGTTACCCGGCCAATACACGAAATGGAGGTTTTGCATGAATCGTACCTTGCTGATCGGCTGCATCGGCCTTACCTGGTCGGTGCTCATGTTTACCATCGTTCTGCCACGTGGCATAACCATGCCCGCAAGCGTCGAGATGGCGGCATTGTCGCCGATATTCTGGCCACGCATCGTGATTGCACTTGCCGGCCTGGCCAGTGCTGTCCTGCTGATGCAGGGGATCCTTGCGAAAGGGACGAAAAGGACGGATGCCGCGCAGGAGTCCTCCGAATATTATCGCTGGCCCAAGGCCACCTCCCGAGTGGCCATCGCCTTTGCTCTGATTCTGGCCGCATATCTCAGTATCGACTTCTTTGGCCTGGTCATCCCCTCCATTCTGGCCCTGGCCATTCTGATGTGGTTTGCCGGTGAACGGTCCATCTTCAAGATCGTCACCGTCGCCATGCTGGTTCCGATCATGCTCTTGGTCTTTTTCCAGTATGTCGCCAACGTTCCGATCCCGCTTGGCGATATTCAATATATCCTGTTCCCGGAATAAGGAGGCATACCCATGGAACTCTTACTGCAATCGCTGACGATTTTCCTGGATGTCTCGAATTTTGTCATGATATTCTGCGGCGTCGTCATCGGCGTCATTATCGGAGCCATCCCCGGGATGACGACACCGATGGGAGTGGCCCTGGTGTTACCGTTTACCTTTGCAATGGAACCGGTAACCGGCATTCTCCTCTTGCTCGGGGTCTATAAGGGCGGCCTCTATGGCGGCTCGATAACCGCGATCCTGCTCAAGGCGCCCGGCACCCCTGCCGCATCGTGCACGGTGATCGACGGATTTCCGATGGCTCAGCGAGGCGAGGCCAGAAGAGCTCTCGATATCGCCCTTTATGCGTCATGTTTTGCCGACTTCATGTCAAACATCGCCTTGATTCTTTTTTCGGGAATGCTGGCCAGCCTGGCACTGCGTTTCGGTCCTCCGGAATTCTTCACCCTTATTTTCTTCTCCTTGACCATCATTGCCGGTGTTTCCGGGAAAAGCCTGGCTCGCGGCATCCTCTCTGCCTGCCTCGGGCTCGTCGCGGCCACGGTCGGCCTCGATATCATTTATGGCTCGGAGCGGCTGACTTTTGAGAAAACGGAGCTGATGGCCGGCTTGACATTCATTCCGGTTCTGATAGGGCTCTTTGCCTTACCGGAGATTTTTGCCCATTATATCCGCAAGCCGGGAAGTATCGTCAAGGTAGGTGCCCTGCAGGGTGTTGGCGCCACATTCGCTGACTTCAAGCGCTGCTTCAAGTCGATTTTCCGCGGCTCGATCATTGGCGTCATTCTCGGCACAATACCGGGTATCGGCGGAGCCCCATCGGCGTTTCTCTCATATAGTGAAGCGAAACGGACCTCACCGAGATCGGAAAACTTCGGCAAGGGTGAACTTGAGGGTGTGGCGGCAGCCGAGGCCGGCAATAACGGGGTGGCCGGCGCCACCCTCATTCCACTGCTGGCCCTCGGGGTCCCCGGAGACGTGATCACCGCCGTTATTCTCGGCGCCTTCATGATTCACGATCTCAAGCCGGGTCCGGTCATGTTCGAACAGAACCTGCCCATGATTTACGCACTGTTCATGGGATTGTTGATCAGCTCCGCCTACCTTTTTGTCGTAGGGAAATTCTCTATAAAAGCGATCAGCAAGATAGCCGATATATCCAACGACATTCTCTACCCGGTTGTCTTCATCCTCTGTTTTTTCGGGGCCTACGCCGTCAACAACACCACCTTTGACATTCTGGTGATGATCTGCATGGGAGGGGTCGGTTTCGGCATGCTCTTGCTGAAGATTCCCGCCGCTCCCTTTCTGATTGCCTTTATTCTCGGGCCCATGCTCGAAGATAGTTTTCGCCAGTCACTGCTGCTTTCCAACGGGCAGTACACAATTTTTTTCCGCAATGGCATCTGCTGGCTGTTCTGGTTTCTCTCGCTTCTGCTGCCCATTCTCATGGTGAAAAACCGCATCAAGGCCAGACGCTCAGCCACATCCTCCAACCCCAACCCATAGAGTATCCATGAACTATCAGAACAGACCAGATACCCCCCTGGGCAACAAGGTGTTTTCGTTTGCGGTCATTGCCGATTCTCACCTCAATCAGCAAGAGGCGGGCTGCAACTCTCCCTTTGCGGTCAACAAACTGGCCAATGGCCGGATGCGTTACGTCATCCGGGACATCAATTCCCGGGATATTGATTTTGTCATCCATCTCGGCGATCTGGTCCACCCCGTTCCAGCGGTCAAAGATCTGTATCTCGCGGCCTCGCAACGCTTCTTCAACCAGGTCAAGGAGTTGAAGATGCCGCTGTATCTCGTCCCGGGTAATCACGATATCGGCGACAAACCGATGCCCTGGGCTCCCGTTGGCGTGGTGACCGACGAATACATCGCCTTATGGCAGGAAACCTTCGGGGATCATTACTACTCCTTCGATCACCGGGATATCCATTTCATCGTCATCAATTCCCAATTGATGAACAGCGGTCTGGCCGCCGAGGCAGAACAGGCCAGATGGCTTGAAAACGATCTCCGGGCGAACAGGGGCAAACGGATGTTCCTCTGCACCCATTACCCGCCATTTCTCTGCGAGACGGTGGAGCCGGAACACTATGACAACATTGCCGAACCTGCCAGAAGCTGGCTGCTCGAGGCAATGGCCGACAAGGGGGTCGAGGGGCTTTTTGCCGGGCATGTACACAATTTCTGGTATCTGCGGCACGCCGGAACCCACCACTATCTGCTGCCCTCAACGGCCTTTGTCCGACAGGATTACAGCGAGATGTTCAAGGCCCCGCCCGCCCTGGAAGAATCCGAGGCCGGCAGAAATGATGCACCAAAACTCGGCTACTTCATCGTCAATGTCCACCGGCATGGCCATGTCTGCCGCATGGTCAGGACCTATGGAGAAATCCTCGGCCCGTCAGCGCCCCAGAACCCGAGGCAGAGGGCTGTCGTCACCGTTTCGCCATTGGAAAACAGGTTTGGCAACCTTGGCTTCGACCTCCGCCAATCCTGGGCCGACAAGATGAGCATTCCGCCCAGCGGGGCACTCGATGAGTTTGACCGCAAGGAGGTGAGAAACGATTACCCCCTGCTGGCCCTGTGGGAAATGGGGATCACCGATCTCCGCATACCGATGCAGGATTTGCGCCAGCCACAAACCCGCTCCCGGCTGCGAGACCTGCAGCAGTTGGGGCAGCGTTTCACCCTTTTTTCATTTCATCTGCCGGGTCGTGACGACAGACGGCTCGTCGCCGAAAACAGCGATATACTCGCCGGCTGGGAGATCGGTTTCCGCTGGGAGGACCTGGCCGAGATGGCGCCTGCACTTGCGGCCTTGGCTCAGGAGACGGGGATTCCACTCTACCTCTCGAGGATGTGGGGACATGAGGAGAACCTCAGCCCGGGCGGTCAGTATTATCACGTGATGAACCACGGTTTCACCAGCCGCGACGGTTCCCGCATCGATGAGATGATGGCCTGGCGGGAACTCCACGAGATCGGTCTTGTTTTTCGGATCATGCACGACGACGATGTCTCAAAACACATCGACTTCGCCGCCTCACGAGCACAAAAATACGCTCTCCCCGTTCATCTCCATCTTCGCATGGCCGGTTATAATCCAGCTGTACCGACCTGCGATGACACATGGTTTTCAAGCAGAATCGCCGAGGCGCTGATGCATGTTGCCGGCAGGGACGATGTCGTGGCCTTTGTCGATACGCTCATCGATATCGATCGCGGCTATTTCGTTCGCAATGGAGCCCTCGATCAGATCTGCAATCCCCGGCAGGGTGCGAGAATTATCGGCAATCTCCATGGCACCCTCAATGCCTATGCCAGCCTCCAGCCCAAAACGGCAAAGACCGTCAGCGAAGACGGCAGCTGGATTGTCGATAACAACAATGGGCTCGTGCTCTTTATCGCCGGCCGGGACATGCAGCAGGCCACCATTGCTAAGAGTATAAGAGACAGAGGTGTGCAGCCCGGGCAGATCATCAATCTCGCTGACGGGACCATTGTCCCGATGACAGGGGCGCTCTTCACATGTCAAAAAGATGATATTCTGCTCTTCACCCCCGCCCGGCAGCCATGATCACGGCCCTGCCGGCCCGGCAAATCACCGCGCCCTTTCTCCTGGCACGCTCACCAACTTCAGGCTTGCATTTTCGTTGATTCCGTGCCAAACCGAGGGCGATGCGAGAGGATGCAGTACGGGCCACCACCATGCCGACAACCGATGACCACCGGAATGGATGAGACAGGATGCTGAAGTTACAGATTGCTGTATTTGCGCTGGTTTCCGCTTCATTTACCAACATCTATCTGACCCAGCCCATCCTGCCGGTGCTGCAGACCGAATTCGGCGTCAACCCGGTGCAGGTTTCGATCACCGTTTCCGCCGTGATCCTCGGCATCGTCCTCTCCAACCTCTTCTTTGGTTTCCTCTCGGACCGCTTGGCGATCCAGCCGATCATTCTGGTCGGCGGTCTGCTGGTCGCAGCCGGCGCTATCTGGGCTGGCTCGACCCATGACTTTCATCACCTGATCGCCGCCAGATTCATCCAGGGTCTGTTCATTCCGGCCCTCACCACCAGCCTCGCCGCCTGGCTCGCCAAGACCCTGCCAGGTGAACGGTTGAACGTGGTGATGGGCTCCTACGTCTCCGCCACGGTATTGGGCGGGCTCGGCGGCCGGCTGCTCGGGGGCTGGATCCACCCTCCCCTGCACTGGCGCTACGCCTTTTTTTCCGCAGCGGCATTGATTGTCGTCACCACCGTTCTGGCCCTGATGAGCCTGCCCCGCGGCGGTACCGCCACAAAAGCCTCAAGCGGCGCTGACAGCAGCTTCGCCGCCCTTATCAGCAGAAAGGATCTGCTGCTCATCTACTGCTGTGGCGCCGGAGGGTTCCTGATGTTTTCGCCGATCTTCAACTTTCTGCCCTACCGGCTGGCTGCGCCCCCCTTCCAACTGCCCACCGAGATTATCACCATGGTCTATCTGGTCTACGTGCTCGGCATCTTCCTCGGTCCCGTGGCGGGCAAGATGAGCAGCCGCTTCGGGGGCGGCAACGCGCTCATCGCCGGAACCCTGCTGCTCGGCACCTCCCATCTTCTGCTGCTTCTCCCCTCTCTGTACGCGATCGTGGTGGCCCTGCTCGGGGTTTGCGGCGGTTTTTTCACCATCCACGCGGTGGCTGTGGGGTTGCTCAACAGCAAACTGACCGGCGGTCACGGCAAGGCCAACGCCCTCTATGTCCTCTTCTACTATGCGGGCGGCTGGCTGGGGATCACCGGGGCCGGCTTCGCCTTCCAGCATAGCGGCTGGCATGGCGTCGTCTTTTTTGTGATGTGCTTTCTGCTGGTGCCGCTGACTACCGGCCTCATTGAACGCCGAACAGCGCAGAGGCCTCGCCCCCGAAAAAGTGGAGGTATGCCGTTATCATAAATGGCACCGTAACGATGGCAAGCAGGGTCGAGAGCATCACCGCCAGCGCCGCCTTTTCCGGCCTGGCCTTGACCAGGATGGCCAGGGTCACGGTATTGCCTGCCATCGGCACGATGGAGAAGACAAACATGACGATGTGCAGATTGGGACTCAACAGGTGGGTCGACACCCTGTCGAGGAGGATCACGGCAAAGATGAGCAGTGGCCAGAGCAGATGCTTCACCCCCAGGGAAATGGTCATGAACAGCCGATCCATTCCTCCACCTTGTCTGAGACCGTCAAGGCCCATACCGATCACCATCATGCCGAGAATGGAATAGATCGCCTTGAACTGTTCACTGTAGCGCAGCAGGAGCTCCGGCAGGACGATACCGCCAAGATTGCAGGCGAGCCCCAGCACGAAAGCGTAGAGCACGGGCAGCCGTGCAACCATGCCCAGACTCTGCCGGGGGGTGAACGAACCCTTGGCAGCTATGTAGAAACCGACGGTGGACTCGTAGAAAAACGAAGCGAGCACCGTAAAGATGAAGATGTCGGCGACTGCCGGCGGAAAGATGATTACCGCCAGGGCGATACCGAAATAGCCGCTGTTGCCGGTCCCGGCGGTAAAGGCCAGGATATTGCCGGTGGAGTCGGGCCAATGCGGTCGAAAGACTTTCGCGCCGACAACGGCGATAAGCGAGCAGAGCAGATAGAAAAACACGGGCAACAGGGCCACTCCTGGGTCGATCCGCACGCTCAACACCGCACTGAACACCACCAGCGGTGAGATGATATAAAAGAGCAGAGCGGCTATCGCCGTTCTGTCCACCTGGCAGCAGCGGGCGGCCAGATAGCCGAGACCGATATTGAAATACAGCGGGCAGATCTTCGCCATCAGCACCCAGAATAAACTCACCAGCAGTTTCCGGCCCAGCCGGCCTCCCGATCAAGACAACCCGGTTTTTCCGACAACCCGATCAATACGAACCATTGAGATATCGCGCCTCGATATGGGCGAGAAAGTGGCGGGGACTGGTGGTTTCACCGGTCGCTTCCCGGATAAGATCCTGCGAGGCCATGCTGCTGCCCTTACTCCAGATCTTCTCATAAAGCCATTGGCGAAGAAAACCGATCTCACCTTCGGCCAGTCGCGTCGCCCAGTCGGGATAGGCCCTCCTGATCGCCGCAAACAACTGGGCCGCATTCAACGCGCCGATAGTGTACGAGGGGAAATAGCCAAACGAGCCGTCGGTCCAGTGGATGTCCTGCAGGCAGCCATCCCGATAGTTCCCGACAGTACGCAGACCGAGATACCGCTGCATCCTGTCATCCCACAGCTCCGGGATATCCGCAGGCTCCACCTCGCCATTGATCAGCATGCTTTCGATCTCAAAGCGCAGGATCACATGCAGCGGATAGCTCACCTCATCGGCGGCGGTACGGATGAGCCCCGGCCGAACGGTTACCGCTGCCTGCCAGATCTGTTCTTCGTCGAACTGTCGAGCATCGGTCAGCAGCGCATGGATCACCGGGGTGAAGAACTGTAGAAACGGTCGGGAAAGCACCAGTTGCTTCTCAAAGAGCAGGCTCTGGCTCTCATGGATACACATATTGCGGGCCCGGCCCACCGGCAGATCGTCCCACTCCACCGGCAGCCCGGCCTCGTAGCTGGCATGCCCGGTCTCATGGGCGGTACTGAGAAGGGGCTCGAGGAAGGCCGATTCGGTAAAGCGGGTGGTGATCCGCTGATCGCCCCGGCCACCGGTGGAAAAGGGGTGCATGCTGACATCGAGCCGGCCGGCGGAAAAATCAAAGCCCAGACAGTCCATCAGCTTCTCACTCAGCGCCTTCTGGGCCGTGAGAGGATAGCTGCCGGCCAGATCCGGAGCGGGCTGCTGTCGGTCCTGCACCTCTTGAAGCAGTCGGGGCAACTCAGCCTTCAGCTCGACAAAGACCTCATGGATAAAGGCACTGGTATCACCACTGCAATAGAGATCGAGCAGACCATCATAGGGCGTGGCGAACCGCTCCGGATCGGTTTCCTGGCGCAGCCGGGCCTCCTCGCGGCTGAGACGAACCACCTCGACAAAGTTCTGCAAAAAACCTTGCCAGTCGTTGTCTTTTCGCTGGCTGCGCCAGCCATGCTCACAGGTCGAGCCGGCCAGGGACTGGGCCTTGACCAGCGATGCCGGCAGGCAGATGGCCTGCCGCTGCTGGCGCTCCATCTCCTCGAGGCTGACCCGTTGTGCTGGCGTCAGTTCCTCGCACCCGGCAGCCTGTAAAAGCTCCGCCAGCTCAGGCTCCGTCAGCAGCTGATGACGAATGGATACCAGTTCGGCCAGCGAACGGGCCCGGGCCTCATTGCCCTGCGGCGGCATCTTCACCAGCTGATCCCACTGCAGAAAGGTCAGCGCGTGATCTATTCGAGCTATCTGGACGAATTTCTCTGCGGCGTGATTGTAGCGAGAGGTCATGAGCAACTCCTCGATGGCAAGATCCTGGCCGACATTGGCAGTGCACCCCTCCGCTTTCTCATCATTTTTATCGTATTCATAATATCTTACAGCCCGATCTCACCGGCTATCTCCTGCATGGCCGCAAGGCTTAAGGCACAGAAATCGGCCAGAGGGATCCCCGCCAGCTCACATTCGGCAATAATTTCCCGGCTGGCGCCGCGGGCAAAGGCCTTCTCCTTATACCGTTTACGGATCGACTTGGCGGTAACCGAGCCGAGCTGCCGGTCGGGCCGGACCAGGGCGGCGGCAATCACCAGGCCGGTGATGGTCTCGCCGGCGGCCAGCGCATGCTGGAAACGGGTGGTGCGCGCCTCTCCGGGATAGGGCGTCAGATTATGGAGCCGGATAGCCTCGACGATCTCGGCGTTAACCCCTAACGCTGTCAGCACCGCCACGGTTTTGGTGGTGTGGCTGGCCAGATCAGGTTCAAGCTCGGCATCGAGATCGTGCAGCAGGCCGGCCAGTCCCCACTGCTCTTCATCCTCACCGAGTCTTCTGGCTATCGCCCGCAACACCGCTTCGGCCGCCAGGCAGTGATTGACCAGATGATCGTTGTCGATATGCTGCCGCACCAGCGCCAGCGCCGCATCCCGCTCTATACCATAACCCATGGCCTCTCCTGAATGATCTTCCTCGACAAACCAGCAGGGCTGGACCAGAAAGCCTCAGCCACAACAAACCATGAAAATCCCGAGGAAATGCCAACGACTCCTTGTCGGCGATTTTCGGATAGAAACAGGTGCCGGCCAGTGGTGCATCGAGCATCGACCCACTGCCGGGTAGTCGTCAATACTTCAGGCCAACCCGCTGCCGCACCAGATCGAGGGTCACCGTCGCCTTGGCTCTCGCCTTTGCGGCCCCCTTGGCAAGAATCCGGCGGAGCTCCTCGGGATCCGCCAGAAACTCGGCTTTTCTCTGTCTGGCCCCGGCAAATTTCTCGTTGATCAGCTCCAGCAACTCCAGCTTCAGATAGCCATAGGCCGCTCCGCCATTGACATACAGCGCGCGAATCTCCGTCATCCGCTCCTGGCTGGCGAACAGCTGCAGCAGGGCATAGAGAGTGCACCTGTCCGGATCTTTCGGCTCCTCCACCGGCGTTGCATCCGTTTCAATCGACATCACCCGTTTTTTCAGGTCCTTGCCCTCTAAAAAGATGGGAATGGTATTGTCATAGGACTTGGACATCTTCTGGCCATCGAGGCCGGGGACAATGGCGGTGGTCTCACTGATCGCCGGCTCGGGCATGGTAAACGTCTGGCCAAACTCGTTGTTGAATTTCTGGGCCAGGTCGCGGGCCACCTCGAGATGCTGTTTCTGATCCTTGCCGACCGGGACCTGATCCGCCTGATAGAGCAGGATGTCGGCGGCCATCAGCACCGGGTAGGAGAAGAGACCATGACTGGCCATGATGCCCTTGACCACCTTGTCCTTATAGGACGTGCAGCGCTCGATCAGGCCCATGGGGGTCAAAGTCGACAGTATCCAGGTCAACTCGCACACCTCCGGAACATCGGACTGGACCCAGAAGATGCATTTATCCGGATCGAGGCCAAGAGCCAGAAAATCGGCAGCGGCCTCCAGGGTGCCCCGCGCCAGCCGGCTCGGGTCATGCACCGTGGTGAGGGCATGCAGATCGACAATGAAGACATAGAGTTCGGAATCGTTCATTCGGGAGATCATCTGCTGCATCATGCCAAAATAGTTGCCGATGTGCAGCTGGCCCGAGGGTTGTATACCTGACAGGACTTTCATTCTCTTATTCTGTGTTGATGAGGTAGGGGGAACGCCACGATCGACCCGAAGACAGCCAGGGAGCCGCCAGCGATATCGACGCATGCGCATGTCTTTGAGGACCGGACTTCGGCCGGACGCCGTCGTTTATGACGACAAGGCCTGCAAACGACGAAAGAAAAAGAACGTAAAGAGCAAAAAAAGGGAGTGGAGGAACATTCCCCCACTCCCTCGTCTACTGCACCGCCCCTCAACCGGCTGCGGCAAGAAACATCACTTCACTTCCTCGAAATCGGCATCGACGACGTCGTCATCGTCCTTCTTCGCGGAGGAACCGCCGGTTGCACCGCCGGCCGGGCCAGATCCGCCCTGGTCGGGATTGTCCTTGGCGGCCTGGGCATACATCAACTCCGCCAGTTTATGGGAGGCGGCGGTCAAGGCATCGATGGCGCTCTTGATCGCCTCGACATCATCCTTGGCCATGACCTCTCTGACATTCTTGATCTCTTTTTCCACATTGGCCCGAGTCTCGGCATCGACCTTGTCACCGAGATCCTTGAGACTCTTCTCGGAGGCATGAACGATCGAATCGGCCTGGTTCCGGGTCTCGATCAACTCCTTGCGTTTCTTGTCCTCATCGGCATGCAGTTCGGCATCCTTGGTCATCCGCTGGATCTCCTCCTCGGTCAAGCCGGAAGAGGCGGTAATACGGATCGACTGCTCCTTGCCAGTGCCGAGATCCTTGGCGGAAACGCTGAGGATACCGTTGGCGTCGAGATCGAAGGTCACCTCGATCTGCGGCACGCCACGCGGCGCCGGTGGAATATCGCTTAGTTCGAAACGACCGATGGTCTTGTTGTCCTGGGCCATTTCCCTCTCGCCCTGGAGCACGTGGATCGATACCGCCGGCTGACTATCGGCCGCGGTCGAGAACACCTGACTCTTCTTGGTGGGTACCGTGGTGTTCTTCTCGATCAGCTTGGTGGTGATACCACCCAGGGTCTCGATGCCCAAAGAGAGCGGAGTCACATCGAGCAGCAGTACATCCTTCACGTCGCCCTGCAGGACACCACCCTGGATGGCGGCCCCGATGGCCACGACCTCATCCGGGTTCACGCTCTTGTTCGGCTCTTTGCCAAAGATCTCCTTGACCTTTTCCTGGACCTTCGGCATCCTGGTCATACCGCCGACCAGGATGACCTCGTCAACCTCCGAGGCGGAGAGACCGGCATCTTTTAAGGCAGTACGACACGGCTGAATGGTGCGGTCGACCAGGTCTTCGACCAGGCTTTCGAACTTGGCCCGGCTCAGCTTCATGTTGAGATGCTTCGGTCCGGAGGCGTCGGCGGTGATAAACGGCAGGTTGATGTCTGTCTCCTTGGTGGTGGAGAGCTCCATCTTGGCCTTTTCGGCCTCTTCTTTCAGCCGCTGCAAGGCCATCTTGTCACTACGCAGGTCAATGCCCTGCTGGCGTTTGAACTCGTCGGCCAGCCAGTTGACGATGCGCATGTCAAAATCTTCACCACCGAGGAAGGTATCGCCGTTGGTGGACTTGACCTCGAATACACCGTCGCCGATCTCGAGGATGGACACGTCAAATGTTCCACCGCCCAGATCGAATACCGCGATCTTCTCCTCACCCTTCTTATCAAGACCATAGGCAAGAGAGGCCGCCGTTGGCTCGTTGATGATACGCTGGACGTTCAGACCCGCGATCTTGCCCGCATCCTTGGTCGCCTGGCGCTGGGAATCGTTAAAATATGCCGGCACCGTAATGACCGCATCGGTCACCTCTTCACCCAGGTACTCTTCGGCGGTCTGCTTCATCTTGGCCAGCACCATCGCCGAAATTTCCGCCGGTCGATACACCTTGCCCTGGACCTCGACGGAAACGGAGCCGCTGGTGCCCTCGACGATCTTGAACGGGCTGATCTCGGCTGAGCGCTTGACCTCGACATCAGTGAATTTACGACCAATCAAACGCTTTATCGCGTACAGGGTTCGCTCCGGATTGGTGACGGCCTGCCGCTTGGCCACCTGACCGACAAGACGCTCACCGCTGTCGGTAAAGGCGACCACTGAGGGGGTGGTCCTGTTCCCCTCGGCGTTGGCGATGACCTTGGGATCTCCACCCTCCATAATGGCCACGCACGAGTTGGTGGTTCCCAAATCAATACCGATAATTTTTCCCATGTTTTCCATCTCCTTGTCTCGTTCTGAATCGGACGGATACTACTCGCCGATACTCATCAATTTAATTACATTTTTTCTGAAAATGCCCTTTTGTTATCAACACACTCTACAGTGGGCACGTTCACCGATTTGTCAAGACGTTGCAGCGGTTTTTACCGGCTGCAACCAGGCGGTTTCAGCCCTGGGCGGGACCGGAGGAGACGATGACCTTGGCGGCGCGTAACAGCCTGTCCTTATAGTAATATCCCTTCTCGAATTCGCCTTTGACATGATTGGCCGGCACGGAATCGCTGGCCTCCATGGTCAGGGCCTCCTGATGATTGGGATCAAACGGCTCACCTACCGAGGCCACCGCTTTGACCTCGAATTTTTCCAGGGTGTCGACCAGGCGTTTCAAGGTCAGCTGAACACCCTCCAACAGCCCCTTGAAGTTGGCCTCGACATCGCCTCCCTCCACCTCGTCACAGTGGGCGATGGCCCGCTCGAGGTTATCCACCACAGGCAGAATCTCGCGAAATATCTGTTCGCCAGCATATTTCAGGGCCGTGGTTCGTTCACGCTCCATCCGTTTCTTGAAGTTCTCCGATTCGGCGGCGATACGCAACACCTTCTCTCGCAGATCATCCGCCTCGGCCTGGGCGGCGGTCAGCGCCTCTGTCAGATTCTCCGACACCTCTTCCGTCCCTGATGACGAGGAATCGACATCGTCCGCCAAGGTTGCCGCGTCGTCTTGCACAACCTGGTCATTGAATTCTTTACTCACCTGATATCCTCCATAACCAATCCAATCTCTCTATTTTTATTCCCGGAGCATGGCAGTAAGTAGGCGATACCACGCTCTGGAACACCCGAAAATTCTGGTCCGAACAATAAGTAGCCGAGCTTCAATGTCAAGCGTGCCATAAAGAGTTTTCTTGCACTGGATCGGCAATAAAATATCGAGGAACCGCTCGCCTTTTTGCAAAGAGAAACAGCTGGGGAAAACCGTGGTGGAAAAGCCCCCACACGTCGGGGGCCAACGGAGAGATGCAACTCGTCAGAGACGGACGGCTCTGTTGCCGCGCAAGGGGGGGTGATGCCTCGTTGTGGCTCAAGGCTTTCCGGTCCAGCCACGCTGGTCAGTCACCTTCTTCGTACTTGCTGAGCTTGTTATGCAGCGTCTTACGGGTAATGCCCAGGCGGCGGGCCGCCTCGCTCTTGTTGCCTTCGGTCTGGCTCAGGGTCTCGAGTATCAGCTTTTTTTCCGCAAGAAAGAGCAACGACGGCTGGTCGCCATCGGCCTCGGCAGCCATCTCCTTCCGGTAGCGCTGCACCGGCAGCGGCAGACTCTTGTCGGTGAGCTGATCGCCACGCATCAGGATGATCCCGCGTTCGATGGCATTCTCGAGCTCGCGGACGTTGCCCGGCCAGGGGTAGCGGCAGAGCAGTTCCATGCATTCGGTGATGACCCCGGTCACCACCCGACGGTTCTTGGCGGCGAACTTGTCGACGAAGTGGTTGACCAGAAGGGGCACATCCCCCTGCCGCTGGCGCAGGGGCGGAACCGACAGGGTCACCACATTGAGCCGGTAATAGAGATCCTCGCGGAAGTGGCCATTGGCGACCTCTTCCTCGAGGTTGCGATTGGTGGCGGCCAGGATACGCACATCGACCTTGATGGTCTTTTCGCCGCCCACCCGCTGCAACTCGTGTTCCTGGAGAATGCGCAGCAGCTTGACCTGCATGGCCTGCGAGGTCTCACCGATTTCATCGAGAAAGAGCGTGCCACCATCGGCCTGAAGGAACTTGCCGTCCCGCTGCCGGTCGGCACCGGTAAACGCCCCTTTTTCATGACCGAACAGCTCCGATTCGAGCAGGCTCTCCGCCAGGGCCGCACAGTTGACCTTGATAAAGGGGCCATCGCGCCGTTCACTGTTGTAATGCACCGCCTCGGCCACCAGTTCCTTGCCGGTACCCGATTCACCGAAGATCAGCACCGTGGCCTCGGTGGGGGCGACACAGGCGATCATCTCCAACAGTTCGCGCATCTTGGGAGAATCGCCGATTATGCTGGTCTGCAGGGGAAGCGGCTCGCTTTGGGAACGCTGTTTTTTCTCGGCGACCTGACGGTGGTCGACGGCCCGTTCCAGGGCCAGGCGCAGCCGATCGAAGTCAAGAGGCTTGGCCAGATAATCATGGGCCCCTTCCCGGATCATCTCCACCGCATCGTCCACCGAGGAAAAGGCGGTCATGAAGATCACCGGCAGGGCCGGCCGCAGGGTGTGGATGCGCCGGAAGGCCTCCTTGCCACCCATCTTCACCATGCGGATATCCATCAACACCGCGTCATAGTTGTTCTCCTCGACCGCCGTCACCGCGGTTCTGCCATCATCGGCCTCGACGCAGCGCCAGCCCCACTCCTTGAGCATCGAGTTCAGCATATAACGATGGACCTGCTCGTCATCGACGATCAGTACGGTGGGCTGTCGGTTGGTTTTCATTGCTGCTACCATGGGATGTTGTCATAAGAGAATGGTCTCGGCCAAGGTCCGCGCGACATGCGACATTGTTGCGATGAGATCGAAGACTGCGCCTTCAAGCCTCCTTGTACCCGTAACCATCCGCACTGCACCGCAGTTTCGTTACACCTTCCCGCAAACAGGGGGAAGGGGTGTTTCCTCTCGATTCCTCTATAGTACCACATCAGGCTCACCGGGCAATCCACCACGCAAAGGGCGTTCTCGATGGCAGACGGCCCAGTAAGCGTTCACCAGGTCGCAAGTGAACTATCGCTCAACGGTCAAAGGAGTAGACCAGATCGGTACCGGTCCGTTCACCCGATGACCTCGTCTCGATAGCGAACCCGGAACCCAGATCGTAGCGGAGCCGCACCTCGCCTTCCTGGTTGAAAAAGTTATGTCCATAGCCGATATAGAGCTGGCGGGTGAGGTGCTTGCCGACCACCAGGGACATGTCTTCCTCCTTGTCTCCTTCCAGATAGACATCGTCCACCGGCAAGAGACCGATCAGCTCACTGAGAGGACCCATCTTCTTGTCCAGGCCCAGAGCCATCGCCGCCGAACTGACAAGGCTGGTGTCCTGCTCGCCGACATCGGACATGGCCCGGCCGACCACCATGTAGGCCAGAATATCGCTCTCCTCCATCATCGGATTGGAAAAGAGAGTGAACTCGAGGTTATCCACGGTTCCTGAAACATCGACCCCCACCTCGATGGTCTTGCCCGGTCGTTTGTTGTCGGCCACGACCTTCTTCGCCCGCACGTCGATACCGGGGTTGTCGATCGGCCCGCCGGCGAAAAGCAGCCGGGACCGTTCGATGGCCAGCGTTCGCCCGTACAGGGAAAATTTGCCCTTGGCAAGGGAGAGCTGCCCCTGGCCCTGCATGGCGCTGCCGGGCTTCATGGAAACTCGCAGCCCTCCCCGCAGAAAGCCGGAAATCCCGTAACCGTCGAACTGCAGGTCGTCACCGAGCTCGATCTGCAGGGCGAGGGTGACGGGCCAGCCATTACGTGCCTCCTCCTTTTCACCGTCCATATAGACCATATCGTCGGAGACCCCGACATGACCGGTCATCTCTTCCGGCGCAATCATTCCCTTGACCACCTCGACCCGGCCGGTGAGACTGCCGCCGCCCTGGTCGAAGACGAAGCGCAGGTCCGGGCTGGTGCGCAGAACATACTCGGGCAGGTTGGCGGTATCGAGATCCTCGCCGGTTATCCTGATGTCGCCGTGCACCCCGCCATCCACCATCTGCAGCCGACCGGCGGCCATCAGTTTGCCCTGGCCCGAAATCGCGGTGGTCTGCAGATCGACACCATCGAGCCCACCATCCAGGGTGCAGGAGAGATCACGCAGGGTGATACCAAGCGTCAGCAGCTCCAGCTGTCCGTCTTTCAGTTGAATGGTGCCCTGGGCAGCCGGGCTGCCGACCCGTCCCGCCAGGCGCAGACTGGTGGTCAGGGTACCGGTGGGCCGCAGATAGTACCCGCTCAACGGGGCGAGAAAGGCCAGGTCCCTGACGTTGGCCTGCACGGTCCCCGTAAGGGGCAGCTCCAAGGGGGAGGCCGCAAACGAACCGAACCCGGCGATTGTCGCCTTGCTCTTGATAGACGAACCGTTGACGAACGCAGCGACGAGATCCAGGTCGAGACGCTCTCTGGCCAGGGTGACGGTAAAATCTGCCTGGTTGAGCGCGAGACCATCGAGGTCGGAATCGCCCTTGCCATCCCCGAAGTGAACCTGTCTCAGCTCCACCTTGCCGCTACCGTTGTGGATAGCCGACTGATCGCCGGCAAACTGCAGGGCAATCCGGCCCTGTCCCTGTACCGACTCGGGCAGGTCGGCGATGCCGCTCAACCGGGCCAGATCGAGATGTTCTCCATCCACCTTCAGCTGCCAGCCCCCCGTGTCAGCCGACCAGCCCCCCTCGCCACACAGCTTTTCGCCAGCCGCCGCCAGGCAGAGTGGGCTCATCGTCACCCTGGTCGCCGATGCCGCTATTTCGCTATGGCCACTCTGCCGCCATGTTCCGCTGAGCCGATGGTTGAGCCGCAGATCGCTGATCTGGCCCTGCCAGCTGGAATCCTCGGCGAGCGCGCCCTTGCCGGCCAGACTGACAGTTCCGTCAGGCAGCGTGAGACTGGCCGTAAACCGGTGTTGGCTCATCAGACCATCGAGCGCCAGCTCCGCCTGATTGACCGTGAAACCGCCGGACCGCAGTCCTCTGCCCTGTAATTTTACCGCAACAGGCGTCGCCCCGTCGATCCCTCCCGACACATCGAGCTGGAGTCTGTTCAGCAAGAGATCCTGCCAGCCCAGCTTTCCGGCCTCCCCGGTTACGGTGAACCGGGGACGCTGCCGCTCCCCTTTCAGGGTGGCGGCCAGCTGCACCGCGCCATGACCACCGGCCAGCAATTCGCCCAGATCTTTGGAGGAAAAGCTGGCGGTGATGTCGACCAGATCGCCCGCCGTACCGTTCACCTCCAGCAGGGTCCGCCCGCTTTTCAGTAACAGATTTTCAATATCGAGCCGCTCCCCGGCCAACTGGACGCGCCCCTTGCCCTCTACCGGAAAACCCCGGACCTTACCGGTCAACCGCTCTATCTCCGCAGTACCGGTGGGCACCCCGGCAACGATCGTCCCCGCGGTGACGACGGAGCCGTCCAGGCTGCCGGGATAGTCGACCAGCAGCAGCCCGGGATCGAAATCCTTGAGCTGCAGATTCCCCTGCCAGGTAAGCGATTGCTGCCAGTCGACCAGGCTCTCGGCACTCTCGGCCCGGCCGTTCAAGGTCAACCCGGCCGCACCACTGGTCAGGACCAGCTCGTCGATCCTCACCTGACGCGGGTCGCTCTCCAGCCGGCCACGGCCCTCGAACCGATAGCCCCGCAGCAGCCCGGAGACCCGCGTAACGTCCGCCTTCAGGAAAAGACCGTTCTTCTCACCATAGCTGCCCGAACTGTCGAGCTCGGCATCGATGGCCCCGGGATAATCGGCCAGGATCATTGCCGGGTCGAAGCCTTCGGTCACCAGGTGCCCGCGCCAGACCAGGTCGTCCTTCCAGGACAGCAGTCCATCGGTCAACGCCGCCTTGCCATGGGTATTTTCCGCGGTAACCGTATTGAACTCGATCTGGTCCTCGTTGCCGTGCACATCGAAGACCGCGTCCACCTGATGGAAAAACAGGTAATCGAGGTTGCCCTGCAAGGTGCCGCCATACTCCAGTTGCTGACCGTTGGCCTGGCCAGCCAGGGAAAATCGCATCTCCGGCAACACCTCGTGCCAGTCGGCCAGCTGGACATCGACCAGATCGAGATCGGCCGTCCATTTGAAATCATTTGGTAATTCCATAATTTGACCGATGATGTGACCGGTGGCCGGATAGTGGAGGTCGACCGCCACATCCAGCCGGGCCAGCGGCCCTTCGGCCCGGACATCACCGCCAAACGGACCAACCCCATAGTCCCGGTACTCCACCTTGCCGGCCAGTTTGACCCGCCAGTCTCTGGCGGTATCGAGCTGCAACGCCAAATCACCATCGTAGCCTGGGGCCCTCACCACCAGATCGGCCAGGGTGTAGACCCCGTCCTTGCCGGTCAACGACAACGACAGCTGGTCGATCCGGGTCAACTCGGCATGGTCGGTATCCAGCAGGACCAGCCCGTCGAGCTCTAGCCGGTCGACCTGCACCTCTCCGGGCAGCAGCAGTGGGGCGAGGACGACCGGTCCCGAGGTCGACTCCCCTGGCAAAAGCCGTATCTCGAGCCCTTGAGCACTCAGACGCTCCAGATGCAATCGGCCAGCAAAGAGCTCGCCAGCGCGCCAGGAGTAACCGATCCGGGCCAACTTGATCTCCGCATCCGCGGTGCTGACGCGTATATCGTCGAGTTGCAGGGTGGTGAAAAGCGTTCCCCGCGCCGCGCCGCATTGCAGCGCGCCACCGCTGGCCAGCTGGACCGCGGCGACAAGGGCCTTCAGCCCCACCTCGGTCCCCCCCAGGCCAACCAGCAGACAGAGCATGGCCAACAGACCGGTACAGCTCAGCAGACCAAGGCGTAACCACAACCGTTTCATAGATCAGCTCCTACAGTGATATGCAGACGAAGCGGCATCCCCGGCTCGGAGATGGCACTGGCCACATCCAGCCGCACCTGGCCAAAGGGTAAGCGATAGCGCACTCCGCCACCCACCCCCTGTTTGAGATCAATCGCCAGATCATCCATGGCGTTGCCGACATCCCAGAAACCGGCGACACTCCAGGTGTCGGTTATGCTCTTTTCCAGCTCACCGCTGCCCACCACCAGATAGCGGCCGCCGACCACCGCCCCGGAAGAATCCTTGGTCCCCAGCTGCCGGTAGGCATAGCCACGGACCGACTGGTCGCCACCGGCATAAAAACGCAACGATGGCGGAAGATTTTCTATATTATCGACCAGGATATTGCCAAGATTCCCTCGGCCGATAAGCCGCAGGCCGGGGAAGAGGGTGATGATGGCCTTGCCACCCAACACCGTCTTGAAATAACTCACATCCGAAGCCAGCGCCGTACTGGCGCCACTGACGCTGAGCGAGAGGTCGAGGCCGTATTTGGTGTCGAACAGATTGTCCGCCCAGATCAGGGAACCGGTGTAGGTCGGCACGTAGACCACACTCGAGCCGGAGGTGGAACCGACACTGTACTCCTCGTTGCGGAACTGGAAGGAGCCGCCATGGCGCAACAGCTCGCCTTTTCGCTCCAGGTTGACTCCGACGGTAACGAGTTTGGTGCTGGTATCCTCCCAATCCTGGTCCTGGTAGCCTAAGGAATAGCCATAGGTGTCCCTTTTCGGGTCGAGCCAGGGGATGGTGTAGTCGATACGCAGGCTGTTGTCGTACTGACTGACCTGGGCCGAGGTGCGGACCTGATGCCCATGGGTATTGAGCAGCCTGTTCCACCATTCCAGTCGCACTCTGGCCCCGGTATCGGTGGCGTAGCCGACACCGGCGCTGTAGCGGTTGAGATGCTCCGGCGCGGTCAGACGGACATCGACGGGCACCGCATAGTCTTGCGCCTCTTCGAGTTGGCCTTCCACCACCACCCGTCCGAAAAACTCGGTCCGGTACAACTGCTTCTGCAGTTCGATGAGCTTGCCGGGCCGGTAGGGGTCCCCCGGCTGATATGGCAGGTACCGTTCGAGCAGTTCTCTGTTCACCGTACCACCGGCAAAGGCGGTGGGACCGAAGACAAACCGTCTGCCGGTCGCAAGGACCAGATGGACATCGGCCCGTCTCTCCCGCCGGTGCACCCGCAGCTGATGCGTGGAAAAGTTCGCCTTCATGTAACCGCGGCGCATGGCCGTGATGAGCAGCTGCCGCTTGCCCTGTTCGTATTTGCGCTGATCGAGGATATCACCCTCCTTGAGCGGAAAGTTCAGCGCGATATCGGCAAAGTTCTCTTTGCCAACCCCACTCACCGTCAGGTCGACCCGGGCGATGCGGACCGGCTCGCCGGCCTCGACCGTGAATTCCGCCCGAAATTGCTCTTCTTTCTCGGTCGTCAGCTGGGCGGAGATCCGGGGATCATAGTAACCGAAAGGAATCAGGGCCTCGCGGATATCCTCATCGGCCTTTTTATAGAGACGTTCCACATCGTAAACGCTCAGCCGGGGATTGTCGCGAAACCGGTACAGCTCCAGGCTGGCCATGACATTGTCTTTTAATTCGGGGACGAGCCCCTTGACAACGACCTCAATGTCCGCGGCCACAACCGGCCCTGTCAGCCAGGAGATCGAAAGCGACAGGAGCGATACAATTCGACAAGACCAGGCTGATAGACTATGAAAGAGGGATCGATAACAGTTCATTTCGGATAGGAATAAACCAGCATGGCTGGACCAGAGCCAGAGATCGCAGCCACGACGATGACACCGCTACGCCGTGAGGAAACGTTTCGGGCTCGGTAACAGAGCTTTCCGTGCTGAAGATTCTCGAATAAAGGCACGTCAATTCGCCTGCATTCCCTGCAGAACGCGTCCGCATTGTACACCATTTTTCACCAAATAACAGATGAATAAGTACCCTCTCCAGATTTCCAGAATCATCAACGGCGGTTTCGGTCTCGGCCAGTTCGACGACGGCCGGCTGGTCATGGTCCCCCACGTGCTTGCCGGTGAGAATGTCACCATAAGGATTGTCGCCGAAAAGAAAAGCTACCTGCAGGGCGAACTGCTGACAATCGACAGGCCGAGCCCCCATCGGGTCGAACCGCCCTGCTCCTATTACGAACATTGCGGCGGCTGCGACCTGCAGCATGGAGCCTACCAGGAGCAGCTGCGGATAAAACGGACCATTCTTGCCGACCTGCTCGCCCGGCAGCCCAACCTCTCGGACCAGGACCTTCCCGCGGCGATTCCTCCCACCGTCCCGTCGCCCCGCGGCACAGGCTACCGCCAGCGCATCCGCCTGCGGATCGACAAGGGGCAACGGCTGGGATTTTTACAAAAACGCAGTCACGACCTGGTGGTCATCGATCGCTGCGCGATCGCCACCGACGAGCTCAACACCGCGCTGCAGTCGCTTGCCCCACACCCTGCCGCCCGACAACTACTGGGCCATAGCGACGAAATCGAACTGCTCTACAATCCTGCAAGCTCTCAGGTGAGCGCACTCTTTTTCCTTGGCAGAAAGCCGCGCGCACGCGACTTTACCAGCGCCGGCCAACTCGTCGACGACATCGCCATTCTCGAGAGAGTCTTCTTTATCGGCGCCCAGACCGCGCTGACGGCCGCGGCGCCCACCGGCTGCGACCGGCTGCTGACCATGGACTGCGACCAACCAGGTAACGCTCATGGCCGCTACACGCTGCAGTGGGAGGTCGGCGGCTTCTGCCAGGTCAACCTCGGCCAGAACCACAAGCTGGTCGCCACCGTCTGTCATTATGCCAATCCCTCTTCTCGAGAGACGGTGCTCGATCTGTTCTGCGGCGCCGGCAACTTCTCCCTGCCGCTGGCGGCAAGGGCCCTGGCGCTGACGGGGATCGAGGGGCAGGGTTCCGCCATTCGCAGTGCCCGGGCCAACGCGGCCAGAGCAGACTGCGCCAACACCGTGTTCATCCAGCAGCCTGTCGAGCAGGCCTGTCGGGAACTGGTCGGCCAGAACCAGCGCTATGACTGCCTGGTCGTCGACCCTCCCCGTCAGGGCATAACCGGCCTGGCCATGGCGCTGTACCGGCTCTGTCGCCATCGCCTGGTCTATATCTCGTGTGATCCCGCGACGCTTTGCCGGGACCTCGGTGATCTGACCGGCTGCGGTTTCACCATCAGCCGGATACAACCCGTCGACATGTTCCCCCAGACCCACCATATCGAGACCGTGGTGCTCCTGGAAAAACATTGACAGAAAAGACGTTTCCCGGTAAGTGCTAACCGGTCGGAGGGATCAACTCCCCCAGCCATTCGACCCGGCGGCCACCTGTCGATCCACCGATCGTGAGACCAACGGTTCCCCTGTCGATACGACCACTTCCCGCCACTACCCGGGCGCCACACAGGCATGAGACGACAGCATCCGCCAGGGTGATCGCAGGTTACCGGCCGCCGCTGTCGACCGGCCAGGCAGGGGCGCGGCAACTCTTTTTCTCCCTTTAGCCTCAAATAATCATGACCAAAGACAACCAGATCCTCCAGCAGCGAAAAGAAAAGGCCGAAGCCCTGCGGCAACTCGGGGTCAACATCTATGACAACCGCTTCAAGCCAAGTGATATCGTCAGCAATCTTCTGCCGAAAGATGCCACCCTTGAGGCCGAAGAGCACGACCAGAGTGGCGAGGTGTTCGCCGTAGCCGGCCGGATCATGTCAATGCGCAAGTTCGGCAAGGCGGCCTTCTGTCATCTGGCCGATCGCAGCGGCCAGATCCAGATCTACCTGAAGAAACAGGTTCTGGGCGAGGCGCTGTTCGACCAGTTCAAGAAATGGGATATCGGCGATATCGTCGGTGTCTCGGGCACCCTGTTCAAGACCAAGGTCGGCGAACTCTCGCTCCAGGCGCAGTCCATCACCATGATCTCCAAGTCGATGCGCCCCTTACCGGAAAAATGGCATGGTCTGACCGATGTCGAGACCCGCTACCGCCGGCGCTATGTCGACTTGATCGTCTCTCCGGAAACGCGGGCGACCTTTCACAAGAGGATGGAGATTATCCGGCTGGTACGTGAATACCTGAACGGGCTCGATTTTCTGGAGGTGGAAACCCCGATGATGCAGGCGGTGCCCGGGGGCGCCACCGCCAAGCCGTTCAAGACCCACCACAACGCGCTCGGCATGGACCTTTTTCTCCGTATCGCCCCGGAACTCTATTTAAAACGTCTGCTCGTCGGCGGGTTTGAACGGGTATTCGAGATCAACCGTAATTTCAGAAACGAAGGGCTCTCCACCCGCCACAACCCGGAATTCACCATGCTGGAGTTCTATCAGGCCTATGCCACCTATGACGAGTTGATGGACCTCACCGAGGAGATGATCGCCTCGATCTGCCAGCAGGTAAACGGTGCCATGACAATTGGCTACCAGGGTACCACCGTCAACCTGGCCCCACCCTGGCGCAGGCTGACCATGGACGAGGCCCTGGTGGAGATCGGCGGCGTCAAGCCGCAGATTCTGGCCGATGATCAGGCCATCATGGCCCTCGCCAGGGAAAAGGCCATTCACCTGGAGCCCCAGGCGGGTCCGGGCAAGGCCAAGACCGAGCTGTTCGAATTGCTGGTGGAAGAGCAGCTGATCGATCCGACCTTTATCACCGCCTATCCCACCGAGGTTTCACCTCTGGCTCGCCGCAACGAGGAGAACCCACGTGTCACCGACCGGTTCGAACTGTTTATCACAGGACGAGAAATCGCAAACGGTTTCAGCGAATTGAACGACCCAGACGACCAGAAGCTGCGCTTTGAGCGACAGGTCGCCGAGCGCGGCGACGATGAGGAGATCCACCCCGAGGTCGATTACGATTATATCCGGGCGCTGGAGTACGGCATGCCGTCCGCCGCCGGCGAAGGGATCGGCATCGACCGGCTGGTGATGCTTTTGACCGATTCGTCCTCCATCAGGGATGTCATCCTCTTTCCGCATCTCAAACCGGAAAGCACAACGGGAAATGCCGCCGAACCCGGTGAGGACAGCTGATATGTACGAATGGTTCATCAGCCTGAGATATCTGCGGGCCAAACACAAGCAGGGCTTTATCTCCCTCATCTCGCTGATCTCGGTGACCGGCATCACCGTCGGCGTCATTGCCCTCATTGTGGTTCTGGCCGTCTATTCGGGCTTTACCGATGGTCTCAGGAACCAGATCCTCGGGGTCAACTCCCATCTCATCATCCAGCGCTATGGCGGCTCGATACCCGGCTATCAGCAGGTCAGAGAGCAGATCCTGACGGTTCGCGACGTCACCGGCGCCACCCCCTATCTCTACACCCAGACCCTGCTCAGCAGCGTCAGCGGCGGCAATGGCGTGGTCCTGCGCGGCATCGACCCGTCTACCGCCGTGGATGTCATCGGCCTTGGCAAACAGATGATCGCCGGAACCATGGCGCAGTTGGACCAGGAAAACGACACCCGGATGCCAGGCATCATCCTCGGCAAGGTGCTGGCCGCCGACCTGAGGGTGGGGGTCGGCGACAAGGTCCGGCTCATCTCGCCAGCGGGACCGCTGACCCCGATGGGGGTAATCCCCCGGCTCAAGACCTGCCAGGTCAGCGGCCTGTTCGAAACCGGAATGTATGAGTACGATGCGAGTCTGGCCTATATGTCACTGGCCAATGTCCAGAACTTTCTCGGCGAAGGCGACATCGCCCACGGGATAGAGGTGACGGTCAAGGAAAGCGAACTCGACCGGGCCAACCAGATCGGCGCCGCCATCATCAAGCGGCTCGGCCCCAACTATCTGGCCAAGGACTGGATGACGATGAACCACAACCTGTTCGCGGCCTTCAAGCTCGAGAAGATCGGCATGTTCATCTGTCTGGCGCTCATCATTCTCGTTGCCGCCCTCAACATCATCAGCGCTCTGATCATGGTGGTGATGGAGAAGGGTCGGGACATCGCCATCCTCAAATCGATGGGCGCCACCTCGGCTTCGATCATGCGCATCTTCTTTCTGCAGGGAGCTGTCATTGCCGGAACGGGCACGACCCTCGGCGTCATCGGCGGCCTGGGGCTGTGTGAACTCCTCTCCAGATACAAGTTCATCGAGCTGCCATCCAACGTCTACCCGATGACCACCCTGCCCATCAAGGTGTTGCCGACAGATGTCACCATCGTCGCCATCAGCTCGATCATCATCACCCTGGCGGCCACCCTCTATCCCTCATGGAAGGCCTCGCAGATCCAGCCGGCGGAGGTGCTGTCATGACCGCTGCACCACTGTTTGAAGCGAGAGCCATCTCCAAGAACTATCTCTCGGGCCAGGATAAGCTGACGGTGCTGCGCGACGTCAGCATCAGCGTTGCACCAGGGGAAATGGCGGCCATCATCGGTGCTTCCGGCTCAGGCAAGACCACCCTGCTGCAGATCCTCGGCACCCTGGCCTCCCCCTCGACCGGCGAGCTCTATTTTGCCGACAACCGGCTGACCGGGCAGAACGCCAGAGAGCTGGCGCGCTTTCGCAATCGCTCGCTTGGTTTCATCTTCCAGTTTCACCATCTGCTGCCGGAATTCACCGCCCTGGAAAACGTGATGATGCCGGCGCTCATCGCTGGCAGAAAAAAGGCCGAGAGCCTGGCCCCGGCCGAAAAACTGCTCAAAGCGGTGGAACTCGGTCACCGTCTCGAGCACCGGGTGGCCGAGCTCTCAGGTGGCGAGCAGCAACGCACCGCCCTGGCCCGGGCCCTGATCATGGAACCGGCATTGCTCCTTGCCGACGAGCCCACCGGCAATCTCGACAGCCGGGCGGGAGAGCTGGTGTTCGAGCTGTTGGGGCGGCTGTGCCGCGAACGGTCGATGGCCGTGATCATGGTCACCCATAACATGGCCCTGGCCGAACGGATGGATGTCATCTACACCCTGGCTGACGGCAGGCTCAAGGAGATGCCCCCCCGGTAATCTGCCGCCAGCATCTCGGGCTACCGCAGCCCCACTCTCCGGGCTACTGCAGCTTCAGGTTGGGAATGAGTTTCTTGATCCCCTCTTCAATGGCCTTGCCCTTCTCGGTGGGGACGATCTTGCCGGGTGCAAGTTGTTCCTCGAGGGCCTTCTTCACCGACTCGCCATCCGGCAACTGCCCCTGCAGCAGGGCCGCCAGGTCCGGCGTAAACTCCGGTCTGGCAAAGCTGCCCTGGACCAGCACCGGCACCATCACCCCTTTGCGTTCCTGCACATCCCCCTGCCCTTTCAAGGTCGCCACGAACCTGGGCTGCACCCTGAGATTGAGCTGTTCCGCAACCAGATCGACATCCCCGGTCGCGACAACCCGCAACAGCGGCGACTGCATGGTGGTCCCGGGGGTATTGACCAGCCCGTCGGTGATGGTGAACGGTATCCGGAGTTCGGCAAAATCGGTACGCGGCTTGGCGGTAGTGGCCTCGGCCAGGCCGAAACTGGCCTGAACATTGCGGACCATTCCCGCCAGATCGAGACCGACGATGGCCCCATCGGTGAACAGCAGCTCGCCCTTGCCGCTCAGGCTCTTCTTGATCGCCAGCGCGGTATCGCCACGCATGTTCAAGGCGATATTGGAGACGAGATTGCCCTCCAGACTGTCCTTGCCGGCAAAGTCCTTTAATAGCGGCCCCACCTGGACATTGGTGGTCCGCAGCTCGAACCGGCTGACCGGGACCGATTGGCGTACATCGACCGTGGCGGTAGAGGCGACGTTGCCACCATAGAGCTCCATGGCAAAGGGATTGAGCTCGAAGACCCCATGATCCGCCGCCAGATGCAGCTGCACATTCTGCAGGGTACCGCCCTTGATTTTCATCTTGTCGACCACCAGTTTGCCATCAATCACCAGCTGGCGCAGGGACCGGTAATCAATGGCGGCCTGGTCGCTCCCGCCGCCTTGAGCTGCAGCGGGCCCGGGCGCTGACTCTTTACTTCGCGGTGGCAGGTAACGGTCAAGATCGATGCTGTCCAGCTTCGCCTCGAGTTGGAGATTGAGGGGGGCAAAGGAGTCGATGCTGGTGGAAAAATCCAGCCTGGAGCCATCGAGACCGAGCTGCCCCTTGGTCACCTCCAGCTTTTTCCTGGTGCCGGCGGCAGAAAAATCCAGAGTCATCGCCGCAAGTACCGTCTGGTCGGCGGTCACGATCGGCAAGGGAATATCCAGGGCCGCCAACAACTTGCGTGGCGAAAACTTTTCACTGCGCCAGGTAAAGGTGTAGGAGAGATCGCCGGCAGGCTTTTCCAGCTGACCCTGAAGATTGACACTCAGCTGGTCCAGGGCGGCGATATGCAGATCAAACGGCACCTTGCCCTGGCCCGGCTGTATCCCCACCGGTCCGATCGTGCCGTTGACCGCCAGCGATTTCCCGTCAATGACGGAGTTGAGCGTCAGCGCCACGGGTCGGAGCTGGCTGACGTCGGTCAGCCGCAGGGTGAAGCCGGTCACCTCCCTGCTGATCTTCCGCTGTCGATCGACAAAGCTCAGGCGTCCGTTGAGAATGGTCAATTCATCGATCGCCAGCGAATGTATCAGCGGAGAGGTCGACCCCTTCTCACTGGCAGTGGCAGAGGTTGTGGCGCTGCCAGTGGAGCCCAGCAGCGATTGCCAGTTGGCCCGGCCCTTGTCATCGACCACCAGGGCGATCGAGGGCTCGTTGACAATGAAGCTGCTCACCTGAATATCTTTTTTCAGGAGCGGAATCAGCTTGACATGGGCCTCAAACGAGGTGACCGTCATGAAGTCGCCATCGCCAAACCCTGGCGGATTGCCAAGACGCAGGTCCTGAAAATCGACCCCCACCCAGGGAAAGAGCGACAGGTGCAGATCACCGCCAAGCGAGACCTTCAAGCCCGTCGCCTCGGAAATCTTCTCGAGCAACAGAGGCTTGTATTTCTGGATATCGACAACTCTCGGCACAACCACGGCAG
Organism: Desulfopila sp.; assembly: GCA_047973425.1. Classification (GTDB taxonomy): domain Bacteria; phylum Desulfobacterota; class Desulfobulbia; order Desulfobulbales; family Desulfocapsaceae; genus Desulfopila. The sequence continues at coordinate 29,753 of JBKEBZ010000052.1, forward strand.
CTCCTGTCACCAGCAGGGCCAGCCCGCCGATGATCCCGGCCACAATTTTAATGAACTTTTTCATGTATATCTCCAGATGTCTGTCTGCTGTTCCGATCCTGGCCCGGATTGTTTCTCCGGGCCAGCCGCGGCACCGTTGTGCCGGGGCCCGAGCCGTCCGCTGCCGACCCACAGGACCATCTTCTCTCGACAAGCGACCGGCCGGCGACCCACCAGATCAACCCTAAAAACATGCCTCATTTTTTACGAGGACGCAATCAAACAGCGTAAATTTTGATAGACTCGTAAAAACCTAAAACCTGCACGTAAGATGGCTAAGTACAAAAGCCTGATATACAAGGCGCAGTGGTGTCGGCCAAGCACAGACGTACATGTGGTACGCCCGGCAGTGGCCGATCCCGCTGCAACGCAGGAGATCGGGCTTTTTACGACGCCATCAATTTTCCCGGTCCCTCGATCTTTGCCGGCCGGCGGATCACTCTTTTTTGACAGAACAGACAGTCTAGCCTATTTTGTTAAAGCACAGTCACCGTTCACCGTCTACCAACCAGCATGGCTGGACCAGGCAGCCTCAGTCACAACGATGGCACCGCTACGCTGTTATGGAACTGGTCGGCCCGGCAAGAGATTTTTTCGTGCCGAAGAGTTTCAGGTAAACCTTTGCTCAAGACCAGGTGAACACGTACACAGCGCAACCAGCAGTCAGCGCAGCACAACATAGACCTTTTCTTCGGAGGCGACAACAGATGAAGAGATATCCGCGGGCAATGGTTCTGGCCTCATTTGCAGCCGATGCCCTGGCCATGCCGGTGCACTGGATCTACGACACGGCCGTCATCGACCGGGACTTCGGCCGGGTCGAGCAGATTCTGGCCCCAGACCCCGACTCGTATCACGGCAGCAAACAACGGGGAGAATTGACTCATTATGGTGACCAGGCCCTGCTCCTGCTCCACCATCTCGCCGAAAACGGCATGTTTGATCTCAACCGCTTCGCCGCCAGCTGGCAGACCTTCGCCAAGGGATACCACGGCTATATCGACAAGGCCACCCAGAAGACTCTGGTGGCGATGGAGGCGGGCAATTCGCCCCAGGCCTGTGGCTCGGGCTCTTCGGATCTGGGGGGACCGGCCCGTATCGCCCCGCTGGTCTACTGGTATCGCGACGACCCCGAGCGACTCCTGGCGACCGCCCATGAACAGACGAATCTCACCCATACCGGCTCAGGCATCGATGCCTGCACCGATTTTCTGGTCAACACCACCCTGCGGGTCCTGGCCGGCATGACCCCGGCCGCGGCCATCGAGGAGGTGATCGATCTCGGCATCGACGATCTCGATCTCGACATGCGCCTGCGGCGATGCTTCGACACCGTTGAAAGCGATACCAATCGGGTGATCGAGGAATTCGGCCAGATGTGCAATGGCTCCGCGGCCCTGCCGGGTGCGGTCCACCTGATCCTGGCCTATCAGGACGACCTCAGGGAGGCCCTTATCGCCAACGTCATGGCCGGCGGTGATTCGGCGGCACGGGGCATGGTGGTGGGGATGATCCTCGGGGCCTACCAGGGGATCGAGGCCATCGCAGATGACTGGTTGAGCCAGATGGCGGCGACCTCGGTCATAAAGGGCTATCTCGAGCGGCATGCATGACCGCCTGAACTGATGGGAATCCCGGGCCAGGGGCCACGGCCGGCTCTCTAGCCAGCTGGTCGTGGTATCCAGAGAAGCGTGCCGCCAGTTGTCACTCTCACCGGGTCAGAAAGGAAAGTTTCTGGATGGGCTAGCCTCGTGTCTCGCCTGGAAACGGCAGTTCGTCGAGCTGGAGCTGATCCTGGAGCACCTCGGCCAGCAGCGGGGCCACCGAATAGACGTCCAGCAGCCCGCCCGACTTTAACCCCGGGTAGGTGTCGGAGCCGATAATCCGAGTGATCGGACTGGCGGAAAACCGCGCCATGGCGCCACCCGCCAGGACCAGATGGGTGGCCATCACCGCCACCTCCCGGGCCCCGGCGTCGATGCACCGCGCCGCGGTCTGCAGGATGGAGCCGCCGGTCCTGATCATGTCGTCACAGATGATGGCCGTTCGACCGCGGACCACGCTCGAGATCTGGCCGACGATGGTCTTGTCGGTATCATAGCGGTCCTTGTCCGCCGCGGTGTGCGGGCAATCGAGCAGCCGGGCCAGTCGGGCCACCCGCTTGGAAAACCCGTAATCAGGCGAAACCAGCACATAATCGCTCAACCCGCTGCTGCGGATCTTGTCGACGACCAGGCTATCCGTCCACAGATGATGGGTGCGAATCTCACCGGCATGGGCGTGCAGGACCGCCTCCGAGTGCAGATCGACAAAGGCGACGAAATCGGGCCGGGTGCGGAACATCTGCCGGGTCCGGGTTATGCCTTTGGGGATCTCGTGGGAAAAGGGCTTGGCCCGCTCCATGGTCGAGTAACCGAGATAGGGTATCACCACATTGACCGAGGCGGCGTTCCAGTAGCGTCCACCCTGGATGAGATCGAGCAGTTCCTGATAGGCATCGTCGGTATGGGTCGCACCGATAATGACCAGATCCCTGCCAACGATCGAGCAGGGAAAGGCGTGATAGCACTCGCCATCGGCAAACTGCTTGCGGATCATCTCGGAAAACTCGACCCCGAGATGATCCGCGACCTTGCGGCCGAGTTCCGTCGATGCCTCATTGGCAACGAGAATGAGATCGTGTTTCTGGGCCATCCGTCACAGCTCCCGCGGCGGCAGATAGCGCCGCCGCTCGTTGTTGGCCAGGGTTTACAACATGGCGACCACGGCATCGCCCATCGCCGCCGTGGTCACCGCCTTGGTCTTGTCAAGAGCGATGTCCCTGGTGTAGGTCCCCTGGTCGAGAACCGCGGCGACGGCAGCATCGATGGCGGCGGCCGCCTCCTCAAGACCGAAACTGTATTTGAGCATCATCGCCGCCGACAGGATCTCGGCGATCGGGTTGGCAATGTTCTGCCCGGCGATGTCCGGGGCCGAACCGCCGGCCGGCTCATAGAGCCCGAATTTATCGGCATTGAGCGAGGCGGAGGCGAGCAGCCCCATCGACCCGGTGAGCATCGCCGCCTCGTCGGAGATGATATCGCCGAACATATTGCCGCAGAGCAACACGTCGAACTGGTGCGGGTCGCGGACCAGCTGCATGGTGGCGTTGTCCACGTAGATATGGTTGAGCTCCACATCACTGTATTCTTTATGGACCTCCATCACCACCTCCCGCCAGAGCACCATGGTGGTGAGAACGTTGGCCTTGTCGACGGAGGTCACCTTGTTGCGGCGCAGCCGGGCGGTCTCGAAGGCGATTCTGGCGATCCGCTCGATCTCGCCCCTGGTGTAGGTCATGGTGTCCCAGCCCCGCTCATCGGCCCCCGCGCCCTCCCGCCCTTTGGGCTGGCCGAAATAGATGTCCGAGGTCAGCTCCCGCATACAGAGGATATCGAAACCGTCACCGACGATATCGGCCCGCAGGGGGCAGGCCGCGGTCAGCGACTTGAAGACCTTGGCCGGTCGCAGGTTACAGAAGAGATCGAAGTGCTTTCTAAGCGGCAGCAACGCCGCCCGTTCCGGCTGCTGCTGGGGGGGAAGCTGCTCCCACTTCGGCCCACCGACCGAGCCAAAGAGGATGGCATCGCTCTGCTCGCACAGGGAGAGGGTGGCCGGCGGCAGGGCCTGACCATGGTTGTCGATGGCGATGCCACCGACATCGGCAAACTCGTAGGATAGCGAAAACGAGAACTTTTTCTGGGCCGCATCGAGGACCTTGATGGCCTCGGTCATCACTTCCGGGCCGATACCGTCGCCCGGCAGGACTGCTATTTTCTTCATGCTTTCTCCTCCCTGCCTCCGCAGGTCCGCTTGTTACGGTTGGAATAGACAATGGAACGTTCGACTTTTTACGAGGTCATCAATACATGATGGGCTCGTAAAAACCTCAAGTATATACACAAGATGGCTAAGTACAAAAGCTCGATATACAAGGCGCAGTGGTATCGGCCAAGCACAGGCGTACATGTGGTACGTCGAGCATTGGCCGATCCCGCTGCAACGCAGGAGATTGGGCTTTTTACGACGCCATCAATAGATAGCAAAAAGTCGTTCTTTACGCCATCACTTTACCAGGGGCTGTCCGCTGGCGGGCTGGCGCCGGAAGACGAGCAGAGCCCGCTCGGCCCGGGAAAACGGCAACATCGCGGTAACTACCCGTTCCCTGACAAAACCACACCGGGCCAGGGCCGGTCCGGCCGCCGCCAGCTCCTGTTGCCAGCGTGGCCCCTTCATGCAGACAATCTTCAGATCCGGGGCGGTGAAACGGCCGACCAGCGCCAGAAAACCGGCTATATCGCTGACGGCCCGGCTGGTGATATGGCTTACCGGGATATTGTCGGGGAGTTGCTCTTGCTCCTCCACCCGACAACAGTGTACTGTCAGCTCCGGGAGTTGCAGGGTGCGACCGATGTGGCGCAGAAAAAAGACCCGCTTGCTCCGTGGTTCGACCAGGGTGACAGCCATCTCCGGTTTGGCCGCCTTCAGCACCAGCCCGGGAAAACCGGCGCCGCTGCCCACATCGAGCAGACGAACGCCATCGCCCTGCAGCAGCGGCAAAAGAGTCAGGGAGTCAAGAAAATGGCTCTCGATGATCTGGTCGTCAGCGCTGGCTTTGGCGATGAGATTGATCCTGGCGTTCCACTTTTTCAGCTCGACGAAATAGCGCTGCAGCCGCTCGATGGCCGCGGCGTCCAGCTCGATCTCCAGGGCGGCCAGCCCCTCGGTCAGCCTCGTGGCAAAACCGGTGCCGGAATTCGACATGCTGCAGCCGCCCTACTTGACCCGTACCGCGACCGAGTTGGCATGGGCCGATAGCCCTTCCAGGTTGGCCAGCAGCTGAATATGGTCGCTGTCGGCCACCAGGGCCTGGCGGGAATAACTGATGATCGAACTCTTCTTCAAAAAGGTCTCGACCCCGAGCGCCGAGGCAAAACGAGCGGTACCCATGGTGGGCAGGACATGGTTGGGTCCAGCCAGATAGTCGCCGGCCGCCTCCGGGGTATTGGCGCCCAGAAAGACGGCGCCGGCGTGGCGGATCTGCGGTATCCAGTCCCAGGGGCTGGCGATCATCAACTCGAGATGTTCGATGGCGATGGCGTTGGCCAGGGCGACGGCCTCTTCCAGATCGGCCGCAACCAGAATCACTCCCCTGTCGGTCAGGGCGGTCCGGGCAATCTCCTTTCGCGACAGGGAGGCCAGCTGGCGTTCCAGCTCGGCCGGCAGAGCCGCCGCCAGCGCCGCGTCCGTGGTCACCACCACCGCCAGCGCCTGGGGATCATGCTCGGCCTGGGCCAGCATGTCCGCGGCCAGATGCTCGACCCTGGCGGTATCATCAGCCACGATAAGCACCTCGGAGGGCCCGGCGATCATGTCGATGCGGACCATGCCGGACACCTGCCGTTTGGCCTCGGTGACATACTGGTTACCGGGCCCGACGATCACATCCACCCGGGGGATGGTCTCGGTGCCATAGGCCAGCGCGGCCACCCCCCAGGCGGAACCGGCCTTGAATATCCGCTCTATGCCGATCTCCCGGGCCGCCACCAGCAGATGGGGATTGACCGCCCCGTGGCTATCCGGCGGGGTGACCAGGATTCGCTGGCCGACACCGGCAATGCCCGCCGGGATGCCGTTCATCAGCACCGAGGAGACCAGCGGCGTCGAACCACCCTGGCCACCGGGCACGTAGAGGCCGGCGCAATCGACCGGCCGCACCAGCTGACCAACGATGGTGCCGTCCGACCTGGTCTGCAGCCATGAATCCGCCATCTCCCGCTCATGGAAACCGCGGATCCGCTCGATGGCCAGGGTAAGGGTGGCGAGGAAGTTGTCCTCGACCATGGCGTAGGCCGTCCGCACTTCCGCCGCACTCACCTCCAGCTCGTCCAGGGTGAGGTCGGGCGCGTCGAAACGGCGGGTATAGTCGAGCACCGCGCTGTTTTTTCTCTGGCGGACCGCCTCTACAATCTCGGCCACCACCTTGCGGCACGAGCTCTCGGTCGCCTGAAACCGCTGCAGCAATCCCGCAACGATCTCCCGCCCCTCAGGGCTGTTGGTGGCAACAGGTACTGGTATCATGATCTCTTCCAAACGGGTAAAGAGAGCCAGACGGCTCTGCATGTTCCAAGCGGCTGACACCGCCGCTCGCCTGGAGGCGCCTCTGGCCTGCAACCATCTCCCAGCCGGGATCGTGGTCAAATAAAGAGTTGCGCTCTCCGGAAAAATTTCAGAATATAGCCGACCCCTGATAATTTACCAGAAAAATGGGCCGGGAATGGTCATTTTGCCCGAAGACCTGGCCGAAATCGACAAATGCCAACCGGAACCAGCGCCACCGCTTTATTTTTTCCCCGGGAAGAATTAGTTTTTCTCTTCAATCACCTTACGGTCCGTCGTCCTTGGCGCGCGACCAACCGGAGTCACTGCTGTCATCAGGAGTCAGGAGATGGAATTCGAACCGAAATGGATAGCCTGGGAGATCACCCGGCGCTGCAATCTCAACTGCGTGCACTGCCGGTCCTCCTCGGCAATGGAAATTGCCGACCACCCCGATTTCTCTCTTGCCGAGGCAAAACGGATTCTTACCGACATCTCCTCGTATGCCAAACCGGTGATGGTGCTTTCCGGCGGCGAGCCGCTGCTGCGCCCGGACGTCTTCGCCATTGCCCGCTTTGGCACGGATCTTGGCCTGCGGATGTGCCTGGCGACCAACGGCCTGCTGGTCACCGACACCGTCTGCCGGGAGATCAAGCGGGCCGATATCCGCATGGTGTCCTTGAGCCTCGATGGGGCGAACGCCGCGACCCATGACAATTTTCGCAGCCAGCCCGGGGCTTTTGCCGGCACCATGCAGGCTATCGAGCTGTTCAACCGCCACGAGATACCCTTCCTGGTCAACTCGTCGTTCACCGTCCGCAACCACCGTGAGATCCCGGAAATCTACCGCCTGGTCAAGGGGCTCGGGGCAAAGGCCTGGTATATGTTCATGATCGTCCCCACCGGCCGCGGTGAGGACATCATGGCCGAGCTGATCCCAGAGAAGCTCTACGACGAGATCCTCGAATGGCATTACCAGGTGGAAAAAGAGGAGAACGAACTGTTGATGCGACCGACCTGCGCCCCCCACTACTATCGGCTTGTCCGTCAGAAGGCCAAAGAGGAGGGCGCAACCTTCACCCGTCGTAATCTGCAGTTCTCCACTGGAGGCTCGAAAGGCTGCCTGGCCGGTCAGCTCATCTGCATGATCAACGTCGACGGCGACGTTCTGCCCTGCAGCTATTTCCCGAAACCGGCGGGTAATCTCGCGCTCAGCCCGTTCAAGGAAATCTGGGAGAACTCCGAGCTTTTCGGGCAACTGCGGGACTTCAAGAGCTACAAAGGCAACTGCGGGAAATGTGAATACCTCGGGGTCTGCGGCGGCTGCCGGGCCAGATCGTATGCGATGAGCGGTGATTTCCTTGCCCAGGAGCCGTTCTGCAGTTATACTCCGCTACGACTCAAGAAAGCAGCTGAAATCAAATAATTTTTGCAAACAATGCCAGAGCCGGGGAGCCGGACCGACGGCTGCCACCTCAACCGGCGCAAGGGGATCCATGAACGATACTTTCCTGAAGGCCTGCAGGGGCGAGAAAACCGACTACACACCGATCTGGATGATGCGCCAGGCCGGTCGTTATCTTCCGCAATATCAGAAGATTCGCGGCAAGGTCACCTTTCTCGAACTGTGCAAGAATCCTGAACTCTCTGTCAAGGTGACCCTGCAGCCTGTCGACCTCTTGAACATGGACGCGGCGATCCTCTTTTCCGACATCCTGATCCTGATGGAGGCCATGGGCGCCCCGCTCGATTTCCATGAGGGCAAGGGACCGATCTTCGCCACCACCGTCCGTGACGCGGCGTCTCTTGAGCGGTTACGGGTGCCCGACCCAGACGAGTCCTGCGGTTTTGTGATGGAGACCATCCGGCTGTTGCGCAAAGAGCTGAAGGTACCATTGATCGGCTTTGCCGGGGCGCCCTTCACCTGCGCCACCTATCTGATCGAAGGCGGCAGCACCCGGACCTTCTGGGAGACCAAGAAGCTGATGTATACCGCTCCGGAGCTGTTTCATCGCCTGATGGAGAAGCTCACCGAGGCGACCGTGGCCTATCTGCAGGCCCAGGCCCGAGCCGGCGCCCAGGCCCTGCAGCTCTTCGACTCCTGGGTCGGTATTCTTGGCCCGGACGATTATGCCGAGTTTGCCTTTCCCTATGTGACCAGGATCATGGCGGCGTTACGGTCATTTGCCATTCCGCTCATCTATTTTGCCAACAATGGCGCGACCCTTATCGACTACTCCGCCCGCTCCGGCGCCGACGTGATCGGCCTCGACTGGCGGATCAACATCGGTGATGCCATCGCCCGGGTGGGTGACAAGGCGGTCCAGGGCAACATCGACCCCTTTGCCCTGCTGCTGCCAAAGGCCAGGCTGCAAGAGCGTATCCAGCGGATTCTCGCTGATGCCAGGGGGGCCCACGGTCACATCTTCAACCTCGGTCACGGCATCCATCAGTTCACCCCGCCGGACCAGGCCAGACTGGCGGTCGAACTGGTCCACGAGCTGAGCTCGCGGTAGCTCGACCGCCAACGTTCTCATCACTGCGGTAAAACCACGCCATGCCCCAGAACATTCCCGATATAACCAGCTGTCTTCGCCTGATGGAGACCTTTGCGATGTGGGAGAATATCCGCTGCCATTCCTTCCTGGTGGCCCGGGTGGCGGAACTGCTGCAACAGCGGCTGGCGGCGGCTGATCGGGTGCCGACCGTGCCGTCGCGGGAACTGGTCATCGCCGGAGCCCTGCTCCACGATATCGCCAAGAGCAAATGTCTCGAGGAAAACTGCCGTCATGCCGAGGTGGGTGCCCAGCTCTGTGCCGAGGCGGGCTACCGGGAGATCTCGCCGATCGTCGCCAACCATGTGCTCCTTGCCGACTATCAGCCCGATCGCTACGGTCGGGGCGAGTTCAGCGCCAGCGAACTGGTCTTCTACGCCGACAAACGGGTCAAGCATGACCAGGTGGTCGGCCTCGATGAGCGATTGGAATATATCCTGGCCAAGTATGCCGGTACCGACACCTTTCGCGAGAAGCTGATCCGGGAGAATTTTGCGGCCTGCCGGGTTCTCGAACAGCACCTTTTCGCCAGGCTGGATATCGAGCCAGACGATGTCGCCATCCTGCTGGCCAGACAGGAAAGAGGACCGCTCCACTACCCTGCTGCACCCTCCACAAACCAATCATCGCGGTAACATGCTGTCTGACCCCGTTACATTCACCACCTTGCGGCCCGCACCTCAGCCAAGAGAGAGGAAAACCGTCATCGTTGTCGGCGCCGGACCCGCCGGGATAATGGCCGCCGGCCAGGCCGCCCTGGCGGGAGCCGATGTCCTTGTCCTCGAAAAGATGAACCAGGCGGGAAAAAAGCTGCTGCTCACCGGCCAGGGTCGCTGCAACATAACCAACGTCTCGGAGCGGCATGATTTCATAGCCCATTTCAATCGCGCCGGCCGCTTTCTCCACCAGCCCTTCGCCCGCTTTTTCGTGGCGGAGCTGATGTTCTTTTTTCAGCAGCAGGGCCTGTCGCTGACTACCGAGCGGGGTGGCCGGGTCTTTCCGACGAGCAACAGGGCAGCCGACGTTGTCGCTACCCTGCTGCGCTGGCTGGCCGACACCGGTGCCAGGCTGCAGTGCGCCAGCGCGGTGTGCGACCTGGTCCTTGACGGTGATCGGGTGGCCGGGGTCCGCTGCGCCGATGCCACCCTCACCGCCGAGGCGGTAATCATTGCCACCGGCGGGGCCTCCTACCCGGCCACCGGCTCCACCGGCGACGGATTTACATTTGCCCGCCGGGCCGGTCACACCATCGTCTCCTTACAACCAGCGCTTATCGGGCTGACCACCGCCGACAGTCGGTTGACCAGCCTGGCCCGGCTCGATCTGCGCAATGTCGGCGTCCGGATCTACCTCGATGGCAAACGCAAAAAAACCGCCTTTGGCGAAGTGGGCTTCACCCGCTCCGGCCTTGGAGGACCGGTCATCCTGACCCACAGCCGGGAGATCGTTTCCTGGCTGCGGCAGAGCAGGCCCGTTACCGTGGCCCTCGACCTGAAGCCGGCCCTCGACCACGCCAAACTCGATGCCCGGCTCCAACGCGACTTTACCCGGCGCACTAAAGAGGAGCTACGGAGCGTGCTGGGCGGGCTTTTACCCCGTCAGCTGATTCCGGTCTGTCTCGACCTGCTGGCCCTGGACGGCAGCCGGCCGGCCGGGGCCATGACCGCGGCCGAACGGACCAGACTGCGTAACTGGCTCAAGGATTTCCGGATCGAGATCAGCGGCTTCCGGCCGCTGCGCGAGGCGATCGTCACCGCCGGCGGGGTGCGGGTTGCCGAAGTGAACCCCCAGACCATGGAATCGCGACTGGTCAAAGGCCTCTATTTTGCCGGAGAACTCCTCGATATCGATGGAGATACCGGCGGCTACAACCTGCAGGCAGCCTTTTCCACCGGCTGGCTGGCCGGTTGCACCGCCGCGGGAACAGGCCGGTAGTACCTGAACATCTCACAAGCTGAAACCACTCGCCGAAAAAGACCCTTGCAACAGATACTCTTCACCGTTTACCACCTTGCCTGGCGGGCGGCCCTGCCGCTCCTGCGCCGCTCGCCCAGGCTCCGCCACGGCTGGACCCAGCGCACCCTGGAGCAGGCGCCAACCGGTCCCTTCGATCTGTGGATCCAGTCGGCCTCCGGCGGCGAATCGCTGCTCACCCAGACGGTGCTGGCCGAGTTGGCCACCCTGCTCTCCGGGACCACGGAGCTGCGCGTTCTCGCCACCTCCGGCACCAAACAGGGGGTGGACAGCCTGCGCAAGGGCTGTGCGGCAATTCGCCAGGACACACCGATTCGAACCACGGTCGGCTATTTCCCCTTTGACGATCCGGCCTTGATGACCCGCGCCCTGCAGCGCTTCTCTCCCCGGCTGATCGTGTTGCTGGAAACCGAGCTATGGCCAGGCCTGCTCCGGGCCGCCCGGCAGCATCGGCTCCCGGTACTGCTGCTCAATGGCCGAATGTCGAGCGGCAGCCATCGCCGCTACCGCCTGCTTCGCTGGCTGCTCAGGCCGGTGAGACCCACCCGGATTCTGGCCATCTCCGCAGCAGACAGAGCCAGGTTCGCCCATATCCTCGGCCCTGGAGCTATCGACCAGATGGACAATATCAAGTTCGACCGGATCAACGACCAGGGCCAGCCGGGCGCAAAGCCCCACTGGGCCACCCTCCTCCCCCCGGGGAACCATTTCGTCCTGCTGGGCTCGATCCGCCGGGAGGAAGAGGAGAAGATCATCACCACCATCGTCGGCCTGCTGGCGGCCCGGCCGGATATCGTCATCGGGGTTTTTCCCAAACATATCGAGCGGGCAGACCGCTGGCTGGCCAAACTCGCCGCCAGAGGCATTACGGCAGGCAGGCGGTCACGGGCGATGACCCCTGCTGCGGCCGGATCCGTGCTGGTCTGGGACCTGTTCGGTGAGCTGGCCGACGCCTACGGGCTGGCCAAGGTGACCTTTATCGGCGGCTCGCTGATGGATTTGGGTGGCCAGAATTTTCTTGAACCGTTAGTATTCGGACTGCGGCCATTTATCGGCCCCTACTGGAGCAACTTCGCCTGGGTTTCCCGGGAAATCGTCACGGTTGGCCTGGTTCGGGAAGTGGCGGACGAAAAACATCTCCTGGCCGAACTGCTTGCCGCCCTTGACCGCGATGAGCCACGAGCCCTGGTCCGGCGCCAGGTTCAGCAGTTTCTGGCCCCGCGCAGGGGCGGGAGTCGGCTGGCGGCACGAGAGATCGCGGCTTTTTTATTTCCAGACGAAAACGAAAACAGATGATTTCATCCCCACCCTGCTACGGTATTATCCCGGCCCGCTACCAGTCACACCGTTTTCCCGGCAAGCCCCTGGCCGACATTCTCGGCAAGCCGATGTTTTACTGGGTTTACGAACGTTCCTGTCGCTGCCGGCAACTGCACAAGGTCTGGCTGGCCACCGATGACCAGCGGATCATGGTCGCCGCCAAACAGCTCGGAGTGCCGGTGGTGATGACCGACCCGGGTCATCCCAGCGGTTCCGACCGGATCAAGGAGGCCGCCGACCTGCTGGACCTGGAAAAGGAGTCGGTCATCGTCAATATCCAGGGAGACGAGCCCGCCCTCGACGAAAACATGTTGAGGCTGCTGGTGGAACCCTTTACCAGAGATGAGGTGCAGGTCACCACCCTGGCCCGCAACATCGACGGAATCGAGGCCGAAAATCCGGATCGGGTCAAGGTCGTCCGCAGCGACGACGGCCGGGCTCTGTATTTTTCCCGCTCCAAAATTCCCTATATCCGCGACGAACTCGATCCCGATATCAGCTATCTGCTGCACATCGGCCTCTATGCCTACCGACTGACGGCGCTTGCGACCTTCACCAGCCTGCCGCCCAGCCCACTGGAACAGATTGAAAAGCTCGAACAGCTGCGTCTTCTCGAGGCCGGAATCGCCATCCACGTGGTGCTCACCGACTACATCGGCTTCGGGGTCGATCGGCCGGAAGACATCGAGCTGATCATCGATAAACTCAAAAGATAGTCGATCCTCTGACGCTGCCGCAGCGGCAGAGGATCGACACGCACCGGTACCGCGCCTTGCCATGGGTCGTTTTTTTCTTTTCCCCGAGGACGGATTTCGGTACCATTCACTGCAGCAGGGCAGACAACCCGCCCACCAGACACCACCTTTCTTCCCTGGAACGTCCGTTCATGAAATATCTGCTACTCGCCGTCATCCTGCTGTTCTCTCCAGGCCCCGTTGCCGCCAAACAAACCGTCGACTATGTGCTGGTCAAAAAGGGCGAGCGGCAAATGTTTCTCATAAAAGACGGCAAGATCATACGCAACTACAAGATCAGCCTGGGCAAGAATCCCGAAGGAGCAAAAGAGAGGGAGGGCGACAAGCGCACCCCGGAGGGGCTCTATCTGCTGGACTATAAGCTCGAGGAGAGCATGTATTACAAGGCGATCCACATCTCTTATCCCAATGCCAAGGATCTGGAAAATGCCCGAAGAAAGAACCTCGACCCCGGCGGCAAGATCATGATCCACGGTCAACTCAACGGTCTTGGCGACAGGGCGGCAATCACCCAGCAGTATGACTGGACCAGCGGCTGCATCGCCGTCACCAACGAGGAAATGGACCAGATCTGGCAGCTGGTTGAAGACTATACCCCGATCAGGATAGAGAAATAACCAGCTTCTCAACAGGCATATACCTGATATCACGGAGATAAAATAGCCGTTTCTAGATGACTACCGGTCAGACAAACGCAACCCATCACACTCTCGATCACTGGTGCCGCATCTCCCGCAGCAGCTTGACCGCCATCACCGCCATGGCGGCCACCGCTGCCGCCATGGCCGCCCAGAGCAGCCAGGATTTCCAGGGCTTGGGCGGTGGCGGGACACTAAGGGCCTTGTCGCCGCCAAGCTCGACCTGCCGGCCGAGGGTCGCCGCCTCCGGCAATACCTCCCAGGCCTGCTGGGCCATCATGGTCGAGAGCGCGCTATTGACCGGTTCGGCCTTGAGTTTTTCAGACTTGCCACTGCCATAGGCCAGCAGAAACGGTCCGGACCCACGGGCGAGAAACAGCAACTCTCCCTGCTGCCAGCCCAGTTGCAGCAGAGGACCGGCGCCACCACTGAGCCCGGAACCGTCATCGAGCACCACCAGCCGCCACTGGAGGTCATCGACCACCTGCAAGGTGCACACCGCGTTCTGCAAAGACTCGCCGGCGAGTTGCAGAGAATAGAAGACCTGGCTGCACCGCTGCCGCCAGTCGTCTTTTTCGCCCGCCCGTGACTGGACCGCCGCCTTGACGATGGAGTTCGGCTGGGCGAAGGCGAGACGCAGCTGCCGTACGGGCAGGTGGTACGACAGAGAATAGTCGATGACCGTCTGCCCCGCCACCTGCCGGCGCTGTCCCCGATCGAGGTCGATCCACTGCAGCTTGCCGCCAGATGGCGCCAGCCGCGCCCGCCCCAGTACCTGCCGGAGAACGGCCGGCGACTGCGGCTGCAACCAGGAAAGTCGCAGATAGCGACCAGGCGCCGAGGGCAGCGCAATCGTACGCTGCTCCACCCGGTTGTCGCCATAGACCAGATCGGCCAGGGTCGCCTTGGCGACGATGGTCCGCCAATGCTGCAGATCCGTGGATTGCTCCAGCATCACGCTGTTGAGGCCATGGCTCACATCGACGAACCACTGCAGCTCGAGACTGCCGATATCGGTTGGCTCCGGCCCCAGATCGAGCAGATAGCCCGCTACCGTGTCCCTGGCCAGATCGGTTGTACCACCGCTGTCGATATCGATGATGGTGCCATCTTCATGCCGACGGACCGACAGGGACAGGTTACCACCAGTCAACTCACCGGTTGAGGGTAAGGGAAAAAAGGCGATATCCCTGCCAACCGAACCTTTCTGACTCGCCTCGGCCAGGTCGCGCACCAGATGAGGAACGACCTCGCCATCGTCGTTGAAGACCCGGATATCGGCGAGATCCGCCCGCTGTACCGTGCGATAGACCGCATCGGGTATGGGCAGGGAGTAGATCGCCCCGCTCCGCCCGGTCTCGATGATATAGCCAAAGGCAAAATCCTGGCGGGACACCTCCTGGGCCATCGCCGGCCAACCCGTCAGCAGCCACCAGGCAAGCAGCGGCCAGGCCATCGTTCTCATGCATTCACCTCCCTCTTTGCCGGCGGAATCGGCGAAAAATAACCGATGACAAGCATCAGGATGCCCACGACGATAAACGAGACGATCCTGGCGACGGTACCGGTGCCGGAGAGATCGACGAAAAAAAGTTTCACCACCACCAGCCCCAGCAGCGCCGCGCCGCAGCACCAGACAAAACGGTGTCCGACCCTCGTTGCCCAGACCGTCATGGCCAGGGCGCCAAGACTCCACAGCGCGGCGAGAGCGGCCTGGAACACCATGGAATGGTACAAGGCCTCCAGGTCGTAGAAGACCTCGAAATAGACATGGACGATCCTGGCGATCGCCCCGTTGGCGAAAAGAAAGACCAGCATGGCGACCACCAGATAGAGCGCCCGGAGAGTGTCGGCAACGTCTGGCACCAGGTAACAACCGCCCCTCTTGCAACAGACAAGCCATCGCACCAGCACCATGAGCACAAACAGCTGACTCAGCTCGAGGGGGTTGAACAGCGGGATGAAGGGCAGCGGCGCCGGGTCACCGGCCTGGCCAAGACAGAGACAGTTCCAGACCATCAACAGGCCAGCCACGACCTCGATACCGATTCCCCGGTAAAAGCGTCCCCAACGGCCAAGCGGCCACGAGGGCCGGTCAGCAAAAACAACAAGCCCCAGCAGCACTGCAGCCGGCGCCAGACCCCAGATGGCGACACGCCAGGCGATCGACAATCCCAGCACCACCTCGGCCAGCCAGGTCAGCTCGAAACAGCCAAAGACGATGAGCAGCCACAGGGAGCCGACATGCCAGAGGCCCATCAACCGCGCGGGCCACAGGGTATCGAACCAGTGGAGCATGCGGTACTGGCAGTACCAGGCCACCAGCCAGGCCAGCCCCCCCCACCTGGCCAACAGGTGAGAGTCAACGGGCATATCGACCACACCCACCACCAGCATCGCAGCCATTGCCGGCAGATGGACCAGCTGGGCTATCGCCAGTTCACGCCAGGCGGTCTTCGAGGCGATGATGGTCATCACCATGGTTGTCGCCCCGGTAAAGAGCAACACCCCGTTGACCAGGCCGATATGGCGAAGCTGGAAAAAGCATTCCCGTACCCCACCCGCATACCACCAGCTATAGCCCCAGATCAGCAGCGGCAGCGGCAGATATCTCTCCCAGCGCGACAGCACCTGGCGATGACGATACAGCATAAAACTCGAAAACAGGGCGGCAAGGGCCATAAAACAGCTGCCGAAAAAATACCTGTTGAGAAAGGCGGTCGCGTAAAAGGGGTAAAAGACATCGTCGATAAACATCCAGGCCGCGGCCAGCTGCAGCAGGATTCCGGACACACGGGCCAATAATCGCCGCTGCCTGAGACCGACCCAGACCATCGCTCCACCCTCCAGGGCCCAGACGTTGCTGGTCCAGCCGGAATCGAGGGCCAGGGGAATGGTCAGGGTGGCGAACAGCACTCCAAGGGCGAGAAATGCCTCACACAGCAGCCGCATGTTTTCGGTGAATCGACGCCAGAGGACGGTGGCTAAAAGCAGATAGAAGAGGCCGAGACTACAGGAGCTGATGGCCATGCCGTAACGAAACTCTCTGACCAGCGCATACTGCAGGCCGACGACGACAAGCGGCAGACCAAAGACCAGCGGCCCATCGATAAGACCGCGCAGGTTGACTGGCTGCCGCAGGGCGAAGAGGATCGATATCACCACATAAAAGAGAAAATTCACCACCAGAAACGGTTCCGTGGTGGTGAAATACTCGGGCTGATAGCTGTTGCTGCCCCAGAGGGTGGCGATGGAAAAGGTGAAAAAGAAGCCGAGCAGATTGAGTTCCCGCCAGGACTTGTACCAGGCGATCCCCAGAATTCCGAGATTGAGCAGGCCATAATAGGAGAACAGCAGCACATGGCTCCCCTCCCCGTCCGCCATCAGTACCGGGGCGAGAAAGCCGCCGATCACCCCGAACACTGCCAGCACCCTGCCATCCTGCAGCACCGCCAAAAGGCCGGAGAGGGCGACCAGAGCGATGAGCAGCAGAAACGAGAGCCCGGTCGGCACCAGCGCATAGAGCTTGGCGGCGCCGTAGACCACGAGGTAGAGAATACCGACCCCGCCGCCCTGCAGGCCAAGACCGTAGGCCAGCGCGCGATCGCGCAGCCGCCAGCCCAGAACAAGCAGGACCAGACCGGCCAGCGCCGCCCCGGCCAGGCGAAATTCGATAGGGATCAGTTCGTGCTGGGCCGCGTACTTCACTAAAAAGGCCACCCCGAAAAAGAGCACGATCAGACCGATTTTCAGCATCAGGTTGCCGCCGGTGACAAATTGGTGGAGCCAGCCCTTGAGCCGCTGGCCATGCTCATCCATGGCCGCGAACGGCCCGGCAAGGCGCTCATCTCGCCCTGCCGGCTTTACGCCCTCCTGGTCAGGCCCGGCCGCAGCGGTTTCGATCGGCCCATTATCGCTCGGCCGGGCTCCCGGCTCGTCAATTTTTTCGGGTTGCGGCGAGAACGACTGAGGGACCGGTTCCTTTTCCCCTGCAAGATCAAAAACAACGCTCTCGCCCAGCGGAGCTGCCTGCGCCGCCAGGCGGTTCTCAAGACGGGTCAACCGTCTCTTTAACGCCAGCACCTCGACCACCAAACAGAGGACGGCCGCCACAACCAGCCCCCATTCCACTCCCCAGTACAGAGAGCAGGTTACGGCGGCAGCAATCGCAAACAGCAAACGTACAATCATAATTTTATATAACGTAGTGGATTAACAGATATATGACTCGATCCGCCAGCCGCATCCCCAGGCCTGGCAGGTCCTGAGGGCGACGGATCACTGACGGAGACGTATCGCCGCCTCCTGGTCGCCGGGCAGGTTGCGGCGCTCGAGATAGTCGGCGATGCAGGCCTTGGCCGCCGGCTCTTTTTTCTGGGCCGTATCGCTCTTGGCGGACAGTGAATGGATTCGGATCGCCACCACCGCGCAGGCGGCGACAGCCGGGGTATCAACGGTAATGCCGGCATAGCCGGCCCGATTTTCATGGGCGGCCATCAGCGCGTTCAAGGCCTCGACCTTTTCCTCCGGGGTATCGACAATTTCAGCCGCACCGCGGATAATCACCGAATTGTAGAGCTGCTGCACCTGACAGGCCGGAGCGGCGGGGTCGAAACCAGTGTCGAGATAGGCCAGTGGGATGTCCACCTCGAAACAGACCCTGGGCTCACGGCGGATATTGTCGAGCTTCTCACCCTGCCGGGCGCAGTGAAAATAGATCGCCTGGCGATGATACACATAGTTCACCGGGGTGATGTAGGGGTAGCCGTCAGCGCCGAAACTTGCCATCCGCCCGACCCGACACCGCTTGAGAATTGCCGTTATTTCCTGCTCATCTGTCACCTGACACTGCCTGCGTCGCATGCGTTTTCCACTCCTTGTTGTTATGTTGCATTCCACGATCGAGCGCCGCCTCCTCCGCCGGCGCGGCGCTCTTCTTACGGGCTCTGCCAGAGAGCCAGCAGTTCGCGGATGCCCTTGTCGGCCAAAAACATCACCGCCAGAAACTGCTCCTGGGAGAACGGCTGTCCCTCGGCGGTAGCCTGGATCTCTATCCAGCGCCCGTCCCCGCTCATCACGAAGTTGGCGTCGGCCTCGGCGGCCGAATCTTCCCGGTAATCGAGATCGAGCCGGGTCTCCCCGTCAACGATACCGGCGGAGATTGCCGCCACTGGTACAATCCGTGGCACCTGACCAAGCTTTCCCGCCGCGGTCAGTTTGTGGAGGCAGTCGCGCACGGCCAGGGCCGCACCGGTGATCGAGGCGGTACGGGTACCGCCGTCGGCATTGAGCACATCGCAGTCGACCCGCAGGGTCCTCTCGCCGATGGCCGCCAGATCGACCATCATCCGCAGACTCCTGCCGATCAGTCGCTGGATTTCCAGCGAGCGCCCTGACCGGCCATTGGTCTCCCGTCGATAGCGGCCACTGGTGGCACAGGGAAGCATGCCGTACTCGGCGGTTATCCAACCCTGCCCGCGACCTTCGAGAAACGGCGGCACCCGTTCTTCGACACTCACTCCGCAGATCACATGGGTCTGCCCCATCCTGATCAGCACCGAGGCGTCGGCATGGATCTGCACGCCCCGCTCGATCGTCACCGGGCGAAGCTCATCTGCTTTCCGGTCATTGTCTCTTGTCATCTTCTCTCTCGTGTGGTGGTGTGCCTGGTGACAGTTCCCGATCGATATCAGCTGAGGGCACACCGTGAACAGACAGGTAAAGTTCTTGATATAATTTCACATATCAGACCTTCTAAGCATACCCGTTACCACCGGCAAAACAAGTCGTTTTTGCCCGCGAAAACCAATACGGGCCGGAATACAGCTCTCTGCCGGCCAACGCGGAACAGTCGACGGGATCACCGTCAACGCCAAGTGGAGTCAGATACCCTGACTCCACCCTCCCTGCCCGCACAAATATCACCCCGGACGGCATCAGGATTTCAATCCGAGGTACCGACCTCGTCAGCGACCGGGCTGGCCAGAATCAGATCCACCTCGGAGGGAACCTTATGCATCGCCCCGGTCAGCTGCCGTAACTCCTCTTCATTCAAGGTTTCCTTGGCCAGCAGGGCCTTGGCGCACTGCTCCAGCACCTCCCTGTTTTCCTCAAGCAGGGCGAGGGTAAAGGAAAAGATGGTATCGACAATATTTTTCACCGAACTGTCGATCAACTGCGCGGTGGCGTCACTCATGCCGTATTGGCTCGGCTGCTGGTACCCCTGCTGGCCGAGGAAGTTCTGGCGGTTGTCTTCATAGACCACATGGCCGACCCGTTCATCCATGCCGTAGCGGGTGACCATCGATCGGGCGATATCGGTAGTGCGGGCCAGATCGTCGGAAGCACCGGTGGAGAGATGGGCAAACACCAGCTGCTCCGCGGCCCGTCCGCCAAGGAGTACCGCAATCTTGCGCTCCAGTTCCTCCTTGGTCATGAGAAACCGGTCCTCCGTCGGCCGCTGCATGGTATAGCCCAGCGCCCCAACCCCCCGGGGAATGATCGAGACCTTGTGGACAGGATCGGAACCCGGCAGGGCCAGAGCGGTCAAGGCATGACCGATTTCATGGTAGGCGACCACCTTGCGCTCGCGGGGATTGAGCAGCCGGTTCTTCTTCTCCAGCCCGGCGACAATCCGCTCAATCGCCCGGGTAAAGTCGTCGGTTTCCACCCGGCTCGCCCCTCGCCGAGTCGCCAGAAGCGCCGCCTCGTTGACCAGATTGGCCAGATCCGCACCGGAAAAACCGGTCGTCAGTTCGGCTATCTTGTCCAGTTCCACCTTGTCTGCCAACTGGATCTTTTTGGCATGCACCTGCAGGATCTGCTCCCGACCGAGCTTATCCGGCCGGTCGACCAGGACCTGGCGATCGAACCGTCCGGCGCGAAGCAGGGCAGGATCGAGAATCTCGGGCCGGTTGGTGGCCGCCAGCAGGATCAGGCCGCTGGTCTGGTCAAAGCCGTCCAGTTCCACCAGCAGCTGGTTCAAGGTCTGCTCCCGCTCATCATTGCCGCCCATCCCGCTCATCGCGCCGCGGGCCCGACCCAGGGCATCGAGTTCGTCAATGAAGATAATCGCCGGGGCCGATTTGCTCGCCTGTTCGAACAGGTCACGGACCCTGGCCGCACCGACGCCGACGAACATCTCGACAAATTCCGACCCACTGATCGAAAAGAACGGCACTCCCGCCTCGCCGGCCACGGCCCGGGCCAGCAGCGTCTTGCCGGTGCCTGGCGGGCCGACCAGCAGGATTCCCTTGGGCATGCGGGCCCCCAGCACACCGAACCTATCCGGCGATTTGAGAAAATCGACAATCTCCACCAGTTCGGCCTTGCTCTCCTCGATGCCCGCGACATCGGCAAAACTGACCCCGGTCTCCCGCTCGACATAGACCTTGGCCTTGGATTTGCCTAGATTCATGAAGCCACCGGCGCCACCCTGTTTTTCAATGACTTTACGAAAAATCAGAAACCATATGCCAAAAAAGATCAGGGCGGGGGCGATCCAGGAGAACAGGGTGGGCAGAAACTTGCTCTCCCGCTTCTGGGTAAAGGGCACATTGTACTGGGACAGCTGCTCGGCCAGCCGGGGGTCGACCCGGTTGGCGACAACCACCGACTTGCCGCTTTCCCCGGGCTGGCGCAGGTTGCCGACGATGGTCTGATCGCCAATGGTCAGATTGGCTATCTTGTCGTCTTTGAGTAATTTTTCCAGCTCACTGTACGGCACCGGCTCGATGGTCTGCTGGCGGATCAACACATCCTGCAGAATCATGATGCCGACGATCGCAATAATCGCGTAGACCAGATTGAGTTTTTGCGCCTTATCCATAAAATCGTTCTCCTTCATCGTCTCTTGTGGTGATTGCGCGACGTCGCGTTCTGGCCGACTTCCACCATAACACCCGCTCTGCCCCGCCGGTCACAGAACCGTGGGGCCTCATCTGACATATATCCTCTGTCTGATTTCCCTATTTTGTGTCCTATTTCACTATTCGACGACAACAAATGAGGCGGTACCACAGCCGCGTATCGACTGGCTCAGCGCCCGCAAGGGCAAATTCCGCCAGCAATGGCATTGCCCCCAGACAACCCTCGCGGCCATTGCCGCTGTGCGCTGCCTCACACATAAACGCCGTCTGGTGTGCAGCAGATCGCGCAGACTGTCCGCAGGCCATCCTGACAAAAATTCACCGCCAACACGCCCGCAAACCACCTGCAAAACCGGGCAAAGCCCCCGGCAGCGGAAGAATCTGCTGCGGAATGAATCTTGCAGGCTTTGTAGAATCTTGCAAGTTTTTTATCCGAAACTCGTCAGTACGGAAAACGCTGTTACCGCGCCAAGGAGTTTCATAACAGCGGAGCGGTGTCATCGTTGTGGTTGAGGCTATCTGGTCCAGCCATGCTGCTTATATAGTTCAGGAAATCGAAGGTGCCTCTACCAGTTTCACCAGAGAGCACTGGGGGATGGTTACGGAAGTACCACTCTTAACTATGTGTTCATCCAGAAAGGAGGGAGTTTCTACCCAATCGAAGCGTGGGAGAGATTTTAACACAGGCATACACTTGATATTCCACATGATAAAATTTTAAACCCAGCCAAGAGTCAGGAGAAGACAGCCATTTCTGGATGGCCACTCACCACACAAGGAAGAGAAAATGAAAAACGTGTTTTGGGGTTTCTATCTGCTGTTGATGATTGGCGTGTTTTCCACCGCCAACGCCTATCAGGCCATGATGGGACCAACCGGCTTGATCTATCATGACAAGAATACCGCTGACGACAGCTATGTTCTCTGGAGCCAGGTGGTCCACGGAACCACAACGTATATGATCGACAAGGAGGGTAACCTGATTCATACCTGGCCTCTGGCGACGATGAACCCTATCTTTTTAAAAAATGGCAACCTGCTGGGCCTGACGTCGATCGACAAGGTCAGAAAGATGGTGGAGATGGACTGGAACGGCAACATCGTCTGGTCGGCAAAGCAGCCTGACGGCTACAAAATCCATCACGACTGGCTAAAGATTCATAACAAAAAACTCAACGAAGATACTTACTTGATGGTTGCCAGCAAAGAGATAACCTATGGCGAGGCCATGGATGCGGGCGCCGACCCGGAGTGCGACATCAGACAGGGCGCGAGTGCAGACGCCGTTATCGAGATGGATAAAAACGGCAATGTCATCTGGGAATGGTGGTTCTTTGATCACGTCGTGCAGGACTATGATAAAACCAAAAAGAATTATGGTGATCCAGGCGCCAGGGCGAACTGGGGCAAACTCGATCTCAATGTCGACACCAATAGCCGTACCGGCCTGGCCCATGACTGGGTCCATGTGAACTCATTGGATTACAATCCAACCCTGGATCAGATCGTGGTCAACAGCAGGGAGCATGGGGAGATCTTCTTCATCGATCACAGTCTGAGCGCCGAGGAGGCGAGAGGGCCCAAGGGTGATTTTCTCTATCGCTGGGGCAACCCGGCCAATTTTCGCCATGGCAATGCCCCCACCTTCAACAACAATGGCAACGAGCAGCTTTTCGGCGCCCATGATATCCATTGGATCGAGAAAGGGCTTCCCGGCGCCGGTCATCTGCTGATCTTCGACAATGCCTCTTTCCGCCCGAATCTTGTCGCCCGTTCCAATATCTACGAGATCAACCCCTATGACGGGCCAATGGCAGACGGCAAATATGTGGACCAGATGGCAGCGGGACACACCTTCGTCAAACAGCATGGACCGCCGCAGCTCGGCACCATCGGTGACAACGTCTCCAATCAGATCGTCTGGAAATACAACACCCGCCCGTTAGGCGAATTCTTCCATGGCATGTACAGCGCCCATATTTCTGGCGCCAGACGTCTGCCCAATGGCAATACCTTGATGTGCGCAGGTGAAGATGGCAATTTCGTCGAGGTCACACCCGCCGGGGCTCTGGCCTGGAATTACGTCAACCCCGTCATCATAAAGGATGGCAAGCCAAACCAGATCGTCAAGCTGCGAACACCGGAAACAGACAACCAGGTCTTCCGCAGCTATCCGATTCCCCGCAATCATCCGGCGCTGGCCGGCAAGGATTTGACCTCCAAGGGTCCGTTGACGGAGTTCCAGCAGGACGCAGAGGATGAAGAGGACGCCCCAGAGACGATGAAGCTCTATTAACCAGCGTGGCTGAACCATGTGGCCTTGGCCACAACGCACCATGCAACTCCCCGGCGCGGTAACAGAGTTTTCGCGCCGGGGAGTTTTGGATAATAGGCAGAGAGATCTGCAAGAGCGGAAACTCTTTTCCGCTCTTTTTTTATGGTTCGTTGTCTTGATAGACTCGTAAAAACCTAAAACCTGCACGTAAGATGGCTAAGTACAAAAGCCTGATATACAAGGAGCAGTAGTGTCGGCCAAGCACAGACGTACATGTGGTACGCCCGGCAATGGCCGATCCCGCTGCAACGCAGGAGATCGGGCTTTTTACGACGCCATCTGTCTTGATTCGCCGCTCAAGAGGCGGCATGAACATCTCTGCAGGGGCATTCCGTGCGGCTGGCGGCGAACAGGCCCTTGTCCCTGTACCCTTTCAGAGTTGATGAACTCGTAAAAACCTCAAGCGTGCATACAGGATGGGCTCAGGAAAAGCCCTGATAGACGAGGCGTAGTTTCTCAAACGGCAATTTGGTAGTACATATGGTACAGCGAAGTGCCGTTTGCGACCGGGGGCGAAGTAGATCTGGGTTTTTACGAGCCCATCAGAGTTGACGGTTATCGATCACCCGATCGCCCTTGCCTTCGAACCGCTCCAGGGTCCGCTCCTCGACCAGTTTGACCTCGACGCTGACCCCCACTTCGGCGGCCAGCCGCTTCTTGATGGTCTCGATCAGGGTGCGCTGGGTCTTCATCACATCGAAAAAGATCGATTCCATCACCTCCACCATCACGGTCAGCCGGTCCTCATGGTCCTGGCGGTCGACGATCAGCCGGTAATGCGGCTCCGTTCCCTCGATATCGAACAGCACCGACTCGATCTGGGTGGGAAAGACATTGACCCCCTTGATGATCAGCATATCGTCGGTCCGTCCCATCAGCCTATGCATCCGGTGGCTGGTCCGGCCACAGGGACAGGGCTCGACCATCAGCCGGGTCAGGTCTCTGGTGCGGTAACGGATCACCGGGAAGGCCTCCTTGGTCAGGGTGGTGATGACTAGTTCGCCAACCTCGCCCGGGCCCACCGGTTCCAGGCTGTCGGGATCGAGCACCTCGACCAGGAAGTGGTCCTCGTTGATATGCAGGCCGTTGCACTCCTGGCATTCGCCGGCGACTCCCGGACCCATGATCTCGGACAGACCATAGTTATCGGTGGCGATGATCCCCAGTCGATCGTTGATCTCCCGCCGCATCCCCTCGGTCCAGGGCTCGCCGCCAAAGAGGCCGTAACGCAGCGACAATCCGCTGGGATTGATGCCCATGTCCATCATCACATCGGCCATCTTCAGGGCATAGGACGGGGTGCAGACCAGGGCGGTGGTTTTGAAATCCTTCATGATCTGGATCTGCCGCTTGGTGTTGCCCGAGGAGATGGGAATCACCGAGGCTCCGACCCGCTCGGCCCCATAATGCAGGCCGAATCCGCCGGTAAAGAGACCGTAACCAAAGGCGATCTGGACCACATCATCGGCAGTCACCCCGGCGCCGCAGAGGATACGCCCGGTCAGATCGGACCAGGTATCGATATCCTTGCGGGTATAGCCGACCACCGTCGCCATGCCGGTGCTGCCCGAGGAGGAGTGGACCCGGACGACATCACGCAGCGGCACCGCAAACAATCCATACGGGTAGTTGTCGCGCAGATCCTGCTTGGTGGTAAAAGGGAGCTTGCGCAGATCTTCGAGCGAGGCCACTCTGGCTACGTCGATATCCTGTTCGCGAAAGGCGTTACGATAAAACGGCACCCGGGCCGCCACCCGCCGCAGGGTGTGTTGGAGCCGGTCGAGCTGCAGGGCCTCTATCTCGCCCCGCGCCCTGCATTCCTCGGTTGGTTGCCAAATCATGATTCTGTGATCCTGGATAATATCTCTGCCGGCGACTGCCGGCCATTCGATGGCGCTCGGCCCAGCGGCTGCCGCCAGATCAGAGCGCGCAGACCTCTTCGCCAGAGAGCAGGGTGTAGCCTTCCGCCGTGAGTGAGGATATCGCCTTGGTCATGTCCTCGAATCGGAAAATCAGCACCGCGTTCCGTCCACTCTTATTGACAAAGGCATACATGTATTCGATGTTGAGACCAGCCGCTTCAATAGTACCCAGCACCTTGGCCAGCCCCCCCACCCGGTCATCCACCTCGACGGCAAGCACATTGGTCGTCCCCACCGTAAAGCCCTTGGTCTTCAGCGCGGTCTGCGCCTTCTGGACATCGTCGACGATCAGCCGCAGGATCCCGAAATCCGCGGTATCGGCCACCGACAGGGCCCTGATATTCACCCCTTCCTCGGCAATGATCGTGGCAATTTCCAACAGCCTGCCGGATTTGTTCTCCAGAAACACTGCAATCTGTTCCACCTGCATCGTCTTTCCTCCGCAATCGTTTGGTAACTCTACAGCCTGCGCCGGTCAATCACCCGTTGGGCCTTGCCCTCGCTGCGCTGCAGAGATTTCGGTTCGACCAGCTTCACCGAGCAGGTTACTCCCAGGTAATCCTTCATGTCCGCCTTGATCTTGGTCGCGAGAGTTTCCAGCACCCTGATCTCGTCAGAGAACAGTTTCTCGCTCACCTCGACCAGCACCTGCATGGTATCCATATTCCCTTCCCGCTCCACCACGATCTGATAGTGCGGCTCGACCCCATCAATGCCCATCAGCACATGCTCGACCTGGGAGGGGAAGACGTTGACGCCGCGAATGATCAGCATGTCGTCAGTGCGTCCGGTAATCTTCTCCATGCGCACCAGGGTCCTGCCGCAGCTGCAGGTCGCATACATCAGCCGGGAGATATCCTTGGTCCGGTAGCGGATGAGGGGAAAGGCCTGCTTGGTCAGGGTAGTGAAGACCAGCTCGCCTTTTTCCCCTGGCGGCAAGACCTCGCCGCTGGCCGGGTCGATGACCTCCGGCAGAAAATGGTCCTCGAAAATATGCATCCCGCCCGAGCTGGCGAGGCACTCCATGGCCACGCCCGGGCCAATGATCTCGGAGAGACCATAGATGTCGACCGCCCTGATATTGAGCTTGCGCTCGACCTCTTCCCGCATGTTCTCACTCCAGGGCTCGGCCCCGAAGATCCCCACCCTGAGCGACAGTGAGGCGGGATCCACCGCCAATTCGCTCATGGCATCGGCCAGATTCAGGGCATAGGAGGGCGTCGACATCAGCACCGTCGAGCCGAAGTCGCGCATGATGGTGATCTGCCGCTTGGTATTGCCGCCGGAGATGGGAATGACCGCAGCACCGAGCCGCTCGGCCCCGTAATGGGCCCCGAGACCGCCGGTGAACAGGCCATAGCCGTAGGCGTTGTGCACCATGTCACCGCTGTGGGCCCCGGCGCAACACAGCGACCGGGCCATCAGCGAGGCCCAGAGCTTGACATCGTCCTCGGTGTAGCCGACCACGGTCGACTTGCCGGTGGTGCCGGAAGAGGCGTGGACCCGCACCACCTCGGCCAGAGGCACCGCAAAGAGCCCGAAGGGGTAGTTGTCCCGCAGGTCATCCTTATAGGTGAACGGCAGCCGGGCAAGATCGGCCAGACTCTGGATATCCTGGGGCTTGACCCCGGCCGCATCCATCTTGGCCCGGTAGGGCCCGACCTTGTCGTACACCCTGGCCACCAGGCGCTGGAGCCGCTTGAGCTGAATGGACTCCAGGCCGATCCGGGGCAACGTTTCGATCTCTTCTTCCCAGTAGGTGGTTGTTGTCATAATGTGTTCCGCCTTTCTTTACTCGCTGAGTTCCCTGCCGGCCCGATAGGCCTTGATATTGACATCGACAAAACGCTGGGGCGCCCTGGCCCGGATCGCCTCGATAAAGACGGCGGAGTCCACCGGCATGAACGCCGCCATGGCCCCGACCATCACCACGTTGGCAGTGCGCACCTCACCCACCCGGCGGGCGATATCGAAGGCGTCGACCGGGACCACCTCGATCCCCCGCTCGACCAGTATCTCCATCAGATTCTCGGGATAGTCGGCCTGACCGGTGGCCACCGCCGGCGGCAGAATCCGCTGGGTATTGACCACCACCTTGCTGCCCCGGTGCAGATAGGGCAGATAACGGACCGCCTCCATCATCTCGAAAGCCACCTGGATGTCGGCACATCCCGGCTCGATCAGCGGCGAAAAAACCTTGTCACCATAGCGGAGCTCGGCCGTCACCGAGCCACCCCGCTGGGCCATGCCGTGCACCTCACTCTTTTTCACGTCGAAACCGGCCGCGAGCAATCCCAGGGCGGTCACCTCGCTGGCCAGCAGGATACCCTGGCCACCAACCCCCGAAAAGAGGATATTTCCTTTTGCTTCCATCAGTTCCCCTCCTTTCTGGTGATCGCGTTGAATTTACAGAGCGATGCACACTGACCGCAGTCGTTACAGAGGATCTCATCGATTTTCGAGACCCCTTTCTGGCTCTTCTTCCGGCCCCTGGCCTCCGCTTCGCCGTCTTTGAAGGCGGTCCAGCTGATCGCCGGGCAACCCAGACGGATGCAGGCCATGCAGCCCACACAGTTCTCCTGATTGGTAAAATAGGTGACCGGCTTTATCTCTTTTTGTTCCGGCAGCAGCACGCAAGGGGCCTTGGAGATGACCACCGACGGCTCTTTACAGGCGATGGCCTCCTTCAGCACCTTTCTGGTCTCCGGTACCTCGTGGGGATTGACCTCGTAGACATGCCTGACGCCGATGGCCCGGCACAGGCCGGCGATATCGATCTCGTGAGCGGCCTCACCCGTGATCGAGCGGCCGCTGGCGG
This sequence comes from Desulfopila sp., assembly GCA_047973425.1. GTDB lineage: Bacteria > Desulfobacterota > Desulfobulbia > Desulfobulbales > Desulfocapsaceae > Desulfopila. The sequence continues at coordinate 58,115 of JBKEBZ010000052.1, forward strand.
GGTTCTGCTGCTGGCCAGTCATCGCGGTGATGCGGTTGTCGAGGATGATGGTGGTTGCCGCCGAGTCGTTATAGACCGTGTTGATCAGACCGGTAACCCCGGAATGCATGAAGGTGGAGTCGCCGATCACCGAAACCACCTTGTCGTAGCCTTCGGCACCGAGCGCCTTGGCCATGCCGTGGGCAACGGTGATCGAGGCGCCCATGCACACGCAGGAGTCCATCGCCGAGAGCGGTGGCAGAAAGGCCAGGGTATAGCAGCCGATATCACCGGAGACGAAGACCTTCATCCTGCTGAGGTTGAAAAAAATGCCGCGATGCGGGCAGCCGGGGCACATATTGGGTGGCCGGTTCGGCAGGGGGACCGGCGCGAACAGGTCAGCGCGGCCCTTGCCTTCGATGGCCTCGCGGACGATGGCGGTGTTCAATTCGCCCTGGTTGGGGATGAGATCCTTGCCATGACAGGCGATCCCCATGGCTTTGATATGCGTTTCGAGAAAAGGATCGAGCTCTTCGACAATATAGAGTTCATCGACCGTGGCGGCGAACTGGCGGATCTTTTTTTCCGGCAGCGGCCAGCACATCCCCAGTTTGAGCACCGTTGCCTCGGGAAAGGCCTCTCGCACGTAGAGGTAGGAGACGCCGGAGGTGATAAATCCCCGGCTGGTGTCGCCCGGCTCCACCACGTTCAGCTCAGTGGTTTCCGCCAGTTCCCGGCAGCGCTGCATCCGTTTTTCGACAAAAGTCCGGCGGCCGCGGGCCATGGCCGGCAGCATCACCATCTTCTCGGGGACCTTGTTGATGCCGCAGGCCGGATTGCCGCCGACCATTGCACCCTTCGCCACCACGCCCTTGACATGGGCGATACGGGTGGTAATGCGCAGCATCACCGGGGTATCGAGCTCTTCACTGAGGCCGTAAGCGGTTTTCAACATCTCCTTGGCCTCGGCGGGGTCGCTCGGCTCGAGCATCGGCACCTTGGCGGCAAAGGCATAGTTGCGGTTATCCTGCTCGTTCTGCGAGCTGTGCATCTCGGGATCATCGGCGCTTACCAGCACCAGTCCGCCACACACCCCGGTGTAGGCGGCGGTAAAGAGCGGATCGGCCGCGACATTGACCCCGACATGTTTCATGGTGGCCAAGGCCCGCACCCCGGCGTAACTGGCCCCGAGCGCCACCTCGAGCCCCACCTTCTCGTTGGGCGCCCATTCGGTAGAGACCCCGTCGTAGGTGGCCAGGTTCTCCATTATCTCGGTGGACGGGGTGCCGGGATAACCCGAGGCGACCTTGACGCCAGCCTCAAAGGCCCCGAGTGCCAGCGCCTCGTTGCCGGACAGCCACAATGCATCTTCAGCTATTTTCGTCACAATATCTCCAGATTGAGAGGAACTCTGTGCAGACTTACCTGATAACCCTGCGAAATCAGGAAACGACTCGTTGAGAATACGACAGCAAACTACTCCAAAATCACGTTATCCGGCAAGTCTTTTCCCATCATCCACCCCACCTTGCCGCCTCACCCGTCGGTCTCCGGTCCGGGCCCGCCAATCCACAACTTTCGCGACACGGGTGGAACTTCGTATTGTGAAAACTGCGGCACAGAGGATATATTGAAGAAAAGCAATACAGTGCCATACCACGAAAGCACCGCGTCCTGAAGATTTCCGGCCGCGTCGAGCCAGACCGGATATCAGCAATGACGCGTTCACACCTGGAGGAGAGCTATGTACATCGGCAGAATAATGCATACCGAACTGGTCACGGTTTCACCGGACACCACCGTGCTGGACGCCCGGGACATCCTGGAGAGGAAAAAGATCGAGCATCTTTTGGTCGTCAATGACAAGGGAAAACTGATCGGAATCATCTCTGACCGCGACCTCAAGCAGAACTGGGCCTCGCCGGCCACCTCGCTGTCGACCCACGAACTGACCTACCTGCTGTCGAAAATGCAGGTCAAGTCCATCATGGTCAAGACCGTGGTGACCATCCCGGTGGACACCACCATCGAACGGGCGGCGTATATCATGCAACAGCACAATATCAGCTCGCTGCCGGTGATGGAAAACGACGAACTGGTCGGCATCATCACCTCGACCGACGTGATGAGGGTACTGCTCGAGGCCATCGGCATGAGCGACGACTCCATGCGTCTTGGCCTGTTCGTCAAAGACACCATTGGTATTCTGGCTGAGATCTGCGCCATCCTCAAGGAGGAGAAAATAAATATTCAGAGTCTTTTGAGCTGGCCGGAAAAAAAATATCCCGGTATCACCCATCTGGTGATGCGGGTGGCCAGCCAGGACGGCTTGAAGGCGATCAACGCCCTTACGGCCAGAGGTTTCAAGGTCAAGAGTGGCTATGTCAAGGATATCACACCGTATCTGCCAGAATAAAGCCCATCAGCAATTGATGGACTCGTAAAAACCCAGATCTACTTCGTTGTAGGTCACAAACGACAATTCGCTGTACCTGCCATGTGCGGCAGTCACTCCATTGTGGTCCGATAACGACGTGAACAGCAACAACGAATATTTTCACCAGTGGTTTCGCAATGTCTCGCCCTATATCCATCTGCATCGGGGCAAGACCTTTGTGATCATGATCCCCGGAGAATGCCTTGGCCAGGCGCATATCGCCAATATTATCAGTGATATCACGATACTTCACGCATTGGGCATCCGCCTGGTGGTCGTGCATGGCACCAGGTTGCAGATCGAGGACGAGCTGGCCCGGACCGGCATCCAATCGCAGTTCCACAATGGCGATCGGATCACCGAGCGGGAGCATCTGCCCCATGTGATCCGGGCGGCGGGAATCGCTCGGTGCCAGATCGAGGCCCTTTTTTCCAGTGGTCTGCCCAATTCACCGATGTACGGGGCCAAGATCAAGATTCGCGGCGGCAATCTCATCAGCGCCCGGCCCCAGGGGATCATCGATGGGATCGATCATCAGATGACCGGCAAGGTCCGCAGCGTCGACAGTCAGGCCATCCTCGAGATTCTGCAGAACAACTGTATCGCCCTGCTCTCGCCCATCGGCTATTCCATCACCGGCGAGGTGTTCAACCTGGCCTTTACCGACGTCGGCATCGCCACCGCCAGCGCCATCAAGGCGGACAAGGTACTGATCTTCAACGATGACGGCCCGATATATGATAACAACGACATCGTGTATCGCCAGCTGAACCTCGCTCAGTGCCAGGCGTTTCTCGAAGAATCGGCCCGACACACCCCGACGAACTCCTATTTCTCCCTGCGCACCGGGTACGCAGCCTGCAAAAAAGGAGTGCCGCGGGCCCATATCATCTCCTCGACCGAAGATGGCACCCTGCTGCGCGAACTGTTTACCCGGGATGGTGTCGGCACCATGATCCACGGCGACAGCTACGAGGTGATCAGGCCGGCCAGGCTCCAGGATGTGCCAGGCATTCTCAACCTCATCGCCCCCCTGGAACAGAAGGGCATTCTGGTCAAACGCTCGCGGGAGCTCCTGGAAAACGAGATCGACTGTTTCACCATTCTCGAAAAGGACAGTCTCATCATCGGCTGTGCCGCCCTCTATCCCATCAAGGAGAGCGGAGCCGGGGAACTCGCCTGTGTCGCGGTGATGAAGGAGTACCAGAATGGTGGTCGGGCGGTGAACCTGCTGGGCCATGTGGAACAACGGGCCCGGCAGCTGCACCTTGACCGGCTCTTTTTACTGACCACCCGTACCGCCCACTGGTTTATCGAACAGGGATTTATCGAAGCCACCATCGACGCCTTGCCGGCCAGCAGGAAGGCACTCTATAACTACCAGCGCAACTCCAAGGTCCTGGTCAAGCAGCTTACCAGCATGGCTGAACCATAAGCCCTAGCGACGATGAAACACGAAACTCCTGGGCGCGGCAACAGAGCTCGTCGTGCTGACGATTCTCGGACAAACCGCTGGACAGGTCATGGCCTGGGCGGCAGTTCCAGCCCCAGGGGGACCACGACCTCGCTGGCAAACGCTTGCTGGATCTCCTCGTCACTGGCCTCGTCTATCCGCCCGGCAATCTCACCGATCCGTATCGCGATCTCCTGCAGTCGTCGGCGACAGTCGCTGCGCGCCCCCTCGATATGGCGCCAGTCACGATCGGCCAGATAGGCCCGATACCCGGTGTGGATTTCACCAAAGAGTTTGGCGCGCAGGCCATCGAGAAAGGCCAGATAGAAGCTTAAGGTGGTGTGGCGCTTTTCCCTGACCGTAAAGGCCAGCAATCCCTGCGGATGGGTGTCGGCGAGAAGATCCTTGACCGCCCGGCTGACGAATTCCAGCACCGAGCCGGGAAACCTGCCGATGATCTCTTGTAAAATCTCTGTTGGCAGCGCGCCCTCGAGCATCTCACCAACCTCGTGATAGATAAAGAGATCACGCTCCTGGCGGACAATGGTATCGAGGGATTGCCGCAACCGCTCCAGGTGCAACTCCCCCTCACTGGTCACCCCGCCATAGGGCGCTAAGGCTTCTTTGAGTGAAATACGGCAGGAGGAACGTACCTCCTGGATCTGGTCCCAGAAAAAATAGCGCAGGGATTGACTGCGAATGACGATCAGACCTTCCTGCACCATGGCAAACGGGCTGGCCATCTCCCGGGCCAGCTCGGTATCGAGCACGACGACCGGGCAGCCGGCGACCGTGAACCGTTCCTTTTGTTCGGCGAGAAAGAACACCGTCTTCAGTGAGCGGCCAAAGCCCGCTCCGTAAAAAAGCGTTTCGGGCAGCAGGGTGTTGACCGTGGAGAGATCGAGCGGCGCCACCCGTTTACCGGCCAGGGTCAGGGACCGGTAGTCTCTTGCGGCGATGGTCTGCCAGTATTTCTCCTTGGCGTCTATCCAGTCGAGCAGGTCGGCGGCCTCTGGTTCTGCCCAGGGCTCCACCCCTTTTTCCCACTTGTAGAGATTTCGCAGCTTCAAAACCATGGTGCACATGGAATAGATACCATGGTCGCGGGCATCGGAAATATCACAGTTCTGCTGGATATCGTTGATCAACGGCAGGTGCGGCGAGGCGATTGTCATGGAAACCCTTTTATCCGAAACTCGCCAGCGCCAAAAACTCTGTTACCGCGCCGAGGAGTTTCTTGGTTCGTTGTGGCTGAGGCTACCTGGTCCAGCTCTGCTGGTTTTAAAAAAAAGCTGGAACCCAGCCGGGCCGAAACGTCACTGTGGAGAGAACTTTCCACCACTGCCACCATACACGATACCCATTTTTTTCGCGGCGCTAAATGATTTTCTCCCGACAATCGGCAGGAGTCAGTCCCATCAGCGTGGACATATTTCGTTGACGACCTTTTTTTCTCTTGGCATTTTCCTATCGGCTCTTTACCTTTTGATTGTACTTTCCGCTCCTGGATTGGTTCGCAGGAAGTATCCCGACATGACGAAAGAAATTCCACCCAACGCGCTTTCCCTTATCAGGAGGACGATCATGAAACGATTGACGGGCTTGACCATCTTTGTGCTTTTCGGGCTGCTCACCCTGCAGTGCACCACCAGCTTCGCCGACGAGTATGCCGCGACCAAAACGATGTTCGTCGATGCCGGGGTCGGCAAGATGTTCAACCAGGCCTACGGTTATGCGCTGTTCCCCACCATCGGCAAGGCCGGTTTCGTGGTTGGCGGCGCCTATGGCGAAGGCAAGGTCTACGAGCATGGCGCCGTGGTGGGCAAAACCACCATGACCCAGGCCTCCATCGGCTTCCAGCTCGGTGCCTCCGGCTTCAGCCAGGTAATCTTTTTTCAGGATAAACGAGCATTTGATGAATTCACTCAAGGTAATTTCGAGTTCAGCGCCGAAGTTCAGGGCGTCGCGCTGACCGCGGCCGCCTCCGCCTCCACCTCGACCTCGGGCAGCTCTGCGACCGCCAGCGGCGGCAAGAACAACGCCCAGATTGCCAAGGCTGGCTACTATAAAGGCATGATGACCTTTACCATCACCAAGGGCGGCCTGATGGCCGAGGCCAGTGTCAGCGGACAGAAATTCACCTTTACCGCCAATTAGCGGTATTCGCGCCAACTTATCTCAGCCTAGCACAAACCAGGGCACTAGGGACACCCCCGTATTTTACAAACCAGAAAGGCCATAAAAACTGGGGAGTGTCCCTAGTTAAAAAAAATAGAAAAAATAGGGACACTCCCCGTATTTTGTATACTCCTTTTACTGCGCGATGGGAAAAATTAATCCCTTGACTTAATCAATCGATTGATTAAAATAACCCTATCCCGTCCAAGGAGAAAATATGGCACAACCAGCTCTTGAAAAAGAAACATCGCAAAGTACCAGGGAGCGTCTGCTCGAAGCGGCCCTGGACACTTTTGGTCAGCACGGTTACGATGCGGCGACCACCCGGATGATCGCCGGCGAGGCCGGGGTCAACGTTGCAGCCATCCCCTACTATTACAACGGCAAAGAGGGCCTGTATCTCGCCGTAATCGAGCACATCGTCGCGATCATCTCCAACCAGATGGCCGCCATCCACCTGGCCGCCTCCCAGCTGGATACCGCCAAACCACACTGCCGAGAAGAGGCCAGGTCCCTGCTCAAGCGGTTCTTTCACCGGTTGGTCACCTTCTTGATCGGCACCCCCCAGGCGCTCAGGGTGGCCCGGATCATCTTTCGCGAACAGCTCTTTCCCTCCACGGCCTACGACACCCTCTATTCCGGCTGCATGGGAGCAATGATCGACACCCTGGCCCGACTCCTGATGGTGATCTCGCAGACCAGCACGGAGAGAACGGCCAAGATCAGGGCCATAACCATGCTCGGTCAGGTGCTCATTTTCAGGATAGCCCGGGAGACGGCGGTTCGCTCCCTGGCCGTCAAGGGCTACAGCGTCGAAGAAGTCGACGAGATCCACCAGGTGATTCAAGAGCATATTGACTCGATCCTCACCGGACTCGACCACCATTAAAGCGCACGCCAAGGAGTCGGCTATGTCACCTGCAGTCAGACCGTTCCTGCTGATCCCCCTCGCCCTGCTGACGATACTTGCGGCATGCGGCCGGCAACCGGATTACCGCAGTCCCGACCTCTCAGCCAGCCTTGAGCGCGAGTGGCAGATAGCCAAGAGTGGCCACTACTCGAGCGAGCAGCCGGACAACCGCTGGTGGGACCAGTTTCACGACCGGCAGTTGAGCGCCCTTATCGATCAGCTGTTTACCACAAATCTCGCCCTTAAGGCCGCCCGCGAGCGGGTTGTCGAGGCCATGGCCCGCAGGGGCGTGGTCGCCGCCGACAGGCAATTACAGCTCGCCGCCGCCCTTGGTTATACCAGCACCAAAACAGGCAAGGAGACCATCACCATGCAGCGGGTGCCCCAGAACACCAAGGTGGAGATCTATACGGTGGGGACCGTCGCCGACTGGGAACTCGACCTCTGGGGCCGCATCGCCAGACTGACCGAGGCTGCCGAAGCGGATATCGGCGCGGCCTACAGCGACCAGCAGGCCATGCGGGTGTCCCTTGCCGCCGAAACGGCCCTGGCCTATATGGAGTTGCGGACCCTCGAGGCCAGACGCCTGACCATCGACGAAGATATCGCCCTGCAGCAGGAAACTGTCGCTCTCGCCCGGGACCTCTATCAGGCCGGTAACGGCACCGAACTGGCGGTGGTCCGCAGCGAGCAGCAGCTAGCCTCCACCAAAGCCAGAGGCTTCGCGCTCGACCGTGACCTCAGTGAGGTCGGCAATCGAATCAACGTGCTGCTCGGCAAACCGCCAGGCCAGGTGATCATCGGCCCCGGCACCATGCCGACTCCCCCGCGGCTGATCGGCCTCGGTCTACCGGCGGACCTCTTGACCCGTCGGGCGGATATCCACCGTCAGTTCGAGCAGTACCGGGCCGAACTCGCCCGGGTCGGCGCGGCCAAGGCGGAGCGCTATCCCCGCCTGACCATCTCCGGCACCCTCACCCTCTCAAGCGACACCTTCGGCAGCGTCTTCGACCTGGATACCATGTATTATACCGTCGGCCCAGCGCTGCAGCTGCCGCTGTTCACCGGCGGCCGGATCACCAGTAACATCGCGATGCACACCTCCAGGGTCGAGCAGGCCCGCCTGACCCTCGAGCAGCAGATCATCGAGGCCCTCGCCGAGGTGGAAAAAAGCGGTGCAGGGGTCATTCGCAGCGAACAGCAGACCGAGCAACTGCGCCAGGCAGAAGAGGCCGCGCAAAGAAGCGTTGCGCTCTCCCAGGACCTGTATCGCCACGGCCTGGTGGATTTCTTTCAGGTGCTCGACAACCAGCAGCGGCTGGTCACCAGCCAGGAGTCACTGTTGCTCGCCCGGCAGCAAGAGCTTGCCGATGTCGTCGCGCTGTATCGCGCCCTGGGCGGAGGCTGGCAGGAAAAAACGACGACAGAGATTTCTGGCGATCAGGCCAGCACCACACAACCATAGGGTACCTGAACATGAAAAAACGGCTTGTTCTTCTCGTGCTCCTCATCCTCGTCGCCGGCGCTGTATATTACGCCTGGCAACGGTTCTCCGCTGACGGTGTCGATGACGGGACCTTGAAAATTTACGGCACCATCGATATCCGCGACACCAACCTCGCCTTCAACGACCAGGAGCGCGTCGCCGAAGTGCTGGTCGAAGAAGGCGATCAGGTTGCCAGGGGCCAGGTGCTGGCCCGGCTCAACACCGACCGGCTGCAGGCGAATATTGCCGCAACCGAGGCCCAGATAGCCGCTCAGCAGCAGCAGGTCGCCAAACTCACCTTCGGTTACCGCACCCAGGACATCGACCAGGCCGCGGCGGAGGTGGAGGCGGCCCGGGCCCAGGCGGCCAACAGCGCTCTGGTGCTCAAGCGGCTCGCCGCCACGGTCGGCACCGGCGCCACCAGCCAGCGAAATGTCGATGACGCCCGGGCCCAGCTGCGGATCGACCAGGCCCAGCTGCGGGTCAAGGAGAAGAAATATGAGCTCTATAAAGAGGGCTATCGCCGCGAAGATATCGAGGCGGCACGTCACCAGCTGACGGCGCTGACGGCCCAGCTGGCGTTTCTCAACGTCCGCCTGGCCGAGACCACGCTGATCGCCCCGGCCGACGGCACGATCCAGAGCAGAATTCTCGAACCAGGCGAGATGGCCGGCCCCGCCATGCCGGTTGTCAACCTGGCTGAAAACGATCCCAAATGGGTGCGGGCCTACCTGCCCGAGCCCCTGCTCGGCCAGGTGCGTCCGGGAATAAAGGCAGAAATTTTCAGCGACTCCTGGCCAAACGAGCCGATGACAGGCTGGGTCGGCTTCATCTCGCCGGTGGCTGAGTTCACTCCACGCACCGTCCAGACCGAAGACCTGCGCACCATGCTGGTCTACGAAACCCGGGTCTATGTCCACGATCCCAAGAACCGTCTGCGCCGCGGCATGCCGGTTACCGTGACCCTTGCAGAAAACGGGGAGGAGGCAAGCGACGTCCTGACAGCCGAACCCGCCCCCCGGGCAACACCACAGTAATGGCGGGCGAGGCGGTCATGTCCCATCCAGCGACGGCTTCAGACATCCTTCTTGGCGTGGACCGGCTGGGCAAATCTTTTCCCGTGAAAAAGAAGCCCCCCATCCAGGCCCTTGACAACATCTCCTTTACCGTGGCCAAGGGCAGGGTCACGGGTCTGGTCGGCGCCGACGGGGCCGGCAAGACCACCCTGATCCGTATCGCCGCCGGCCTGTTGACCCCCACCACCGGCACGATGACGATTCTCGGTCTCGACAGCGGCGCCGACACCCTTGAACTCCAGAGCCGGATCGGCTATATGCCGCAGAAATTCGGGCTCTATCAGGACTTGACGGTGGCCGAGAATCTGCACCTCTACGCCGATCTCCAGTCGATTCCAACCAGTGCGCGGCCAGAGCGATACCGGCAGCTCCTGCAGATGACCGACCTGGCCCGTTATACCGAACGCCGGGCGGGGGCCCTGTCTGGCGGGATGAAACAGAAACTCGGTCTGGCCTGCGCCCTGATCAAGTCGCCGGAGCTCCTCCTGCTCGACGAGCCGACCGTCGGCGTCGACCCCGTCTCCCGGCGTGAGCTGTGGAAGATCGTCTACCAGTTGGTCGAGCGCCAGCATATCGGGGTACTGGTCTCCACCGCCTACCTCGACGAGGCCGAGCGCTGCGATCAGATCGTCGTCCTCCACCAGGGACAGATGCTGGCTCAGGGCCCTCCCGACCACTACACCGCGCCACTGGCCGGCCGGGTCCTGCTGCTCAAGCCGACCGAGAGGTTGAGCGAGCGGGCGATCTATACCCGGTTATCTGGCACCGAACACATTGTCGACATCACCATCCGGGCCGGCCAGGTGCGTACCGTGATCGACCGGCCAGAGAGCAGAGAACGACTCAGTCAGCACTTTGCTGGCATCGTGCCAATTAATGAGACCGAGCCCAACTTCGAAGATGCCTTCATGGCGTTGATTCCCCGACCGGAACAGCTCGCCCTGCCCCGCGGGGCCGAGGCACAACAGATCGGCCGACAGAACCATGACCGGCAGGAGGTTGTGCGAACCACCGGGCTGCAGAAGCTCTTTGGCAGCTTCGAGGCGGTAAAAAAACTCAGCTTTTCCGTGCGTAAAGGGGAAATATTCGGCCTGCTCGGACCAAACGGCGCGGGCAAGAGCACCACCTTCCGGATGCTGTGCGGCCTGTTGCCGGCCAGTGGCGGCGAGATCTCCGTGTCCGGCTACGACCTGCGCAAATCCGGGGCCAGGGCCCGGGCCCGGTTGGGTTACATGGCCCAGCAGTTCTCCCTCTACGGTCAGCTGACCACCACCGAAAACCTGCGTTTTTTCGGCAAGGCCTACGGTCTTGCCGACAGTCGGCTCAGCGAGCGGCTGCAGTGGGCCTTCAGCGAGTTCTCTCTCGGCCCCTGGGCCGATACCCCGGCAGCCAGCCTGCCAGGGGGCAACAAACAGCGACTGGCCATGGCCGCGGCGCTCCTCCATGAGCCGGACATCCTCTTTCTCGACGAACCGACCTCGGGGGTCGACCCCTTCGCCCGTCGCGAATTCTGGCACCGGATCAACATCTTCGCCGAGCAGGGCACCACCGTGGTGGTGACCACCCATTTCATGGAAGAGGCCGAATACTGCGACCGGATGCTGATCATGAGTCAGGGCGCCTCGCTGGCGACAGGCACCCCGGCCCAGCTCCGTCAGCTGGCGGTGACACCAGACAACCCCCACCCCACCATGGATGACGCCTTCATCGCCCTGGCCGAAGGCGCGGCGCGGGCCCAATCAACCGGGGGAACGAACCCATGAATACAGCGCAACGCTCTCTCTTGCGCCTGCGTGGCCTGCTCAAGAAGGAGATCCTGCAGATTATCCGCGATCCCAGCTCGATCGCCCTGGCGCTCGTGATGCCGTTGCTCCTGCTCTTTCTCTTTGGTTACGGCGTGACGCTCGACGCCAATCACATCCCCACCGCGGTGGTCGACGAGGATGGCAGCACCACCGCCCATGAACTGCTGGCCCGCTTCGCCCTCTCGCCAAACTTCGCTGTGCATCCCGTCCGTTCCCTGACCGAGGCCACCGAACTGATCGAACGGGGCGAGGTCGACACCATCCTCCACCTGCAGGCGGATTTCAGCCGCCGGCTGAACCGCGGCGATCAGGCCCCGGTCCAGCTGATCGTCAACGGCATCGACGCCAATCGGGCCCGACTGATCCAGAGCTATGCCCGGGCGGCCCTGAGCAACTGGTCGGCGGTGCGACTCTCCCGGGGCGAGACGGCCGGCCTGCCCGCGGTCATCGTCAACCAGCGGGTCTGGTTCAACGAAGGCACCGAGAGCCGTGACTTCATGGTCCCCGGCCTGATCACCCTGATCATGACCCTGATCGGCATCCTGCTCACCGCCCTGGTGGTGGCCCGGGAATGGGAGCGCGGCACCATGGAGGCGATGCTGGTCACCCCGATTCACCGGCTCGAGATCCTGATCGGCAAACTTCTCCCCTACTACCTGCTTGGCATGCTCGGCATGGGGCTGTCGGTACTGGTGGCGACCACCGTTTTCCAGGTGCCCTTTCGCGGCTCGCTCTGGGTGCTGGTGCTGCTCAGCTCGCTGTTCATGCTGGCCTCGCTGGGTCTCGGCCTTTTTCTGTCGGCGGTCATCCGGGTCCAGTTCGTCGCCGCCCAGGTCTCGATTCTGGTCGGGTTTCTTCCCGCCTTTTTCCTCTCGGGTCTGCTCTTTGACCTGGGGAGCACCCCCCTGCCGATCCAGATCGTCAGCCACATCGTCCCGGCCCGCTATTTCGTCGACATCAGCCACACCCTGTTCATGGCCGGCGATATCTGGTCGGTACTGCTGCCCAACGGTATCGTGCTGGCGGCAATGGCCCTGCTGTTCATCGGCCTGTCGTATCGCAACATCACCAAGAGGCTCGAAAAATGAGACTGTTTCTCAGACGGATGCTGGCCATCATCGGCAAAGAGTTCATGATGGTGCTAAAAGACAAGAAGAGCCGTTTCGTGGTGATCGCCCCGCCCCTGATCCAGTTCGTCGTCTTCGGTTATGCCGCGACCTACGACTTAAAGGACGCTCGCTATGCGGTGTTCGATGAGTCACGTACCGAGCTGTCACGCCAGCTCCTGACCCATATCGAGGCCACCGACACCTTCCGCCTCGCCGGCTACTTCGATCACCAGCAGCAGGTCACCGAGGCCATCGACCGGGAAGAGGTCAAGCTGGTGATCCATATCGCCCCCGACTTCGCCACAGAGGTCGCCAGTGGTCGGCCGGCCCAGGTCCAGATCATCGCCGACGGCCGCAATCCCAACGTGGCCCTGATAGCCATGGGGTATTTTTCAAGTATTATAGATAACTTCAATAAATATCTCGTCACCAGTGGCAGCGTCTCGGCAAGGAGTGGGGTGACCCTCGACGACCGGGCCTGGTTCAACGAAAACCTCCGCTCCCGCTGGTTTATCATCTCAGCGCTCGGCGGCATCATCAGCATGGTGGTGGTGATGATCCTCACCAGCCTGTCGGTGGCCCGGGAGCGGGAGTTCGGCACATTCGACCAGCTGCTGGTTGCTCCGTTCAGCTCCGCGGAGATCCTGGTGGGCAAATCGCTGCCGGCGATCGTCTTCGGGCTGCTCGACGCCCTGATCTTCGCCGTCGGCGCCATTCTCTGGTTCAAGGTGCCGTTTCGCGGCACCGTGGTCGCCCTGGTCCTGGTCCTTCTGGCCTTCATCATTACCATCGTCGGGGTGGGGCTGCTGGTTTCGTCGCTGGCCATGACCATGCAGCAGGGGCTGCTCGGCTCGTTTCTCTTTATCATGCCGGCGGTGACCCTGTCGGGGTTCGCCACGCCGATCGCCAATATGCCGTACTGGCTGCAGATTGCCGATTCTATCAATCCGGCGCGCTACATCATCACCGCCCTGCGCACCATCTTCCTGCAGGGCGGTGGTGTCGCCCTGATCTGGCCCCAGCTCTGGCCGCTCATTCTCATGTCCTGCATCACCCTGCCCCTGGCGGCCTGGCTCTTCCGCCACCGCTCGGCCTGATCACTCTGGTCTGCCCACCAGACCTGGCTATTTCCTCCGGTCGTGCCCAGGTCGCGCTGGCGACAACGGCCAAAACGGCGCATAAAATATCAATATTTACTCGATTCTATTGATTTTATGCATCCTCACCAGGTATACTCCAGCAATTTTCGTCAACTCCGGCAAGTGCTGCCTGACAGAGCGATCTTGGCCTGGCCAGGAGGCACACGCCATGATCAACGAACACGAATGTATTTGATTTAACAAAATATATCAGGCATTCACACAACATACTACAACGTGAATGCCAACACTCAAATCAAGGGAGGAAAAGAGCGTATGGCAGAACAAAACAACGATGTCATAATCGATCATGGCCAGAGTCGCTGGTCCGATCTGTGGACCAAGGAGGACTATCTTGCCATCTGGCTCGGCTTTCTGGTGATCGCCGTCTGCCTGCTGGCCTTTGTCGGGCTCGGCCCCAGGCAGGAATTCGCCGCCAAGATCGAGGCGGCCAAGGCCATCCAGCAAACCGAGAAGGAGCGGGCCCCATTCACCACCATCGCCGCGATCCAGGCCGGCAATGAAATCAAGAGCCTGAAGGCATCCAGTGCCACCGCCTTCGGCAAATTTGTCGCCCACTGGACCAAACGCCCCGGCAGCTGGCAGAGCAACCCGGTCGACGCCTTTATCCGCACCGAGGCCGAGGCCAAGGCGATGAACGAGGCGGCCATGCCGGCCTACGAGGAGGCCAGGGTCAAGACCGAGGCGGCCCTGCTGCTGGCCACCGCCGCCGAAAATGGCGCCGCGGCCGCCAACTTTCAAAACGAAGAGTTGAATGAACTGGCCAAGTCTTCGATCGCGACCTGGCAGAATGCGGCCAAGGCGGAGGCCAAGGCCAAGAGCAAGGCGAGCAACAAACCGTACAATTATGTCTTTTCGCTCATTGTCTTCTGTATCTTCCTGATCGTCTTTTTCGGGGTCGGCATCAAGATGATGGGCCAGAACGTCGGCAAATTCGCCAAGGGCTTCGTGATCGTCTTTCTGGTCGCGGTGCTCGCCTACACCCTGGGCGGGCAGTCGATCTCCAAACAGTATGGCATTGGCGCCGAGGCCTGGGGGGTCCTGCTCGGGATGATCATCGCCAACTCCATCGGCACTCCCCGCTGGGTGCTGCCGGCCTGCCAGGTCGAGTTCTTCATCAAAACCGGTCTGGTCCTGCTCGGGGCGGAAGTCCTGTTCAGCAAAATCATGTCCATCGGTATCCCCGGCATCTTCGTGGCCTGGGTAGTCACCCCGATCGTGCTGGTCTCAACCTATATCTTTGGCCAGAAGGTTCTGAAGATACCTTCAAAAACACTCAACATCGTCATCTCCGCCGACATGTCGGTCTGCGGCACCTCTGCGGCGATCGCCACCGCCGCGGCCTGTAAGGCCAAGAAAGAGGAGCTCACCCTCTCCATCGGTCTGTCCCTGGTGTTCACCGCGATCATGATGATCGCCATGCCGGCCGTTATCAAAGCCGTCGGCATTCCGGAAATACTCGGTGGCGCCTGGATGGGCGGCACCATCGACGCCACCGGCGCGGTGGCGGCCGCCGGCGCCTTTCTCGGCGAGAAGGCCCTGTATGTCGCCGCAACCATCAAGATGATCCAGAACGTGATGATCGGCGTCACCGCCTTCTGTGTGGCGCTCTACTGGTGCTTCAAGGTCGAGCGGGAGAATAACCGCACGGTCGGCGCCGGTGAGATCTGGCATCGTTTCCCCAAATTCGTCCTCGGCTTTCTCGCCGCCTCGATTCTCTTTTCCTATCTCGACAGCAGCCTCGGCAGAGAGTTGAGTGGGGCAGTAATCGACCAGGGCGCGGTCCGCGGCGGCACCCGTCTGTTGCGTGGCTGGTTCTTTGCCCTGTCGTTTGCGGCGATTGGTCTTTCCACCAACTTCCGGGAACTGGCCAAATATTTCAAGGGCGGTAAGCCGTTGATTCTCTATGCCTGCGGCCAGAGCTTCAATATGCTCCTGACCCTGACCATGGCCTATATCATGTTCTATCTGGTCTTCCCCGACATCACCGCCAATATCTGATGGCAACTTGAGCGTGAAGCCGGAAGCCCTCCGGCTTCACGTCCACCTCTGAACCGAACCGGCCCAGCGATTGTGGGCCAAGCCCATGGCCCCTTCAACCCAGCATCCCAGCCCAGCCCAATCAGCAGACCGCGAGCCGGTCCACCCCAGCCTGACCAGGCGATGGGCCAGATTCGTGCTGCTGCTCGGTCTGACCCTTCTTGTCGTCTACGGCATCCTCCCCCTTCTGACCCGATCGGTGCCGATTCTGGCCGAGATGTCCGCCGAACTCGACAGTAACGGTATCGATCCGAGCCGCTACTACTACACCGATGTCGAGCAGGTCGCCGAGGCAGAGCAGTATCTGCACTCGGTACTCGCCGACCGAAAGGGCAAATAGACGGTATCGTTAGCGCCCCATTCTACACCGCTCTTTGGTAATCCTTGTCAGGAGAGCGGTCCCGCACCGGCTGGAAAATCCGAGAGACCACTGCGGCAAACAGGTGACTTCGGCCGAAGAAAACGATATGATGCCCACTGGCCAGCACGCTACCGGGCACAACCAACTCCCCGGGGAACGCCGCTGCCACAAGCCGTTATCTCTTTTCCCTTTTCTGGAATCACCGATGAACCATAGAATCCTTGTCGGTCTGGCCGCAGCATTGTTGTTCGCCCTGCCGACCCAGGCCCAGCAGACACATCCCGGCCAGGCCAAGACCTCGACCCTGGCCTCCGACACCCCGGCACCGCGTAACTTTGTCGTTCACGACAGTCAGATCATCCGGCGCGCGACGGGCCAGCCAGCCTTCTTCAAGGGGATCGGCTACTCACCCTACCTGCCAGGCGAAACCCCGCTCTACGGCGACCCTCCTGGCAACGATCAACGCTACCGCGAACATCTCGGCCTCATCCAGGATATGGGGGCCAACTATCTGCACGTCTTCCCCATGATGATGCCGGCCAATTTTTTCACCGCCCTCGATGCCACCGATCTGGTCTACGGTCAGGATATCTGGGTCTGGCCCTATGAAGAGGACTTCCTGGCCGAGCCCTTTCTGGCAAAAACTCTCAACGATATCAAGAGTGTAATCGATCACACCTATCAGGTGGGCCGGCCTGACCGGCTGGTCCTCTTCTCCATCGGTGATGAACTGCAGGCCGCCTCGGTGGCCCGCACCAACACACTCCATCCGAACGTGCATGATTTTACGGGGAAACATATAGAGGTCAAAAACCGCACGGCCACGGAAATAGCCCTGGCCCGACTGATCGACGGAGCGATGGACTATGAGCTGAGCCGCTACGGCCAGCGCCATCTCTACTGCCACACCAGCTGGACCCATATCGGCCCGGTGGCGGCGCGACCCGACCTGGAGGTAGCAAAAGAAGATATCGTCACCCCTGACCTGGGTGACCTGATCTGTCTCAACGTCTACACCTACGCCCGAGGGGTAAGGACCTCGCCCCCTGGCTCGGTGACCGGCAGCAGCTATCAGGGCTACCTGGAAGAACTCGCCGACCAGGCGAGTCGACCGATATTCATCACCCAGGTGGGGTTTTCCACCTCACCCTTTGAACCGAAACCCTGGGTTCCCGGCTTCGGTGGCCACAAGGTCGAAGATGTCGCCGGCGACCTGAAAGCGATCTGGCGGGATCTGCACACCGCGAAAAACAAGGAAAAATTCGCTGGGATCTCCTTTTTCGAGCTCAACGACGAGTGGTGGAAGAGCGGCGAAGACCCCACCGACGCCAACCGCCACGAACAGGAGGACCCCGAGGAATGGTTCGGCATCTATGCGGTGGGAGCCGATCACCGCCTGGTGCCAAAGGGCGAGCTTCCCGCTACCCTGCGTCAGCTCTTTTCCGCCGAGACGAAGTGACCAAAGGGGCGACACCACTACCAGCAGGGGTACCGACAATGCGCCCGGCACCCTCACCCGCACGGGGTACAGCATGTTCGAAACCATCAATCTGCCCATATTCATCGCCAGCGGCCTGCTGCTCAACCTCACCCCCGGGGCCGACCTTCTCTATATCACCACGAGAAGCACCAGCCAGGGCCGCCGGGCCGGTGTCGTCGCCGCCCTGGGCATTGGCGCCGGCTGTCTCTTTCATATCCTGCTCGCCACCTGCGGCCTCTCGGCCGTTCTGGCGACCTCGGCCACGGCCTTTGCTGCCGTCAAGCTCTTTGGCGCCGGCTATCTGGTCTACCTCGGTCTCCGTTCGCTGTTTTCGGTGGGTAAAGGGGCCGGCAACGCACCTCTATCCAGTACAGGTGTGCCGATCAGCAGTAAAAAGATCTTCCGTCAGGCGGTCCTGATCAATATGCTCAACCCCAAGGTCGCCCTGTTTTTTCTGGCCTTTCTGCCCCAGTTCGTGGCGCCGGCCAGCTCTCATCCCGGCCTGGCCTTTCTCTTTCTCGGCTGTCTTTTCACCTTCAACAGCACCATTGTCAACCTGCTCTTTGCCATCGGTACGGCCAGAATCGCCGCATCGCTGCAGCGCAGAACCGGAAAGTTGCTGGCCGCAGCCTTGAAAACCGGCGTCGGAACCCTCTTTATCCTGCTCGGTATCCGCCTGGCGCTCTCGGCCCAGAGATAGTGGCGGACAGCTGCACGGCAAAAAAACGGCCCGATTCCCCACCGGGAATCCGGACCGTTGTCGATGACAGGAAAAGTGCCAGCACCAGCCGCTGCGCTCACCTCTTGGTCTGGCTGTCCCGTGCACCAAAAACCAGTTTGCCCCCCAGATGACCGGCGATACCGGTCGCCGCCAGCATCACCGCGGCAACGCCGAAATAGATCAGGCGAAAGGGCGAGTCGGCATCCGCCACCCCTGGCTCGAACATCCGCCAGATGACCAGGATAACCAGGGAGAGGGTCACCACCACGCTGCAGAGAATTTTGGTCAAAAAGAGCACTGTCTTCGCCCCATTATAGCGTTTCTTCCACTCCATGAAGCCGGAAAACAGGACCAGGGGCATGGAGATCAATACCGCCACCAGGTTGAAAAAGGCAACCGGCTCGAGGTTCTTGATACCCAGGAAGATAACCACCACCAGAAAAATCACCGCCACCGGCAGGATGCCGTTGGGCAGGTGAACCGACACCGGATGGACATGCAAGCGCAGCATCACTCTGGCCAGTAAACCCGGCCTTTCCGCAGGCTGTGCAGCTGCCTGTTCCCCGCCCTGCTGCTCGACAGATGGCGCGGGTGGCACCTCGATCTCGACGAACTTGGCCCGGGCCGCCTTGCAGACGGGACACTCTTCCGGGGGCGCCTCTGCACTGACGACATAACCACAGACACTACACCGCCACTGCCGCGCCACGTTGGCCGTCGCCTCTTTCGGTTTTGTCTCGGCAGTCTCCACGATCTCGACAAATTTCTCGGCAGGCGCCTTGCACAGCGGGCATTGCTCCGGCGGAGTTTCGCCCTCGTGGATATAGCCACAGACGGTACATTTCCATTTTTTCATGCCACTCTCCTTCTATATCTGAACGTTTCGTATCATCACTGAGCTGTTTTTCGATCAGCAGCACTCTACCTGCTGAACTGGCGAATGCCGAGCATTTTTTTCATTCTCGCCCCGCTGACAGCCGCATCGTCAGCCCGGCAGACCGGTGGGACAATGTCGGCCTTACGGACTCGACCACCCCACCGCCAACCGCCAGGGTGCACCACCAGAGCGCCCAAGGCGTGATCTCAGGAATTCCCCATACATACGAAAACGGCAACGGCCGCTGGGATGGCCCCAGGGCGTACAGCTCAACGACTGGAGTCCGGATGGCTCGAAGATGGCCTACACCCAGGAGATCATCAGCGACGCCTCCGGCACCTCCCGGGTGACCTCTGCGGCGGTGGTCTCGACCGTGACCCTGGAGGCGGGAAAGATGAAGGTCAGCGACAGCCACATTCTTTCGGGGAAAAAGAGCCTCGGCGACCGTGGCCCGGTCTTTTCAGCCGATGGCGCGACGGTGCTCTTTTCCGGGTGGGGTCGGAACTTCCAGGGCAGCATCTGGTCATACGATCTCGCCAGCCGGCAACTGGTCCGACTCGAACAGGCCGGTGATGCCCGTTACCCCCAGTGGAGCAGCGACAGCGACTCGATTCTGTTTGAACGTCGTCAGGGCAATGGCACCGAACCGCACCTGGTTGAGATGGCGGGCATAACACCAGTCTCCCCGGCAGGGCAATGACACCCCTCACCCCCGTCACCCGGGTGACAGGGCGACCTCGATAAAACCGGAATGGTCGGCCCTGTTCAAGGTACAGGTTGCCGGTATCGGCAGAGAGAAGCGTTGATACTCTCGTAAAAAGTCGAACGTTCGACCAGGATGGGCTCTGGAAAAACTTTGATATACGAGGCGTAGTGTCTCAAACGGCAATTTGGTAGTACATATGGTACAGTGAATTGTCGTTTGTGACCTACAACGAAGGAGATCGGAGTTTTTACGAGCCCATCAAGCGTTAACGCCACACCTTTTGCCAATCGGCAAAGTCTCTAGGACGTAAGCCATAACGGGCAAAATTCCCCTCATGCAGGCTGCTCAGCTCTGTCTCAACCACTTCAATGAAACGTGACTGATCGTGGGATGAAATTGTTGTTTCAGCCCACTCGGCTATACGATGTGCGGCCTGACGCTTATCCATGCGATCACGTACCAACCCTGCCACGAGATCTTTTATCTGCTGCCGATATCGCAACCTGAAACTATCCGGTGCACCGAGAGACTGGCTCAGGGCAGAATAGCGTGCAGATGATCGTTGATACGCCCAGACAAACACATCACGCAGGAGTTCGACCCGGTTCAGCTCATAAACGGCCACGGTGCCATCAATGTAGCTCCGGTCCGGCACATCGAGAAAGGAGAGAGGAGAGAGGTTTTGGCGAATGAATGGAATGTTGGCAGCAAACCGGGAGGCACGTTTATTCACATCCAGAAACGGCTGCAGATAGGGCAGATGGACCATGACAAAAAAGGCCTGTTCGAAAGGATCCCTTATTGCTGATGCCAGGGTAAGGATTTGTCCGAGACATTCATCTATCAGTTGCGGTATTTCTAATTCTACTTTGTTAGTTCTGCCGAGTTAACTATCAACATATTTCGCCGTTGTTTTTCGAATGCATAATCAATTGAAGCTTGCCGTTTCGCGTGTCGTACTTGGAGCTGTCTTAAAACCTCCTCTTCGGTGACGTCACGACGTGGCAGAAAAAATCTGAGCAACTCGACTATATCGGTACAACTCAACAGGCTCACTGTTTCCTTATGCCGCAAGCGTTCTTGCAACATAAACAGCATGGCCATCAAAA
>JBKEBZ010000142.1:0-4245 GCA_047973425.1 Desulfopila sp.
AGAACATGCTCAGCGAGAAAGAAACCGGAAAACCCAAATCACTTCTCAAGCTCGAAAAGGATCTGAAAAACTGGCTTGCCCAACGCTCTCTTACCCAGATCCTAGATTGGTTCGACTGCATTGAAACCACACAGGTACAGACTGCCGCCGGTAGGTATCGTTGGTCCACCGAGTCAGTGGCAAGAGACAGGTTGTTCTTGAGTTACCTGGGAGTAGGCGCCAAATAGTGTACGCTTTATCCAATTTTCAGGTGACGCCGCCTGAACTGATGAGAATTCCGGGCTACGAGATCATCAGACCTGGCAGCCAGGTGGCGATGCCGGGAAAGACCATAATGAGGGTGATCGTAACCGCATCGAGCACTATAAATGGTATCGCAGCCTTGAATAAGGAGCTTAACTGCACCTTGCTGGGCATCAGCCCTTTGACGATGTAGAGATTGAGACCCATCGGTGGTGAAATGTTGCCGGCGCACATATTGACGGCCATCAGAATACCGAACCACAGAAGATCGATCTGCAGGGTATTCAGAATCGGTAAGACGATCGGGGTTGTCATCATAACGATGGCGGCCGGGTCGAGGAACATGCCCATCACGAGATAACCGAACATCAGAATGATGACGATCGCCGTATTCGACAGGGGCAGGGAAACCACCCAGTCGGTCAGCTCCGCGGCACAGCCGGAATAGATGATCACGTAACCGAAAGAGGTGGCGCCGATAATGATCCAGCCGATCATCGCGGTTGTCCGCACGGTGTGCAACAGTGCACTACGGGTGGTCTCCAGGGTCAGTGTGCCTTTGACCAAAGCAATGATGAACACCAACAGGCAGGCAATGGCACTGGCTTCGGTGGGCGTTGCCGCGCCGGTGTAAATGGTGGAAAGAAGCGCCGCGATAACCCCCAGGATAGCCCAGACCCGCCAGAGAGAACGAAATTTTTGCTGCCAGGTGAAACGGGTGTCATCGCGTGGGGCGATAGCGGGGTTGATGAGTACGCGGATAAAGATATAGCCCAGCGCGAGAACCGTCATCAGCACCCCGGGAATGATGCCACCGGCAAAGAGGGCACCAATCGACTCGTTGGCCAGAGTGCCGTACAGGATAAGGATGACGCTTGGCGGAATGAGGATCGACAGGGCCCCGGAAAAGGCCACAATTGCTCCTGATATACCGGGATTGTACTTGCGTTCGATCATTTCCGGCAGCGACAGCAGGCCGACAGTTGCCGTTCCCGCTGTGCTCGCCCCGCAGACCGCCCCGAAAATAGCGCCAAAAACAGTACTGGTCATACCGAGCCCGCCAGGCATGCCGCGGAGGAAACGGTCTGCAACCTCATAGGTATCGGTCCCCATACGGCTGTGCATCACCAACTGGGCCATAAGAATGAACAGCGGCACGCACACCAGGGTGTAGTTACTCATATGACCATATCCTGCCAGGGCAACCCCATAGAGACCTGTGGTGCCCGGCCAGAAAATAAGGGCTGAGACAGTACTGAGCAGCCCGAGCGAAAAGGCTACGGGGACGCCCAGAAAGAGGAACAGCGTCAGGGCCGTGACTAAGATGAGGAGGACGATATACCAATCCATAAATCAATCTCCTTGATAGGCGTTGCTGGTGGTTGATTCGGTTGCAGTAGAGAGAACCAGGATGTTTCTGACGATCCGAACGACATACTCGAGAAACAGCATCGCCGCCCCTATGACCAGAAAAAGTCTGATAGGCCATAACGGCCAGGCCAGATATTCAGTACTCCTGATATCATGTTCCCAGGCGTCCCAGGTAAAAAAGCTGGACTCTATAAAAAATACCAGTACATAGACCCCAGCCATACATGAGGTGACAATATCGAGAATAAGCTTCTTCTTGCCGGGAATATTCTCAGTGAAGATGTCCACGCTCACATGTCCACCGGATGGCAGTGTCCAGCCGCCGCCGATAAAGACGACCATGATGAGCATGTACCGGTTTATTTCGAAACTCCAGGTCGTTGGTGCATCGAAAAGGTAGCGCATGATAACGTCATAGCTGATGGTGAGCATCATCAGCACCACCACCCAACCCGCTGCCTCAGCCAGTTTCTCGTCAACGCTTGCAATCGTGTCGATGACCCGCTCAAGCAGGGTATCCTGACGCGTTCCACGCTCTTCTACCCGCTCTCGTGTTATCGTTTGTTCCATGCTCTTTGCCTCGATTGATTCGGACTGCGGGGTAAAAGAAAGCACAACCGTTCACCGGGGTGAGAAGCGGTGATCCAGGAGAATTGGACACCAGGCATACAACACAACCGCTGCCTATGGTGTCGTTTGGTGAACCATCGTGATTTTCCGCCGCACGAAAAGTAGAAACTGCAATGCAGAACAATGCAGCAGCATTCAAATTAATTGCTCGCCATATCCCATTCCGCCTGCTGGAGTCGGATCAATTCGACCAGGCGATTACAACCCGGACTTTCGTTGGCGTACCAGTCCCATACTTCGTTCAGCATCTGTTTTGATCTGGATATACTGTCTTCATCCCAGGTGATGAAATGGACCCCTTTTTCTTCACACCACTTCTGATTTTCCTCTTCATAATCCGGCCAATACTCCACACTGGCCCACCGCCCCCATTCCTGGGCAACCTGCTTGAGCTTTTCCTGCAGTTCGACCGGAAGGCGTTCCATCGAATCCTTGTTGATCCAGAGATCGTCAGCCCAGGTGAAGACGGGCGGCTGGGCAAAGGTCTTGGCAACCTCGAAGAATTTATAATCTTTCAGACCGTAGGCGTAAAAAAGTAAGGCATCGACGGTTCCCCGCTGCAGAGCAGGATAGATCTCACCGGTGGCCATGGTGACCGGGCTGGCCCCCCAGGCCTTGGCAACCCGGGTACTGACACCACCGGCGGCGCGCAGCTTGATATTTTTCAATGAGTCGACCGAACCATAGGCCGTCTCGCCACGACCGATAATACCCGAACTACCGCAGATAATATTGGTCAGCCATACAGCGTTCGCTTTCTCCAGATAGGCCTTGGATATTATATCCCGAAATTCCCGGGCCCTCTCGGTTTCTCCTCTGTTCATGAAATCCCAAAATCTCTCCCTGTTGTTCAGGGAAATGTAGGGGAGCCAGTCGACATCCCCCTCGGGCACCATACCGTGGTAATACGAGGCACAGCCGGCGAGCATGTCTATCGTCCCGTTTTTCAAGCCATCGAGAGCCTCATTGGTGCCAATCAACTGGCTTGCCGGAAAAATAGTGAACTTCAGTTGACCATCCGTTTCCTTTTCTATACGTTTTACGAACTCCTGAAACGCTTTATATTCCGGATGCTGGGTATGCCACGCCATCTGGAACTTGAGCCGGTATGTTTTGGCCTGGCCGGTAACGGGAAGCCAGGATAAGATACCGACAAGGACAACGGATAAAACAGACAATTTCCTCATAAAAGTGTTCTTTATTCTCATCATTGCCTCCTCTGTCATTCGATAAAAGATGGTTCTTCTCGTCACCACTCGCCCCAGTCGCTTCAGGCCCAAAGGGACTTGTGCCCAAAAAGCAACTGAGCTGTTGATATCCAACGCCTCCTGCCTGGCATCGCCTGGCAAAGCGGGCGTTGAAAAAAGGTAACCGTTCACCAGCACCCTCTTTTCGCCCGATCAGGCCTCATCGCATAGAAAAAAAAGCGTACGACTCTGCGCGCACTTAAGGGTAAAGCAAGGAGTATGCCGGAAAAATGGCGGGATTTTTTACTATTGGATTCAGCCTGTTTCAAACTGAATATATTTTCAGTGCGCGGTTTCCGCACACAACTAGCGTGTGGAAAACGCGCAGTTTTTCAGGGTGCACGTCGATCGCCGACAGAGAACTTTCAAGAGGAATCGGTATACCTGTCTCTTGCCAAGGACAGAGACTCGTGTCTGTCCAGAAACACGAATTTTTCGTCTAAATCGAGGCGCTCGATAAATTTTATCGCAGGCATATATATGGTAGTCCGAGGATAAAATTTCGTAACTATTCAGCACCCATTTTACCCACAGCCGAATCCATGAATGCCGGCCATTTGCCTTGGAACAGCAAACGCAGTGCTTCCGTAGCCGATACCCCCTGTTTTCTGCAGGTAGTCAGGTAGCTTCGGATGCGACAGAATATTTTGGCCCCTTCCATGGAACGGAAACAACCAGACACCTTCTGCTGAACCTTGATCATGCGGAGATCGTTTTCAGCCTGGTTGTTGGAAAATGGCACGACCTGGTTGTC
>JBKEBZ010000054.1:0-27771 GCA_047973425.1 Desulfopila sp.
ACAACACATTTTTTCTGCAAAAAATATCGTGACATAACTATCGGCGTCGGTGCGTTCATTCTGGAGATTTTCATCTACAACTTACTTTCAGAACAGGGATATGAACAAAGGTTGTTCAGTATTTTGAAATTTGTAGAACGATTTATCCTGATCTTTTACTCATTTCTTTACCTGTATTAAAAAAATTTCTTCACTCTCCGTTGTATTGCCATAATCATTATTACCACTTTCAGTGTCTATGCCTTGCACGGAATATACCAGACTATTTCGTCCGGCGGTACAAAAGACGCCCTGAGCATTATCTATAATCGAAACCCCTATGCCCTGGTGATGATGACAGGGATTATGACCACCTGCTTGAGCTTGCTCTACCTGGCACAGAACTCAACGAACAACAAGCAATTATTGTTTCTCACCCCATTCTTACTGGTCTTTCTCTTAGCATTGGTGTATTGCCGTTCGCGCTCGGGCTGGATTTCGACCGGTATTTTTTTTGTGGGATTTCTCTGTACCAGTAAAGAAACATTTTTGAAGTATAAATACCCTCTCTTGGTAGGAGGGGTACTGATTCTATCAATTTTTCTCTTTGATGACCGCATCGCCGCCCGATTTGCCAACCTCCTGCATGACAAACCCCGTGAGGAAATCTGGTCATATATGCTCTCACTCATTCAGAATAATCTTTACTTTGGCCATGGACTTGTTGAATTCAATATATTGGTAGAAAAAAAAGTCTATTATTTTGGTACCCATAACAGTATCCTCGAGGTACTTTTGTACACAGGAATACTCGGCATAATTGCTTATAGTATACCGTTGATCGTTACCATAAAAAGTATTTTTCAACAGAAGAGATACAACCTCATTCCCGTGTTATTGGCTTTTTTCACGCTCTCGCAATTCAATCTCAGCGTGTTCGGTAATAAGACCTTTCTGTCAATTCTTACCCTTTTTTTATTTTTCGTATTCTCTCCCCGGGGTTGCGGCAATCATTTCCACAACAAAAAAGAATGCACCCTGGAGTAAATGGATTTTCCGATGGATTCGATGCATACGCCCCGTTATTACGAGCCCACCTTTGCCGGCCGCTATCCAGTCCCGCTCTTTGCGGCACTCTTTGAGCTGCTGCTGATCATCACGGCAACTTTTCTTGCCTATTACCTCCGTTTCGGGGTCTGGAATATGTCGGGCCGCTACAATACAGCCGCCCTGACCATAGCCATAACGACTGTCGTCTGCATGATTCTAGCGGGAGTGTACGGTTCATGGCGAGGTCGCCATTTTCTTCGCCAGCTTGGTCGGGTCTACAGTGCCTGGGCTATAGCGATCGGCCTGGTGCTGGCCCTCTCTGTCTTTATGAAAGTTTCCGAGAATTATTCACGCATCTGGTTGGTCATGACCATTGGACTAGGACTCGGACTTTCCACTCTGGTGCGGGTC
Organism: Desulfopila sp.; assembly: GCA_047973425.1. Taxonomy (GTDB): domain Bacteria; phylum Desulfobacterota; class Desulfobulbia; order Desulfobulbales; family Desulfocapsaceae; genus Desulfopila. Next base: position 1,441 of record JBKEBZ010000054.1, read on the forward strand.
GCGGCATACATCTTCCTGCGGGCAGCGCGTGCCCGTGGGCGCAATCTCAAACAGGTCATCCTGGTTGGTGAGGGTGGCAGCGTCGCCGATTCTCTTGGTCATGACCACTATCTCGATGAACTCGGTTTTCAGGTTATCGAAACCATACCATTCGACTACAGTCAGACCTGGCTCGAGAACCTCACCGACCTTGTCGGTCGAACCGGTGCCCACGAAGTCTGGCTCTGTCTGTCGTTGACAGAAAGCGATACCTTAAGCCATGTCATCTACGCTTTGCGTCATTCACCGGTGGAGATTCGTTTTTTTCCCGATCTCGGTGATATTCCGTTGCTCAACTACAAGGTCAGCCAGATTGCCGGGCGCTATTCGCTCGATATCAACTGCAGCCCGATGTATGGCCCGGCCCGTCTGGTCAAACGTACAGAAGACCTGGTCTTGGGAGCGGTGATATTCCTTCTCACTCTTCCCGTCTGCTTTCTCATTGGCCTGGCCATCAAGATCGAATCGCCCGGCCCCGTACTGTTCAAACAGTATCGGACCGGTATCAACGGTAAGCGGTTCAAAGTCTACAAATTTCGTTCGATGCGGGTGCATCGAGAAAACGGGGGTACTGTCACTCAGGCGTCACGCAACGACCCGCGATTAACCCGGATCGGAGGCCTTCTTCGTCATACGAGTCTTGACGAGCTACCACAATTTTTCAACGTCTTGCAGGGAAGAATGTCTATTGTCGGTCCGCGCCCTCATGCCCTGGCCCATAATGAACATTACAAAGAACTGGTAGAATCGTATATGCAGCGACACAAGATGAAACCTGGCATCACTGGCTGGGCTCAGGTCAACGGCTACAGAGGCGAGACCGACACCTTGGAGAAAATGGAAAAACGGGTGGAATACGACCTGTGGTATATCAATAACTGGTCACTCTGGCTTGATCTGAAAATCATCGCACTAACAGTTTTCAAAGGATTTTCTGGCAAGAACGCTTATTGACAATAATCGCTCGACGCACCTTCGAGCATCTACCCCTTGGCCAACAGCTCTCTCAAGGTGCTATTCGCTTTGTCCTTGGCCGATAGTTTTGGGACATCTACTGGCCAGGCTATGTCAATATCCGGGTCGTTCCAGATAACTCCGCCCTCATCGTCAGCAAAGTAAAAATTAGTGCATTTATAATAAAAATCCGCCATCTCACTGACAACACAAAAGCCATGGGCGTAGCCTGGTGGAATCCACATCTGACGATGATTGTCGTCACTGAGTTCCACCCCGACATATTTTCCGCATGAAGGAGATTGCGGGTCGATATCGACAACGACATCGAACACCACTCCCCAGGTGGCACTTACAAGTTTTCCCTGCGGCCTGCTTTTCTGAAAATGCAAACCACGTAACACTCCATAGCCGGAACGGGAGTGGTTATCTTGAACGAAGGGAAGATCAATGCCTATCTCGCGGTAGCGATCCTGCTGGAATGTCTCCAGAAAAAATCCTCGACTATCACCAAACACCTTCGGCTCGATTATGAGCACCCCAGGTAGTTCGGTTTCAATGACCTTCATTTGCCTACCTCCTGCTGCAGCATCCGCTGCAGATACCGCCCATAACCGGTCTTTTGCAAAGATTCTGCCTGGCGGCGAAGACGATCGATACTTAACCATCCCTGGGAATAGGCAATTTCTTCGAGGCAGGCCACTTTCAAACCCTGGCGCATTTCGATGGTCTGCACGTAATGACTGGCCTCCATCAACGATTCATGGGTTCCAGTATCCAGCCAGGCAAACCCACGCCCCAAGAGGGTAACCTGGAGCAGGCCACGCTGCATATAGGCATTATTCACGTCGGTAATTTCCAGTTCACCACGAGTTGAAGGTTTTACCTGCTTGGCGATTTGCACAACTTCGTTATCGAAAAAATAAAGGCCTGTTACCGCATACGAAGATTTCGGCTCTTTCGGCTTCTCCTCGATGGAAATTGCAGTGCCTTTTTTATCAAATTCCACCACTCCAAAACGCCCTGGATCATTAACATGATAACCGAAGATAGTTGCCCCCTGTTCACGGCCCGCTGCCTCCCGCAGCATCGCGCTGAAACCGTAACCGTAAAAGATATTGTCCCCAAGAATAAGACAGACGCTGCTATTACCGATAAACTCCTCACCAATAAGAAAGGCCTGGGCCAGTCCGTCTGGCGATGGTTGCTCGGCGTAGGTCACCTGAATGCCGAAATCGGAACCGTTACCGAGCAATTTGCGAAAATTCGGCAAGTCACTTGGAGTGGAAATCACAAGAATTTCCCTGATCCCGGCAAGCATGAGTACCGACAAGGGATAGTAGATCATTGGCTTGTCGTATATGGGCAGCAGCTGTTTGGATACTCCTAGGGTTATGGGGTGTAAACGGGTGCCAGAACCTCCGGCTAACACGATGCCTTTCATTCCGTTCTTTCTCTCTTCTTTCAATTTCTCGACTGGTAATTTCTCAAGCCATAGGCTTTATTAGCGATCATTTTCCGATCCCAAGACACCTAGACGTTCCAACCTGTAAGTACCATCCAGTACCCGTTCCCACCATTGACGATTTTCAATATACCATAGTACCGTCTTGTAGATACCGCTTGCAAAGGTCTCTTTCGGACGCCATCCTAACTCCCGTTGGATTTTGCTTGCATCAATGGCATAACGATGGTCGTGGCCAGGTCGGTCTTTAACAAACACAATGAGATCTTTAAAGACGTGCAAACCCACCGGCCTTGTGCATTTTCCTTCTCGAACGAGATCATCGAGAAGATCACAGATCGTCTCGACTACCTCAAGGTTACTCTTTTCGCTAGAACCGCCGATATTATATGTTTCCCCTACTTCGCCACGTTTCACTACCTCGACCAGCGCTCGAGCATGGTCTTCGACATAGAGCCAGTCGCGAATCTGAGAGCCGTTGCCATAGACAGGAAGAGGCTTGCCGCCCAAAGCACTCAAAATCATATGAGGAATGAGCTTTTCTGGGAAATGATATGGCCCGAAATTATTAGAACAATTGGTAATGAGGACCGGCAGGCCATAGGTGCGGTGCCAGGCCCGTACCAGATGATCGGAACTCGCTTTAGAGGCCGAGTAGGGTGAACTCGGATTATACGGGGTCTGCTCGGTAAACAATGCACCGGTATCGGCAAGGTCACCATACACCTCATCGGTGGAAACATGATGAAAGCGAAATGAATTTTTCCTGTCCGTATCGAGAGACTCCCAGTAGACGCGAGCTACCTCAAGTAAAGTGCAGGTCCCAACGACATTGGTATGGATGAATTCGGCAGGTCCCTCTATCGAACGGTCGACGTGAGACTCGGCAGCCAGATGCATAACCGCCGTTGGCTCAAACTCGCGAAAGACCTTCTCCAACGCCAAGTGATCACAAATATCGACTCGATCGAATCTGTAACGCGACGAGACCGCAACACTGGCCACCGAATCCAAGTTACCTGCATAGGTCAGTTTATCGAGGTTAGCAACAACATATTTCGTGTTATCTATGATGTGACGAACAACTGCCGAACCAATAAAACCGGCACCACCAGTAATAAGAATGCGCGGTATCATATTAATATGTTTAGATTTTCTGGATGGCCAAACAAACAAATACACTTTGCAGTGAGATTAATATCGAATAGAGCGATACACAACATTGCTGATACAAAAAGCATAATAGAGGTTCATCCGGGAAACGAGTACCGCCACCTTTTGACAACATAATCAAATAGATGATTGTAATAAGTTTCGAGCGCAGCCTTGCGCTTTCCACAGAATAACCTTTGCCTTTTAACCATTTGGACTATTCTCTAAAGAGAGGCAAGGTTGAGAAAGACATAAAGTAGCAAATCTCGCTTCTCCAGCATATACGAGGCTCCTGGCTGGCCTGGGTACTCGTTTCCCGGATGAGCCAACCTTGTCTTCTTGCCTTTAAAGATAATCCTTGTCCCATGACAAAAAGAACATGATTTTGCAGCGTTGCTCATTTCTGCTTTGAAAATGATATTGTTGCCGATGTACCGGGTGGACCGATACACAACGTTACTGATACGAAAAGCATGATATAGTAGAGATATAGACATGGCATGGTCTCCTTTTTGGAGTGGTTGAGTGATTTGGCGGTCACATCAACCTTCATCATGTCATGTCTATTTTTCAAATCAGTTTACGCCTTGGGTACTCGTTTGCCGGATGAGCCAAATATATTAGAATCTTCTCCTAAAGGTGAAGTATATTTGCCCATTCCTTGAAAGGGATATTAATTAGCTACATTCTCCTCTTCATAAAGCGAAAAATATACAGATTCAGTTTGGCTTATAACAGATTCCCAATCGTATTTTTCCTTTATCAAGTCTGTTTTGCAAATTGTAGGTATTCTATTGGATAGGAATAAAATTATCTTCTGGGTAAGTCCTTCAACATCTCCTACAGAAAACGTTTCTTCTGGTTTACTCAATTCTCTGTTAGCTGGAATATCACTAACGATAATTGGCAAATTGTAGCTTATTGCCTCAAGAAGTACGATCGGTAAACCTTCGTGGTAGGATGGTAGGATAAAAAGCCCAGCGTTAGAGAAAATTTCCCCCAATCTTTCACCCTTAACGAACCCTATCATTTCAATGCTAGAGATGCTTTTAACCTTTTTTGTCAGATTTCTGCTGTAATCATCCTCAAAATCAGCGGCACCAGCTATGACAAGCTTCCATGTCGTATCGATTCTAGAAAATGCTTCAACTAAATCATGAAATCCCTTTTCTGGTACAATTCTTCCAACAGCCAAGATGTATTTTTTTGATTGCAATTTGTATTTTTCAAGAAATCCGCTTGAAGGTATTATTTTTGGTATTTCTACACCATTTGGGATATAAATACCTTTCCTTTGAAATTTTACCTCAACTTGGTTTTTGATATGCTTCGAGACAGTTATAACTGCATTTGCAGACTTGCAGGAAAAACGTTCGCCAAGGCGTAGTACAATCTTAGCAATCTTTCCCCATTTTTGCCTATCATAATCAAGCCCGTGGTGGGTGAAAACCACTTTAAGACCTAGAGCTCGAGCTATGGGCACCAATAAGCCAGGTCCAATCGCGTGGATATGAACCAAATTGTATCTATTTCTTAAGAAAGCTATACGGATAATCACAGTTAATGTGTGATAAATTGCCTCAATACTTTTCTTCTTTGGAGCCCATATTGGAATAACCCTGATACCATTATACGAATATGGCTTTTTTTCTTCTACATAATTCTTTCTGGCATACAAAGTAACATGATGTCCTCTTGCTACTATTCCCGGATACAGGTTTTGACAATGAGTTTCCACACCACCCATTACATCCGGAATACCACGAGTACCAAGTACAGCAATTCGAAGAGATTTTTTTTTCATCACTACTTGTTTACCTCTTCATAAATTTCTCAATGATTATCCACATACACATTTATATATATGCCTCTATACATAAATCAGCTGATTGATTACCATCTTATGTAAGATCAGCGTATCCCTCTTTCACCAATCCATTTTATGTAATTTCCCTATAGACTTCCATCAATTTATTGTAATGATTCTCCTCAGTAAATCTTTTCTCTATTTTTTCTCGACCATATTGAGCCATACTTTCCCTTAAAGACTTGTCATTCCACAACTTTTCCATCTTATGTGCCAAATCATATTGATCGCCGGCTTTAAAGGTAAGGCCATCAATGCCTTCAACAATTAGTTCTGGGATACCTCCCATATTTGACCCTATCACCGGGGTACCAAAAGCTAACGATTCTAAAATAGACATAGGGCAATTTTCGTACCATTCAGATGCAAGAATTGTAAATGAGGCATTAGAAATAAGGGATCTTAATTCATTCCCATATTTGTATCCTAAAAAAGTCACATTTTTAAGGTTAAGCTCATTCGCTAACTTTTTAAGTTTTATTTGTTCTGGTCCAGTTCCCACAACAATTAACGGAATGTCAGGTCTAAGCGCGGATGCTCTTAACAAAGTATGCAACCCCTTCTCCTCAGCTAACCGTCCGAAATATAAAGCATAGCCGTCGTCTTCATTTTTGAAAACAAATTCCTGGCAATTAATAAAATTTGGAATGTATACAATTTTTTCATTTGAAAATCCAAATTCGATAAATTTATCCTTGTAAAACTGGCTAACAGCAATAAATTTGTCGATCATAGTATAATATTTTTTGAGATGATGAAAATACATCTCTATCATATTGATAGCACTTTTAAGTTTCGATCTCTTAGTACAAGAATTAAGTACACACTTGTAAAATTTTGCCTCTTTACATTCTTCACATACATGCCCTTTTGTATACATTTTATAATTGGGGCAGATAGATTTTAGGTCGTGGATGGATAATACGAGCGGAATGCCATGTTTTTTCAACGGTCTAAAAATAGAAGGCGATATTTGATGTTGAAAATTATGCAAATGGGCTATATCAAAACTTTCATTATTAAGCAAATTTTTAATTTTGCTTTTAGCATCAAAATTATATATTATTTTGACAGCGTTTGAAATTTTTTTTAAAAGCTCTGGTGCATCGTAGTCAACTTCGTCAATAAAATATTTATCATAGTCATCTGGCAAATTATTCTCATTCTTGACTGAAAAATTTACAACTTTATGTTTATGTTTTCTAAGCATAGCCGCTTCAGAGAAGTATACAGCCTCACTTCCACCTTTCAGCCAATGAAACTTGTTAACTTGCAAAATTTTATAAATAGAGTCATTTTGCTTGTGCATAAAAATCTACCTCTTTGCCCTTAATCAAGATTTCGACATTCTTGAGACATGACAGTTTCACTATTACTGAACAGTGTCATCACTTACTCGTTTAACTTGTTTGGGCATAAAAAATATTATGCCCATAAGATAAAAAAGCAAAACACTATCTATCGTCCCTGGTTGAGCATAAGTTCCTTCAGTGATAGACCGACTCAACAATAATAGAAATAAAGACAAAACAAATAACTTCGATGGAATTGAAAATGTAACATTATTTTTGATAATGCATAGCATACGTGTTAAAGAACACACTATAGCAGTATACAAAAGTGTTGCTCCAAATATACCGGTATTGATTATAGCTTCAATTAAAGCATTATGTGCCTGACCGAATCCTATGGAATTAAGAACTTTAGATCCAGCAACTTTAGAAACAAACACAGAAGAGTTATATCCAGAACCAATCAACAACCTGAGCCAATCCATATCGTCTAAAATTTGCTTCCATAGCAATGTCCTTCCCGTCAATGTACTGAAAGTATATTTTTCTAGCATATACTCATTGATATGCCTTACAATTATATCATGCCCGAGAAAACTCAAAACAGCAACAACAAAGAGTATAATCATTCCTTGAATTATAGCTTTTATATTAATATGGGCAACATATCGTACAATGATTGTAAAAAGCAACCCTACGATTATTGTTTTACTAAAAGTAAGGAAAACGACCATTGAGAACAAAACAATTTCCGCTTTAAACAATATTTTTACTACGAACCCATTAGCTATATTAGTTAAATACCATGCTGAAAAAAGGCCAAAAGCAGCAATAAATCCAACCGTATTAGGTCCAATTTGTGTAAGACCATTTGATCTTGAAGAAAGACCCAAAAAACCAACGTGGGCAGTTACAACTAAAATTAAAATGCTGCTTCCGATTGTAACTCCCAGGGCAAAATCTTTTAATTCATATTTGATTTCTTTTTTAGGAAAAAATGGAAATAGAAGCAGGGGAAGTAGCGCATAGCCTATTGCTGGTAACCTATCTTCTGCCCAAGGCAACCAACAGCAAAAAATGGTCCAAAAAACATAGAGTAAGAATATTTGATAGGTTATGTTAACAGGAATATTTATGCGGCATCCATTAAATAAAAATTTCAAACATGATAGCATTGTCAAAAGAGCTAACCATACAACCATAGCCAAAAAATAATTATATGGAAAGAATATCGAGAATACATATTTACAAATCAAAATGGACCAAAACCCAATCTGACACATAACAACCCACAATTTATTTTTTGTTTTTTATCATTGCTTCTTGCTCTCCACTTAGATTTGATTTGTGTACGCTCGTTCACGCAAAAAAATTAAATCTATTCGACGAGAGCTACGTGAATTATATGTTCTTTGTTTGTTGTACAATACGTGCATATACTATCCAGTGAGCATTATATATTTGACATGTATTAAAAGATCAAACTTTTATCTTTTAATAATTTGATTTATCCCATAACATGTTTCATGTTTAAGCTAAACAATTTGATAGCAAACCAATTAAAGCAACTTCAACTACAATTTTCCTTCACATAAAAACATTTAACACCGATCGTCTCATAAAATTCTCGCCAATTATCTATCGCAGAATCTTCGTTATTGTAGTTAAGATGGAAAACTTGCACATTCTCGTTAATTTTTTTGACTATATGCAACGCAGAACTACCACATCCAATAATCTTTACAGCTTGAGATTTTTGTAAAAATAATATCTCAACAGGTAATTCTTTAGGAAATTCATAAAATATTTTATCTTGTAGGCGTATTTTTAGATTTTGAATAAAACGCTCATTTTCTCTCGGATGAAATTTCAAAATTGCCTTACCCTCACTGAGGATAAGTTCTTCTAAAAAACAATTAATTTTTTCTGATTTAGTTTCTGTAGAAAGAGGCACTACCCAAACAATAGCATCAGTGATATCGATTAATGGAAGCCTTAAACTATTTATGATATTTTTATAATTATCATAATTCAATTCAGGTATAGCTAAAATTTTTTTGAAATCTAGAATATCTCTTCTTACACAATTCGGATAAAATGCATAGATTATACTAATCTTTCGACTGAGACCCATCCTTTTTTGAGGATCCCACCAAAGCCCGTAGATAAGCTTCCCTATCCACTTGTTTGCCAAATTAACACGAAACAATCCACCTATATCATAAATTGCAACACCATCTTCCCCCAAATATATTTTACCACCATCCCGAGCAGCACAATGCATAAGGCATTGTGTTTCAGGAGAATTATCATTGAAGATGTATAACTCTGTTATTTTTGAATTACAGCGCGCTTTAATTTCATTTATGTTCTTTTTAATTTGCCTTACATTTCTAAATTTCTGAATAGTCCTGTCAAATTTTCCTTCAATTTTACCAGCTCCAGGCACTTTAATAATTTTTCTACAACAATTACCCCAAAGCACGCTCACAAAATCTTCTGATATATTTGACTCCTCTATCCAAAATAAAATATTATCCCTCGTAGATTTTTCTAAAATGAACGATGCGACCAGAAAATGTAGTGGCGTTTGGCAAGCAATAATTCTCATCTATTATTCACTCTCCATCTTTCTTTATCATTTCATAACAAACAGGAGTGCATGATTTTATATTACCGCAAATACGTTTTCCCAAAATGTTATCTAAATGTTTCGGTGCTAGACCATAGCCCGGCCTCACACTGCGCACGGATTCAGGGGTAATCACTTCTCCTGCCTTCATATCTTTTACAAAATATAAGGATCTGCGAAATGTTACATTTCCCTGTTCACTCGACTTTTTTCCATAATCAACTCTTCCCAGCGCATCCCAAGCCGTTTTGCTGTCGCGACACAGATTTGCCAGTTCTTGGGGCTCCAATGAAAAACTATCATCGAGGCCACCACCACGGCGATCTAAAGTAAAGTGTTTCTCAATGATTGAAGCTCCAAGGGCGATGGCGGTAATGGCTGTGGTATTATCCAGCGTATGATCAGAGAGACCTGTAACCAAGCCAAAGCGCTGCATCATATCCGGGATCGTGTGGAGGTTGTAATCTTTGGCTGGTGCCGGATAGCCGCTAACGCAGTGCAGAATCGCCAGCTCTTTACACCCTCCACCATATGCGGCCTCGATAGCCTCCTGGATCTCCTCAGCATCTGCCATACCTGTGGAAATGATTATTGGCTTACCTGTGCCCGCAACATAACGGATGAGTGGTAAATCAACCGCCTCAAACGAGGCAATTTTATAGGCTGGGGCATCAAGATCTTCAAGAAGGTCGACTGCGGTGTTATCGAAAGGTGAACTCAAGATCGTGATACCTATTTTTCGTGCATAGTCAAAAAGTGGTTTATGCCACTCCCAAGGCATGTGTGCCTCTTCATAGAGATCATAAAGACTTCTTCCATCCCACAAGCCACCATGTATCTGAAATTCTTCAGTGCAGGAATTCAGGGTGATTGTATCTGGCGTATATGTTTGCAACTTTATTGCATCAGCCCCAGCGTTTTTTGCCTCTTTTATGATACGTAAAGCTGTCTCATATTTCCCATTATGATTGGCAGACAATTCGGCAATTATATACGGATGAAAATCATTTCCTATTTTTTGCCCAGCAATTGTTATCACAGGTTTCACTTTTGTTATCTCACAAATGATTTTAGCCTATTTTCAATGCTGACACGAAATCCAATCCATTCAGATGCCAATATGCCCATGCAGTAGATATCCACATATTTATTTTCAACAATGTGTTGTTCTTTCAAAACACCTTCTATCCTAAAGCCAAATTTTTGATGAAGTTTAACCACAGCCGCGTTGAATTCTAGAACCTCACAACAAAGTTTATGCAATTTTAATTCATCAAACGCATAATTGAGCGCCAAAAACTCCATCCTGCTTCCGGTCCCTTTTTCCGCTGTCGGCGCTGCATAAAATGCCCAGCGAGAATTCCTGTTCACCTTATCTATGCCATTAAATGAGACAATTCCTGTAGGTTTCCCATTAAACTCATACATAAAATACTGCTGATCTTCTCGAACGGCAGTCTTGTTCCACCATTCAATATGCTCCTGCTGACTAATGACATGTCGAGTATACATGTTGGCACGAATATCTGGGGAATTCCGCCAAGCTCTCATCAATTCAAGTTCCACAGGGCTGATATCACGTAATATCCCAAAATCCATATTCACTCCCGGTCCTTGTCACAGACCATATATTATAGAGCTAGTCTCTCGGCCAACAAGTTACTGCCAAGGCCAGCCGTAATCGCTGAAGCGTTATGGCTCATTTTTGCAATTCGACTTGGTGCAAGTAACATATTTTTAAATTGACTGGCCAGATCAGAATTGAACTGAACCCCCTGCTCGAGCAGCGTGACAGCTCCAAGGGCATTCAAAGCTTTTGCCACCTCCTTCTGATTATCTGCAAGAGTTATCATAAGCGTTGGTACGCCTAAACAACATCTTTCCCAGGAGGTGCTTCCTGCCGCACCAATCACCAGATCACAATCAGCCATTCGTTGTGCCATATCAGAGATATTTACCAAAACCTGCGTCGATCTGGGCATTTCAGCTGCGATGGATCGAACGTGTGCTAACCAGGGTGCCTTTGCACCCATGACAACTTGTATTCGCAGATCATCGGGCAAAGAGCAACCCTTCAATCCTTCAAGCACCAAACTCGTGGTATCGTACTGATCAACGCCGCCCATGGTGATAAGAAGGCTCCGCAGTCGCGGTTGCTTACGACGACTGAGGCTGTACTCCCGAAGTTCAGCAAATTCAGGACGCAACAGGGCATATCTTGGCCCCACTAAAACTGTACATTCTTGAGGAACAAGCCTCTCGTAGCTGGCAGCCAGCCTCCCCAAATTCTGGTCTAAAAGAAGGTCACAACAGTGCGTCCGATCCGCAAGATCATCAATAGCCATCAAACGGCGACAAAATGGCTTCAACGATTCCTCCCAGCGAAAATCCAAACCATAATGGTCAACAATCAGCCAGTCTGGTCCTTTTTCTTGCAGGATATTCCTGCATCTCTTCGCATCCTCTTCTTGGGTGGTACCGAGCCAAGGAGCATGGTCCAGTTCAGGCTTCCCTTCCATCCCCTGTCTTTCGAGGTCGAGAGGAAGCACTTCGACACGATACCCTCTCTCGCGAATCAATTCGATCAGGTGGCCTGGATGTTCACGACAGATAAAAAAGGAGGCCGCTCCACTTTGCCGCATCACATCTGCCAACGTCAAACAGCGCATTACATGACCGCTGCCAATCTGCAATGAGGCGTCTGTGCGGAACACAATCTTCATGAGTTCATCAATCCTGCCTGCATTGCCTTAAACATCCACTCCGCCCGTTGCCAGTCCTCCGGGGTGTCAATATCCTGCACACGATACCGCGGCAGCACCACCGGTACAGAGGTCGTCGCAAATATCATTTTCTCTGCCAACCAGGCGTCCGGACGTCCCCAGTAAAACTGACCGGCGTCATGATATGCCTCCTCGAGGTCCTGGGAACGGGTAATAAAATGTTCAGGATGAAACATCTCAACACGCCCCGCCTCGGTAATGCGGATTGCTCTCTGAATCGGAAAAGCATAGCTTGTTACGGAAAAGCTGTAATCACAGTTACTTTTATTTAAAAGATCAAGCCCCCTACGTAGGTCACCGCCATTGACAAATGGAGCGGTGGCATAGAGGCAACAGACAGCAGATAACGACGCGCCATTTTTGATAAACCAGTTGAGCGCATGCTGAATGACAGGAATTGTACCAGTGTGATCATCGGCCAGTTCAGCTGGACGCATGAAGGGGACCGTCGCACCATACTGTTGACTGATACCGGCAATCTCGGCATCGTCGGTACTGATTACGATCTGGTCAAAGCAACCGCTTTGTACCGCTGCCTCGATCGACCAGGCAATCATCGGCTTACCACAAAAGGCCTTAATATTTTTGCGAGGGATACGTTTACTGCCGCCGCGCGCGGGAATGACCGCCAGCCTCATATAGCCACCACGGCCCGACGAATAGCCGCAACCACAGCATCCTGCTGCTCCCAACTGATGCCCTGGAACATTGGCAGACTGATTGCCTCACGATAGTATTGTTCCGCCTGCGGAAAATCGCCAGACTCAAAACCCATCTGTCGATAATATGGCTGAGTATGGACAGGAATGTAGTGCAGGTTAACCCCTATACCCTGCGACCTCAATGACTCGAATATCTGCCGATGGCTGGCTTGCAGCCTCTGCAACTGCAGTCTGATCACATACAGATGCAAACCGGAATATGCATCCGGATGCTGCCAGGGCGTTGTTACCGGCAAATCGACCAGCAGGCTATCATAACGACGAGCCAGCTCATGGCGACGAGCCACATATTGATCAAGTCGAGTTAGCTGGCTCAAACCAAGGGCTGCCTGCAATTCAGTCATCCGGTAATTAAAGCCGAGATCAATCTGCTGATAGTACCACGGACCATCAGTATCGTGCGTCATTTTTGCCACATCGCGAGTAATCCCATGACTGCGCAACAGATTCATACACTCGGCCACTGCGTTATTATTGGTTACGGCCACACCTCCTTCGGCCGTCGTTATGATCTTTACCGGATGGAAACTAAAAACCGTTACCTCGCTGTAGCGGCAATTACCAATGTACCGCCCCTTATATTTGCCACCGATAGCATGGGAGGCATCTTCAATAACATGAAAGCCATAACGTTTGGCTAATGTATGAATGGCCTTCATATCACATGGCTGTCCACACAGGTGCACAGCCACCACAATTTTGGGCAGCCGATTCTCTTTTTCAGCTCGTTCCAGCTTGTTTTTTAATGCCTCGGGACAAAGGTTATAGGTCTGTTGGTCAATATCGACAAAATCGACCCGCGCCCCGCAATAGAGCCCACAATTAGCTGATGCGACAAAGGTGATTGGCGTCGTCCACAGCCAGTCACCTGGTCCGAGGCCAAGAGCCAGACAGGCGATATGCAAAGCAGACGTGGCGCTATTGACCGCAACCGCATGCTTCACGCCAACGTGATTGGCGACGGCCTCCTCAAACTGCGGCACCACCGGGCCCTGAGTCAAAAAATCAGACTGGAGAACCTCGACAACAGCAGCAACATCTGTAGGAGTGATATCCTGACGGCCGTATGGGATCATGGGTCAGATACTCCCTATTTTTTCACGATTGTTCTCTATCCAGTCCCGTAATGTCTCCGGACTCATCCACTCGTTATTGCTATCGCTGGCGTAAACAAACCCTTCTGGTACCTTCCGGCCATCCTTGATTCGCTCCTGGGAGATCCCCCAGTTGTTGATCGACGGCAGAATTTTGAAGTGCTGTTCATATTCATAGGTGTAATAGGAATCTTCAGCACTGATCATCTGCTCATGCAGTTTCTCACCCGGCCGGATCCCGACAATCTTCTGGGTCGCATTGGGAGCAATCACCCTCGCCAGATCGGTTACTTTCATGGAGGGAATCTTTTTGACGTACACCTCGCCCCCCTCCATGTCAGTGAAGGCATGCCAGACCAACTCGACGCCTTCTTCCAGGGAAATCATGAACCGGGTCATACGTTCATCGGTGACGGGAAGTACTCCCTTCTCCTTGATAGACAAGAAAAAAGGAATAACCGAACCTCGTGAGCCCATGACATTGCCGTAACGTACGACGGCAAAACGGGTGCTGTGCCCACCAGCATAGGAATTGCCGGCGACAAACAGTTTGTCTGAGGCCAGCTTGGTGGCTCCATAGAGATTGACCGGACTGCTGGCCTTGTCGGTCGACAGGGCAACGACGCGCTTGACCTTTTTGTCTATGCAGGCATCGATCAAATTCATAGCGCCGATAACGTTGGTTTTGACACATTCAAACGGATTATATTCCGCTGTTGGCACAATCTTGGTGGCGGCAGCATGGACGACATAATCAACACCATCGAGCGCGCGATACAGACGATCCTTATCACGTACATCCCCAATGAAAAAACGTACCCGAGGATCTTCCTGAAATTTCTTTGCCATATCCCATTGCTTCATCTCATCACGTGAATAGATGATCAGGCGGCGCGGGTTAAATTTTGCCAACGTCATGGGCACAAAGGTGTTGCCAAAAGAACCAGTTCCACCTGTTACAAGAATGGATGAATCGCTAAACATAAAATTTCCTTGATGAGAATTCTGTAGTTATCAGAAGTGAAATAAACGGTAAGACGCCGGAGTCAGCCTCAAATAGGCATGTACCTTCCATAAGAGAATACAAGCAAAAGCGCAACATAAGCCCACCGGAACCGCAATGTGCGGCCAACAGAGCGACGCTAACCACGTCGTGCCAAGAAAAACAAACAAACCTGCGATATGACTACGAATAAGAGGATGATCATACCCTTGGGCATACAAGACATAATGGGGAACCATGCCGATTGCATACAGAGAGATAGCCAGCAGAATCCACAGAAAAAGACCTTCCTGAGCCCGATATACAGGCTTTGCCAACCACCCCAACAACGGATCAATGCAAACCATTGCAATAGCGACAAATACCACGGTAAAAATCACTGTCTGTATAAGCAACCGTTGCGCATTGGCTCGAAAAACTTCTCTCTGCCCCTGCTGGTAGGCGCCGATCAAAGCCGGGTACATGAAAGCAAACACCCCAGCGTCGAGAAAGGACATCATGGCATTACCAATGCCCATGAATAACACATATGCACCAAGTACCTCGAGGCCAGTCAGTGCTTCAAGCCAATACCTATCGATAGTGAAAAGTCCTCGGATCGCCAATGTAGCAACCAGCAATGGCAGCGCGACACGCACTCCGCGATGGATCCAACTCCAATCTACACGCTTCTGCCAGCCTCCCATACCAAGTATCCGAAGGCGCCAAGCGGCAATGACCACCCCAAAAAAACCGCCTGCGATCCAGCAGAGAAAAACAGTCTCCAAGTTCCTGAATCCGACGACGACATACATCAAAACCGTCGCCACAACGGCCCACGCTCCCGAGCGGAAAAACAGTACCCAACCAGCTGTAAGTGGTTCAGATAGAGCGACCAACAACCGCATTAGCTCCTGATTGAGATGCTCGAGTATCAGGAGTACGAAAAACCAGCAGGCTACGAACCAAGGTAACGCCCCGAAGACAAACAGCAACAAAAACATCGGGCAAAAGACGCCATAGAGCACAACCGTAAAAGCGACCTGGCTTTTCAGCATGCCCCCCCACTGATTTTTCGGCAGTTTCAGCAGTTCGCGCGTACTGTAGGTGTAAAAATCAAATCCCAGCCAATAAAGAGAATAGCTGATAGTCGCTGCCAACAGACCGTAGAGGCCCAACTCGGCTGGTGTAAGAAAGCGAGCAAGAAAAAAAATCAGCAAAAACTTACTCGCCAACGTTATACTTCTCAATGCAAGATTGGTGACCTGATCAAGACGAGTGCGTTTTATCGATTTACGAGGGGCTTGCAAATGCACAGATCTAGATTCTTCTTTTTGTTTCTCAGCCATCAACTGCACTCGCCCTTTCGTTCCAATGAACCGCCGAAATCCATACCCTGGCACGGTAAATTTACCCTATAGGATTTACACTGTAATATCTTGCTGTTATATGCGATGCTCGTTGGTTTGTTATCGTTGGATATGTTTTTACCCATGTCTGACTTCAGTAACCAAGTGATTTTCCATGCTTCATGTTTCTTGCTTGTTCGTTATGAGCAAAAATGACAGCTATAGCGCTAACGTAAAAACAGGGACTTAGAGATTAGAATAAATTTACCCTGATACCCTGGTCTTTGATCATCGCCTACTACCCTACTGCTTTCCTTACGCGCAAGGTCCGAAAAATAACCAATCACGCCCCCGTCGTTCGCTTGGCAACCTGCGACATCAGCTCACGGGCGAAAACCGCTAAAAAACCAAAGATAACACCTATACCAAAGCCGGCTATCACGAAAAGCTTTCTGGAAGTCATTTTTTTTAACGACTGATTCGCCAAAGCCAACTCATGGCTTTCCTGCATTTGATCGACACGGCTCTGAACTTTGACCACCACCTCTTTCTGGATAGCTTGCTCCTGCTGATAATCGAAATATAATTTTTCCAGATTGGCTTTCAATCCTATAATTTCGTCCTTCTTGACCTCCTGGCTCCTCATGTTTGCGTTGCGGGAAATTTCCAAATCGCTTCTTTGATTGGCTAGTTGTTCAAAATATCTCGTCTGCACCGTAGAAAGACGATTACGATTCTGTTCTATTTGATTATCAATCGTCAGAAGTGCCAAAGTTTTATCCAACCCTGAAGAACTATTCATGATATCTTGTCGAGTCATCTCTGAACTCGTCAAAGTCGTTTCAAGATCTTTTATTTGTTTATCGAATATTTTTCCCAAGTCATCTAAATTTGTCTCTCTCACATCAATCATTTTCCCTTCAAAAACTAGGTTATTCAGCACTGTTTCCGCCTGTAGGATCCTGCTTTTCTGTTCGTTTTCCCTTATGGCAAAAACTTTCGGATTTTCTAGTTGTTCAAGTTTTATTTTTTCCTGTTCAAGTGCTGTCATATACTGTTTCTGAGTGGCATCGAATATTCTCTTATGGTCACGAATAACCTGCGACAGAATCCAACCGTGCATTTGAAGAAAAACTTCTCTTTTTTCGACCTGACCTTTGCTGGTTAATACGATAACCATGCTGTTTGTCGGCAGGCTGGCGGTAATTTCCGGAATATTGTTTGGAGTGATATTTTCGCCACCTTGTTGCAAAAAATGTTTCTGAGCCATGGGAATATAGACAGTAGTTATCTTGGCGACAACCGCTTGGGGAGACTCAATGGGAGACACAACGACTTCCTTGCCAGTGTCAATCAGATCGTACCCAATTTCGAGAGTAGAATTAAAAGAGTATGTCGCCGGAACAAGAAATGCTATAATCAGACCAAAGATTGTACAGCCTATCAAAACAGCCCAGAACACCTTTTGTTGTCTTCTAAACGCAAGCACAAGGTCTATAAGCGATATCTCATCAACACGGCTATCGAACATTTGCCCACCTTCGATATTGGCTGGCGCCCCCATTATTTCCGTCGTTATCGTTTTCTTTTCCATCATGTCCCGTTCTCTCAAAACTCTATTTGGAGTTATCAGCAATTGATCTTTTCATGAGGGTCAAAGAAATCATGTCCTTTCGGCCCACATCCTCTCAAGTCCGACAAAAAACCGGAAACCTATACACTTAGCACTCTACTGCGACAACATCGCAAGTGGAATCCGTTCCCTCTCCATGAATCCCGTCTCCTTGCAGTATCGACGGTTGAGCCGCGCCAAACGGCCATTGAAGCGATCCATTAGCAGTAGGTCAGCAAAGCCTAACGGATATTCCTCTGAAAAATTCAGTGGACAGGCGGAAACCTCTATCGCCTCAGATGACTCATCGACATAACCCAACGGCAACCCCTGGGTACGGCAGATGATTGGACGTGCCTCATAGACCTGGCAAAGGCCGGTCGAAAGAAATATGCAATGGCCCACGTCCTCAGTTTGCGGCAGCTGCAGGTTTTGCAAAGCATCCGCCAGGATTGCCGCCTCTAACGGAAATACCGAAAACGGAATGCAGCAGTCAGCACAGCCCGGTTGACAATGCAGCACATCAGTAAAACGCTTTTGCATGAGAGTGTGCATCTGACCGTCGATATCATGCACGAGATTTTTATACGCCAGGCAAAGATACTGAACGGGTTTGGGCAGATCGATCACAGTTGTCGCCTTGGCTGAAACAGATTTTACGCCGAAATAAATCCCGCACATATGGTCTTTTTTACCGGCTCTACTATAGCCGAAACCGGTAAAGGAACCAACAACTATCCGGAAGGGCATCTCTCGGGTTGCAATCATCGCTTTTTTTGCCTACTAATAGAGAGCATATGCCCGAAGATGACGACTATCTGCCAGAAGAATCTGCATTTTTCGTTCTGGTGAAGGGTATATCGCATTGAGCGGCGGAAGAACGCCGGTCGCACACGCGTCATTCGGTTAGGGAGTTAACTCAATCTTTCAAATTAAGTCGAGATATTCCGCTCATGAAGACAGCATTCAAGCAATTTTTCAGGCGTCGAGCCGTGCGCATTATCGGGTCGATATGTCTGGTGATGGTGGTCCTTGGGGCCCTGCTTCCCGTCGGCATCAAATATTACCTGATCCACTGGCTCAAGGAAAACGGTGCCCAGAGTGCCTCGATCGAAACCCTCTCCATCAATCCCTTTCTCGGGCGGATCACCCTCGATGGCCTCAACGTCGTGCAGCACGACAACTCCATCCTCCACCATTCGACCCTTGTCATTTCTATTGGCCTGAAATCTCTCTTTAATCGGGATATTCGCATTGAAAATGCCGAATACACGGATTTTTTTATCGATATCCAGCAGAATGCCGACGGCAGCTGGCGTTATGGCTCCTACTCCATGGCGAAATCTTCCGCCCCCCAGCAACAACCGGTGCCGGTACCAGCGCCGGCCCCTGCCCCAGGCCCCGCCGTCTGGGGGTTTCAGGCCAATAACGTCAAACTGAAAAACTGCGTGGTCCATCTGAAGATGCCCGATCTCGACATGCTGTTCACCATCGATCAGGCTGAGCTCAACAAATTCTCGACCAGAGACGGTAAATCCGGCACCCTCGATCTCGTCGGCAAGATCGATGACAGCCCACTCACCCTGGCCATCGATACCCTGCGGGTGGCCCCTGATCTCGAAATAAACGGCACGGTAAAAATGAGTCAGTTCAATCTCGATGAGCTGGCCAAGCTCCTGGCCTCGGTTCTGCCCACCATTCACGGCATGCTCGGGATAGACGGCACGGTCAAGTTCGCCATGTCTGATGAAAAAGGCATTTTTGTCGACTATCGGGGCGCACTCACGCTGGATGCGGCGGAAATCGATACCGGCGGTGTGCATATCGCCACCTCATCGTTTGCCTGGGATGGTCCGCTCCAGTATAACGCCCCCACCGGAAAGCCGGCTCAAATCGCCAGTGACGACGCCAGTCTGACGGTCAATGGCCTCGCTCTGAACGTTACCGGGGCGCAGCTCGACCTCCGCAGTGAGGCGATCGCGCTACAGGGAACCACCGACCTCACCCTGGGCGATACCATTGACATTTCCTATGACGGCTCGTTGAACGGCAAAAGCCTTGATCTGAGAATGCCCGACCTCAATATCAAGGACGGAGGGCTCGATCTGCAAGGAAAGACCAAGGTCATCATAGCCGAGAACATTGAGATCGGCTATGACGGCTCATTGACCAGCAAGGGTCTTGAGCTCAAGATGCCTGATCTCGACCTCAAGAACAAAGGGCTCGATCTGCAGGGAAAGACCAAGGTCACTATCGCCGACCGTCTTGACGTTGCCTATGATGGCAAGCTGGACTTGAGTGGTCTCGAACTGAAAATGCCTGATCTGGGTCTCAAGGAAGAGACCTTTGGCTGGCAGGGTCAGGTCAGCTATAAAAATGAAACCGCTGGCAGCCAGGTAGGGACCAAAGGCCGCCTCGCTCTCGGAGGTATCGATTTTTCCCTTGGCGGCGCAGCCCCCCTCACGGCCAAGGGAAAGACGGTCTCCTGGGATGGCGCTACCGAGGTCACCCTCAACGGCAAAACCAGTGAAACGAAGATCGGCCTGGACGGCACCCTGCAAGGGACCACCCTGGCAACAGCCCTTACCGCTCAGGCCCTGCAACTGCAACAAGCCAGTGTCAAGGTGCAGACCAAGAGCACCATGACAATCGGCAAACAGTTCGCCATGACCGGCAATAGCGGGATCGAGGTGGGCAAATTCGCCTTGCAGCAGGGCAAAGGCGACAACGCCCTGGCGGTGTCTTTAGATCGGCTGACGATCGCCAATCTCGCCAACAAGGGCGCCACCACCGTCTCGGCCAGCGCTCTGCAGGTCAGCAAAATCACCACTCGAGTTCCCGGCGACCTCCCCCTTACCGTCAACATCCCCGCCATAAAACTGGCCGGCTTCACCACCGATGACCTGGCGACCTATCGCCTGAAAAGCCTGGAGATACAAAAGCCCACGGCCACCTCGCAATTGAGCGAGCAAAACCTGGCCGCCCTGGGACAGCTGGCCGGTAGTGGCCTCGTTGCCACCAAGGACGGTCGATTCTCGGCCGACAGCCTCACCCTGCAGAACCTGTCTCTCTTTGAGCCGGCAGGCCAGAAAGACACCGCATCACCCTTCCTGGCCCTGGCCGGTGTTCAGCTCAAATCCTTTTCCTGGGATGCCAAGGCCGGCCTGGCCAGCGATACCATCCAGTTCGACAAGCTGGCCGTCGACCTGCAGCGCGACAAAAAGGGCGAGATGAACTTTACCAAAGACCTCGCCGCCATGCAGCGTTCCACTGGTCAGGCAGAAGAGAAAAAACAGCCACCAAAGGCCCAGGCGGATAAAGGCAAAACGAAATCGAACAACGTGGCGAAGGCCAGTCAACCGCAGGACACCCTGCCCATCAGAATCGGCCAAATCGGTATCAGCAAGGGCAGCACGATCTCCTTTGCCGACCAGACCCTGGCAGTGCCGTACAAGACCAATCTCACCATCAACACCTTCGCCCTGGAAAAACTGGACTCCAGCAAGCCCAAGACCAAATCGGACCTGCTGCTCGACGGTATGCTGGAGAAAAAGGCACCGCTCAGAATTACTGGGACGATCTCGCCGTTTCTGGCCAACCCGGCGCTTAATCTCAACCTGGTGTTGAAAAACTACCCGCTGACCAGCCTCTCGCCCTATACCGTCCAGTCGGTGGGCACCGCCCTGGCCGGCGGATACCTGCGGGTACAGAACAAAACGTCAATGGCCGACAACAAGATCGACATCTCCAACAAGGTGCTGCTGGCCGGGCTGAAGACCAAGACCATTTCACCGCAACTGGCCAAAGAGCTCAACAACCAGCTCCCCGTCCCCCTCGATGCCGCGCTGGCAATGATGCGAGACAGTGACGGCAACATCGACCTCAGCATCCCCATCAGCGGACCGCTCGACAACCTCAGTGTCGGGATTGTCTCCATTATCGTCACCGCCCTCAACAAGGCGATCATTTCGGCCTCCTCATCCTATTTCGTCTACGCCCTGGGACCCTACGCCGCCCTGGCCTATGTCGGGATGAAGGTGGGAGAGAAGATGCTGCAGGTCGATCTGCCGCCGGTGACCTTTACCGCCGAGCAAACGGCGCTGACCGCCGAGCACAGGGATTACCTGAAGAGGATCGTCAAGATACTCTCCGACGACAAGAAACGCGACCTGCAGCTCATCCCGCACCTTGCCCCAGGAGAGTTTGCCGCCGACAAGGGCAAGAAGAGCGCCAAGGGTGCGGCTGCGCCCGATGCCAAAACGATGGAAAAGATGCAGGAGCTGGCCGAGCAGCGGCTTCAGGCGGTCAGCGCTTATCTGGTCGATCAGGGCATCGACAAGATTCGCATCCTCCAGGGTGACCCGGTTCTGGAAAAAGGTAACGAGGCCAAGCCCACGGTGGTCTTGAAAATAAAATGACCAGCATGGCTGGACCAGATAACCTCGGCGACAACCAACCATAAAGCTTTTCGGCGCGGTAACAGAGCGTTCCGCGCCGAGAAAAGAAAAACGGCCGGGCTGATGACAATCAGCCCGGCCGTTCAACAACAGTCTCCGACGTGCTTTCAGCTTTCAGATCAGTCCCTTCTCCTGTAAATCATCAATGAAATACCGTGTCGCCGAATCGATATAGCGGTTGGTCATCACCGGGTCGGCCAACTCGAGGACTCCGGACCACAGCAGTTTCTTGGTTTTCACCTCGTAGAGCATCGATTCGACCTGCCATTGCACCCTGGTGGTGGTGCTGGACGGCCCAGGGTTGATCAGAGGTCCGTCAGCGATCGGCTCATCCGCGAATATCGAATACATCTGGCCCAGTGAATCGCTGGTGACGCTCCTGGTCGACGCATCCTTTAGGCGGGTGACCAGTACCGCCTTGACCCCGGTACTCTCGGCGGCCTGCACCACCGTATCGTAGGTTATGGTATTTCTTACCGCATCGACCGTATCACCGGTCACGGCCCGTACGCCATGGCGCTGCAGGCCGCGGGCGTAGGAATTCTCGAACAGACGTCTGGTGGTGGCGTCCCTGCTCACGCCAATGACCAGGGCATCCTCGATCTTCCAATCGGTCTCGCTCACTCCGGGATCGACCCATGACGACAACAATCGGGTCTTCGCGCTGCAGGACGACACCACAAGCGCCGTCAGCAACAGCAACACCGAGACCCCCCATCGGCTTCGACAGCTTTCCACGAACCGTTTCTTCATACGACTCCTCCTCTTTGCAATACCTTGCTCGAAAAAAGAAAATGTCGGCGACTACGATCTGTCAGCCGCTCTTCCTCATCACATGTCTCATCATCTGGCTGGGCGAGAGCTTGGTGGACCGAGGCGGTGTTCTGCCAGCAGCACAATGCGGATACAGAGCGAGACGATACAAGGCAGCACTCGACGGAATAGTTGCATTGGCTCAGCCATTTATGATGGCGAGGACTGCCCACGCCTCGGCCCACGGACAATCATCTCGCAACGACGGCAATCGAACTCCAGCCTGTAGCTGCCGACATTATCGTCAAGGGTGAGCGACTCGGCCGCAGCCCCGTCGGTTGCGCCCTTCTCCAGCATTTTCGGGCACAGCCCCAGCTGCCTTCTGACGCAGTGTCGACAGGTCATCAGCGCCATGGCGTCTTCATCGCCCGACACAGGGTCGCGCGACGCCGTCACCTTATGCCGACGATAAAAAGCTGCCGCCTTCCGGTTGGTGATATTGTCTCGATAGCTGACCTCTGTGGCAAGCCAGGGCTCGTCGTTGCCTTGAACAACCCGCTCCTGCCGCCGGTAGCGGCGCAGTCGCTCCTCCAGATGCCTGGCAAACGCCTGTCGACGCAGCTCGTTGAGCGCCGCGGCCGGAACGAACAGGCCCTCGTCGACCTCTACAGCCACCAGACCGACGCGAAACGGGGTTCCGCCACTCTTGCGCATCTGCCGCTCGATACGGCCGGCAAGGCTGTGCGACTGCCTGGCCGCTTCCTTTGCCAGGGCAAGCTCCGTACGCGAATTAATAGCATCCTCATCGACAATGGTGCAGGCCAGCCCCGTCGCCGTCTCCTCCACCCGGAGATCGATCGTCAGCCAGCGGGCCTGCTGGCTGGCGGCAACTGTTTTTTTGAAGGCCAGATCATGGTTGCGATAGATTTCCGCACCCACCGGCGGTGAGACCCGCAGGCGATGAAAGACCCGGCAGCCCTCGACCCGGGTGGCCTGCAGACCGACCAGGGCTCCACTCGCTTCGAAAAAACAGAGCCCATCGCCATTGCCGAGTTGGGCGGTCGTATCGATGACAAACGAGCCCCTATCCACCTGCCGCACCCGGCCCAGCAGCTCACCCGTCGCCTTGGAGGTGCCCAGCTGGCCGACTATATTGTCTCGCTTATGTAGGAAATACTCGGTCTTGTCGCGCTGAAACGATTTTGCCGGATTGGCGGTGAAGGCGAAGGTACAGCGTCCGGATGAGCTGCGAGCAAGACGACGGTCACCCTCGAGCACGCCATCGAGCAGGGTCCGGTAATGGGCGGTCACATTCTTGACATAGTCGATATCCTTCAAGCGTCCCTCGATCTTGAACGAGCTGATCCCGGCCTCGACCAGGTCGGCCAGCGAAGTGGAGAGATCGAGATCCTTCAGGGAGAGAAGATACCGGTCCCTGGCCAGCACCCTGCCGGTCAGATCACGCAGGGTGTAGCGATGCCGGCAGAGCTGGGCGCATTCACCTCGATTGGCGCTGCGGCCGCAGACCGCCTCGCTGAGATAGCATTGACCGCTATACGAGACGCAGAGCGCGCCGTGGACAAAACACTCGAGGGCCACCGTGGTGGCGGCGCGAATCCTCTTGATCTCGGCCAGGGTGAGTTCCCGGGCCAGCACCACCTGCTGGAAACCGACCCGCTCGAGAAACCGCACCTTGGCCGCTGTCCGGTTATCGGTCTGGGTGGAGGCGTGCAGGGCGATGGGCGGCAGCTCGCACTCCAGAAGCCCCATATCCTGAATAATGAGGGCATCGGCACCCAACTGATAGAGGCGATGGCTGAGCCGGACGGCCTCATCCAACTCCCGGTCGGTCAGCAGGGTGTTGAGGGCGATATAGACTCTGGCCCGAAATCGGTGAGCGTACCCCACCAGTTTTTCGATATCCTGCAGGCTGTTGCCGACAGCGGCCCGGGCCCCGAACCGCTCAGCGCCGATATAGACGGCGTCGGCGCCGTGATCGATGGCGGCCAGGCCGCAGGCGAGATCACGGGCCGGGGCCAGAAGCTCTAAAGGAAGGCGTGACATGACAGGTCGTCTACCCCGGATTTCTCGTCCGGGTTTCTATGCAACTCGCCAGAGCGAAAAACGCTGTTGCCGCGCCGAGGAGTTTCATGTTGCGTCGTGGCCGAGGCTCTATGGTCCACATACTGATCAGAAACCCAGCTCCTCGTTGATCAGCACGACCTTGATCCGCCCCTTGGGAAACGACTTCTCGGTGATGGTCCAGGTGTTGCATATCCTTCCCGGACTCTTGCAGTCCTGGCAGTGGCCGGTCTTGGCGCAGGGGGTCTTGCAATCGAGCCGCATGGCGTTGACCGGCGCGGCATAGTCCTTGATCCGCCACATCGCCGCCTCCAGGTCGGCGACGATCTTGTTGCGGCCGACCAGGATGATCACCTGTTTGGGGCCGAAGGTGATCGCCGCGACCCGATTGCCGATCATATCGAGATTGACCAGCTGGCCATCCTCGGTGACGGCGCTGGTGCCGCTGATATAGCAATCGGCCATAAGGGCCTGGCGTCGGGCCTCCACCTTCTCTTCCGGGGTCGAGCCAGGGGTGTCGGCACCGATAATTTCGATCTGCTCCAACCCGGCCAGCCTGCTTTGAAGACCTGCCGCCTGGGTGGTCATCGAGCCGCCAAAGGCCACGGTCTTCGCGCCACTCTCCACCAGCAGCCGGTTCACCACCAGCTCTCCGGCCTCGGCGGCGGTGGCGGCCTGGTGCACCTCGAAGTTGTTTTTTTCCAGTTGGTCCCTGAGCTCATCCAGCCGAATCTTCCAGTAATGCGCAATCGGCTCGTTCATCGTTATCTCCTCTATTCATGTACAGCAAAGCCAAACGATGGGATGACCGATCGTCACCCCGCCCTGCTCCGACCTCGATCGAGGGTAACTATTCAGCACCCATTTTACCCACAGCCGAATCCATGAATGCCGGCCATTTGCCTTGGAACAGCAAACGCAGTGCTTCCGTAGCCGATACCCCCTGTTTTCTGCAGGTAGTCAGGTAGCTTCGGATGCGACAGAATATTTTGGCCCCTTCCATGGAACGGAAACAACCAGACACCTTCTGCTGAACCTTGATCATGCGGAGATCGTTTTCAGCCTGGTTGTTGGAAAATGGCACGACCTGGTTGTC
>JBKEBZ010000051.1:0-54331 GCA_047973425.1 Desulfopila sp.
AATTTCCTGTTCAGCGGCACACCGGAGGGAGCCGAGGCCAGCGCCCTGCTGTACAGTGTGATTGAAACGGCCAAGGCCAATGGGCTGGAGCCCCACGCCTATCTCCACCATATCTTCAAGAAGCTCCCCACCGCCTCGACACTCGAACACTATGAGGCTCTGCTGCCATGGAATGCGAAGGTTCATGGGGCGGATGTCAAGGCTTTGGTATGTGGTTAAATAGACGGTTACAGAGCTCTGCGGCCATCCGGCCAAGACCAAGACGATTCGGATGCAATGGAACATTGGACGGTTACAGGCCGGTTTTCTCCGCCACAGGCGATGGCAAATGCTTGACGACTGAAGGAAAAGAACCTAATATGCGGGTTTACTCACAACGCAATGGCGAGTAACAACGAAACGCTGGAGCACTTTCCCATAGAAAAGGAGTCAATAATGCTTGAACTCAAAAAGGGTGTCGATATCCTTGCCGAGGTCGGTGGAATGACCACCATTGACGAAGCACGGACCGTTTTCACCCAGAACCTCGATGCAGCAAATGCAGCAAAGCTTGCCAGAATCACCAATGAAGAGGCCTTGATCAAAATCGCCAACGCCATCAAGATGTGTACCCCTTCCGCGGTCTTCATCAACACCGGCAGCCCCGAAGACGTGCAGTGGATCAGGGAATACTCTCTCACCACCAAGGAAGAGAAGAAACTGGCCAAAGAGGGCCACACCATCCATTTCGACCTGCCCCAGGATCAGGCCCGCCTGGTCAACCAGACCTTCTACATTATCAACGAAGGCGAGCAGATGAGCT
Source organism: Desulfopila sp. (assembly GCA_047973425.1). Lineage (GTDB taxonomy): Bacteria > Desulfobacterota > Desulfobulbia > Desulfobulbales > Desulfocapsaceae > Desulfopila. Next base: position 803 of record JBKEBZ010000051.1, read on the forward strand.
CTTTGGCCAAATCCCTTCTCCGCAGCGAGGCCCAGGCCTATATAACCAAATACATGCCAGGCATCATGGACGGCAAGACGATGATCGTCGGCTTTTACAACCGGGGCCCGGTGGGAGCCGAAGCGGCGATTCCCGCCATCGAGATCTCCTCGTCAGGCTACGTTCTCCACTCCGCTGAGCTTCTCTATCGCAACTGTTACGCCGACTTCGACAGCGAGGTCGACCGCGCCGGTTTGTTTTTCACCAACGTCCATTCCGAGGGCAACAACACCCCCGAAGACGTACCCAACGCCCGCATCCTCATGGACCGCAGCTGGTTGACCACCTTTGCCACCTTCTGTACCTATGCCGGCAACACCCTGCTGTTGAAGAAGGGCAATCACCGGTTCAGCGTCGATTACGCCACCTACTACAAACTGGGCGAGCAGCTCTCCGAACATATGTTCATCACCGGCATGACCGGCCCGGGCAACCGCAAGACCTTTTTTGCCGGGGCGGCGCCGTCTGGCTGTGGCAAAACCACCACGGCCATGGTCGGCAGCGACTTTATCGGCGACGATCTGGCCCAGATGTGGCTTGCCGGCGACGGCACCCTCAGGGCCATCAATCCCGAAAAGGGGATCTTCGGCATAGTCGAAGATGTCAATCTCGAGGGCGACCCCTACCTGATGGCCTGCCTGCGCGGCGATGGCACCGAAGTGATCTGGTCCAACGTTCTGGTCGACGACAAACTCGTACCACACTGGGTCGGCAACGGCGAACCCGTCCCCGCCAAAGGCATCAACTTTCAAGGTGAATGGCATACCGGCAAGGTCGACGCCAACGGCAAGCCGGTTCCGATGTCACACAAGAATTCCCGCTGTACCCTGCTGGCTTCGGCCATCGCCAACCATGCCACCAAGGCCTCGGAAGACCCTGCCGGGGTACCGGTCAAGGTGATCACCTACTCGGGCCGCGATGCCGACACCATGCCGCCGGTATGGGTGGCCCGCACCATGGACGAGGGTGTGGTGATCGGCGCCTCCATCGTCTCCAAGGCCACCGCCACCGAGGTGGGCGCCACCGGTGTCAATCGTCAGCCCTGGGCCAACGCCCCCTTCATTCCCGGCGCCCTCGCCGATTACATGCAGGCCCAGTTCACCCTGTTCAACTCCGATAAGTTCAGTGAAAGCGGTCGACCGATCATGGCGGGTCTCAACTACTTCCTGACCCATGAAAACAGGGGAGGAGCGGGTAAAGGACTTTTGGGCGAAAAGAAAGACGTCCGGGTCTGGCTTGGCTGGCTCGAACTCTATGCCCATGGCGATGTCGAGGCCATCGAGTCACCGATTGGCATGCTGCCGAAATATGAGGATTTGAAGAAACTCTTCGCCGGAATCAACAAGGAGTACCCGCGCGAACTCTACGCTATGCAGTTCAGCTTGTATATCGACAACATCCTCCACCGCATCGACCTGCAGCGTGAAGCGTACAGCAAGGAGAGCAATATCCCGAGCCAGCTGTTTGCGGTCTATCAACGACAGAAGGACGAACTGTTGCACCTGAAGGAAAAATTCGGTTCAAAGGTTCCGGTGGAAAAACTGTAAAGGTTCACCACGCAACCCCAAGGCAGCCTCTGCCAACAGAACGCCCAGCACCCGGTAACACGGGTCGCTGGGCCTTGTGTTTCTGGCGTGATTCAGCCACAAACCGCCGACAGGCACATGACGACCAAACAGCCAGACCACGACGATTCCCTGGCCCAGGCCAGCATGGCGGTGACGATACTGCGCACCAGAGAGGCCGACCGTCTCCACCTCTGTTCTCTCATTCTTTCGGCAAACAACATCCCCCACAGCGTGGCGACCACCGCCGGCTCCTGGACCCTGCTGGTCTCCCCGGAGCTCCAGCAGCGGGCAATCGCGGAGATCGCCGCCTATGACCTGGAAAATCAGGACTGGCCACTCCGGCCAGCGGACCCGGACGATTTTACCCCGTACTTCCGGGCTCAGGCCGTTCTCATCGTCGTCGCTCTGCTCCTGTTTTACACCGTCACCGGTCCCTGGTCACCGCATGCCACCTGGTTCATCGACGGGGCTGTCGACTCGTCCCGAATACTTGACAATGGTGAACTGTACAGACTGTTCACCGGCCTGACCCTTCATGCCGACATCGTGCATCTGCTCGGCAACTGCGTTCTCGGCGGCTTTCTGCTCCACTTCTATTTTCTGCTGCTCGGCAACGGCATCGGCCTGGCAGTCCTGCTGATCATGGCAGGTGGCGCGAACTACCTCAACGTCCTGGCCCATGGCCCGGGTCACCAGAGCGTCGGATTCTCCACCGCGGTTTTCGTAACCATCGGCATACTTTCCGCCCTCAATTACCGACACGACCACTTCAGCCGGCCGGCCCGCCTGTTCCTGCCGATCATGGCCGGGGCAGCGATGCTGGCCTTTCTCGGCAGCGGCGACGACAGCGGCCGAACCGATCTCGGCGCTCATTTCTTCGGTCTGCTGGCTGGACTTATCGCCGGAACCCTGCTCGGTTTTCATCGGCTCTACGTGCTGCGTCACAACCTCATCCTGCAATCGCTGCTCGAACTTTCATCCTTTGCCATCGTGATCTACGGTTGGATTATCGCTCTGCGATAGGACCGGCTTTGCGTGCAATTTCTCCGTCATGTGCTATAGTGGCAGCAATTGTCAGCTGCTTTACTAGCGACGTATTTCGGGGTTTATCCGAAAATCGCCGGCGCAGAAAGCTCGGTCGCCGCGCCGGGGAATGTGATGGTTCGTTGTGGCTGAGGTTACCTGCTCCAGCCATGCTGGTTATCCGCAACTCGCCCGTGCCGAAAACCTTGTTGCCGCGCCGGGGAGTTTGATGGTTCGCCGTGGCTGAGGTTACCTGGTCCAGCCATGCTGGTTATCCGCAACTCGCCCGTGCCGAAAACCTTGTTGCCGCGCCGGGGAGTTTGATGGTTCGCCGTGGCTGAGGTTACCTGGTCCAGCCATGCTGGCTCGTTTTACCACCGCCAATTTTCCTCCGCCTGGTCGTCGTGTTCGCTACCGGCTGGAGAACAACAGTTCAAAGGAGATTCATTTATGTCCATTAACGATCAACAGCCTCCCTGGGGGAAACGGAACAAGCCCCAGACTCCGGAGGAGATGGTAGCCCAGCTCATCAAGAAACTTCAGGATTTCTTCTCGGAAGGAAAACCGAAGCCCACCGGGCCGGGCGAACAGCCACCGGCTCAGAAAGGGAGCGGCCCCGCCTCGGGTATCGGCAAAATCCTCATCCTCGCCGCCATCGTCCTTCTGCTGCAGGGCGCCTACTCATCGGTGTTCAAGATCAATCCGGGTGAAGTCGGGGTGATCCTCCGTCTAGGCAAATTCACCAAGACCACCCAGCCCGGACTCCATTTCAAGATTCCCTATATCGATGCGCTCTACAAGGTGGATGTGGAACAGGTCAGAAAACAGGAATTTGGTTTCCGCACCCGCTTTCCCGGCCAGCAGAACGGCTTTGACCGCAACTACAATATGGAATCCCTGATGCTCACGGCCGACAAGAACGTGATCAACGTCGCCTGGATCGTCCAATACAAGGTCAGCGATCCCTACTTCTTCCTCTTTAAGATAAAAGATGTCGAGCAGGCGGTCCACGACGCCTCCGAGAGCGTGACCAGGCGGGTGGTCGGCAACATGGATTTCGACTATGTTCTCGGCAATCGGGATCTACTGGCAGCATCGGTCAAGAACGAGCTGCAGTCCCTGCTGGACAAACTCGAGGCCGGGGTCAGCCTCATCACTGTCCAGTTCCAGGACATCAACCCACCGGATCCGGTGAAACCGGCCTTCAACGAAGTCAACGAGGCCGACCAGGACATGAAGCGACTGGTCAACGAAGCCCAGGAAACCTACAACAGGGTGATCCCTAAGGCCCGGGGCAGCGCCAAACAGATCATCGAAGAGGCCAAGGGCTATGCCACCGAGCGCCTCAACGACGCCAAGGGCCAGACCAGCCGTTTTCTCGACATCCTCAAGGAGTATAAGGGTGCCACCGACGTCACCCGCAAGCGCATGTATCTCGAGACCATGCAGACCATTCTGCCCCATGTCGACAATATTTATATCATCGACCGCGATCAGCAGAATCTGCTGCCCCTGCTCAACCTCACCGGCAGCCAGGGCCTGTCGGAAGCTCAGAAAAAATAATGTGAAAATATAAGGAAATACAGATGAAACAACTACTCAATTTTCTCCTCGTCGGCGTACTGGTGGTCGCGGTACTGGTGGTCTATGACGGTTTTTATATCCTCGAAGAGGGCAAGCAGGTGGTGGTCACCCAGTTCGGCGCGCCGGTGGGTGATCCGGTCACCGATGCCGGTCTCCACCTGAAGATACCCTTTCTCCAGCAGGTCAATGTCTTTGAAAAGAAAATTCAGATCTGGGACGGTGATCCCAACCAGATCCCCACCAATGACAAAACCTATGTCTTTCTCGATGTCACCGCCAGGTGGCGGATCTCCAACGCCCTGCGTTTTCTCCAGACCACCGGCGGCTCGGAGGCCCGGGCTCAATCGCTGCTCGACGATATCATCGACGGCACCGTGCGGGACATGGTCAACAAGAACAACCTGAGCGAAATCATCCGCAGCTCCGACTGGTCACCGGAGACCATGACCCAGACCCTGGGTAACGAGTCCATCGGCACCAAGCCCGTGATGGGCCGGGACAAGATCCAGGACCAGATCCTCAACATTGCCAGCCGGGGGACCCTGCAGTACGGCATTACCTTGATCGATGTGATGATCAAACGGGTCAACTATATCGAATCGGTTCGGGCCAAGGTCTACGACCGGATGATCTCCGAGCGCAAGAGGATCGCTGCCGAGAAACGTTCGCTGGGCGAAGGGGAAAAGGCCCAGATCCTCGGTACGGTCGACAAGGAACTCAAGGAGATCATGTCGACCGCCAACCGGGAAGCGGTGACCATCAAGGGTAAAGCCGATGCCGAGGCCACCAGTATTTACGGCCAGGCCTACTCCCAGGATCCCGATTTCTACGGCTTCATGAAGACCCTGGAGAGCTATGAGAAGATTATCGGGGAGAACACCTCGCTGATCCTCTCCTCGGATTCTGAACTCTACAAATATCTGAAAAATGTCCAGGGGAACGGCTGAGGCCGTCTCACTTTGTCAGGATCGACCATTCCCCCCTCACCCACCACGGTGGCGGCCGACGGCTGCCGCCGTGGATCGGCACCGGCCTGGCCGGCAGAAAACAACCGCAGGAGGAGAGACGCTTAGCGATCCAAGCCGGCACTCGTTCCCGGGTAGCCGGGTTTCTGTTCCGGTCGATAGGGGATACGTCCCTTGTCTTTGAGCAGTTCCAGTAACGTCTCGATCTGTTCCTCCGACTCGACACTCTCCACCTCGAGCTTTTCAAAGCGGCAGTTACAGTGACTCAACTGGCCATCGCACCATGGGCAAACCTCGACCGGGCAGCCCAGAACATGATACTCGCCGACCGCCACCTGACAGATGGGACAGACCTTGTCTCCATCCTTCACCGTAAGCTCGGGGGTCTCTTGGGCCTCGCCATACGCTGCATAGAATGTTTCGCTGTCACCATGGCCGAAATACTGAAGAATCTCCGGTGGAATCGGCTCCCGGCCATACTCTCCGAGAATATGGGCCTCGCCCTCCGACACCACCGCCGTATAGTGATGGCAGGGGGTCGAGACCAGCAACAGGGTCACTCCCTGCACCCCATCGAGAGTACCCAGCCGAGTCACCGGCTCTTCTCTGGCCTCTGGCAGAGTTTTGTAGAACTCAAGCAGGACTGCCATCGCCTGGGGATGGTCCCGATACTTCTCCACCACCGCCATCGCCGCCGCCTGGTCGGACTCGGCCACCCCATATTTGACGAACAGGGCAATCTCATCAATCAACTTCTGCTGCGTACTCTCCGGTAACATCGATATGCCTCGAAAATGTCCTGGTCCGCCTGGCGGCGCGACTGCTGTGTATCACGACGTCCCCTGAGCCTCACCCTGCAGGCCCCTCTGCCGCTACTTGGCAAGACTTGTACCGACCTCGATATTCACCACCAGCGGCACGTCGAGTTCCAGGGCGCTCTCCATCGCCTCCCTGACCACCTCCCTTGCCTCGTCAACGCGTTCGCCGGCTATCTCGAACACCAGCTCATCATGGATCTGCAGCAGCAGGGCCGCCGGTACGCCGCCCTGGCGCAAGGCTGCCTCCACCTTGAGCATCGCCAGTTTGATGATATCGGCGGCCGTTCCCTGAATCGGGGTGTTGATGGCGGTCCGCTCGGCAAACTCGCGCTGCACCCGATTGGCGGCATTGATCTCCGGCACCGCTCTGCGCCGCGCCAGAAGCGTGGTCACATACCCATCCTTTCTGGCCTGGACCACAGTCTCCTCCATGTACCGTTTGACCCCGGAATACAGTTGGAAATAGCGATCGATGAAGGTCTGGGCCTCCTTCCTGGAGATGCCGAGCTGGCTCGACAGACCGAAACTGCTCATGCCGTAGACGATGCCGAAATTGATGCTCTTGGCTACCCGCCGCATGTCGGCGCTGACCAGAAGCGGCGAGACCCCGAAGATCTGGGCGGCGGTTCTGGCATGAATATCGTCTCCGGCCTGAAAGGCCTCCTTTAACGCCTGATCCTTCGAGTAATGGGCCAGGACCCGCAGATCGATCTGGGAGTAATCGGCCGAGATAAAGAGCTGGCCTGGCGCCGGCACAAAGGCCTGGCGGATGCGGCTGCCCTCCTCGCCACGGATCGGGATGTTCTGCAGGTTGGGATTGCTGCTCGACAGCCGTCCGGTGCTCGTCACCGCCTGATTGAAAGAGGTGTGGATCCTGCCCGTCTGTCGATCTCGCAGCAGGGCCAGCTTTTCGACATAGGTGCTCTGCAGCTTGGCAAGCGTCCGGTACTCGAGAATGAGGGCCGGCAGCTCATGTTTGGCCGCCAGTTTCTCCAGCACCTTGACATCGGTCGAGTAGCCGGTTTTGGTCTTGCGCCCATGGGGCAGCTGCAGCTCTTCAAAGAGGATATGGGCCAGTTGCCTGGGCGAGTTGATGTTGAAGGTCTGGCCGGCAACTGTATAAATCCGCTGTTCGATGTCCGCAAGTTTTTGACGAAATTCGCCAGAGAGCTCATGGAGCAGCCGCTCGTCGATACATATTCCCCGCATCTCCATCTCCGCCAGGATGACCAGCAGGGCCATTTCCAGCCGATAAAAGAGGTCTTCCTGGCCTCTCTCTTGCAGTTTCTCCACAAATTCCCGCCAGAGCACCAGAGTGCCGTAGACATCTTCACAGCTGTAGTTGCAGGCGTTTTGGGGATCGACATAGGCAAAACAGTCTTCCCGCGTATCCTGGCCGACGACCTCGGTGAAGGGGGTCAGGCGGAGGCCGCGCTCCCGGCAGAGATCGTCGAGTTTCAACGACTGGCTGGAGACCTCGAGCAGATGGGCGGCGATCATGGTATCGGCCAGCTGACCGGCCAGATCCAGACCCCATTGCTGATGCAGGACAGTGTAGTCGTATTTCAGGTTGTGGCCGATCTTCATGATGGTCGGAGATTGCAGCAACGGAGTGAGCAGCCTCCTGGCCGCCTCGTCATCGAGCTGATCGGCAACCCGGTCACCCTTCTCGTCAAGGTGACCAAGGGGCACATACCAGGCCCGGTCGAGGTCGCTGCATAGCGACAGACCCACCAGCCGGGCATCGCGGGCGTTGAGCGAGGTGGTTTCGGTATCGAGCACCACCAGTTTCCTGGCGAGCAGTCCATTGACGACCTGTTCGAGTTCCTCTTCACTTGTTATACAGGTAAAGCTGTCGGTCGCCACCTTCTCCGAGGTGTCGAGTTGCTGGAGAAAACGGGAAAACTCCAATTCAGTGTACAGGGCGGCGAGTTGCAGTTCATCGGCGGGCTGCAGAAGATACTGTTCCACAGCCTCGGGGATTTTGGCGTCGTCTTGCAAACGGATCAGATCCCGCGATAAAAAGGCGGCGTCGCGGTGCTCGACCAGCCGCTCCTTCATCTTCGACGGCTTCATCGTGTCGAGGTTGGCGTAGAGCTGTTCCAGCGAGCCGAATTCGGCAATCAGCTTGGCGCCGCTCTTGGGGCCAACCCCTGGTACTCCGGGAACATTGTCGGCACTGTCACCCACCAGGGCAAACAGCTCGAGCAGCCTGGCCGGTGCAACCTGATACCTGGCCGTAACCGCCGCCTCATCCATCAGTCTGTCGTTCATCGGATCCCACATCACCACCGATTCGCCCACCAATTGCAGCAGATCCTTATCACCGGACACCACAACGACCCGATACCCCTGCCGGTTGAGCTGTCGGGCCGCCGAGGCTATGAGGTCATCGGCCTCGATCCCGGGCTGTTCGAGGCAGAGGATCCGTGAGTGCCGAATGAAATCATGGATATAGGGGACCTGTACCGCCAGATCTTCGGGCATGGGCGGTCGATTGGCCTTATATTCCGGATACATCTGATGGCGAAAGACCTCACCTCTGCTGTCAAAGGCCACCGCCAGATAGTGCGGTTTCTTCTCCCGCAGGAGTCGCTGAAGAATATTGATAAAGCCAAACACCGCGTTGGTCGGCATGCCCTTGCTGTTGGCAAGGGATTTCACCCCATGAAATGCCCGGTAGACATAGGCACTGCCGTCTATCAGATAGACTTCCTGTTTCACGGTCTTGCACTCCTTGTCTCGATTTGTCCCGTCACCACCATTGTCAATGTCCCCTCGTTTACGCGAAACCCGCCGGCACAAAAAGATTATCTTTTGGGAGTTCGAAGTTTCATGGGTCGTCGTGGCAGAGCGACCCGGAGCCTCGCTCCGCTCGTTCACCTGATCCAGCCATGCTGGTTATACCGTAGGCCGAGATGAAAATCATGGACAAAACGTTTGCAGCGACGCTGAGCCGGTTTTCTCATCAACACGGTGTGCAACTGTTGTTGACCCTCCAGTATGGGTGAGAATTCCGGCTAACCAGCATGGCTGGACCAGATAGCCTCAGCCACAACGAACCATGAAACTCCTCGGCGCGGTGACAGAGCGTTCCGCACTGGCGAGTTTCATATAAACCAGCATGGCTGGACCAGGTACCGCAGCCACAACAAACCATGAAAATCCCGAGGAAGTGCCAACGACTCCTTGTCGGCGATTTTCGGATAAACCGGGCCAGGATGCCCCCGTGGTTATGCCGACAAAGGATGGGGCCGCAGACGAATCATCGCCTGCGGCCCCGTACCTCGACAGTCTGACCTCGGATATTCTCTTAACGGATGGACACTAACGGACCTGCCGCACCCAGGAGGCCTGAGGACCCTTCTCCCCGATCGTCTCGCCATAGACCACGCTGTCGCCCTCGGCCAGTTGCGCCATGTCGACGTTTTTCAGCGCGTTTTCGTGAAAATAAATTTCCCGGTTATCAAATGAGGTAATAAATCCATAGGACTCGAAAGGCAGAAGTTTTCTGATGACTCCGATCTTATCTGTCTCTTCGGCCACATTCACCTTGATGTCCTTCCTCTTTTTTCTGCCCTTTTCCTTGAGCTGCAAGGTCAGGACATCGAACGCTTCGGTAAGGGCGGGGCGAACGGCCTCACCCTTGCGGGCGACGACAACCGTATCGTTGGGGATGGTGGCAATCAATTTGATCTCAAACCCTCCTTCCTTATGATGAGCCGTCGCTTCAATGGAGACCCGAAGATGCAGCACCAGCCCGGCATAATGCTTGACGAGCTTGTCCCTCTCCTCCTCAATCCTGGTCTGCCATCCCTTACGTAACTCAACATTGCGGGCTTCGATCTTCAGTTCCATAGATGTCCTCCGTTTGAAACTCAGCCAAGGGGCAGAACCCCTCAACCACTCCATGCACCTACCGATGCATCCCCTGGCGAACTCCGCCGCAGCAGAAGCGATGAGCGGCAACGCATTCAGGCTGCAACGGAACTCACTCTGCTATTCATTATATTGCCGTCAAATCGAGAATCAAGGCATGAACTCGGCAGGCACCGGGCCACCTGGGAAATTTCATTCAATCATGGTACCCCTACGGCTAATTGTGGCACAATGACCAACAATGCTGTAGAATTTTTCAGCAAAATTCTTTCATTCATGCTCAACCCACTGAAAACCCATGAAAAAACCGCTTATCGGCGTTCTGTTGCTCAATATGGGTGGCCCGGACTCGCTCGACGACGTCGGACCGTTTCTCTACAATCTGTTCTCAGACAGGGATATCATCAAACTTGGCCCCGCTCTGCTGCAAAAGCCTCTGGCCAGATTGATTGCCGGCAGACGTGCGCCACTGAGCAGGAAGATGTACCGGAAAATAGGGGGACGCTCTCCGCTGAAGGCGATCACCCAGCGGCAGGCCGAGGCCCTGGCGACAGCACTGGCCGCTGACGGGACCTTTCATGTCAGCATCGCCATGCGCTACTGGCAGCCTTCGGCCGCTAAGGCCCTCACAGAACTGGTCGATCTCGGCGCGGAAGCCATCGTCGCCCTCCCCCTCTACCCCCATTACTCCCGGGCGACCACAGGATCGTCGCTGAAGGATCTGCGCCAGGCTCAAGAGAAAATCGCCCCGAGAATCCCACTGCTGGAAATACCTTCCTGGCCCGACCACCCCCTGTATATCGAGGCTCTGGCGGCGATGATCGAACAGGGGCTGCAGCATTTTGCCGGCGAACCGAGCCAGATCGTCTACAGCGCCCACAGTCTGCCGGTCTCGCTGATTGACGCCGGCGATCCGTACGTCGACGAACTCAATCGCACCATCAATGCCCTCGAACGGCGGACCCGCCTAACAGGCAGACTCAGCTATCAGAGCCGGAGCGGGCCGGTCAACTGGCTGTCACCCTCGACCACGGAGATGATCAAGACGATCGGTGAGGAGGGGTATCGGAACATCCTCATGGTACCGATCAGCTTCGTCTCCGACCATCTGGAGACCCTCTACGAAATTGGCCTGCTCTTTCGCGAGCAGGCGGCAACACTGGGTATTCGCCTGCGACCGACGAAATCCCTCAATACCAGCCCCCGCTTTATCGACTGCCTGACCAGTCTGGTCAGAAGTCGACTCTCAGCAGGATTCACCCCTCGCTGACCCCATTCTTGTTGCCGAACCGGCGCATGCTGACGTTCATCAGGATCCCCAGCCCCAGCAGGGTGGTCAAGAGCGACGAGCCGCCATAGGAGACCAGCGGCAACGGGATACCGACGACGGGCAGAAAACCCATGATCATCAACAGATTGATTACCGCCTGCCAGAAGATCAGCATCACCACCCCGAAGGCCAAAAGCACCCCGAAACGGTCCCGGGCATTGACGGCAACATGCAGACCCCAGAGCAGCATCAGAAAGTAGCAGACCAGAAAGAAGAGGCAGCCGAGAAAGCCCCACTCCTCGCCCCAGACCGCAAAGGCAAAATCGGTATGCCTCTCCGGCAGGAAATGAAGATGGCCCTGGGTGCCCTCCATATAGCCCTTGCCGAACCGCCCACCGCTGCCCATGGCGATCTTGGACTGCATGATCTGGTACCCGTGCCCCATTTTGTCCTCCTCGGGGTGGATATAGGTCAGGATCCGCTGCTTCTGGTAGGGTTTGAGAACCTTTTCCCAGGCAAAAATCCCCGCCACCAGGGCAGAGCCGCCAAGAGAGGCCAGGGTCGAGAACCGCAGCTTGACGAACAGGGTCATGGAGACGAAGATGATGCCGAGCATCAGCGCAGTGCCCAGATCCGGCTGCTTGAGAATCAGCAGAAACGGCACGGCGGTGAGCAATATCGGCATGATCAGCTGCTTGACGGTATAGCCGTCGATCACCTCCTTGCGGGAATAGTAGCTGGCCAGGGTAATGACCAGCATCAGCTTGGCCGGCTCCGAGGGCTGCAGCTTGATCACCCCCAGATCGATCCAACGCTGGGCCCCGCCCGCCTCGCTGCCCACGAAATACGAGAGCCCGAGCAGCAGGATCACCGTCAGGTAGATGGGATAGTTCAGGGTGTGGAGAACCTGATAGTCGACACTGAGAATCACCAGGCAACAGGAGAAACCGAACAGAAAGTAATAGGCCTGCTTGATCCAGGGCGAGAGGCCGAAGTCCCGGGGGGAATAGGTTGCGCTGTAGAGATTGAACAGGGCCATCCCGCAGATGAGCAGAATGATCAGCAACAACACGAAATCAAAATGTTCAAAAAGCCTTCTATCTATTCGCAGCATCACCCCGTCCTCGTCGACTGATCAACGCCCTCGCCGGTATCATGGCATCTCCCGGCGTAAGGCCCTCATTGCCTTGCCAGGTTTTTCCCGTCATCATCACCCTGCGGCAGCCTGTCCTCGAAGTACTTCTCCAGAACCGCCCGGGCGACCGGCCCGGCGGTGGAACTGCCGTGCAGACCATGCTCGACCAGAACCGTCACCGCGATCTCCGGGTTATCGACGGGGGCAAAACAGGTGAACCAGGCGTGGTCGCGCATCTTGTACGGGATATCTTCGTCTTTCAACCCCTTGTATCGAGCCAGCTTCACCACCTGGGCCGTGCCGGTCTTGCCGGCGATATCCACCCCGTCGATGGCGACCTTGCGGGCCGTGCCGCGCTTGCCCTGGACGACATCCCACATGCCGTCGATAATCTGCTGCATCTTGTTGGCGTTCATCTTCAGGTCACTCTCGACGATGGGGGCAAAGGAAGAGAGCACCGTGCCGTCGGGATCCACCACCTTCTCCACCAGTTGAGGCCGGTACCTGCGGCCATGGTTGGCCAGAGTCGCTGTCATGACGTTGATCTGCAGGGGAGTCGCCAGATCATAGCCCTGACCGATTGCCACCGAAAGCGTCTCGCCATCCTGCCATTTACTCTTTCTGTTCTCCAGTTTCCACTGTTTGGTCGGGGTCAGACCGGCCTTTTCGTGCTCGAGTTCCACCCCGGTCTTCTGACCGAGACCGAACTTCTGAGCGTATTCCGCCAAGGCGTCGACTCCGACCATCTGGCCGACCTGATAAAAATAGACATCGCAGGACTCACTGATAGCCTTGCGCAGATTGACCGCACCATGACCGGAGTGTTTCCAGCAGCGATAGGTCCTGTTGCCAAAGCGGTAAAAGCCCGGGCAGTAGATAATGGTGTCCTTGTTGATCACCCCGGTCGACAGTCCGGCCATGGCGGTGATCATTTTATAGGTCGAGCCCGGAGGATAAACCCCCTGAACCACCTTGTTGAGCAGCGGGTGTTTGGGGTTGTCGAGCAAGGCCTGCCACTTTTCATGGGATATTCCGCCGACAAAATCTTCAAGATGGATGGTCGGAGTCGAAACCAGGGCCAGCAGCCGGCCCGTCTTGACCTCCATGGCCACCACCGCTCCGGCCTTTTCGTCCTCGTTCATCATGTCTTCGGCGACCTTCTGCAGGTCGATATCCAGGGTCAGCTGGATATCCCGACCCGGCAGTGGATCTTCCTGCTTCAACTCACCCCGTTCAAACCCTCTGGCATCGACCTCGGTGTACCGGTGCCCCTTGCCGCCACGCAGGTCGGCCTCCCGCAGCCTCTCCAGCCCCTGCTTGCCGATGAGATCGGTGCCGCTGTAGAGCTCCGGGTCGGCGGAAGCCAGGTCTTTTTTACTGATTATCCCAAGATAACCGATGGCATTGGCCGCCAGATCACCGTAGTTGTAGACCCTGACCGGCTGCACCTCGACCCGGATACCGGAAAATTTCTGATTGTGATTCTCGAGATAGGCAAGCGTCTCCCAGTCGATGTCCTCTTTCAACACCACCGGCAGGTACCGCGGCGTGCCCTCGGCATTGCGGATCCGGCCCCAGAGTTCGGAAATATCGGTGTCCAGAATCGGTGCCAGCCGTTTGAGCATGTCTTCGATATCGTGGGAATCCTCCCGCATCATCACCACGTTGAAGGAGGGACGGTTGGTGACGATCTCCCGACCCTTGCGGTCGAGAATCTGCCCCCTGGGAGCGGTTATTTCCTGGACCCGTACCCTGTTGCTGTAAGCGGAGTTCTTGTAGTCTTCGCCATGTTGGATCTGCAGGGTCCAGAGTCGCAAGATGATGATCGCGAAAAAGACGATGATGAGTGCGGCCCCGCCGAGCAGCCGTCGGCGCAGCAGATCGACACCCTCATTGTCCCGCTCGGCATATTCATCTACCTCTCGATAAAATAACCTCATGGAGTCACCTGGTTTATCCGAAAATCGCCGACAAGGAGTCGTTGGCACTTCCTCGGGATTTTCATGGTTTGTTGTGGCTGCGGTACCTGGTCCAGCCATGCTGGTTTATATGAAACTCGTCAGTGTGGAAAGCTCTGTTACCGCACCCAGAAGTTTCATGCTTCGTCGTGGCTCAGGCTCCCTGGTCCAGCCATGCTGGTTTATATGAAGTTCATCAGCACGGAGATTTTTGTTACCGCACCCAGAAGTTTCATGCTTCGTCATGGCTCAGGCTACCTGGTCCAGCCATGCTGGTTAGAGGGTCTTACGAACGCGTCGCCTGGTCGACCGCGAGCGCGCTGCCCTGGTCGTCAGGTATTCATACAGACCGTTGAAAACGAGAAAACACGGAATGGCTGCCAGCACCAGCAGAATCGTCTCCTGCACCACGCTGACCCATGACCACACCGGCAGGCCATACTGAAAGGTCATGGAGGTGAACAGGTAGATCATCATCTGCACCACCATATAGCTTATGCCGACCATGGGAATCTGGTAGGCACTCTCCTTCACCGGGCTGTTAACGGTCAGTAATTTCAGGGAGACCAGCACAAAAAGAAATTCCAGCGGATAAAAGCCGAGATGCACTCCGGCCAGGACATCGAGCACCCAGCCAACGGCAAAGGCCACGAGGATGCCGGGCACCCAGGGCAGCCTGTAGGCGGAGAAGACCACCAGGATATAGACGAGATCGATACGGGAAAGCAGCCCTGGCATCATCTGCAGCACCGTGGTCTGCACCACGCAGAGCAGAATCCCCAGCAGGAGAAATGTCATGGTAGCTATCATCGCAGGGCTATTCGCTTCCTGGGTACATCTGGCTCAAGATCTTTTTTCTATCGGTCAGATCGACAAAAACGACCTCGAGCTTCTGGAAATCCACACTGGGACGAACCTCGATCTCCAAAAACATACCTCGCTCCAGAGAGCGCACCGCCGATACCTGACCCAAGGGAATACCAGCATTGAATATACCGCCGATACCCGCAGTGACAATATAATCACCTTCGGCGACATCGGCATTTTTCAAGACGTATTCCAGCACGTACCCTCGAGCGTCAGCCCCCTTGAGGATGCCGCGAACCCGGTTTTTCTGGACCATGGCGTCGATAGCGCTGCTCGGCGCATTGGCCAGAAGGACCTTGGAATACTTGTCGGCGGTGTGAATCACCTGCCCCACCACCCCGTTGGGACTGAGTACGACCATGCCTTCTAGCACGTCGTCTTCGGTACCCCGGTCGATAATGATGGTCTGGAACCAGAGGGCCGGATCTTTGCCGACAACCCGGGCGGTGAGCAGGCCAAACCCCTCCTGCTTCTTGAATTCGAGGAGTTCCTCGTAATGTTTGAACTTGTGATAGCCCTCGCGCCGCTCGCTCAACTCCTGCAGATACTTGTTGACCAGATCGGACAGGCGTTTGTTGTCTTCACGCACATCGAGCAGGGCAATATAGTCGTCTTTGAACGAAACAAGCCCGGACAGGGACCGGGAGACAACGCTCTGAATCGGCCCGACCAGGTCGAGGGTGAGTTTGTGCAATGCGCCGAACCCGCCTCCCAGCAGGGAGGCAAGCAGCAGCAGACCGATCACCAGCACGGTGCCAACAAACACCCCAAGCCGTACGGAGAACAGGCCTGACGGTCTCTTTCTGGTATTGACTCTTTTTCTCACCGGATTCGCAATGTCACATGCAGCGGCTGGCCTGGATGAATACGCGTCTGTCAGGTCCTTGCCGCCAGAAGTTCATAGCCCACAGCGACTGACGCCAACGATCGATTATTCTATGGTCACTTCTCGGAGAATATCGAGGTTGTCCAAAGCCTTCCCCGAGCCGAGCACCACCGATGACAGCGGATCGTCGGCAACGATAATCGGCATGCCGGTGGCCTCTTTGAGGCACTTGTCGAGATTTTTCAGCAGGGCACCGCCACCGGTCAGCACAATGCCCTGGTCGACAATATCCGCGGCCAATTCCGGTGGCGTGACCTCCAGCGCCACCCGCACGGCCTCGACAATGACGTCGACCTGTTCGGCAATCGCGCTCTGGATCTCATCGGCGGAAACGGTCATGGTCTTCGGCACCCCCGAGACCAGATCTCGCCCCTTGATCTCCATCGTCTCATATGGTTCTTCCGGCAGAACGTTGCCGATGGTGGTCTTGATCAACTCGGCGGTACGTTCACCAATGGCCAGATTGTGCTTGCGCTTGATGTACTGCAGGATAGACTCGTCCATCTTGTCCCCGGCCACCCGGACAGACTTGGCATAGACAATGCCGGCCAGAGAAATCACCGCCACCTCGGTGGTGCCGCCGCCGATATCGATGATCATGTTGGCGGTTGGCTCGGTGATCGGCAGATCGGCACCAATGGCCGCGGCCATGGGTTCTTCGATCAGATACACCTCCCTGGCCCCGGCGGACTCGGCCGACTCCTTCACCGCTCGCTTTTCCACCTGGGTGATCCCCGATGGTACAGAGATCATGATCCGCGGATGCACCAGTGTCCGCCGGTTATGCACCTTGTTGATAAAGTATCTCAACATTGCCTCGGTAACCTCGAAGTCGGCGATCACCCCATCCTTGATAGGCCGGATAGCGGTAATATTGCCGGGGGTCTTGCCCAGCATCATCTTCGCCTCCTGGCCGACGGCCAGCACCTTGTTCATTCTGCCATCCTGCCGGACTGCAACCACCGACGGCTCGCGCAGCACAATACCTTTACCTTTGACGTATAAAACGGTATTGGCGGTACCAAGATCTATTGCCAGGTCATTGGAGAGCCAGCCAAACAGAAAGTTGAATGGAGAATACATATTTACCTCGAGACGGAAATCCACCGCCGGTGGAATGATATTGAGCGAGAGCGCGACACGATCGATTACCCGGATCAGACCCGGGGGATGAAAGACTTCTCTGACAGCTTACGCAAAACGTAGAAGAATACCAAACCTCTTTTCCATTGGCAAGGGATATGAAATCGGAACCTTCACAGCCAGGACCAAAGACAAAAATGTCAGCCACTATCGACCATTATGGGCCAGTTGAGCCTCTGTCTGCCAGGCAGGAACCTCATTTCTCCCCTTTTCATTTTCTGAAGAAAATTCGTTGACAGCCTTTCTATTCCCTGTTATTTAAGCGGAACAATTTTGCAGAAAGCAAGTCGGGGCTATAGCTCAGCTGGGAGAGCGCTTGAATGGCATTCAAGAGGTCGGCGGTTCGATCCCGCCTAGCTCCACCACATACCAGGGGCCTGAACGTATCGGATAAAGACGTTCAGGCCCCTTTTCTTTTCCCCGGTATTGCGGATTTCTCATGAACCGTCTACCTGACGCCGTCTGAACTGATAAGGGTTCCAGAGGAGTCCTCTTATTTCAGCCAGAGCTCGTCGACACACAAGGCTGTCTGACGAACTCCCATCGGTATCTGGCGACTCCGTTGGTGACAGAATGGGCAAATGAACGTATTGTGCATATCACAGCCTCCTGCCCAACACCTTGCCATGAACGACACCCGACACCCCTCAACTCCACCCCGCCCGTTGACTGTCCGCTGGCATGACAGCATCGATCAGATCGACCAGCGCCAGTGGGACCGACTCGCCCTGCCGCTGTCGACCCCACTGTTTGAATACCGATGGCTGCACCACCTCGAGGCATCCGGCAGCATCACCTCCCGCCACGGCTGGCAGCCGAATCATCTGACGGCCTGGAGCGGTCAGGACCTGGTGGGGGCGGTACCGCTCTACCTAAAAAACGACAGCTGGGGAGAATTCGTGTTCGACCACTGGTGGGTGCGGCTGGCGGAAAAATACCAGATTCGCTACTACCCCAAACTGGTGGGCATGAGCCCGGTCACCCCATCGGTGGGCTTCCGCTTCCTCGTCGCCGAGCACCTCGACCAGAGACAGGTCTGCCTGCAGTTGCTCGCCGCTATCGACCGGTTCTGCCAGGAAAACGAGATTCCGGGCTGCCAGCTGAATTTCGTCGATACCGCGTGGTTTGCCGCGCTTGACATCAGCGGCTTTATCGGCTGGCAACACCAGTCGTATCTCTGGGAAAACCGTGGCTTTAACAATTTTGACGACTACCTGCAGACCTTCAAGTCCTCCCAGCGCCGCAATATCCGCCGGGAGCAACGGAGCATGGAGCGACAGGGCATTGTCATCCGGGCCCTTACTGGCGAGGAGATCCCGACAACTTTTGGCGAGCTCATGTACCGGCAATACCTCAACACCAACACTCGCTACGGCCCCTGGGCCGCCCGTTATCTCAACGCCCAGTTCTTTCGGCGGATTTTCTCCGACTTCCGTCACCGACTCCTGCTGTTTGCCGCCTACCTCAACGGTTCGGTCAACCCGATCGCGCTCTCCATGCTGCTGGTCAAGGACGGTCACCTGATCGGCCGCTACTGGGGCTGCGACAGCCCGACCAAGGATCTGCATTTCAACATGTGCTACTACCAGCCGATCAACTGGGCGATTGCCAACGGCATCCGCACCTTCGATCCCGGCGCCGGCTCGCCCCATAAGATCATGCGCGGCTTTGCACCGGTGGCCAATACCAGCCTGCATCGACTGTACACGCCCCATCTCCAGGCCCTCTTCGCTCAGCTCATCGACCAGGTGAACACCATGGAACAGGCGCATATCGACGAACTGAACGAGATGCTGCCCCTTGCCAACAGGCGCTGACACATACTATTCTTATCAATTACTTCTACTTACCAGGAGCGCAGGTAACCAGCACACCCGGCCGGGGTGAAGGCCTCTGACGGATAAGACGTCGACAGCAACCTTGCCAATTGACTTTCGGGGAAAAAGATGCGAAGGTGATCTGCAGCTAACTATGCTAACTTGTAGATAAAAAACATGGAGGTTCCAGACGATCATGACGCCGTACAATGAAGAGGTCTCACCGCCAGTGGTAGACATCATCAAGGGTATTCTCAGCCTCATCGCCACCTGTGTCGGGCTGTTCATCATCCTGATGGGCCTTAAATATACCATTGATATTTTTCATCTCATCTTCTCCGCGCTGCAGTCGCCATCGTCTCTGACCGGCCCCATCGAGCAACTGGCGAACAGCATCGGCGGCAATGTCTTCGACATCCGCCTGGAAGACCGGGCCATTCCCCTGGCCAACATCATGGCCCTTATGACCTATTGCGGCGGAGCGATACTCTGCGCCTGGCTCACCCTGGCAATGATGCAGACCGGCGCAAAGATCATTTCTCTGACCGCCGGCGACCAGAACGCGGTGAAAAAACTCCTGCAGAGCGCCTTTGGCAAAAGGATGCGGCCCAAGAACAGGGCCGACGACTGACAGGGAGATCAGCCGGGAAACAGGTCACGCCGCCGATGGGAGAGGGCGGGCAGTTTCGCCCGAAGAGCCGCCAGGCGGGAAAAGTCGAGCTCGGCGCTGAGCGTGGCTGTACAGTCCGGGGCCTGGGCCAGTACCGTGCCCCAGGGGTCGACCACCATACTGTGTCCCCAGGAGGTGTATTTCGGCGGGCACGTCCCCCAGTTACCGGCGGCAGCCACATAACAGAGGTTTTCAATCGCCCTGGCCCGCAGCAGCACCTCCCAATGGTCCTTGCCGGTCATCAGGGTGAAAACAGCCGGTACCAGCAACAGCTCGGCGCCCCGCTCGACCTGCCGTCGGTACAGTTCGGGAAAACGCAGGTCATAGCAGATGGACAGCCCGACGGTGTGCCCCTCACAGGTGAAGACCACCACCTCGTCGCCGCCGCTGACCACCTCCGACTCCCGGAATACGGTGCCGCCCGGGGCCTCGATATCGAACAGGTGGATCTTGCTGTACTGGGCCACCTGCTCGCCCAGACGGTCATAGACCACCGAGGTGTTGAAGATTTTTTTCCCCCGTCGCTCGAGTATGCTGCCGCAATGCAGATAGACCCGCCGCTCCCTGGCCTTGTTCCGCAACCGGGTCAGGCTGGGTCCGTCCAGTGGTTCGGCATTGGCCCGCAGACCGGCATCCGGCCCCAGGTAGGCAAAGGTCTCCGGCATGGTGATGAGATCGGCTCCGTCGCCGGCCAGCCGCTCCACCGCCGCCTCGATGCGTCGGAGGTTGCTGTTCTTGTCCCCTTGAGTATCCGTCTGGATCAAGCCTATTTTCATGCGTTGCCTCAGTCCTCGGTGTAATGACCGCACGCGGCGGGAACGTCCATCACCCCGTCTTTTCGCTTTATCCCGGCAACCGCCCCGTCTCTTTTCTTGCCGGCTCTGGGGATTGGCCCGGATTTCTTGACACTTCAGACGGCATCAGGTGCGAAGTTTTTGTCGCTGAACCAGAGTACGCTCCGTTCACCCGCAAAAGACGAAAGAAGATGGCGTCGCCGAACTGACCGTTGCTGAACACCGTGTCCATTGGGCGGCTCACTCCTTCGTGCGAGATCTTTTGTCCATACCTGAAGCGTCAACACACCTGCATACAGTGTTCAGCAGAAAGTTGGCCTAGCGGTGGCGCTGCAGGAAATTCTCAATTTCTGCAGCGAGTTCAAGTGGACACTCCAGCATCGGGTAATGGCCGCACTTTTCGAGCACCACGATCTCACAGTTCGGCAGCCAGACGCCGTAGGTCTGGCGGATCACCTCCTCGTTGAGATCCGGGTCGTTTCTGCCGACGATCACCTTTATCGGCGTCGTGCACCCGGCGATGGCGCTGACCAGGTCGTCGTTTACCCAGGAGTCGAGATATGCGCGAAAGGCCTCGGGCCGACTCATAGCGACAGACTCCCCGGTGATGTAGTGGTACCAGCTGTCGGTATACCGATCTGCGGTGGAGAGACGAAAGATCTCCTCGCGCTTCTTCTGACTGACGGCTGCTGCGGCAAAGAGATCCCAGCCCGCCGCATCGAACGGGATCTTCGCCGCAGGACAGGGGGTTATGCCGATGGCGCTGCTGATACGCCCCGGGTAATCCGCCATCAGTCGCTGGATGACCTTGCCGCCCATGGAGTGACCGATGACATGGAATGTGCGCCAGCCCAGATGGTCGGCAAGTTCCAGCATGTCCGCCGCCACCTGCATAACCGTATAGGGCCCTGCCAGCTCCATCGATTTGCCATAGCCGCGCTGGTCAACGAAAACATAGGTGGCGATATCGCCATCAAGCGACGGGAAAAGCCCCTCGTAACAGCGGTGATCGGTCTTCCAGCCATGCACCACCATCACCTGCAGGTCACCCTTGCCAACGTGTCGGAAACTCAACATGACGTTCTCCTTCTGTTCAATACCTCGAGGCCTCGATAGTTCTGTCAGCCGGCCACCATTCTCGTGGCCGGCCGCTGTCATGAGCCGGGCAGGCAATCCACCTCTGTCGCCAGCTCACCTGTCGTAACTTTCTCAAATTTCTGCTGAAAGGATCTGTCGATGCGGGAGAGCTTGCCACCATTCCAGCGTTGCAGAAATTTTTTCACCTGCCCGGGCCCCCCGTTGTAGAGGGCGTAGAGCCAGGAAGCCAGAGAGGACCCATCCGCCGCTTTCTGCTGGAGCTGGAAGTCTTTTTCTTTGGCCATATACCGGTTCAGATACAGAGCGAGGATCTCCGAGCCGGCGACCACATTGTATTCGGCGTTCCAACGCAGTTCGTGCAAATCGTAGATACCGCGCCATACCTTTTCGTTCACCTGCATCATCCCCACCGAGGTGCTGTTGCTCGACAGCAGATAGGTAATTTTACCGCCCTTGACGATGAACTGCCGGAAACAACTCTCCTGCCAGGCGGTGGCCTCGAGCATGGTCCGCCCCCAGCCCTCGCTGCCGACGGTGCCATCGAGTTGTTCCGTCAACTTCTCGGCAGCCTCGGCCAGAATCGTCCGAGCCCGCGGCAACAGTTCGGCCGCCGGAGTCAGCTCCGCGGTCCAGTTCGAGGCACTGTCCGGCGGACTCTGGCCAGCACAGGCCAGAGTTGGCTGCAACAGGGCGGTCAGCGACAACCGGTCGAGCAGATTTTTCAAGGCATCCCGATACAGGCGGGGTTCAGCCCACAACAGCCGCGGCGACTCCTCGGGCAGCGGAATGCCACTCTTTGGCGCAGAGAACTCGTCGGGCAGCGGAACTGTCGGCGGTGGAGTGAGAGTGGGAGTGGCCGGAACCTGTTCACCGGTCGACGGGGTGGCCCCGGGAACGCGAGGCGCCGTGGCCGGCGCTGGACCGAAACCGAGAACGTTCCGGAGCTGGCTGTCGATTGACGCACCTTCGTCAAGCGGTTGATCACTCAGCATCCGCGCCATCCGGTAAAAGCCGTCCCGACTGATATCCATCCCCAGCAGGGGACCGATCCTGTCCAGGGTGAGCAGTGCGTCGGCGGCGGTAAAGAAACTGAAATACCCCAGAATATTATCGACGGGCTGGCGGACGAGGTGGGCCTCACATAACGGCTTTATCGCCCGCCAGGCCTCGATGAACTGCCGGCGCACGAAACTGCTGGTCAGCTCCGGGGTGCCGATCACCGCACTGAATTCATAGCGCACGGACAAGAGGGTTGTCAGCAACAGCTGGCGCTCGTCATTGCTGAGGCCGTCCACAGACAACTGATCGATAATTCTGACCAGCAGGGCGTCCCAGGTCTGCCACAGCGTGAGCACCCGGGCCTGGGCCTTAAGATCCTCGGCGGTGGTCACCACCGGCCCGTCCTCTTCCCCTGCCGGCGGAATATCGACATCGGCCAGGATATCGATACGGATTCCCCGCGTTTGAACCTGCGGCTTTTCCGGCCTGAGAGAAGAGAGAAAGTGCTGCGCCGCAGGCCTCGGAACGCTGCCGTTCTCTGGCTGCATCAACTGTTTGAGACCATCGACCGGCGGCGCCAGGTCGATGGCGATGGAATCGATATAGGCGTGGATATTGTCTTTGACCAGGTTCCAGACCAGATTGGAGACCGTCGCCGGCCGACCGGCTCGATCGATCAGGCTGGATTTCTGGGTGACCAGCCGCAACCGCCAGTCTGCGCCAATCTGCGGCTGCTGTAAAAAGCTGATCCGCCCCGACCAGCGCACAGGCAGAAGACAGCTGTCACCGACCGGCGCCCCCCAGATGATATCCAGATCGGTGGTCAACCGAACCAGCCCGTTTTCCGCCACCAGTTCGGGATTGGCCAGCCAGACCTCGTTGCAGCCCTTGCTCTCCTCGACAATCTTCGCTCGTTCGCTGGCCTCCGGGTAGACCTGACGAACGATGAGCGAGCGCAACAGGGGGAAATCGACCGTCATCGGCAACCGCACCGTTTCCGCCACCGCCGCCGCCGGCAGGAAAAGAGCCAGCACCGTCAGCACCAACCGCCGGCACCACCGCCCTCTTAGGCCATCATCTCGTACACTCATACCACTGACTCCTGAACCCTGCACCACCGTCCATTGGCCACTGTGGCCCAACACCCAGACCGTCGCCCCTGCACCCCGCTCACCGCTGCGCCTTGTACAGCAAACGGTTGTATTTCGCCATCCCGATTACACGTTGGGGATTTGTAATCGTTCACCGGTGATACCGGGAATGTTCCGTAACCCGAATCTGTAAACGTTTATCCAGTACTCCAGATTCGTTCAAGCGGGCCGTTGCCCAAGAGTTTGCTCTGTGAGGAGGCCTGATCGGACGTAAAGGGGGTACTGGTGAACGTTTACGGGGATTTTACGAGTCCAACATCATTGTACCATGAGCGAAATGATTACGCCCCTCTTCTCCGGCAGCGGGCCCCATACGGCAGCTGCCAACACCAGGGGCGTTCTCTTTGACCTCAGGGCAGTCGCTGCGTTTTTCCTCGTGATCCGGCCGTTTGAGGCTGGACAGCCGGCCAACGACGTTTTATGGTGGTGGACCATGACCATAACCAGCATGGCTGGCCCAGGCTACCTCAGCCACAACGAACGATGAAACTCCCAGGCGCGGTAACAGAGCCTTTCATGCTCGAGGGTTTCGAATAACATGGGGTCTACCAGCCCCTCCTCTTCTGGTTCACTCAGATCGGAGATGACATGAAACATGCGACCCGAATCAGTATCGTCCTGCTGTCCCTCTTTTTCCTCAGCAGCTGCGGCTACAATTCGCTGCAGATGAAGGAAGAAGCCGTCTTCAAGGCCTGGGCCGATGTCGAGGCGGCAATGCAGCGCCGTGGCGACCTCATCCCCAACCTGGTGGCGACCGTGAAAGGATATGCCAGCCATGAACAGGAGACGCTCGAGGCGGTAATCAATGCCCGGGCCAAGGCCACCTCGGTCCAACTCAACACCGGCGATCTGAGCAGTGCCATGAAGATGGAGGCGTTCAACGCCGCCCAGGGGGGCCTCACCTCGGCCCTGTCGCGGCTGATGGTGGTGGCGGAACGCTACCCGGACCTGAAGGCGAACCAGAACTTTCTCGATCTGCAGAACCAGCTCGAAGGAACCGAAAACAGGATCAATGTGGCTCGTCAACGTTACAATCAGGCCGTCGAGGATTTCAACGGGGCCATCAGACGTTTTCCCGAGAGTCTGACCAACAACTTCATCCTCCATCTCGACAGCAAGGAGTACTTTAAGGCCGACGCCGCCGCCAAGGAAGTTCCAAAGGTCGACTTCTCATGAGAAAAACCAGACCGATGCGCCAGATCTCTCGCCACCTGCTCGGGCCGGGGCTTCTCTTGCTGGTACTTTTTCTGCCCCATGCCCTCCTGGCGCTGACGGTGCCGCCACTTACTGGGATGGTCAACGATTACGCCGCCATGCTCTCCCCCTCGACGGTGACTCAACTCGAAGGGTCGCTCCGATCGTTCGAGGCGGAGCAGTCGACCCAGATCGTGGTGCTCACCATCGACTCACTTGCCGGGGAGTCA
The DNA here is from genome assembly GCA_047973425.1 of Desulfopila sp. GTDB lineage: Bacteria > Desulfobacterota > Desulfobulbia > Desulfobulbales > Desulfocapsaceae > Desulfopila. Next base: position 25,891 of record JBKEBZ010000051.1, read on the forward strand.
CTGGAAGAGTTCTCGATTCAGGTGGCGGACGCCTGGAAAATCGGCCAGAAAGAGCATGATAACGGAGCCATCCTGCTCATTGCCCGCAACGACCGCAAGATTAGAATCGAAGTCGGCTACGGGCTGGAGGGGAGCCTCACCGACCTGGTGGCCGGGCGTATTATCCGCGATGCGATCGCCCCCCGGTTCAAGGAAGGTGATTTCGACCAGGGGGTGATCGACGGGGTGAGCGGGATGATGGCGGCGGTACAAGGTGAATACAGTGTCAGCGCAAAGAGCGCGAAAGATTCCGGCTCGTTCATCAATTCAGGAGTCTTCGTGTACCTGCTGATTATCATCATCTACATACTTATCAGGACAATAAGCGGCAGACGCAACCTGTCGGGAGGCCGACGCGGATCACCGTTCTCCATGGGCGGAGGCGGCTTCGGCGGCTCGTCCGGTGGTTTTGGCGGCGGCGGTTTCAGTGGCGGCGGCGGTGGTTTCGGCGGCGGCGGCGCATCAGGAGGATGGTAGCATGCAACGACTGTCAGCGACATTTCTGACCAGCGAAGAACAGCAGGCCGTGACCACCGCGGTACAGGAGGCGGAACGCAGGACCTCGGGGGAGATCGTCCCCCTGATCGTTGCGGCCAGCCACCATTACCCGATGGCCAGGGTCCGGGGCGCAGCCTTCGTCGGTCTGCCCCTGGCCCTGCTCTTCACCTCACTGCTCGGTTCATCGTTGTGGCTGGGCCAGCAGAACATGTATCTCTTCCTGTTTTTTTTCGCTCTGCTCTACCTTGCCATCGCCATGGTCGTCAACTCTTCGGTCACCGTCAAACGGTTGCTGCTGTTCGATCACGAGATGAGAGAAGAGGTCAAGGAGGCGGCATTGACCTCGTTTTTCCTCGAGGGCCTCAGCCGGACCAGGGAAGAGAACGGCATTCTCATCTTCGTCTCGGTGCTGGAACGCAAGGTGTGGATTCTCGGCGACCGGGGCATCAACGACAGAATCGACCCTGCCACCTGGGACCACATCGTCGACGACCTGACCCAGGGCATCCGGGGAGGACGCCAGGGCCAGGCCCTCTGCCGGGCAGTCAGGGAGGTGGGTGATATCCTGGCACAACACTTCCCCCATCGTCGCGATGATACCGACGAACTGCACAACCTCATCATCCGCTGAGCCCCGTCTACTGCGGAAGGGCCCGACCGCCAGGTCTGGCGATGGCTATGCCGTTTTCTTGTCGATCATATCGCGGCACCAGGAGACCGTGGCCATCGCCCGGGGAAAGCCACAGGTCGGGATAAGCAGTACCGCTGCGTGATAGACCTCCTCCGGGGTGGCGCCAGCCTCGATCGCCCGGCGGACATGGGAGTGCACCGCGCCCTCGGCGTTGTTGGCCGCGGCCGCCGCCAGCTGGATGAGATGGCTGGTCTTGGCGTCCAGCGGACCAGCGCTGCGCACCGCCGCCCCCAGATTGCTCACGGCCTGCATGACCTCCGGGTAGTTGGTGGAAAATTCGCCAAACGTGCCACTGTTCTTTTTCTTTTCTGTCATAATATCGTCACTGGTAGGAAAAATGATCGAATCGGCACGCCGTGCATTGCGCGCCTCGCCCTGCAAAACAACAAAAAACGTCACCTTTTCCCCCATCAGTACTCGGAAATCAGCAGAAGATCCAGAACAAATCCTCGCCGCACGAATCCTCGCCACAGGCCTCATTGCCATGGAAGAGGCCGCAGGTCGTACCGGAGCACAGAGCCTTCCCGCCCGGCCAGCGGATCAACAGGGCCTGGAAATCTTGACAAGATCAGGGGAAAACTTCATAATCGATCTCTCCTGCCAGCCCCTGCCGGTGCCGGGTCTGCACCCGATCGTTTTCACCTCTGGCCGATCGAGGCCGCTTTGCCAGGAGCGCGTGGGAAGGACACAAGCCAGCCGCGCCATCTGCCGCCAGCATGGCTGGACCAGGTAGATAGCCTCAGCCACAACAAACCATGAAAATCCCGAGGAAGTGCCAACGACTTCTTGTCGGCGATTTTCGGATAAAACAACAGGGAGAAGAACTCTATGAAACGCTCTATCATCACCTTGCTGCTGGTCGTCAGTCTTGCCGGCATGGCCACCGTTATCAGCGGCTGCAACACCATGTCCGGCCTGGGGCAGGATATCGAACAGGCCGGCGACAGCATCCACAAGGCCGCCGAAAACAGAAAGGAAAAATAACGGCAACCCGCCCCGTGTCCAACAGTGCCGCCCGCAAGAGAGGAGACGGGGAGATGCCGGGAGGATGATCGGACCTGCTACCCTCCCGCCCCCGGCCTGCGCCGGCTTCTGGCCGGTGCATCTCTGCCTGCCGTTCTAGCGCCAGCCGAGTGACTGGTAGCCCCTCTCCTGCAGGCACTGGTTGACGAATCGCATAAAGATATCGGTCGGTTCACCCGCATCGAAGGCGCCCTTGACCAGCGTCGCGGTGGCCGCACCGGCACCGCCGATAGCCGCACCGGTGCCGATACCCGTCCGGGGCGATATCGCCCCGACCACAGCACCGGTCGCCCCGCCGACCGCGCCGGCCCTGGCGGTATTCCGGGCCAGTTCGGTTCCCCGCCCGGCATTGGCTCTGCTGTATTCGGCCATGGCCATACAGTCGTCGATATCCATCTCCGCCCGCTGCTGACCAACCGCAAGGTAGTGCGCATTGGGGTAGAGGACTGGCCGCTTGCCACTACTGCAACCACTTACGGTCATGGCCAGGCCAAGCACCACCAGACCTGCCCAAAAGATGTGTATGTTCATGTATTCCTCATGTTTCATTCTGTTCTGTTCTCCAGAAAAACGTCATCGACTCACCGGCTCGACACCGGCGCAACCCGGGCGGACCAACATGCTGCAACCTACCATGGATGTATTCAACGAGAAAGGGTACCCTGCTGGCCCGGATTTCGCACGCACCCAGGGTTCAGCAAAAATTCGGGCTATCGCCTCTCTGGTCGACCCTGCACCCATGCCTGGCAGACACCTTCCTTTTTCCACCACTGCGCCAGCCGACCGGGGCGGCCTCATGGCGATCTCACACTCTTTGCCCTGCGACATTTGCTGCTCTCATAAAAAGTCGAATCTCCCGTCGAGATGGGCTCTAAAAAGACCTTGATATACCAGGCGTAGCATCTCAAACTGCACCTTGGCGGCACATACGGTGCAGCGAGGTGCCGCTTGTGACCTCTAACGAAGGAGATCGGAGTTTTTACGAGTCCATCATTTGATGGACTCGTAAAAACCTAAAACCTGCACGTGAGATGGCTAAGTACAAAAGGTCGATATACAAGGCGCAGTGGTGTCGGCCAAGCACAGGCGTACATGTGGTACGTCGAGCATTGGCCGATCCCACTGCAACGCAGGAGATCGGGCTTTTTACGACGCCATCTCATTTGATTCGCGAAAACATTGTCACTATACTGTTGGTACATATTCTTTTCCAACCTGTTCTCATCACAACCGCGTTTCCGGATTCCGCTGGGCCAGCCGGGATATCACCGTTGTCCGGCACAGGCCAGGGCCGGGGGCGCACAGCTACCCGCCGCATGCGGCAAAGGGAAAGATCATGACCGACAACACCGCACCGACCACCGGTTTCAACCGCAGAAGATTCCTGCAGATCGTCGCCGTTGCCGGAGCAGCGGGCGCCTGCTGGCAGCTCGGCCTGTTCCGGGGCGACTCGGGTCTTACCGCCGCCCGCCGCAGCCTGCCGATCATGGGAACCTACCTCAACCTGACGGTTTACGGGCGGGACATCGACCGCTGCGAGGAGGCCATCGACGCCACCTTCCAGCGGATGCTGGCGCTGGAAAAAGAGCTGAGCCGGCACATGGCCACAAGTCCCCTGCACCAGTTGAACAGTTCCGGCACCCTGCCGGCGCCCGGCAGGGAACTGCTGGCGGTGCTGCGCGGCTCCCTGCAACTGAGCGAGGAGACCGATGGCGCCTTCGATGTCACCATGCTGCCGCTCCTCACCCTCTACAGTGACAGCGGTGAACAGGGGGCAACCCCCGCTCCGGCCATCCTGCGCCAGACCAGAACCAGAACCACCGACTACCGCAAACTGCAGGTGAGTGCCGAAGAGGTTCGTCTCAGCGAGCCGAACATGGCCGTCACCCTCGATGGCATCGCCAAGGGCTATATCGTCGATCAGGGGGTAGCGGCCCTCAAGGCCGAGGGCTTTGGCCAGGTCTTCGTCGACGCCGGCGGCGACCTGATGGTCACCGGCGCCAAGCCCGACGGCAGCCCCTGGCGGATCGGCATCATGAACCCCCGCAAAGACAGACCCTTCAAACCGGTGGCCTTTCCGGTGACCGAACGGGCAGTGGCCACCTCGGGTGACTATTTTCAGGCCTTTACTCCGGACATGCGAAACCATCATATCATCGACCCGCACACCGGCTACTCCTCGCCGGAACTGGCCAGCTGCACAGTCACCGCCCCCACCGCGATGCGGGCCGACGGCCTGGCCACCGCGGTGATGGTGCTCGGCCGGCACAGGGGGCTCGAACTGCTCGAGACACTGCCTGGCTGCGAAGGGTATCTGATCGACAAGCAGCTCAACGGCTTCGCCACCAGCGGTTTTTTTGCCTGACCAGCATCGCCTAGGACCAGATGAGCGGCTTTGCGAGACTCCGGATAGCCGCAGCCACAACGGAACATGAAGCTCCTCGGCGCGGCAAACAGAGATCGGTCCTGCCGGCCCGTTGCATTCAAGCCAGCGCATGCGAAGGTATACGGGTCGGCGAGCCTGATTTCCCAGGAACCGGAAAACAAAAAATACGCGGTTCCCAGCGTTCAATGTCAACGGGTGAGATGAGCATGAGCAACAGCAGCAGAACGATCGGCGCCATTCGTTATCACGAACAGGACCGCCATTTCGAAATACGCAAGGGCCTCGACCTGCCCATTGCCGGTCAGCCAGATCCCCATATCAGAGATTCCGCCCCGATCTCTCGGGTGGCCATCGTCGGCGACGACAGCATCGGCCTCAAACCGACCATGGCGGTAGAGGTCGGCGACAGGGTGCGGTGCGGCCAGCTGCTCTTTACCGACAAGAAGAATCCAGGCGTGTGCTACACCGCTCCCGGCTGCGGCACGGTCGCCGCCATCAATCGCGGCAAACGGCGTCAATTCGAGTCGCTGGTGATCGAGCTTGACGGCGAGGCGGCCGTGACCTTCCTCGACACTCCCGACCAGCCGGTCACACGCCACAGCGACAGCGAAATCAGAGAGCTCCTGATTACGGCAGGTCTCTGGCCCGTCTTCAGAACCAGGCCCTACGGCAAGGTTCCAGCCATCGACACCAGCCCCAGCGCCCTGTTCGTGACCGCCATCGACACCGAGCCGCTGGCACCGCCGCCCGAGCTCTGCATCGGTCATCATGGCGCGGAGTACCAACGGGGTCTCGCCCTGCTGCAGCGGCTGCTCGAGGTCCCGATCCACTACTGCAGCGCCAGACGGGAGCTGCTGCCCTGCGAGATGGTGGACGATCTCAACTACTGGAGCTTTTCCGGTCCCCACCCGGCCGGACTGGCTTCGACCCATATCCACTGTCTCGAACCGGTCCATGAAAAGAAGGTGGTCTGGCACATCGGCTATCAGGATATTATCGCCATCGGCCACCTGTTCGCTACCGGCGAGCTGTCAACCCGCCAGTGGATCGGTCTGGGCGGTACCGGATTCAAGGAACCGGCGCTGGTCACCACCAGACGGGGAGCCAGCCTTGACGAGCTGTGCCAGGGGGAGCTCTACGACCAGCCGCTCAGGCTCATCTCCGGCTCGGTGTTGAGCGGGCGGACCGCAGACCCCGTGGTCGGTTTTCTCGGCCGTTTCCACAACCAGGTCGCAGCCCTGCCCGACAACAACGGTCGCAGCCTCTTCAACTGGGTGATGCCCGGTAAAGACCGGTTCTCGATTCGACCGGTGTTCAGCTCTGCCCTGAACTCCGCGCTGCGACTGCCGATGAGCACCGCCCTCTGGGGCGGCAAACGGGCGATTTACCCGCTGGGCACCTATGAGGAGGTGATGCCGCTGGACATCATCGCCACCTATCTGCTCAAGGCTATCGCCGTCGGCGACACCGAAAAGGCCAAAGCGCTCGGCTGCCTGGAGCTGATCGAGGAGGATCTGGCACTCTGCGGCTTTGCCTGTCCCGGCAAAAACGAATTTGGCCCGGCCCTGCGCGAGGTGCTGGACGCAATCGAGAGCGAGGGTTGACTTCACCTTCAACGGAACAAACGAGAGATCATGAAAAAACGAACCACGATCATGAAAGAGCTCGGTCGCCACTTCGAACCCGGTGGCCGATTTGCGCGCTGGTACCCGTTTTACGAGGCGTTCGACTCCTTTCTCTTCGGCTGCAGCGCCACCAGCCAGAGAGCCCCCCATGTCCGGGACGGCATCGATCTCAAGCGCATCATGTCGACGGTGCTCATCGCCCTGATCCCCTGCACCCTGATGGCCCTGTGGAACACCGGCTACCAGGCCAACATGGCCCTCGCGGCACTCGGCGCAGCACCAGCCGGCTGGCGGGGCTCGGTGATGACCCTGGTCGGCTGCGACCCGACCAGCATGGTCTCCAACCTCCTCCATGGCGCCCTCTACTTTCTGCCGATCTATATCGTCACCATGCTGGTGGGCTCGTTCTGGGAGAGCGTTTTCAACATCATCCGCGGCCATGAGTTCTCCGAAGCCTTCCTGGTGACCGGCCTGCTCTTCACCCTCACCCTGCCGCCGACCATCCCCCTGTGGCAGGTCGCGGTCGGAATCAGCTGCGGCCTGGTCTTTGCCAAGGAGGTCTTTGGCGGGGTGGGGCGAAACTTCATGAACCCGGCCCTGGCCTCCCGGGCCTTCATCTACTTTGCCTATCCCGCGCAGATGACAGGCGACAGGATCTGGACCGCGGTCGACGGCTTCACCAGCGCCACCCCACTGGCGACCATGGTCGCCGCCAATCCGGCCGACGGCGTCGCCAGTCTCGGCTATTCCTGGTGGCAGCTCTTTCTCGGCACCCTGCCCGGCTCGATGGGCGAGACCTCAACCCTGGCCTGCCTTCTGGGAGCAATCTTCCTGCTCGTCACCCGCATCGCCCCCTGGCGGGTGATGGTTTCGATGCTTGTTGGCGGTCTGCTCGCCTCCCTCTACTTTTTCGTCCAGGGCGAACCGGTCAACGCCCTCTATAGCCTGCCGCCCCACTATCACCTGGTGATAGGCGGCTTCGCCTTCGGCCTGGTCTTCATGGCCACCGATCCGGTCTCGGCGGCGCACACCCCGCTGGGCCAGTGGTTTTACGGGGGGCTGGCGGGCATCCTCAGCATCATGATCCGCATCGCCAACCCCGCCTATCCCGAGGGCACCATGCTGGCCATTCTGCTGGCCAACGTCTCCGCTCCGCTGATCGATTATTTTGTCCTCCAGGCCAACATCAAGAGAAGGATGGTCCGTCATGGTTGATATCACTCCTGCCAAACCTTTCTATTCGGTCCTCGTCCTGGCCTTCGTCTGCTCGGCGCTGGTCGCCGGGGCAGCGGTCGGTCTGCGCCCCAAGCAGGAGGCCAACCGCCAGCTCGACCGTCAGAAAAACATCCTCTACGCCGCCGGGATATTCGACCCCGACAAACCGATAGCAGAGCAGTTCGCCAACATCGAGACCAGGGTCGTCGAGTTGAAGACCGGCAAGTTCGTCGACCCAGCGCTCATCGATCCACAGAGCTACAACCAGCGCCGAGCCGCCTACACCAGCGATCTCGGCACCGTCATCCCCAGGGATGAGGATACCGCGGGCATCACTCGTCAAGAGCGATATTCACTGGTCTACCTGGTGAAAAAAGACGACCGGCTCGCCGAGGTGGTGCTGCCCGTGCGCGGCAAGGGGCTCTGGTCGACCATGTATGCCTATGTGGCCGTCGACGCCGATCTCACCACTGTCCGCGGGGTATCGTTCTATGAACACGGCGAAACCCCGGGGCTTGGCGGCGAGGTGGCCAATCGCACCTGGGAAAATACCTGGCAGGGCAAGGAACTCTACAAGGACGACAGGGTGGCACTGAGGCTGACCAAGGGCGGGGTGGACCCAACGAGCGCCGACGCCCCCTACCAGATCGACGGGCTGTCCGGGGCGACGCTCACCTCGAAAGGCGTCAGCCACCTGCTCGAGTTCTGGTTCGGGGAGCACGGCTTCAAACCCTTTTTTCAGCGACTGGCCAGCACGGCGGGGACAGGCAGCCCGCAGACTTAACGAGTGTTCATCCAGAAACGAGATATTTTGTGCTCGTGAGTTGAGGATAAAATACCGTCACCAGAGAGGACAACAGCAATGGCTGAGACAAAACTCGAACTCCTTACCCTGTCGATTTTCAAGCGCAACCCCATTGGCCTGTTGATCCTCGGGATCTGTTCGGCCCTGGCGGTCACCGGCCAGATGGCCACCGCCCTGGTGATGTCGGTCTGCGTGACCCTGGTGGTGGCCTTCTCCAGCCTGACCATCAGCATCGTCCGTTTCCAGATCCCCAGCACGGTGCGCATCGGCATCCAGATCACCGTGATAGCCACCCTGGTCATTCTGGTGGACCAGGTCTTAAAGGCCTATGTCTTCGAGCTCTCGAAACAGCTGTCGATCTATGTCGGCCTGATCATCACCAACTGTATCGTGATGGGCCGGGCCGAGGGTTTCGCGATGTCCAATCCCCCGGTGAGCTCGTTTCTCGACGGGATCGGCAACGGCCTGGGCTACAGCTTCATTCTGCTCACCGTCTCGTTCTTTAGGGAACTCATCGGCTCGGGCTCGCTCTTTGGCCACGAGATTCTCCAGCTCACCACCAACGGCGGCTGGTACGTCCGCAACAGCCTGCTGGTGCTGCCGGCCAGCGCCTTTTTCTGCATCGCCCTCATCATCTGGGTCATCCGCACCCTCGACCCGCAGCAACAGGAGAAAGACTGATGGCTCACTTTTTCGATCTCATTGTCCGTTCCCTGTTCATCGAGAACATGCCGCTAAGTTTTTTTCTCGGCATGTGCACCTTTCTGGCCATCTCCAAACAGGTCAAAAGCGCCGTCGGTCTCGGCTCGGCCGTGCTCTTTCTACAGACCATCACCGTGCCGATCAACAACCTCGTTTTCAACCACCTGCTCAAACCCGGGGCCCTCGGCTGGGCCGGCCAGCCCGACATCGATCTCACCTTTCTCGGGCTGTTGACCTACATCGCCATCATCGCCGCGGTGGTGCAGGTCCTGGAGATGGTGCTGGACCGCTTCATCCCGGCCCTCTACAACACCCTGGGTATCTTTCTGCCGCTGCTCACCGTCAACTGCGCCATCCTCGGCGGTTCGCTGTTCATGGTCGAACGGGACTACACCTTCGGCGAGAGCGTGGCCTACGGCTTTGGATCGGGGGCCGGCTTCTGTCTGGCGGTGGTGGTTCTCGCCGGAATCCGCGAGCGGCTGGAGTACGCCGATCCCCCGGCCGGGCTCAAGGGGCTGGGCATGACGTTTATCACCGCCGGACTGATGGCCATGGCCTTCATGGGACTCGCCGGCATGTGAGTTGACGAGTTGCATATGAAAAGGAGCCGAAAAACTGATTTCTGCAGCAATCACGGAGGCGCAACATGGATGAAATTACCGTCGCGGTGCTCTGTTTTCTCGCCGTTCAGTTCATACTGGTGTCGATCATCGTCATCGCCAAGAAGACCCTGCTGCCCGGCGGCGACATCTCCATCACCATCAACGACAACAAGGTCATCACCGGTTCTCCCGGTGGCAAGCTGCTGACCACCCTGGCCGACCACGGGGTCATCCTCTCCTCGGCCTGCGGTGGCGGCGGGACCTGCGGCCAGTGCCGCTGCATCGTCAGCGAGGGCGGCGGGGCCATCCTGCCCACGGAAAAGGGCAAGATCAGCAACCGCCAGGCCAGGGAAGGGATGCGGCTCTCCTGTCAGGTTCCGGTCAAGCGCGACCTGAAAATCAAGGTCCCCGCCTCCATGCTCGAGGCAAGGAAATGGCAATGCACGGTCGCCTCCAACCGCAACGTGGCCACCTTCATCAAGGAACTGGTCCTGGCCCTGCCCCCCGGCGAAGAGGTCAACTTCAAGGCCGGCGGCTATATCCAGATCGAAGTACCGCCGCACACCATCTCCTACTCCAATTTCGAAATCGGCGATTCTTATCTGCAGGACTGGACCAAGTTCAGGATGTTCCAGTACAAATCCCACGTCCATACCCCGGTGACCCGGGCCTACTCCATGGCCAACTATCCCGGAGAAAAGGGGATCATCAAGCTCAATGTCCGTATCGCCAGTCCACCACCGGGCGGCAAGCAGGATATCCCGCCCGGGAAGGTCTCCTCGTACATCTTCAACCTCAAAGAGGGTGACGAGGTGACCATCGCCGGGCCCTTTGGCGAGTTTTTCATGGACGACAGCGACTCGGAGGTGATCATCGTCGGCGGTGGCGCAGGCATGGCACCGCTACGCAGTCATGTCTACGATCTGTTCAAGGGCCGGCACACCAAACGCAAGGTTTCCTACTGGTATGGCGGCAGGAGTCTCAAGGAGTGCTTCTACCTCGAAGATTTTGCCGAAATAGAGCGGGACAACGACAACTTCTCGTTCCATCTGGCCCTTTCGGACCCGCAGCCGGAAGATAACTGGCAGGGCAAGACGGGTTTTATCCATCTGGTGCTCTACGACAACTATCTCAAAGACCACCCGGCCCCCGAGGACATCAACTATTATCTCTGCGGCCCGCCGATGATGACCAGGTCGGTGATCGACATGCTCACAGATCTCGGGGTCGAGCCGGAAAACATCCATTTTGACGACTTCGGCGGCTGATGACCCGGCCCGCTGCCACTCTACGGGAAAAAACCCATGCAAACGTTTCTTGTGCTCCTGTTCCCCTCCTTTCTGATCATCAGTTGCGCGGCACTGCTGATCAACTTCTGTAGACGACGGCTGCGTCGTACCCGCCACCCGCTGAGCGGCATGTGCGAAAAGAGCGGCGGAGCTCTGTGCGCCTGTTGCGGTGCGGAACTGCAGGCCACCCGTCCGCAATCGGATGCCACAGCCCCGCCGACACCTCGATAACGTTGTCCTTTCAAAAGGTTTTTTTCGCATCCTCTTACCCTTTTGCGCCGTGCTGTGCTATCCTGATCACCAAGAGAGACAGGCAAAACGGTTCCCTTCGACGACCAGAGAGGACCGGGAACGGGTACGGTTCGAGGTGTACCAGCCTTTGCTTGCGGGCTGGTGAGCACCTACGAACGATCTGTTGAAAACCATGTTGATAAAGCAGGTAACCCACTGTTTCTTCTCTATCTGAAAGCGGCATCTCCTGCTGTTGACAACAGCGGAGTCTCCCAAGAGGACGGCATGCAACCAGCGAATGAGACCAGTGAACAGATCGCCCGCGAGATCCTCCAGAGCGGGGTGGATCTACCCCCCCTGCCAGCGGTGTTCAGTCAGCTCCTGGCGATGTCCCGCCAGCCAGAAGACAAAATAGACATCAATAAATTTACCAAACTGGTGCAGACCGACCCGGCGCTCACCAGTCGCATCCTCCAACTCGCCAACTCCTCGTATTACGGTTCCCTGCAGAAAACCGTGAACCTGCGGCTGGCCATCATGCGGCTCGGCCTGCAGGAGACCATATCCACCGTCAGCTGGATGCTCTGTCAGAAGGCCCTGCCCCGCTTCCCGGTCCTGGAAGGTTTCTCGGACATCGACTACTGGGCCCACTCCTGGGCCTGCGCCACCGCCAACCGCATGCTCGGCCATCCCGATCTCAAGGTAAACAGTCATCCCGGCGACCTCTATATCGCCGGCCTGCTGCACGGTATCGGCCGGCTGATTCTCGCCCTCCACAAACGGGAAGATTTTCGTCAGTGTCTGATAAACGCCCATGATTTTTCTCAGCCTCTCGAGGCCGCTGAATTGGAGTTCTTCGGCACCACCGAGGCCTGCATCGCCGGCGAGGTTCTCAAATCCTGGCAATTTCCCGAGCCCATCTGCAGCGCGGTCCGCTATTGCAGAAATCCAGAGGATGCACCGCCGGCGTTCACCGAAATCGCCGCCCTCACCCAGTTCGCCTACTACCTGGCCAGCACCTCGGGGGTAGGCAACAACGGTGATGAGTTCAGCTTTGACTTCACCGACACCTACCTCTGTAAACAGGAAACCTCGCAGTTTGCCGACCCCGCTTTCCTCGGCGATCTGGTGGCGACGATCCACCAGGCGCTGCGCCAGAAATCTCCATCGTTCACCGGGGTTCAAGCAACGACACGCCCTCGCAGGTCACGGCAAGCGGAATCCGTCGAGGCCGAGCAAGCGGCAAGCCTCTCCCCAACCCGGAAGAAACCCGGTCGGTTGAGCCGGGCCCTCCTCGCTCTCCGCCGACTTTTCTCCCGCCGCACCACCCGCGGGTAGCGGCTACCCATGGCCGGCCCGGCCGGTCCTACGCAGTCGGGCAACATACCGATAACAGAACTTATTCCAGGTCCTGTTTACATTTTCCAAAATATAAATTTTTTATTTTGACATTTTCATCAACAATCCGTAAAAGGAAGAAAAGAGAATGTCATACGAGAATGAGCCGACAAGACCTGAAATAGAGAGGAACCAGCGACACGCTTCAGGCCAGCAGATCCACAGCGCGCCAGATCTGTACCGAGTCGGCTCCAGGGCCTGTCTTTCCGGCTCGTCACCGTCCGCTGAAGGTGGAGATATGAAACTCGACGCAACCAACATAGAGATTATCCGGCACTTGAAAGACGGAAGAAAATCGTTCAAACGCATCGCCAACGCCCTCTCCATCACCGAGAACACCGTACGCAGCCGAGTCAACAAAATGAGTGAAGAGGGGCTGCTCGACATCTCGGGCAACATTCGCATCGACGCGCTTCCAGGTCACAGCCTCCTCTATCTCGGCATAAAACTCAACACCATGGAACTGCAGAAAAAGGCTGCAGAGTTCAGCAGGCTGCGGGGAGTGGTTTCCGCCGGCATCGTCACTGGCCGGTATGATCTCATCCTTCAGGTGCTCCTCAACGAGGAGTATACCCTGCTGGAATTCATCACCGCCCAGGTCACCAAGGTAAAAGAGGTCCAGACCGTGGAAAGCTTCCTGGTCTATGAGGGCTATAACTTGAAGGTTCCGTATATTTTGTAGAGATGTTCCTGGTGTTGCGCCCCGTCTGCAGACAGGCGGCGGGCGGCAGACCGTACAGCATTCAACCCCGTAACAAAGGATGAGGCAATGAAAGTCGGAATTTTAAAAGAGATAAAGGTATTGGAAAACCGCGTCGCCATGACTCCCGCCGGCGTCGAGATCATGACCGCCGCCGACCACACGGTTCTGGTGGAAAACAATGCCGGAGTGGGCAGCGGCTTCGCCAACGAGGAGTACGTCGCCGCAGGGGCGACCATCGTCGATACCCCCGCCGAGGTCTATCACGCGGCCGAGATGGTGATGCACGTCAAGGAGCCCCAGCCCAGTGAATATCAGCTGATCCGCAAGGACCAGATCGTCTTCACCTACCTGCATCTGGCCGCCGACGAGCAGCTGACCAGGGCGCTGATCAAGGCCGGTTCGGTCAATATCGCCTATGAGACCATCCAGAAGGCGGACAAATCCCTGCCGCTTCTCACCCCGATGAGCGAGGTCGCCGGACGGATGGCCACCATCCAGGGCGCCACGCATCTGGCCATGCCGGCCAATGGCCGCGGGGTCCTCTTGGGCGGGGTTCCCGGGGTCGAGCCCGCCACCGTGGTGGTCATCGGCGGCGGCGTGGTCGGCATCAACGCCGCCAAGATGGCCTGTGGCCTCGGAGCCAGGGTCTATCTGCTCGACAACAGTCTCGACCGTCTCCGCCACCTGGCCGACATCATGCCGGCCAACTGTATCCCGGTGATGAGCAACGCCCCGAAAATCCGGGAACTGCTGGCAGAGGCCGATCTGGTGATCGGTGCGGTCCTCATCCCCGGGGCCAAGGCCCCCAGGCTGGTGACCCGAGAAATGCTGCAGGTGATGAGGAAAGGTTCCGTGATTGTCGACGTGGCCATTGACCAAGGCGGCTGCTTCGAGACCTCAAAAGCCACCACCCACGCCGAACCGACCTACCTCGTCGACGGCATCGTCCACTACTGCGTGGCCAACATGCCAGGCGCCTACGCCAAGACCTCGACCCTGGCCCTGACCAACGCCACCCTGCCCTATGCGGTACAGATCGCCAACAAGGGCTGGAAACAGGCCTGCCTGGACAACGGCGAGATCGTTCCCGGCCTCAACGTCGTGCACGGCAAGGTGACCTGCAAGGCGGTTGCCGAGGCCTTTGCCCTGCCCTACACCCCGGTGGAATCCGAACTCGACCACTGAGATTTCCCCCACCCGAGAGGGAAACGGCCCGCCTCCTCATCGCCGATCAGCTGTGGTGACCAGACGACAGCGATTGGCGATGAGCGGCTGGATCTTTGGCCTTGAGATAGGCGCGCAGCAGCAGTTCGGCCAGATGGAGCACCGGAATCTTCTTGCCGGCGGCGGCCACGGCGGTCTTCCACTGCATCAGACAACCGGAACAACTGCTGGTCACCGCATCCGGAGCCATTGCCAGAACCCGCTCGGCCAGCTCTCCCCTGATGGTCGCCGAAATCTCCGGTGAGCCAAGATGAAACAGCCCGCCATGGCCGCAGCACCGCGGGCCGTCTGGCAGCTCCAGCAGTTCGAGGTGAGGGATGCGGCGAAGCAGGCTGCGCGGTTCGCGGGTAATCTCGACCCCGAAACGCAGATGACACGGATCGTGATAAAAGACCCGAATGGGCTGGCTTTGATCGCCAGAGCCGGTAAAAAACGTTCCCGGCAGGAGTTCATCGAGCAGCTGAGAGAGCTCGACGAGACGGTCGCGCAGCCGGGCAGCCCGCTCTTGCCAGTCGGCATCGTCGGCCAGAACCCTGACATAATCGCGCAGGTGGGCAAAACATGAGCCGCAGGAGATCATGATCCGTCCCGGATAGCGCTCGAGTGCGGCGATATTTTTTCTGGCCAGCCGCTGACTGGTGGCAACATCGCCCGCCGCATCCATGGCCAGACCGCAGCAGCCCAGCCCCTCGGGGACAACCGTCTGGTAGCCGACCCCGGCAAACAGCCGGCGACAGGCCGCTGCCACTTCGGGGTAGAGATGGCTCGCGCCGCAGCCGGGAAAATAGACGAGCGATCGCAGATCCTCCGCTTCCTTCCAGCCGCTTGCCGGGGTTGGCCTTGCCAGCTCCGGTTCCGGAGAAAACATCGCCAGCTGCAGTCGCAGACCGCTCTCCTCTGGTAAGCGATTCGCCAACAGGGCCTGAAACGTCCGGCCGAACGGCCGCACCAGCCCCAGCAGCCCCGGGTGTGCGAGCACCTTGCGGGCCAGGAACTTCTGGTAGCCATGCTCGCCATAAAAGGTGGAAAAATCGGCCCGGGCCCGCCGCACCTCACCGAGAATATCCACCTCGCGCGGACAGACGGTCTGACAGCGGCCGCAGAGCAGGCATGTAGCGAAAATATCTTCAAAGACCGGGGTCGGGGGTTTGCCGGCCCATGCCGTCAACAGATGATTTCTGCCCCGTCCCGAGTAACATTCCCTGCCGCCGCTGGCCCGATAGACCGGACAGACGGCGGTGCAGGCCCCGCATCTGGCGCAGCGCTGCCCCGACAGGGCGGCGCTGGAATCGTTCGTGCCAGCCATAACCTCACTTTTTCCAGAGCAGGTAGGCCTTGATGAACGGGTCGAGATCGCCGTCGAGCACCGCATCGACGTTGCCGACCTCATGGTCGGTACGGTGATCCTTGATCAATCGGTACGGCTGCAGCACATAGGAGCGGATCTGGCTGCCCCAGGCGATTTCCATCTTATCGCCGCTCAACCCTTCCTGCTCGGCGGCCTTGCGCTCCTTCTCCAGTTCATAGAGGCGGGCGGCCAGCATCTTCATGGCCATGTCCTTGTTGCGATGCTGGGACCGCTCGTTCTGGCACTGCACTACGATACCGGTGGGCAGGTGGGTGAGCCGGATGGCCGAATCGGTCTTGTTGACATGCTGCCCACCGGCTCCGCTGGAGCGGTAGGTGTCGACCCGCAGATCCTTTTCATCGATATTGACCTCGACGCTGTCGTCGAGTTCGGGCATCACCATCACCGAGGCGAACGAGGTATGCCGCCGGCCGCTCGAATCAAAGGGAGAGATCCGCACCAGCCGGTGAATACCCAACTCGCTGCGTAGGTAACCGTAGGCGTTGCGGCCCCGAAACATGATGGTCACACTCTTCACCCCGGCCTCATCGCCCGGCAGATAGTCGAGGATATCGCTCTTCATCCCCTTCTTTTCCGCCCAGCGCAGATACATCCGCATCAGGATATCGACCCAGTCCTGGGCCTCGGTGCCCCCGGCGCCGGCATGGATGGAAACGATGGCATTACTGCTGTCATGTTCACCGCTGAACATGCACTCCACCTCGGCCACCGCAATCTCTTCCCTGATCTCCTGCAGCCGCAGGGCCACCTCGGCCAGCGACTCGTTATCTTCCTCCTCGGCCGCCATGTCCAGCAGCAGTTCGGCGTCTTCGATCTCCTGCCAGCGGTGCTCCCACTCGTTTATGATATCCTGCAGCTGACCGTGCTCCTTCTGGACCTGTTGGGCCAGGGTCCCGTCATTCCAGAAATCGGGGGCCATGGTCTGCCGTTCGAGTTTACTCAGTTCTTCTTTCTTGCGAGGTAAGTCAAAGATGCTCCTTCAAGGCCAGCATCCGGCCTTTCAGGTCACCCGCGACCTGTCTCGATACTCCCGCGCCTGTTTCAATCGCCATTGTGTGTTCCTTTACTCCTTCGTTTGCCGCCGACGACACCGGCCAGGCACTGCCCGGCCCTCTCCATGGAAGCATGGAAGGTGTCACCGCTCGGCTCTATTATACTGTCTGCGTTCCGTTTAGCTATCGGTTTGTCGTCCCTCTGCGTCCCGCCGTTGCCGTCAGTGTCAGCGCCAGCCCGACCAGCAGACAGCATCGCGGAAACAGATAGCCCCAGCGGACAAACACGCTCTGGCCATCCAGCAGCACCACCGACCGGGCCTTCGCCCAGGTGACGAACAGCGGCGACGGGTCGTCGAGGCGGCCCAGCGGATCGATAAATCCGGAGATTCCGGTATTCGCCGAGCGCACGATACTGCGTCGGGTCTCTACCGCCCGGAAAATCGTCATCGCCATGCTGTGATGAGGGGCACTCGATTTACCATACCAGGCGTCATTGGTCAAATTCACCAGCAGGTTCGCCCCGCTCTGGCTCCATTTTCTGCTGATATCGGCAAAGATCGATTCAAAACAGATCAACACCCCGATCCGACTCTCGCGCCAGACAAGGGGCCGCTCCACCTGGCCGGGCGTGAAATCTCCGACCGCCTCGACCAGTGGCGAGAGAAAGGGCAAGAACTTTCTCAGCGGCACATATTCGCCAAACGGCACAAGGTGCGATTTATAGTAGGAGGCGACGAAGAGGCCGTCAGGTGCGAGTAACTGGGCGCTGTTGTAATACCGGATGTCCTTTCGCTCCGGACCAGTCGCCTCGAACCAGGGGGCCCCGGTCAGAATCGGGGCGTCGAACCGGGCGACCAGCCTGGTGAGCGGCGCAAGCCCGGCAGAGACCTGGGGGTAAAACGGCAGGGCCGTTTCCGGCCAGACGATCAACTCCGGCGGCCTCTCCGCCTGCCATAACGCCTGCGAAGAGCGGATATAGGTCGTTAGGGTCCGCTGCTGATTTTCCGGCGACCATTTCACATCCTGATCGATATTGCCCTGAACGATGCCCACCGCCATATGCGCTGTGGCGGGGCTGGCCATTGTTTTCGTGAGATCCTGCCAGCGCCAACCCGAATAGAGGGCGACGGCAGCAAACAGCAGAGCCGAGAGCACAAGCGGCGAGCCAAGCCGGCGAGGCCGCCCCCGATGGAGAAAGACCAGGGTCAGGAGGGTGTTGAGCAGAACCAGGAGATAGGAGACGCTGCCATGGCCGAACAGCTCGGCCAACTGGATGGCCCAGGGCTGGTAGGCCAGGGCATAGCCGATGTCCATCCAGGGAAAACCGCTGAAAAGCCAGCCTCGCAGCCAGTCGCCGCCAACCCAGAGGGCAGGAATGGCCACAAGCGCAACCAGCGAAGAGCCCCCCAGCAGCAGCGCGCGGGCCATCAGGGCGAAGCCGGCGATATAGACCGCCATATAGCCGGTCAGCAGCAGCAGGGCGAGAACCGCAAGAGAGGACGGCAGCCCGCCGTAATGACCCAGGACCGTGACGATCCAGTAGAGTTGCAGCAGGTAGTGGAGGGTACCGAAGGCCAGGCCAGCCCCAAAGGCTTGCGGGCCGCTCATTCGGGTCAGACAGAGAAAGAGGGGAACCAGCGCCAGCGCCAGCAGCGGCCAGCAGTCACCACCACCTGGATACGCCAGCCACAGAAGAGGAGCCGAGACCAGGGAGATCAGTTGCGGCCACGGCCTCTCTCCTGCCTTCATGCGTTGGGCACTCCGGCCGGCTCCCTGAAGACTCTCACCAGTTTGATCTGCCGTTTGCTGGCGCTCTCCACCTCGAACAGCAGACCGGCAGCCACCACTTTGTCACCAGCCCGGCCCAGTCGACCGAGGAGGTGAATGACCAGACCGCCCACCGACTCGTAGGGGCCCTCCGGCATTTCGACCCCGAAAAAATCCTCGATTTTTTCGATGTCGAAACGGGCATGAACCATCACGGTGTCATCGTCGATCACCTCGACCTCGTCCTGGTCATCGTCGTACTCATCGTCTATCTCGCCGACAATCTCCTCGAGAATATCTTCCATGGTGATCAGACCCCGGATCGTGCCGAACTCGTCGGTGATCATGGCCATGTGATTCTTGCGCATCTGGAATTCCCGGAGAAGATCGACAATCGGCTTGTTCTCGGGGATGAAGGTGACCGGCCGCAGATAGTCCTCGAGCCGCATCCCCGCCTGGCCCGCACAGGCACAGATCTTCAGCAGATCCTTCACATGCAGTACGCCGGCGATGTTGTCCGGCAGTTTGCGATAGACAGGCACCCGGGTAAAACCGTTGCTGATCACCGCTTCGATGATGGCCTGCAAGGGGGTATCGATCTCGACACTGAACAACTCGGCGGCCGGCGTCATCACCTCCGCCGCGACCGTGTCGCGAAAATCGAAAATGGAGTTGATCATCTTCTCTTCGAGCGAAGTGATCAACCCCTGCTCCTCGCCCTCTTCGAGCAGCTCGAGGATTTCGTTTTCCAGATCTTCAGTGGTTTCGGGGCGTCCGAACGGAACCTTGGACAAGAGTTGCCGGAGGAACCCCTTACGTTCTCCAGGGTCCTCCTGGTCAGATTGATTGTCGTTGTTCATCGTGGTGTTTGTCGGTTTCACCAGAAGAAAGTGAACCAACAGGCAATGTGTTTGACTCGCCTGCCGGCATGGCGATTCCCGGCATGGTTTTGCGAAAAGCTCTTAAAATGACGAATTCTTCTTCACATACCGCTGCCTGCCATCGGTCCCCGGTGGCAGGCGATGCAAAGAGAATGGTGAAAATACTCTTGATTAGCTTCTATGGACATTCATCTCCCTTGTCAAGTAGAAAGCGCAACTCTTCCTCTGCCAGCCGCGTATTCCCGGACCATTGCCCACGGACTGCACATTTTCCTTTTCTATTTGACCTTGCGTGACTATATTAGCTCCGTTTTTCTTCAATAAACTCTGATCTCTCCCGGTGACGAAAGATCGGAGTTTTTTTGTCCGAAACTCCCCGGAGCACAAGGCCCTCTTACCGTCTTACCGGGCCGAAGAGTTTCACGGTTCGATGTGGTGGAGGCTTCAGAGCTGCACGGCCAGCAGGGTCATGCCCGCCGCTTTCGCCCGACCGAGGAATTTCCCGGATTCTGCCACAAACCGCCATCCGGCTGCAATCCAGCATTCTACAGGCAGAGATGGCGTCGTAAAAAGTCGAATGTTGCACCAAGATGGGCTCAGAAAAAACTTTGATATACGAGGCGTAGTGTCTCAAACGGCAATTTGGTAGTACATATGGT
The DNA here is from genome assembly GCA_047973425.1 of Desulfopila sp. GTDB lineage: Bacteria > Desulfobacterota > Desulfobulbia > Desulfobulbales > Desulfocapsaceae > Desulfopila. Next base: position 45,993 of record JBKEBZ010000051.1, read on the forward strand.
ACAGTGAAGTGCCGTTTGAGATCTACAACGAAGTAGATCGGAGTTTTTACGAGTCCATCAGGCAGAACAACAGCGAAAATTTCAATATTTGTGAGGATATGATTTGGAAGGGAAGGTACTCATAGCAAACCGGGGTGAAATCGCCATCCGTATCATGAACGCCTGCCAGGATCTCGGCCTCGACCATGTCGTCGTCTATACCGAAGCGGACAAGGATTCCGAGCATGTGCAGCGTAACATCACCAGCGGACCGGATCAGAACGCCTGGCGCATCACCAGTTATACCGAGCCCAACGACATTCTCGCCGTAGCGGACTATGCCGGCTGTACGGCTATCCATCCCGGGTATGGCTTTTTCTCGGAGGACTATCGTTTCGCCCGCAGGGTGACCATCCGCGATCGGGCCTTGACCTTTATCGGCCCCAACTGGGAAGTGATCAAGAACCTGGGCGACAAGATCAACACCAAACGGGTCGCCAATGGTCTCGGCATCCCCACCATCCCCGGCACCGATGCGCCGATCTACAACGAGATGGAGGCGGAAGAGATCGCTCAGAATCTGCTGGCCGACCAGCGGGACCAGCAGATAAAGGACCCGTCGATCCTGATCAAGGCCGCAGCCGGCGGCGGCGGTATGGGCATCGAAGAGGTCAGCGAGATCGAACAGTTCCGTCGCATCTACCGGCAGGTACAGAACTATGCCAAGCGGCAGTTCGGCGACGGAGGGGTGTTGATCGAGCAGTGCATCCGTGACTTCAACCATCTGGAGGTGCAGCTCGTCTGCTCGCGCCACGGTGAGCGGATGCATTTCAGCTCGCGGAACTGTACCATCCAGTCCACCGGCCGACAGAAACGGGTCGAGGCCGCGCCCGGTTTCCATCGCTCCTGCTTCGAGTACGATTTCGACGAACAGGAGGTGCTCGAGCAGATCGTCGACTACTCCTTAAAGCTCGCCAACCATGTTCAATATGACAACGTGGGTACCTGGGAGTGGATCGTCACCCGTTCCGGCCAACCCTATCTGCTGGAGGTCAACACCCGTATCCAGGTGGAAAACGACGTCTCCGCCCGCATCAGTTACCTCGACGGCCAGCAGCCCAACCTGATCCGCGAACAGATCCGCCTGGCCTTAGGCGACAGGATCGGTTACAAGCAGAGCGCCATCGAATTCAAAGGGGTGGCGATCGAGCTGCGGATCGTCGCCGAGGATACCCGGCGCGGCTTCGCCCCCTGGATCGGCACCATCACCGATTTCTCCTTCCCGGAGTATGCGTGGTCTGCCGTCTACACCCACGTGCCCTTTGATCGCCCCTACCCGATCCCCAGTGACTTCGACCCCAATCTGGCACTGGCGCTGGTCTGGGGCAAGGACACCGATGAAGCCAAGGCCCGAGCCGCGCAGTTTATCGACAAGACCGTCATCAGGGGCGAAGATTCCGGTGGCCGGCCGATCATCACCAACCTGGCATACCTCAAAAACAACCTGGATCGTCTGCTGGCCTTCTAGACACTGCCAGCACCCGGAATATCTATGAACGAGCAATTCAAAAAACTACTGAAAATCGAGGAGCGGATCAATTATCTGCTGCAGATCAAGGACTATGGGAACTGGGGCAACCTCGATGGCTTCAAGTCCACCTGCGAAACGTTCAAACGGACATTTTACGATCACAGCGCGGAACGGCTCTGCGCCGAACTCCGCAAACTCAACGAGTCGATCAGCTTTCTCGAAGAGCGGGCGGAAGAGCACCTGACCCCGATGGAGCGGGTGCGGATCGTTCGTTCGGCCCAACGCTTCAGTTTAAAAGACATTCTCGAAAACGTCTACGAAGACTACACCGAGCTGGGCGGCGAAGGCGACGCCAACATCGACCCGGCCATGATCTGTGCCAAGGCCACCCTGGTCAGACGGGTGAAGAAGAAGACCTTCACCTCTTCGGTGATGGTCATCGGTCAGGAAACCGGCCACGGCGAGGAGTTCCGTAACGGCGGCTCCTGCAAGCCCGAGGGCAACGCCAAGGCGCTTATGTTCATGAAGGTGGCCGAAACCGAGGGCATCCCGATCCACAGTTATATCTTCACCCCCGGCTCCTATCCGGTGGAAGAATATCCGGGTGCCGCCCAGCAGATCGCCCGCAACATCTACGCCATGGCCAAGCTCAGGGTGCCGGTGATCTCGATGATCTCCGAGGGCGGCTCCGGCGGCGCCGAGGCCATCGGTCTTTCCGACTACCGGCTGATGCTGACCCACGGCTACTATTCGGTCATCTCGCCAGAGGGCGCAGCGGCCATCGAGGGCAAGATCCAGGAAGGCTCCAAGGTCCCCAAGGAGTTGATCGAAGTCTGCGCCGACCGGTTGCGCCTCACCGCCTTTGACAATCTGCAGCGGGGAACCATCGACCGGATTGTCCAGGAGCCGCCGCTGGGGGCGCGACGCGATGATTTCGGCTTTTTTTCCACCCTGCGTAACGAGATGATCCGGGCCACCGACAAGGTCGTACTCGACACCAAGAGCTTCAAGGCCTTTCGCTCCTGGGAACTCCATCGCAAGAAGACCACCGCTCCCAAGGAAGACGAGGTCAAGGTCAGCTGGGAACTCAGCGGCGACGAGACCAAACGCCTTCTGGCCCTGCGCTCGAAAAAATACTGGGCGATGGGGGTCAACGGCTACAATGGCGAGCCGGAGGCAACCCTCAACCTCTACAATCTGACCCGGGTCAAGTCGGAGAAAATCTACTACACCCTGCGCTATGATGTCTTGAAAAACCATAAGAAGCAGGTCGGCAAAGTTCTCCATGACGTATCCGGCGAGGGTTCGGTGATGCTGAAACGGCTGGCCGAACCGGTCTCGGCGGTGCTCAATCTCTTTTCCGGCAGAAAGGAGAGGAAGCCTCTGCGGCTCTTGGCCTACACCCCCTCGATCCAGGTGGAGGAGCAGCGCCTGGTCGACCCGCTCGAACTGACCGACACCTACACCAGCCCCTTAGCCAACGAAGACCGGACCGTCAGCTGCCCCAATGCCGAGAAATACGGCTGCAAGGACCTGTGGATCCCCGACCTCTACGGCGAATTCGCCGGGGTCTGCGAGACCTGTGGCCATCATTTTCCGTTGGAATACCAGTGGTATATGGAAAACATCTTCGACAAGGGCTCGATCTCTTTCTTCAACTCCAATATCAGCGCGGGCAATCCGCTGGAATATACCGGCTTTACCAAGCGGCTGGAGGCCTCGAAGAAGAAGACCGGCAAGAAGGCCGGCAACCTGACCTTTCATGCCAAGGTCAATGACATCAAAATCGTCACCACCATGCTCTACTCCGATTTTCGTAACGGTACGGTGGGCAGCGCCGAAGGCGAGAAATTCGCCCAGGCCTGCGCCCTGGCCAGGCGAAAGAAACGACCCCTTCTGGCCTATGTCCATACCACCGGCGGCATTCGCATCCAGGAAGGGACGCTGGGGGTGGTGCAGATGCCCAAATGCACCATGGCGGTGCGGGAGTACATCGACTCTGGCGGCCTCTATATCGTGGTCTACGACAACAACAGCTACGCCGGGCCGGTGGCCTCGTTTCTCGGCTGCGCCCCGTACCAGTTCGCCATCCGCTCCAGCCGGGTCGGTTTCGCCGGGCCACGGGTCATCCGGGAGACCACCGGCATCGAGATCCCGCCGGACTACCACTCGGCGAGAAACGCCCTGAAGCGGGGGCATATCCAGGGCATCTGGGACCGTCGGGACTTCCGCCGCAATCTCCACAAGACCCTGATGACCATGGGCAGCCCCAACCTGTATTACCGCTGAGATCCTTCACCGGAGCAGGTAAGCGAGCAAAGCGAGACTCCGGGTAAGCGAGCAAAGCGAGACTCCGGGTAAGCGAGCACCCCGGGGTCTCTTGCATCCGCGACAAACGGGGGAAGCAGACCATGAGCGAACGAAAACGATACGCCACCCTGCCGCTGGCGGAAATTCTCGCCAAGGCGAGCCCGTACCGCTCCGGCGACATGCTGGCCGGGATCGGCGCGACCAGTATGGAGGAACGGATTCTCGCTCAGATGACGCTGGCAGAGCTTCCGCTTGACCGGTTTCTCAACGAATGCGTCGTCCCCTATGAAGAGGACGAGGTGACCCGGCTGATCATCGACGGGCATGACCGGGCGGCCTTTGCGCCCATCAGCTCCTTTTCGGTGGGCGAGTTCCGCAACTGGCTGCTAGGCGATGCGGCGGACACCGCGACCCTGGCCAGACTCGCGCCGGGCATCACCCCGGAAATGGCCGCGGCAGTCGCCAAATTGATGCGGGTGCAGGATCTCATCCTGGTGGCCGCCAAATGTTCCACCATCACCAGGTTCCGGAACACGATCGGCTCGCCCGGCACCTTGGCGGTGCGGCTGCAGCCCAACCACCCCACCGACGATCTGCGGGGCATCGCCGCCTCGATCCTCGACGGGCTCTGCTATGGTTGCGGCGATGCGGTGATCGGTATCAACCCGGCGACGGACAGCGTCGACAACATCTGCCGGCTGTTACACATGCTCGACAACCTGATCCAAAGCTACCAGATCCCGAGCCAAGGCTGCGTGCTGACCCATGTCACTACCACCATGGCGGCCATCGCCGACGGCGCCCCGGTCGACCTCTGTTTCCAATCGATCGGCGGCACCGAGAAGGTCAACCGCAGTTTCGGCATTTCCCTCTCCTTGCTTACGGAGGCGTGCGAGGCGACCCGCGCTCTTTCACGAGGCCGCGGCGACAACGTCATGTATTTCGAGACCGGCCAGGGCAGCGCGCTCTCTGCCGGAGCCCACCACGGGGTCGATCAGCAGACCCTCGAGGCGCGCGCCTACGCGGTCGCCCGAGCGTTCTCGCCGCTCCTGGTCAACAGCGTGGTCGGCTTCATTGGTCCGGAATATCTCTATAACGGCAAACAGATCCAGCGAGCCGGTCTGGAAGACCATTTCTGCGGCAAACTGCTCGGCCTGCCCATGGGCGTGGACATCTGCTACACCAACCATGCCGACGCGGACCAGGACGATATGGACGTCCTGCTGACCCTTCTCGGCAATGCCGGCTGCACCTTCATCATGGGGGTACCGGGGGCGGACGACATCATGCTCAACTACCAGTCGACCTCGTTTCACGATGCGGCCTCTATCCGCAAGCTGCTGGGCAAAAAACCGGCGCCGGAGTTCCAGGAATGGCTGGTGAACATGGGCATCCACGACAGACATGGCGCGCTGCTTCCCATCGACCCGGACAACCGGCTGTTGACCCTGCGGGTGGAGGAAAAATAATGGCCGGCCGCCAAGAGCACATCGTCTCGCCAGACCCCTGGACAGCCCTGAAAAAATTCACCGAGGCCCGGATCGGCCTGGGGCGTTGTGGCACCAGCCTGCCACTCGAGAAAGACCTGGCCTTCAGACTGGCTCACGCCCGGGCCAAGGACGCCGTTTGGGCAATGGCGGATTTTGTGGCGCTGAAGACCACACTCAGCGCCGCCGGCCTCTCCAGCCTTGTCCTGTGCAGCCGGTGCGTCGACCGCGGCGAATACCTCACCCGGCCCGATATGGGGAGGCGGCTGGCCGACCAGTCGGTGAAGCTGTTCGCCGGCCAACCCCAGGGCGACGATATCGCCATTGTGGTCTGTGACGGCCTCTCTTCGCCGGCGATCGATCAGCGGGCAGGCGTCATCATCTCTCTCCTGATGGCCCTGTTGCAGACCACCACCCTGACCATCGCCCCGATCGCCCTGGTCGAAAACGGCCGGGTGGCGATCGGCGACGAGATCGGCGAGCTACTCGGGGCCCGACTCGTCATCGTGCTGATCGGCGAACGGCCAGGCCTCACCGCTCCCCACTCCCTTGGCTGCTATCTCACCTACCACCCCCAGGTCGGCACCACCGACGAGATGCGCAACTGCGTCGCCAATATCCGCCCAGGTGGACTGGAAGTCGACGCTGCCGTCAAAAAAATCGCCTATCTGGTGGACAACGCGTTCCGCCTGCAGCGAACCGGTATAGCCCTCAAAGACAGAATGCCTGAGGATTACCGGCCACTGAGCGGTCTTCCCGACCGGACAGCCAGCCCACTGCGGCGCCAATAACCAGCGCGGCCGGAGCAGGAAAGCCAAGAGAAGAAGAAAATCAGCCCGTTAGGCCGACGCACCCTCAGCGGCCTGGCCGCGGGAGCCATCCTTCCCCTTCAGGGCCGTCATCACGGTGGAGAGTTCGACCAGAATACCCAGCCCTTCCTGGACCTCAGGGCGTTTCAAGGCCGAGAGCATCCCCCAGATACCTCGAACCGGCTCGACCCTGGCAAAATCGACCTGCTGCATTCTCCAGCCAATCCGCTCCGTTGCCGCCAACACCTGGGCAAAGGCCGCAAAGGTCCCTCGCTGTTTGAGATCCTCGAGCCGCTCTATCGAATCGTTAATCGCCAGCTTCGACAATGCACTCGCATCCTTTTTCATTTCCATCAGCGAGCCAAGCATCTTCAGGCCTTCCGCCAAATTGCCCATGTTGACGACAAATTGCCGGGTAAGCTCCTGGAGGTTGCCAGGCTCGAAACCGTGCAGGGCGGTTTGCAGCCGCTCGGTCAGCTCGTGGAAGACCTCCTTGCTGTAGGGTTCGAAATCCGTTTTGAACTCCACCAATGTATTCAGCGTTTTCAGCGCTTCTGTGATGTTTTTGCTGGAGATGAGCAACTGGCCCAGCATGTCCCCGATATCTTCGAGGTCAAAGCGACGGTCCAGGCCGCTGAGTCGCCCTATGGTGCTGATCACCAGCTCGTTGACAAGTGGTTCCAGCTCCTGTTTGAGCTCGACATACGGGCGAACGGCCTGCTTCGCCTCCTGTATCTCCTCAGTCAGTTCTTCGAGCTTTGCCAGAATCTTCTCTTCATTGGTCATGGCGCCCCCCTTTAGTCCTGCACTTTGCCGGCGAGTGACATCTGGGCCTCGAGCGGCAACTCCTCACCGTTGACGAGCTTGTTCCAGTACACCCATTTGAACATCATCTTTCCCCAGTGATTGGCCTTGGATTCGCCAAGCAGCGAGAAGGGTCCAAGCCCGGGCAGGGGAAATTTTCCCGGCAGGGGTTCATAGGTGTAATTGAAATCGATCAGTGCGGCCTTGTCAAAGCCCGTTTCGATAAAGCAGTTGGCATGGCCGTCAAAATCCTGGCGCAGCGGCTCGCCGTGGATTTCGCGCATGAAGTTTTCGACCATGATCTCCGCGGAAAAATGGGCCACCGAACCGGCCTTGGAGGTTGGCAGCGTCGTCGCATCGCCAAGGACAAACATATTGTCGAAATCGACCGCCTTGAGGGTGTGTTGATCGGTCTTGACATAGCCGATTTCATCCATGGCCACCCCGGATTTCACCAGAAACGAGCGCCGACGTTCGGCGGAATGGAGACCAGCAGATCATAGTCGAGTTCCGCACCGCCGGCAGAGATGATTTTCCGGTTGGCGGAATCCACCTCGGCAAGATCGTAACTCGCAGTGATTTTGATATTTTTCTGCTCAATAAGCTGGGAGAAGAAGGCGCTTGCCTTGGGTTTGGTAAAGGCCCCCGGCAGCGGGGTGACGAGCCTGATTTCCACCTGGTCGCGGATACCGCGTTCGCTGAAATAGGCATCGGCGAGGTAGACGAACTCCAGTGGCGCCACCGGGCATTTAAACGGGAATTCAGCGATATTGAGCAGCAGCTTCCCTGCCCTGAAGGCGCGCAGGGCCTGATGCAGGTTGACCGCTCCTTCCAGGGTGTAGAAATCAAAGGCCGTTTTCTGCCAGGTGTCCAGCAGGCCCGGGATTTCTTCGGGTGCAAGCGAGACCCCGGTACAAACAATTATCTTATCGTACTCGTAGCTCCCGGCAGTGGTCTCCACCCGCTGGTTTTCCGTGTTGACGGCCACTATTTCATCGATGACAAAGTTGACTCCCTTGGGAATGAATTCACTGCGGCTACGGATAACATCGTCGGGTTGATATATCCCGAAAGGAATGAACAGCAACCCAGGCTGATAGATATGCCTGTCATCCTGATCGATAATCGTTATTGACCATTCCTTGTGGCCGAGCCGTTTACGCAGCTTGTTGGCGACCATACTTCCAGCACATCCTGCACCAAGAATTACCAGCTTTTTCATGCAGCACCTCCCAGTTAAAGGAAATGTTTCGAGAAATCCCCAAAAAAGACCCGCAGGCTCAGGATTCCCCGTTGCCTAACCGCCTGGAACGTCAACGCATCGTTTCTTCCTTGTATCGAAAAATCGCCAGCTCCAACGGCTCTGTTACCGCGCCGAAGAGTTTCATGGTTCGTTGTGGCTGAGGCTATCTGGTCCAG
>JBKEBZ010000064.1:0-23204 GCA_047973425.1 Desulfopila sp.
CCCCCCGACAAGACCGCCCTACACCGGACGCTCGACAGGTTCCTCTCGCAACCGACAGCCTCAGCCATAACGAACACTAAAGCTCCTCCTCCCGGCAACGGAGCCTTTCGCGCCGGGGAGTTGCGGATAAAGCTCAGCCATCGGTCAAGGCACGTTTTTCTGCCAGGACGCGGCGTTTTCTGACCAGCACCCCTTCGGCCATATAGATGACCAGGGCGCTCCAGACCAGCATGAAGCCCACCATCCGTTCCCTGGGAAAGGGCTCATGATAGAGAAAAATACCGAGCAGGAGATTCATGGTCGGGGCGATATACTGCAACAGCCCCAGATGAATCAAGGAGATCCGCTGGGCGGCATAGGCAAAAAACAGCAGCGGCAGGGAGGTGATGAGCCCGGTGCCGATCAGCAGAACCGTCTGCCAGTGCGAGCCGTGCAGAAACGCGCCATGGCCCCCCGCCTCCCTGACCACCAGGAAAAGGGCGGTCGGCAGAAAGAGGATCGCGGTCTCGACAAAGAGCTCTTCGAGCACCGGCATGGTCATCTTTTTATGGAGCAGGCCGTACGAGCCGAAGCAGAAGGCCAGCGAGAAGGCGATCCAGGGAAACTGGCCATAGTAATAGGTGAGGTACAGCACCCCGCCAAGGGCCACCAGCAATGCGCCAATCTGGCCCGGTCGCAACCGCTCGCCGAGAAAGAGCACCCCGAACAGCACCGAAACGAGCGGATTGATATAGTAGCCAAGGCTGGTCTCGATGACATAACCGGCATTGACCGCCCAGATGTAGAGGAGCCAGTTGCAGGCCAGAAAAAGGCTGGCCGCGCCTACCAGCAGCAGATTCTTCCTGTCGCGGCAGAGGCTGGCAAGCGAACCGAGACGACGAGAGATGAGAATCAAGAGCCAGGTAAAGAACAGGGACCAGACCATCCGATGACAGAAGATCTCCATCGCCGACACCGACTTGAGCGCCTTCCAGTAAATCGGCAGAATGCCCCAGAACAGATAGGCGCCAATGGCCGCAACTATACCGTGAGAGTATTGCATGTCGTCTCTTCCTTGTAAAAAAAGAGGTCGCTGTCAGAGGGGCCCGGTCCACAGCTCTCGGTTACCCCCTGTTCCGGTCAGCCGCCGATAAGACCGCTTACATACCAGAAATGGAGCCAGTAATAGAGGATATAGCCACCGGCCGTCAGCAGGAAAAAGGCCGAGATCTTGTTCATGTAGGGGATGAGCCGACGCAGCATGGCCAGCACCACCCCCTGCTTGACCAACGCCATGCTGACGGTGAGAGCGAGCATGACCGTTCCCATTCCCAGCACATAGCTGGCGAATCGGGTCAGGCTTTCAGCATAGTCTGCCGCCATCACCGAGCTGCCGACCACCGCCATGAACACCGGCAGGGTGCAACCGAGTGAGGTCGCCCCAAACGACAGACCGAACAGAAAATAGCCCAGGGCACTGAGCCGCCGGAAGTCACCGAGCGCATCGGCCAGCCGGCTCGCCAGCGGCAGGGTCACCGTGCGACCGGTCAGGATCCAGCCGCCGAGCACGATAAACACCAAGCCGACGCCGATGCCGAACCAGGGCAGCAGCCGCATCAGATAATAGCCGCTGGCCAGCACCACCGCCCCGACCAGCCCAAAGAGCAGACCGAAGCCGGCGGTGACGACCAGGGCCACCCAGCACGCCTTGCCAAGGCGCGCCCACCAGGCCTGATCGAGATACGACTCCTGCTCGGCGCCGAGATACAGGCTGATATAGACCGGCAATAAAAAAAAGCCGCAAGGGTTCACCGCCGAGACCATGCCGGCCCCAAACGCATATCCCACCGGCAACAGTTCGACAATCTGGTTGAGCAGCTGACTGGCCACTGCCTGTATATGCATTTTCACCTCGTTTGTCACTCTCTGATTTGTGGCCTGCCGGTCTCCTCCGGCCGGCGGCCAGCGAGCAACGACAGCGACGGTCCCGATCAGACGGATGGCCAGGTAGTACGACAGCAATCACTATAGTAACAACATGGCGGTGAAACAAAAAAAATCTCCATCCAAGGTGAAAACGCCCCCAGGATGCCTGTCTCAAAATGCGGTCGCCGCCGCCTTCCGGACCGATTGACAAAGCCGGCGGCCCCGGCCAACTTTTCATTGACTGCCAACAGTGCCGAGGAGTAACATCGTGAGACGGTACGCATCCACTTTCACCACCCATTTCCACATGCACGTTCGAACATTATCTACACAGTCACCCCGGCAACACGGGTCGTGCCAGCGCCTTTTTTTCACCTCTTCTCCATGGCCTGGCCCCCTCCCGCCCATTGCCCCAGGTTGCCAAGGCCGGCAGGGACCTGGAAATGAGGAGTGATCCACCCACCGCTATCCCGACACTGCGGGGCAGAATCGTCCACGTTCTCTGGCGCAATCTGCCCCGGCTCGTTCTGCTGGTGCTGGTCCTGCTGTGCCTGGTGCTCTATTTCGCGATCAGAAAAGAACGCGCGACCATCGCCGCCGACAAGGCCGCGGCCATCAGCAAGGAAACCCCGTCGATCAACGGGGTGACCCTGCTGCTGTCACCGACCGCAATCAGTGACAGGATCAACCTGCCCGGAGTGATCGAGCCCTGGGTCGACCTGCAACTGCTCGCCCGGATTCAGGGCACGGTCGTCGAGGTGCTGGCCAGTGAGGGCGATCATGTCGAAAAGGGGGATGTCCTCGCCCGGATCGAGGAGGCGGACTACCGGATCGCCCTGGACCGGGCCCGGGCCGCCTTCAATCAGGCCAGGGCCGACCTCGAGCGGGATGCAACGATCCATACCAAGGGAGTGCTGCCGACAGCCGAGCTGGAGACGCGGCGAACCCATCTGGCCACGGCCAAGGCCGACCTCGAGGAGGCCGAGCTGCGCTACTCCCGCTGTACCATCGTCGCCCCCATGAGCGGGGTGATCAAGACCCTCGATGCCAAGGTTGGCCTGCTGCTCTCGGTGGGTGACCCTGTCGCGCGGATTCTGCAGATCGACCAGGTCAAGGGGGTGATCGGTATCCCCGAGTCCGATGTCAGCGAGGTCAGGGACCTGCCAACGGTGGAGCTGACGATCCAGGCCGTAGGTGAGGGGAAGATCACCGGCAGAAACCACTTTTTTTCCCCGGCACCAGATTCTACCGCCCGCCTCTACCAGCTGGAACTGGCGATCGACAACCGGGACGGCCGGATTCTCCCCGGGATGTTCATTCGGGCCAACATCGTCAAAAAAACGGTCCACGACGTCATTGTCGCGCCCTTCTACTCGATCATTTCCCGCAATGACCAGCAGTTCGTCTTCGTCGAAAAGGATGGCATCGTCGAGAAACGGTCCGTGACCATGGGCATCATGGATGGCTGGATGGTGGAAATCACCAGTGGTCTCGCCGCCGGCGATCATCTGGTGGTCGAAGGCCAGAGAGACCTGGAGAACGGTCAGCGGCTCAACGTGATCAGACAGCTCACCGCCCCGGGGAAGACACCGCTATGATCATCTCCGACACCGCGGTCAAAAAGAGCACGGCGGTCGCGGTACTGACCCTGCTGCTGGTGATCTTCGGAGTGTACTGCTACCAGGTGCTGCCCCGGGAGAGCGACCCGGACATCACCATTCCCAATGTCTTTATCTCCACCACCTACCGCGGCGTCTCGCCGGCCGATATCGAAACCGCCGTCACCATCGAGATCGAAAAGAAGATCAAGGGATTGGATGGCTTAAAGAAAATTCAATCCGTCAGCGCCGAGGGCCTCTCGTCGATCAACGTCGAGTTTGTCACCGGCACCGATATCGACCAGGCCTTGCAGGATGTCAAGGACAAGGTCGACGAGGCCATGGGCGAGTTGCCCACCGATCTCGACGAGGACCCGTCCGTGTTCGAAGTCAACTTCTCGGAGATGCCGATCGTGGTCTATTCGCTGGGCGGCACCTGCGGCCTGCCCTGCCTCAAGGAGATCGCCGACGACCTCAAAGATGAAATCGAGGCCATCACCGGGGTGCTGGAGGTCGAGGTCACCGGCGGCCTGGAGCGAGAGATACGGGTCGAGGTCTTCCCGGAAAAACTGGCCTACTACGGCCTGTCGATCGACGCTCTGCAGCAGGCGGTGAGCAAAGAGAACCAGAACACCTCCGGCGGCACGCTCCGCCTGGGCAGCGGCCGGTTCCAGTTGCGGGTACCCGGCGAATTCAAGATCCCGGAAGAGATTTACAATCTGGTCATCGGTACCCAGAATGGTGAGCCGATCTATCTGAAAAACGTCGCCAGGGTGGTCGATGACTTCAAGGAGGAGACCAGCCGTTCCCGGCTCGACGGCCACTCGGCGGTCAATCTGGCGGTGAAGAAACGGAGCGGTGAAAACATCATCAGCATCACCAAGGAGATCGATCGGCGCATCGCCAAAGACCAGCGCACCTGGCCCGCCGGCACCCAGATCACCAAGGTGATGGACAAGGCCCGGGATATCGAGTTGATGGTGGCCGACCTCGAAAACAACATCCTCTCGGGTCTGCTCCTGGTGATGATCGTCATTTTCATTACCATGGGCATCCGCAACGCCCTGCTGGTCAGTCTGGCCATCCCCTTTTCGATGCTCATCTCCTTTATGGTCCTCTACGCCCTGGGCATCACCCTGAACATGGTGGTGCTGTTCAGCCTGACCCTGGCTCTCGGCATGCTGGTGGACAACGCCATCGTCATCGTCGAAAACATCTACCGGTTCATGCAGCAGGGAGTGGGTCGCCGGGAAGCGGCGATGCGGGCCACCGCCGAGGTCGCCTACCCGGTCATCGGCTCGACCCTCACCACCGTCGCCGCCTTTCTGCCGATGCTGTTCTGGCCGGGCGTGATGGGCGAATTCATGCGCTATTTGCCGCTGACCCTGATCATCACCCTGTCATCGAGCCTCTTTGTCGCCCTGGTCATCAATCCCGCCGCCGCCTCGATGCTGATGAGAAGCAGGGGCCAGAGCGGCGACAACAGCTCCGGCCCGCCCCAAGACCTCGCTCTCAAGGCCGAACAGCCGGTGGAGATAAAAGGGGTTCTGCTGCGCTCCTACGCCCGTCTCTTGCAGGCGGCTCTTGACAAGCCCTGGTCGGTGATCGCCATCGCCTTTTGCGCCCTGATCCTGATGATCCAGTGGTGGCTGCTGGTGATCGGCCTGGAGAAACCGCGGGAGTTCTTTCCGGAGATCGATCCCAAGGGGATCTACGTCAACGTCGATGCGCCCGAAGGCGCCGACCTCGACTATATCGACACCATCATCCACCGGGTGGAACTGGCCGTGGCCGGGCCGAGCGGTTCGGCTGTGCAGAACACCGACCAACCCGGCGCCAGCGTTTTTTCCCTGCCGCCAAGGCAACACACACACCCCGCCGGCAGCCCCTATCTGGGCCCGAGCGATCTGGCCAACATCAAAAACATCTACACCCGCGGGGTGGTCGCCAGCGGCGGCAGTTCGGCATTTTCCGCCAACACTCCCAACCATCTGGGCATCCGTTTTCTCGAACTGGCCGACCGGGTCGAATCGTCCCACCTCACCATGGAGACCATCCGCCAACGGATCGAGAACATTGCCGGCGGCAAGCTGACCATCGCCCAGGAACAGGAAGGACCGCCGACCGGCGCCCCAATCAATATCGAAATCGCCGGGGAAAACTTCGAAGTGCTGGGCGAGATCGCCCGGCATATCCGCGAGTACCTGGCCCAGATCCCTCTTATCGAGGATATCCGTGACGACTACCTCGAAGGGCTCCCCTCGGTGCAGGTGCTGATCGACCGGCAGAAGGCCGCCCTCTTCGGCCTGACCACCGACGGCATCGGTTTCTCGCTGAAAAGCGCCTATAACGGCCTCGATGTTTCTTCGTTCAGAGAGGGTGACGACGATTACGACATCACCGTCCAACTGCAGGAATCCGACCGGCGGATGGTCGATATCCTCCACCAGCTGATGCTGCCCACCCCGTCGGGGCAGATGGTGCCGCTGTCCACCATCGCCACCATATCTTTTGCCGGCTCGCTCGGCGATATCACCCGGATCAACAACGAACGGGTGGTCACGGTCAAGGCCAACGTCGACGAGACCAGGTCCACCGGCCCGGTCAAGCGCGAAGAGGCCGAAAAACTGCTGGCGGGGCTTGACCTGCCGCCCGGCTACACCATCAAGTTTACCGGCGAATTCGAGTTCCAGCAGGAGTCGGAGCAGTTTCTCTCCAAGGCCTTTCTGGTGGCCCTGCTGCTCATCTTTCTCATTTTGGTGACGATGTTCAACTCGGTAAGCCAGCCCTTTATCATCATGACCTCGGTCATCCTCTCCCTGGGCGGGGCCTTTCTCGGTCTGGCCCTGTTCCGCGCCCCCTTTGGCATCATCATGACCGGGGTGGGGGTGATCTCGCTGGCCGGGGTGGTGGTGAACAACGGCATTGTGCTCATCGACTACACCAACAAGCTGCGTGAGCGAGGTTACGACCTCACCGATGCGGTAACCCTGGCCGGCGCCACCCGGCTGCGGCCGGTGCTGCTTACCGCCATCACCACCATTCTCGGCCTGATCCCGATGATCACCGGCATCTCGCTTGATTTCCACACCTGGTCCATATCCTGGGCCAGCGAATCGAGTCAGTGGTGGCGATCGATGGCGGTGGTCGTCAGTTTCGGGCTGGTGGTGGCGACCATGCTGACCCTGGTGGTGGTGCCGACAATCTATTATCTGCTCGAACGACTCAGGGCGGCCGGCCGCCGTAACATGGACCGGCTGCACACCCTCTACTGGCAACCCTATCCCTCTCTGGCGGGCGAATCATCGCCCCAAAAGGACGAACCCTCATGTTAACGAAACGACCTCTCTCCCTGGCACTCCTGCTGCTGACAGTGGCAGCGACCGGCCAGGCCGCGACCAACGAGCCGCCCCAGGATCTGTCGCTGAAATCCGCGGTGGAAACGGCCCTGGCCAACAATCTCAACCTGACCCTGAAAAAGGAAGACACCGCCATCGCCGCCGGGTCCACCGAGATCGCCCGCAGCCGGTTCGACCGCTATCTCTCGGCGGAAACAGGGCTGATCGACTCCAACTCGACCTCGACCTATGTCAGGGGTGTGGGCGATGAAAACAGCCAGTACGCCGACGTCTCGCTGAACAAACGTCTGACCACCGGCACCGAGGTGGCGGTGGGCTGGGCCAACTCCAGGTACGATGGCGACGACCCCCAACTGCGGATCAATCCCGCCTACAAATCGATGTTGGAGCTGACTATCCGTCAGCCGCTGCTGCGCGGGTTGGGCAACGAGGTCCAGACCGGCCAGCTCAGAGCCGCGGAAATCGAGTACACCGCCTCGACCTATCAGGTCAACAGCACCGCCGCCGACCTGGCCGCCCAGGTCAAGAACAGCTACTGGGACCTGGTCTTCGCCTGGCAGGATATCGAGGTGAAACGGTTCTCGGCATCTTTGGCCAGAACGCTGCTCGAAGAGACCAAGACCAAGATAGAGGCTGGAGCCCTGGCCGAGATCGAGGTCTATCAACCCGAATCGGAGCTGGCCCGGCGGGAAGAGGACCTCATTGCCGCTGAACAGGCCATTGGCCTGGCCGAAGACGAGCTGAAGCTGCTGCTCAACAGCAAGGACTGGCAGAGCGTCTATTCCCCGACCGACAGCCCGGGAACCGAGCCGATCGAGGTGGAACAGGAACAGGTCCTGGAGAACGCCCTGCACAACCGCCCCGACCTGAAGGCGGCGAAGATGTATGTCGATGCCAGCCGCATCCGCCAGAGGGTGGCCGAAGATGATCTGCGCCCCCAGCTCAACCTCAACGGCCGCGTCGGCTATGGCGGGCTCGATGACGGCTACGGCCAGGCACTCGATGCGGCCAAGGATGACCCGGACACCATCTGGGAGGTGGGGCTGGAGCTCAGCGTACCGCTCGACAATTCCGCCGCCCGGGGTTCTCTGCAGCAGGCCCGGGCCCAGCATGCCAAGGCCAGGACCAGCATGCAGCTTCTGCGGCTCGATATCACCAAGAACGTCCGCACCACCGTCCGCAATATCGAGTTGGCCATCAAGGCCATGGAGGCCACCCGCAAGACCAGCCTGGCCACCAAGAAGAGCATGGAGGCGGAGCAGGCCAAGTTCAATGCCGGCCGGTCGACCACCATCGATGTGCTCATTGCCCAAGAGACCTACGCGAGGGCCCTCAGCCAGGAGAACAAGACCAACATCTACTATGCCAAGACCCTGGCGGAACTGGACCGTATCCAGGGGTATGTCACCCTGACTTCGGCCCGGCAGATCGACAGCAACAGCCACTGAACCGCCCCCCCCGGGCCGGCATCGGCCAACAGGCGACGCCGGTCTTATGGAACGGTGGCGTCCCCTTGCCGGGCAGAGGGACGCCCCGGCTCGCCGGCCGCCTTACCGGCCCGCCAGGCGGCCGGCGACACCGCCAGGTGATAGTAGCGGTTGAGATCGAACCGGCCGGCGGTGAGGGGATTGCGTCTATCGAAATCCTGCTGGAACCAGTCGTATTTTTCCCAGAAATCGGCATCGGCCCGGTTGACCCCGAAGTGCAGCAGCTGGCCTATGGCCTTCTCGCTGCCGTCATAGGTCTTCAGCATGGTCAGGAATTGGGGCAACTCTTCCAGCCTGACATCGAAGAAGTAGTTGGGATAGCTGCCGACATAGCCCCGAATGAAATCCACCTGGTCGTTGTGCGGGCTGAGCCGCTGATCCTCGCCGATAGGCGTCAGCACGTTGTCATGCCAGCGGTGGACCACCATGGACACCACCTGATCCCTGGTCGGCGAGATGCGAATCCGCACATAGGCGAGGTTGGCGTTGTGATCGTCGATGACCCGAAACAGGTTGGAACCCGGCCCGGAAACGGCATCGACCCCCCGGATATAGTCGGCCTCGCTGCTGTAGCTGTCGGGAAGCCGCTCGGCATAACCTACCCCGGCCGGATGGTAGTTTTCATCAAAGGCGATATGGCTCTCTGGCCGGAACCGGCTTGAGACCAGCCGCTCGATAAATTCCCGCTGCGGCTCCATGGTGGTGAAATCAATGGCTGAGGGCGCCGGCGACGGGGTGTAGCGCAACCACTTGAGGTCGATGCCGCCATACCAGAACCGCATCAGCTCCGGCCGCATCCCGCGCGGCAGAAAGTCGAGGAAATAGGTCTCGCCCTCCTGCCTGAGGTTGTCCATATAGAGTCGTACCCCGAGCTGATGGCCCATCGAGCCATAGACGTCGAAACCCGCCACCAGGGCGTAATAGATCCGCTCCATCAAGGGATAATCCATCACCCAGGCGGTTCTCGGCAGATCGCCGAGCAGCCCGCGATGCACCGAGGCGCTGTTGAAATGGCGGAACACGGTAAGCACCGGGCTGTCTCCCGGCCGATCACCAGCCCATATCGCCGCCAGCCTCAGCCCTCTTGCGCCATAAACGACACCGTACTGCCGCTGCCGGAGCTTGACATAGCGATTGGCCCGCTCCTTGTAACGGGCGATCATCCAGGAACCAAAGAGGCTGAAGAAGCTGCCCTGTTCGTTGGGGATATCCAGCAGATTGAGATGGTCGTGAAGATAGCCGGGCTGCTGCACGGCCAGATCATGGTCGGGGGCGAGAAAAAACAGCCAGAAGTTGTCCTGGATCACGTTCAGTGCCACCTGGCCCTTACAGACCGGTCCGCGGATAAAGGTCCTGATGATATATTCATTGTTATCGAGGAGAAACTGATAGCGGGAACGAGGGGGAATCTGTTCATAGATCTTGAACGGATTGGCACTCTCGCGTGCGCCATAGCCCATCACCTTCGGCGGCTCGGGCCATTTGGTCGTGATGAACAGTTCGGTAAACCGCGCCATCTTCTTCTCATCGAGCACGAAGACCATATGGGTCTTGTGGACGATGGTCGAAGAGATCCGGCGAAAACGGTAATAAAACGGCCCCTCACCCGGATCGTCATAGGGCCTGACCGTTGGGATAATCTGGATATTCTCACCCGGCGGCGTGGTCGACCGGACGATCTCGTAAAAATTAGGGCTGGCGGGATCAAAGGAGATATGGGCGAGGAAGAGATGCTCGTAGAGGTAGCGGGCCGTCATCGTGTATTTGGCCCGTAAGGCGGGATCGGCCGGCGCGGCATTGAAAAAGGTTTCCCAGCGGTGAACGGCCTCCCGGTCGGTCGCAGCCACCGCCGCCAACCGGCGCTGCTCTGCCGGAGTGGGGCCATAGCCACCGGCCTCGAGCCAGGCGCGGATGAGCTGAAATTCATGCTCTTGCAATGGTGGAAAACCATAGGGCATGCCGCGATTGGGATGTTTTGCCAGGTAGCTGTCCATCTCGGCCACGGTGGAGGCGCAGGTGAGGGTATCGTCTTCGGGCCGAAAGGAATTGCGGCTATCGGTCAGGTCATCCGAGCAGACACTGCTGGCAACGGCTCTCTTCTGGTTCAAGACCTTCAACAGCAAGGGGTCGTCGCCATCGTCGTCTCCCACCGCCTGCCGCACCGTATGGAAGTCTTTTCGCCGCCACTGGTCGGTGGTCATGGCGTCGACAAAGAGCCGGGTCGGCTCCATCGTCCACAGTCGGTGGGAGTTGTAGACCGCCTCCTTGCTGCCGCCGCGGTCGAGCCCCTCATAGGAGCTCAGCTTGAGCTGGCAGGGCGAATTGTAGCAGCTGTGACAGACCACGCAGCGCCCGTCGAGAATCGGCTTGATTTCCGTCAGATAGTGAATGCTCCCCGCCTGCGGCACTGGCCTGGCAGGGCTGTCGGACAACCGGTCATGACGGCAGCCGGGCAGGAGAAGAAAGGCGGCCAGCACGAGGACAATGGCGTTCATGGCTGCTCCCTCAAAGATGGGTGTCTGCGAAGGCAGGTTGCGGCCCCACCTCCCGTCACTGATCAGAAAACACCAATGATGATACACCAACCTGGCTAACCAGCATGGCTGGACCAGGTAGCCTCAGCCACAACAAACCATGAAACTCCTCGGCTCGATGACAGATCTCTCCGTGCTGATGAGTTTCAGATAACAGAGCAAAGGGCTCATCGTCTGTCTCACGTTCGGGGCGGCATCTCAAAAGTCTTCAATCTTCCGCGCCTTTTCCAGATAGGCATCCACCCGCTGCCTGGCGTTGACGGCCACCCGGGTCAACGCGGCCACCTCCTGCACCAGCGGGTCCTCCTCGCCGAGCTCGTCAATGGCCTGCTGCAGCAATGCGCCGCTCTGCTCCGAGAGCTGCGCCAACTTCTCACCGACCCTGGTACGACGAAAGTGCCTGTCCTTTTCCTGCTCTATCAGCGGCAGAATCCGCTCGATGGAAAATTCCACCAGGGCATCACGCGGGGTATTGTACGTAGTCGATACCTGCTCGAGGTTCTGCAGGGTCTTCCGGGAGATGACATAGGTCTTGGCGATCCGCTGGCCTTCGTCCGGGAATGCCTCGAATTCCCTGGCAATGGTCTTTAAGGCCTGGACATCCTCCACCAGGTGGTCAAAGAGCGATTTCTGCTTGATCCCCAGTTGGCCGGCTAAAACACTTAAGGCGTTGATCGACCGTTCCGACAACTTGAAGGTGGTCCGCACCGACTGATGTCCCCGTAAGCGGGCCGTTGATTCTTCGGTAAATTGTAGTCGAATTAGGCTCTTAGGTCGTGCCATCGCGGATCTCCGAATCATGCTGCTTCTATTACTTTATGCGCAACACTGCTTTAGTAATATTCTTATTTTTGACTCCCATGATCACATTATTACCATGTGACGCATAAAGGTAAACACGAAATTACCAGTAAACACCGTTTTGCCGTCAACACCAGACAAGACCGGAGCCAGTGTCACCAATGAACAGAAGAACAACGGTATCTCATCGAGGCGAAAATAGCGGAAGTGACCAGCTGGAAAAACCGTCCGCCCTCCTGGCAATTCTATTTGACAGAAAATGAGGCGTCGGGTAAAAAAGACGGGTATCTAACTGGCACGATAGTCAAAAAAAAGGCCAGCGGACGAATGAACACAAATGCGGGAATAACTCAGTGGTAGAGTGTCAGCTTCCCAAGCTGAAGGTCGCGAGTTCGAATCTCGTTTCCCGCTCCATTTTGAAATCAAAACAGGCACTTGCAGACTGTCATCTGTGTGCCTGTTTTTTTATGCCCTTTGTGTGAGAATTTTTCTCGCAGCCTCATACTCTCTGAATGGTTACCTGTTAAGCGAAAACCCATTCGCGCAAAAAGCTCAATGCTACGGCCTTTTCTGGTGCAGAGCACTACGCTCCTCACCTCAAACGTCAGCGATGAAAACAGCACTTCTTAAATTTTCTGCCGCTGCCACAGGGACAGAGGTCGTTTCGTCCTGTCTGACCGGTGCCTGCTGGAACTGTCTTTTTCCTCGAGTTTTTACGCTCGAGTTTTTGGACAAGTTTGGTCAAGGTGGGCATAGCATGTTGATAAAACTGTTTCCAACCATCACATAAAAGGCTTGGCGAGTGCGCTGCAGTGGCTCTTGTCAGCCGGTTCTTCTGACAATCTCCAGCGCATAGCCCCACAAAAGAACAATGACCACAGGCGGGACTCATCGATCGCTTCCTTTTGCCAAAGGCCTCATACTGGCGTTTCGAGAGCAGGCTCTGCCAATCAGCCAATGCGATATTGCCGAGTTTCATCCGCTCCTCGACATAGAAATCACAGGGGTAGATATCGCCATTGTGTTCCACCACCAGATAGTGGC
Organism: Desulfopila sp.; assembly: GCA_047973425.1. Lineage (GTDB taxonomy): Bacteria > Desulfobacterota > Desulfobulbia > Desulfobulbales > Desulfocapsaceae > Desulfopila. Next base: position 12,729 of record JBKEBZ010000064.1, read on the forward strand.
GACAATCACGCCCCAGCGTACACATTGTCGGTCTCTTATCAAGCATGGTGGTAATGATCGCGTCAAATAATCTCACTGAAACCCCGGCAGTATCGTATTTGACCCATTCATCGAAGATGGTACAGAGAAAATCCCCCCACTGCTTACCTGTCGCTGAAAAGTCTGTCAGCCCACCAGAACGATCAAACTCCACACATTCAATATATTGATGGTGGCGACACTGCATTTCATCACGAAGAAAACGGTACACCTCCAGAGGTTTCTCTATATTGGCCTGGCTCACCAGGGTAAGAATGTTGAATTCCGCGCGATTATTTTTGAGATGATTGATGCCATCGAGAACTGAGCTGTAGCTGCCTCCCCCAGTCGTGGTTGTCCGATACCTGTTGTGGATTGCTTCCGGCCCATCCAGGCTCATACCGACCAGGAACTGATGTCTGGCAAGAAAGCGGGCCCATTCGGCGGTGAGCAGTGTGCCATTGGTCTGGATACCGTTGGTGATTCTTGCCCCTTGATGCTGAAATCTCGCCTGGTATCTGACGACTTGTCTGAAAAAATCCAATCCCATCAAGGTGGGCTCGCCACCTTGCCAGCTAAAGGAGTGTACGGGCAGTGGGATCTCGAGATAGGTATGGATGACGCGCTCGAGAACGGCGTCATCCATACGGAGAGGGGAATGACCTGGATAAATCTTGTGTTTATCCAGGTAAAAACAGTAATCGCAACGCAGATTGCAAGTGGCGGATGCCGGCTTGACAAGAAGGGAGAACGGAATGATATCAGTTTGTTCTGTCATCAAAGATGCATTGAAAGTGGCGTATTGCAAACCGCACTGGAGCTTAGACGTAAATCTCTGTCCCGCGCCTGAAGTTGGTACTACTTTACTGCTGTTATTTCAATAAACGATACATCAGTTTCTTGAGTAATGGACCGAAAAGGGCCAGCAGGGTCAAGCAAATGAGCACCAAGCTGATAGGACGTTCGAAAAACACCGTCATCTCTCCTCTGGAAAGCAGCAATGCACGACGAAAATTCTCCTCCATCATCGGCCCCAGAACAAAGCCCAGTAAAAGCGGTGCAGGGGAAAACTTCAACAGGGCCAGGACATAGCCAATTATAGAGAAGACAAACACCACCAGCAGATCGAACGCGTTGTTGTTGATACTATAGACGCCAACACAAATAAGCAGGAGTACACCGGGAAAGAGATACTTGTACGGAATGGTCAAGATCCGAGTCCACAGGCCAATCAGGGGGATATTCATCACCAGCAGGAGAAGATTGCCAACCCAGAAACTGGCCAGAAGACCCCAAAAAATTTCTGGATGTTCAATGATTAAGTCCGGCCCTGGGTCGACTCCGTGGATCAGAAGCGCGCCAAGCAAGAGCGCCATGATGGCGTCTCCGGGGATTCCCAGGGCAAGCGTCGGAATAAACGCCGCCTGTGCCGCCGCATTATTGGCTGCTTCAGGGGCAGTTATTCCTTCAACCGCTCCCTTGCCAAAACGTGATGGATCCTTTGCAATCCGGGCTTCGAAACCATAGGCGACAAAGGCTCCAATAGTGGCCCCTGCCCCTGGCAGAATGCCGAGAAACGCACCTATGGGCGCACCCCGAAGTATGGGCATCGGGGTCTGCCGCAGTTCCTCCCAGGTGGGAAGCAACTCTCGTATTTTCAGTTTTTGTACCTTGCCTCGCTTTCCTGGAGGCCTGTTCAGATTGGCAATTATTTCGGCAGTACCAAACACGCCCATGGCGATGGCCACCAGACTGATACCATCCACGAGCCCCAGCGTTGAGAAGGTATAACGGAGCGTTCCACTGGTGACATCCGTACCAACGAGCCCAAAGGCCAGACCAAGAACGACCATCGCCAGACCCTTGAGTTGTGAACCTGGCGACACCGCAGAGGCCATGACCAGGCCAAATACCATCAGGGCAAAATACTCGGCTGAGCCAAAATTGACCGCAAAAGCGGCGATTGCCGGGGAGAATGCCCCCATGCAGACAATGGCAAAACAACTTCCGGAAAATGAGGCGATGGTGGTAATGAAAATTGCAGCCCCCGCCCTGCCCTTTTTCGTCATCGGGTATCCGTCAAGACAGATCAGCGCAGCGGAGGGCGCCCCGGGCACATTCAAAAGAATGGAAGCGATAGAGCCGCCATACTGTGCGCCATAATAGATACCGGCAAGCATAATGAGAGCCTGAGCAGGCTCTAAGTAAAAGGTCACCGGCAGCAGCATGGAGATAGCGGCTATGGAGCCAATTCCGGGGAGAACCCCGATAAGCATGCCTACCGTTACCCCAGCAAGGCAATACAGAACGGAATAGCCGCTGAGCGCCGTACTGAAACCAATGGCCAGATTCGATAGAATATCCATAATCTATATCCCCACGATCATGCGGAAAGGTACACCGATGAAATGAACGAACACCACCCAGACCAGAAGGAGGAGAACAAAGAACAATCCGGTCAGGGATTTCAAGGTATGCTCGGGATCGGCAACGCCTGAGATAAATACCAGAGCCAGGGTGGCAGGAACCAAGCCGGCCCGTTCCACCAACAGCGCAAAGGCAAGGATCCCGGCAAGGGGTAGAATAACCGGTCTGAAGCGAGGCGCCTCCTCGTTATCTTGAACTGGTTGCGCAAAAATAAAGATCAAAATCCCAGTAATGGCGAGAATGACTCCCAAACCGAAAGGGGTCAGACCGGGGCCCATCCTCGCTATTGTCCCAAAAGAGTAGTTGAGCGCCTCTATGGAGATGAAAGCACCTGCCGCAACCATCAGCCCACCGCCGATACGATCGCGCAATTTGCTTGGCAAATGCTGCTGCGCTGTATTGTTATCGAGGTTCATATGCCTCCTTCGTCAGTATATTCGTAACGGGTGTCCAGCCCGAAACATCACCGCTTCTACCCAATCCAGGCGTGAGAGAAACGTTACCACCGGCAGAGATGCTCTCCTAGTCGACGCTTACCACTGAGAATAAAGCGCCAGACCCAACGAGGACTCAGGCAAAAAAATCAGCTTTCGGCAGAGACACCAAGCAGTCGGAGCCACTACGAGCGAGGAAACTCCGAATTCCAGGAACAGAGCCTTCTGGGCTGACACGTTTTACATGTGCCCGGACAGAGACAAAGAAACGAGGAGTTTCTGTTACGTTCAAGGATAGGCGCTGACTTACCCTCCAATAAACTCAGGCTCTTCTCCTGGCGGCGGTGTATGCGGCACTCCACCCTTGGCGATAACCGCCTCCAATCCACCCAACTCATCCAGGCGCTGATGTTGAGCTGTCTTCACCTGCCTGTCTATCTGTTCGGGATCAAGTATTTCCAAGAGCCTTTTCTGAAAGCGGCAAACCACCTCTTTCATCTCAGGAAGCTCTGCAAGATTTCTCTCCTCTTCCGGATCGGCCTCGAGATCAAACAGCTCTGCCCCTGCCCCGGTATAATGAATATATTTGTATTGTCCTGCCCGGAGCATAAAGGTGGCAGATGGGGCGCAGGAAGCATGATATTCACTGAACACCTCCCGTTCTCTATCATCAAACGGCCTGTTGGCTATCTGCAGAAGCGAGGTGCCGGGAAGCGCCTCTTCCTCTTCTGTCAGCTCAAGACCAACGACATCGAGCACTGTCTGGTACACATCAATCAAAGAGACCGGCGTAGTACAGACCTTCCCCTGGGGCAGATCAGGCCCTGCCATGATCATCGGCACGTTCACCGATTCGCGGTACATAGTCGACTTTCCCCAGAGCCCGCGTGCTCCCATGTTATCGCCATGGTCAGCAATAAACAGCACCCGGGTCGACTGTTCAGCACCACTCTCCTCGAGCGCGGCAAGAACCCGGCCGACGTTATGGTCGGCAAAGCTGCATAGGGCGTAATAGTGGGTCAGCGACTGCTGGCGATGGGCATCGTCCCGGAAATAGTCGTCAAAGTTGTACCCATCCCTGAATTTCCGCCACCATTTGCCCACCTCCCCCTCTGTAGCCAGCGATTTACCATAGAGCGAGATCTCGGTCTCCCGGTATATATCGATATACTCCTGAGGAACCGTCAAAGGGAAATGCGGAGCGATAAACGAGGTCAGCGTCACCCATGGTTTGCCCCCCCACTCGGGTAGATGCTGCCCGAACCAGGTCTCCGTCAACTCGGTGATCTGCAGGTCATAGCGGGTATATCCGCTATGACCTGCAAGAGTCTCTTCAGCCAGCGTCTTGCTCTGCAATCGCTTCGGCGGATTTTCCCGCTCAAGACCAAAGACATCCCCCCCGGCAACCAGGTGCATGGGAATGAGCTGTTCATCAATACCAGCGGGAATATCGGCATCGAGATAATGTAACTTGCCGATTGAGGTGACACGATGTCCTTCGTTCTGGAGGCGATGTCCCCAGCCAGACACCTTGCCATCATAGGCGAAGACATTATCCCAATAACCAGTCCTGTGCGGATACTGGCCAGTCGCCAATGCAGCCCGCGCCGGCATACAGATTGGCGAATTGGTATAGGCATCCTGAAACCTGACGCCGCGTGCGGCCAGATCGTCGATATTGGGGGTTTTGACGGAGGTATTGCCATAGCAGCCAACCGCCTTGGCCGACATTTCGTCGACCATCACAATCAACAGATTCGTTGGCGCGAACTTCATGTTTCTATTCCTTTAACGTAATGTTGTTTTCTTCGATGATCTTCTTCCAGCGCGCAGTTTCACTTTCAAACCAGGCATCCACCTCTTCCGGTGTCTCAGGATTTGGAGTTGCACCAACATTCAAGAATTGCTCAGCCGTCTCTGGCTGGGCCAAGGTTGTATTCAGCGCATCCGAGAGTTTTGCGATTATTTCTTTTGGAGTACCTTTGGGAGCAACCAGAGCATGCCAGTTATCGACGTTGTAATCCACAAAACCAAGTTCTTGAAAGGTTGGCACGTCTGGTACAGCTGGAGAGCGCTTCGGAGTCGAAATACCAAGCGCGACGATGGTCCCTTTTTTCACATGGGGGAGTGCTGGTGGAATTCCGGCATAAAAGAGTTGAACTTCATTGGAAATAACCGCTTTCGTTGCATCGCCACCACCTTTGTACGGTACAATCGACATGGTAAGCCCTTTCTCTCTGGCAAACGCCTGGGTAGCCAGATGCTGCAGAGTACCAATACCGGGGGTGGAATAAAAAATATCCCCCTTCTTTGCCCGCTCAATGAACTCGTCCATGGTTGTCACCCCAAGATCCTTGTTGACCACGAAGATCAAGGGAACGGAAGCCACCATGCCAACCCCATCAAAATCTGTTATGAGATTGAAACCGGCATTCTTTCGCAGGGTGGGTGTAATTGAGTGAACAGCGGTCAAAAGTCCTAAGGTATAGCCGTCCGCTTTGGCCCTGGCAACGACACTCGCCGCGACACTGCCCGCGGCTCCCGGGCGATTTTCAACCACCACAGGCTGTCCTAAGACCTCACCCATCTTGGCGGAAATAATTCGTGCCAGGGTATCAGGCGCCGATCCAGGTGTTGAACCAACAACGATGACAATCGGTTGATCAGGATAGGGGCCAGCGGTTACTGGTTGAGCCAGGATACCAACAAAAAGAAAAAGCCCCACAGCCAGAAAATTCTGCAGTCGTCTACCGAGTTGTGCTGATTGACATCGATTCCTCATATCCCCTCCTTTGTTGATTACTGGCGTCTTGAACAGTACGATTTTCAATCACAAGCAACGGACCGTGATAAATTTCACCCTGGGCATATGACTTATATCCCGCAGATAAAATTCTGCGCCTAACGTCGATATTGGTTGAAAAACATCTCTTCAAATCACCCGCATTGAACTCTTTATTTTACTCGATCCACAATGAAGCATTCCAACAGCGCAATCATTCTTGCCGCATCTGCTGAAAACTGCTGACTACCTGCATTCCCACTCTATTGATATGGCGTCGCATCAGGCACCCGACTCGATTGTCATCCTGTTCGATTATCGCCTCTAGAATTCCCTCTTGATCGGCCAGGGTACGCTGCATATTCACCACACTGCTGAATGTGGCCTTGGTAAAGGGAGCGATTCGACGCCTGCTCTGCTTGAGCGCCTCACCAAGCGGCGGATTATGGGCCCCATCCCGGATCGTATTGTGGAACAGGCGATGATGTTTGGCAAACAGCTCACTGTCAGCGCCTTCACAGGCCGCTTTGCAATCGAGAAAAACCTGCTGTAGAGCTGAACGTTCAGCCAGAGTCATTCGAGTAGCTGCAAACTGTGCGCAAACAGCACCGATATGGGCGGCAGCCTCATAGAGAAGACCTAGAAAATCCAGATCAATGGGAACAACGATTGTACCCCGTCGTGGCCTGATCTCGACAAGCCCCGTTGCACTGAGCTGCGCTATACCTTCACGAACCGGCGTTCGCGACACCCCAAACTGGTCTGCAATGGCCTGCTCATCGAGCCGGGTTCCGTACTCGATTTCACCGTTTAAAATCGAGTCGGCCAGCTTGCGCCTGATAACATTGGCAAGCGTATCCCCGCCGTTTTGCACTGGATGTTCCTTTTCCATTGTGTTTGAAGACCTGGGCTCGCCAGACACTCCTCCTTGCTGAATTAATCTTAAATTGCACAAAACAGGCAAAATTGTCAAATAAAAAATACAAAATCTGCGATATCTGGCTCAGATGTATATAATATTACAGTTTTCATGCCATTGTAAAAACATACCTCCTGACCAGTCCAGGTCCTGCATCTGGTTGCCGACCTGCCCGGCTGGCACCGCCTGGGAAGACGGGACGGTATTGCGGTTGAGTCCGGTCCAAATCTGGCGATATATCTCCAGAATCGAACCGGCGTTGCCGCATGCCACAAGGCTGTATATTCCGTGAGACGCAGGCGGCCGGCAGCCCAGCCCGGAGCAGTGGATTTTCCCGCCCCGGGTTCACCGGTGTCCAGGCCGATGCCGCCAAGACGGCTCACCCACGCCATCGGTTGATTGACCGCAAGGCAATTCCGGAGTTCGCTGGATGGCGTCGACACCGTAAGCGCTCAGCAGACCGCAGGCAAAGAGTGGTGAACTCCGAACGGTGGGTAGAAAACGTACAAGGTGTGACTTACCCCCATCTCCCCTGCTTTGGGGAAAGATCATCTGTGAAAAGGTATCGAGTGCCTCGATTGAGACAAAAAATCGGGTTTCTGCAGAGAGCCCCTACCTCGCACGGGAAGCGGATGGCATGACCCGTTGTATCTTGTGCCGTCTCATCTTCGAGAACAATGTCTGGGGATTGACCTCCAGCAGCATGGCCGCCCCACCCTCGCCGCTGACCTTGCCGCCACATTGCCGCAGTGCAGCGACGATGAGTTGCCGCTCCATCTCTTTGAGCGGAACTACCGCTGGCTGTCGCGGCGTCACCGGGCGCTGTTCGATAACGTCGGCGAAATGCAGCTGTTTCCGCTTACACGACAGGACGGTCTTTTCCACCAGATGCTTGAGCTCACGAACGTTTCCGGGCCAGTCGTAGCCGAGCAGATCACCCTGAGATTTCTTGCTTATTTTATTGAAATTTTTACCAAATTTATTGTTATACTGCTCTATGAAATACGAAACGAGGGGCAGAATATCGTCTTTTCGGTCACGCAGGGGCGGGATGACAATGGGGTAAACATGCAGCCGGTAAAAGAGGTCTGAGCGGAAGGTGCCCCTCTCCACCGCCGCACGAAGGGGCTGGTTGGTCGCGACGATAAGACGAAAATTGGTGTGGATAGTCCGGGAACCACCCACCCGCTGGAACTGTTTTTCTTCGAGAATACGCAGCAGCTTCGCCTGGGTCTCAAGATTTAACGAATTGATTTCATCGAGAAAGAGGGTGCCATTGTTGGCCTGTTCGAATCGACCCAGATGGGTGTGTATGGCATTGGTAAAGGCCCCCTTCTTATGACCAAAGAGCTCGCTATGGAGCAGATTGGGGTCGAGCGCGGTAATGCTCACGGCGACAAACGGGCCGGTTGCCCGATCGCTCAAGCGATGAATCGTCTGGGCGATAAGCTCCTTTCCCACGCCGGTTTCACCTTCGACGAGAACGCTGGTGTCAAACCTGGCAATCTCGTGGACCTGGGTGATAATCTTTCGTATCGCCTCTGATTCGCCAATAATGTCATCGGCGGTATCTGTTGTGGTGACAGTGCCGTAGCAGGGCAGCGGTTCCTCGGCAAGCTGGCTTTCCAACTGGGATATTTTCTGATAGGCTCGGAGATTGTCCAGGCCTATGGCCACCTGGGTCGCTATGCCTTTCAATATGGTGAGTATGCGTTTTTTTGCCAGCGATCCTCCCAGGGTCCGTTCAAAGAGAAAGGTCCCGAAGATATCCTCCTGAACCTTGACCGGATATATTACCTGCCAGCCAGAGTCATTGCCTTGCAGATTGTCTTTTCCTTCCCGTCGGTGGGGAATAAACACCTCTTTTCCGCTGGTGACGACCTGATATATCTGCGCTGCGCCGTCGCCTGCCAGACCGTGGCTCAACATCGCCGGTTCGATATTACTGCTGGCAATCATTTCTATTTTTTCAGATTCATTCAATATAAAGAATGCTCCGTTCTGGGCGCCGATAAGCTGCATCGTCAATGGCAGGATTCTGTGCAGATATTTATCCTTTTTTTGCGATACGGCTAAGTTCTCGCCAAGCTCGATCAAGGCCTCGAAGAGAATTTCGTGATAACTCTGGCCAATCACGATAGATTTCAACTCTTCAGGAAACAAGTCCTCATTGACAAAACGCAAAACCCTCCAGGCCTTCTTGATCAGCTTCTCCCCCTGATCAGCCCGGCCGGTATTGAGAAGGTGCTGACCCAGGAGAACTTCCGCAAAGGCCAGGTCGAGTTTTGCCCCTGAAAGCGTGAGTAATTCGATACTTTTGGCCAGATCATCATGGGCATGGGGGGTCAACCCTTTTTCCTTGATGCTCCGCTTGGCCCGGTAATAATACCCTATACCCTGCATATAGATGTCAGGCCAATGTATCACCCGTTCGACCTCGGAGGCAAAATTCATCTCTTCATGCGTATAGCCCGCCTCTTCCAGCTGGTCCATATAGTCGAAATTCACCGGCCCACGATAATGGAAATTGCCTGAAAACTTGCCGTGAACCCATGCTTTTCGCTGCAGGGCAAAACTCTCCTTATACTTTTTCCGACAACTGAGAATGTAGGCCTTGGCACTGTATAGCATCCAGTAATTATAATGATTCATCTTCTGCTCTGGTTGCGTCAGAAGCTCATCGATAATCGGTTCTGCATCAACTATGCGTTTTGCATCCAGCAACGCTGCACTCTGAACCACCTTGCCGAATATGATCAAGTCGTCTAATTGCCGTTTTTCGCCCTTTTCAATAACCGCATTGATCAGGCCAAGCCCCCGCAGGGTGTGACCACATTTTCCATATATCCAGCCGAGGTGAGCACATGCCTGCAACGATTGCTCATCGTCGGGTAACTCTTCGAGGTTGCCAAGCACCTCTTCATATCGCTGTATTGCCTCGGACATACGCCCCTGCCACATAAGAAAATCAGTGGTCGCAAAGACTATTTTTCTGGTCAGCGGCAGGCTGTCGATCTGCATCGCCGTCATCCAGGCCATATCAAACATTTTCGTGGCCTTTTCATACTGGCCAATCGCCTTGTACACCTGGCCGAGATGCAGACGAATCAGGCATCTGTTCTGTTTATTCTCACCGTTTTCCGCCAGCTGCAGGGCCGTGACGAGATGCCTCTTCTGGAGCGTGTAGGGGGTGTTTTTTCCACCATACTGGCAGAGGCCGATAACGGCGTCGCAATAGGCCTCCTGCTTTTCCGGTGTCAGCGTTTGCGGGTTGGCAGACGAGTGAAGAATACAGGTGAAATATCGAACGGCTTCACTGATGAGATTGCATCGCAAACAGTACTGGGAGGCCTGAATCAACGGGGTAAAATCCTCGACCCGCAGTTTCGCGGTGACATAGACATGGGAAATGGCCAGAGAACGCTTTGGCCCGGCTGGCAATTCATCTTCGAAAAGCTGCTTGAGTACCGACACCGTCTGCTCGATCTCGCTGTTGGCCGACCATTCGATGATCAGGTCAATGATCTCGGTCTTTTGAAAATGATAATTGCCGATCCCCTGATGCTCATCGACTTTCAGCACAGAGGCATCAATAAACCCCTGGACGACCTGCAGGATTCGCACCGCCGACAATGGCGTGGATTTAACAAGGATATCCAAAGAAACCGGTGGCGCTATCAGGGCAGAGGTCAAGGCGACGTTTTTACTGTCCGCAGGCAGTGCTTGCCAGGCCATTTTGGTCAGTGGCAAAGGTTTGTCCTTCGATTTCATGGTATTTTTCATACGTTCTCGCAGCCGCTGATTCTGCTCCCGCCTCGGACACCACGATACGCAGGAGCGTTATCCATTTTTCCTTCGTGTGCAAAATTGATAGACTCGTAAAAAGTCGAACGTTC
>JBKEBZ010000059.1:0-43736 GCA_047973425.1 Desulfopila sp.
CATGGCGTGGTATGACAGACTATGTCGCCGACAGTATTCGGCCCGACTCAAACCACTCTGGGCCAGCGCCTTCACATGTGCCTGCCATTTTCGGCTCCTGCCGGCGGCATGTTCTGATCCTCGTCCGTGATTGTTCATGGGCAATCTCCTCCTCTTGGATGGTCGTTTGCCCAATCATGCCATACGGCCGGCACGACGAGAAGATGGGGTTCTTTGGGCGCTTACACGAAATCCCACACGTGGCAAAGATCAGTCTGCTCTACCTGATAAGCTGTCTTAACCGCGAATCCCCAATGCTCCACAGTTGTTGAAACAGACCGTTGACTCGAGTTGGCTCGGTGAAACGGTCTGTTGATATGCAACTCATCAGCATGACAAACTCTGTTACCGCGCCGAGGAGTTTCATAACAGCATAGCGCTGTCATCGTTGTGGCTGAGGCTACCTGGTCCAGCCATACTGGTTAGAACACAGCGGAGTACTGATAAACGGTTACACCGACAGTCGCATGGATTCTCACAAAGGAGTAAAAGAACGTCTCACTGGTCCTGATCCACCTTGACGATCCGATCGCCCGGATGCAGGGCCTGACCTGCCTTGGCGGCAATGACGGTCACGATGCCATCCACCTCGCTGGTGAGCGGGGTCTGCATCTTCATCGCCTCCATCACCGCCAGCCTGTCGCCCTTTTTCACCTCCTGACCTTCTTTCACCGAAATTTCCACCAGGTTACCGGCAAAACCGGCCCGGACGTCACCGGCCATGGCCAGATCGAGAATTTCCTCTTTGCTGAGCACCGTTTTTCTGCCGGGATCACTGCCCTGGGCAACGGTCGACTCAAAGCTGTACATCCGGGGAAAGTGATCGATCGAAAAATAGACCAGGGTCTCCCCGGTATCGACGGTGGGGGATGGGCCGATCTCGACGATATGCTCCTTGCCGGCCATATCGGTGAAATAGAGGGTCTCGCCAAGGTCAAAGCCGCCCTCTCGGAAGAAGATGGCGGGTGACAGCACATGGACCTGGCCATATTCACCGACAAACTTGATAAAATCCACCGCATCCTTGGGATGCTGAAGGTAGAGGACCAGTTCCTCGATGTCTGGTTCCCGGCCCAGTTTTTCATGGAGATTGGCCCGTTCCTCCGCCAGGTCCATGTCCGGAATCTGGTCGCTGCCACCCTGTTCGGCCACCACCTGTCGCCAGTCTGCCCCAAACACCTTTTCATATATCCACTCTTCTGGCCGGTAAAAGGGAAAAGGTCCGTATTGGCCAAGCAGGAGATTGCGCAAATCACCGGAAGGGTTGCCGTAGCGCTCGCCACTTAAGACATTGCTTACGGCGGTGGTCCAGAGGATCTGGGAGCCTGGGGTTACCGACCAGAAGTTGCCCAGTTCCTGCTGTACCCGAGGCAGTTCCTTGTGCAGAATCTCCGGCATCCTGGCCAGAAAACCACCCTTGGCAGCCTGCTCGAGGCTCGAACCCATCGCCCCGCCCGGCAATTTATGGATCTGCACCGTCGGCTGGAAGCCTTTGATCTGCGATTCGAACTGCTGATAGTATTTGCGCTCTTCACCAAGGATATCCGAAGTCTCGATCACCGCCTCCTCATCGATGCCGATCGGTTTCATGCCATACTCTTTCAAGGCCTGGATCACGGTCAACACCGGTGGCGGACCATAAAATCCGGTAAAGGCCGAGTCGCCCGCATCGACGATGGTCGCCCCGTTCATCACCGCCTCGACGATTCGTCCGACGTCGTTGCCGTCAGTATTGTGACCATGGTAATGAATGATCAGATCGGGAAAGCGCTGCTTGATCGCGGCCACCAGCTGACCGATCCGCTTCGGACTGCCCAGACCACCATGATTCTTGATGCAGAGAACAATCTCCGGACCGGTGACATCGAGGATCTCCTGCACCTTGCCCAGATAAAAGGCATCGGTATGCTCTGGTCCGGTGGAAAAGCAGATACACGGCTCGTTGATCTTCCCGGCCCGGCCCACCTCTTCCAGCACCGCCTGCATGTTGGGGATGTGGTTGAGAAAGTCGAAGGTTCGCCAGACATCCACGTAGCGGGCGAACTCCTGGACGGTGACCCGGATCACGTTCTGCGGATAGGGTCGGTAGCCGAAGAGATTGACCCCCCGGCACAGGGTCTGGAACATGGTGTTGGGCATCCGCTCTCTGAGCAGCCGCAACTTGTCGAACGGGTTGACCTGCTTGCGCAGCATATCGACATGCACCGAGGCGCCGCCGGTAATCTCGAGCGAATAGTAGCCGGCTCGCTCCCGAGATTCTGCCGCCAGCAGATCGGTGTGCAGCAGAATCCTGTTCTTGAAATCGGACTGCGACAGATCGCGGGCCGTATTGGTGATATAGTAACCCCTGGCCTGACGCAGTTGGTCAATCACCTGGCCTGGCGAGGTACCCTGATAAATTCGCTCCATAACATCCTCTTTACGCATTGTTGCAACACGAAATAATATGCCCGGCCGATCACCAGAGCCACCGCTTGGCTACGGCGACCAGCCTTATGCCCATGCCCCCAGGCAGAATTACACCGCAAATGGATTTGTGCCGTGAAAATGTATTTTGGCTATGAATCGAGAAATCTTCCCCACCTCACTGACCCCTTCGTCGTAGTGAAACAGCTGAGGATGGGTCTCGAGATACGAGGTGTTGAAATCACCCCGGATAAAATCGGGATCATCGACAATCTGCAGATAAAACGGGATGGTCGTCTTGGGCCCGACTATCGCGAAGTTCTGCAGGCAACGCTTGAGACGGCCAACCGTCTCATCCCAGGTGAAGCCATGGGCCGTGAGTTTCACCAGCAGTGAATCGTACACCTCGGGAATCTCATACCCCTGATAGACAAAACCATCGAGACGCACCCCGAAACCGCCGGTGGACCGGTAAACGTTGACCCGTTTGCCGCCTTCGGGCATAAAGTTGTTTTTCGGGTCTTCGGCATTGATCCGCAACTCGATGGCATGGCCGCGAATCTGCACATCGTCCTGACCAAACGACAACGGGTAGCCAAAGGCCAGTTTGATCTGGTTGCGGACGATATCGATACCGGTGATCATCTCCGTTACGGTGTGCTCCACCTGGATCCGGGTATTGATCTCCATGAAGTAGTAGTTCAGCTCGCGGTCGATCAGAAACTCGACGGTGCCGGCATTGGTGTACGAGGCGGCCTTGGCCGCCTGCACCGCCGTCTGGCAGATCTCCTCGAGCAGCTCGGGGTTGGCCACCCGGGAAGGCGCTATCTCGATCAGTTTCTGGTTCCGACGTTGAATCGAGCAGTCACGGGTTCCCAGGTGCAGGGTGGTTCCGTTCTTGTCGGCGATGATCTGCACCTCGACGTGTTTGGGCTCCAGCACCACCTTCTCCAGATAGACCGAGTCATCGTTGAACGCCGCCTTGGCCTCGGCCCGGGCCACCGGGATTTCCTTGATCAGCTGCTCTTCGTCATCGATCCGCCGAATGCCACGGCCGCCACCACCCGAGGTCGCCTTCAGCATCACCGGATAGCCGTAGGTTCGACCAAAGGTCGCAGCGACCTCCAGCCCGGCCTCGCCCCGCGGCAGGTTATCGGTGCCGGGCACCATCGGGATGTTTGCATCCGCCATGATCTTACGGGCGACGACCTTATTACCAAGATCGGCTATGACCTGGGAGGACGGGCCGATAAAGATGATGTTTTCTGCCTCGCAGGCCCTGGCAAAGTCAGGATTCTCGGCCAGAAAGCCATAGCCGGGATGAATGGCGTCTGCCCCGACACGCTTGGCCGCCGCAATGATTTTACCGATGTTCAGATAGTCACACCGCGGACCATTGCCAAGGAGCACCGCCTCCTCGGCCAGCCGAATATGCCGTGAACGTTCATCCGGTTTTTCATAGACGGCCACAGCCGTGCAGCCGAGCTCCTGAATGGCTCGAATAAGACGGATCGCAATTTCCCCACGATTGGCTACAAGTATTTTCTTTTTCACCGCTTCTCTCAGATAAATGGAAAACAATAAACGACAGCTCGAGCGAATGGCACACCATCAGGGCAGGGCGACTCAGCACCCCTCTTGGCCCCTCGCATCCATCGATACAGACAGACGACAATCCCAATTGAAATCCGGCGACCGCTACCGCGCCGCAGAAGATAAGGACAGCACTGTACTTTAATCATTAATTTTTATCAAACACATATAAACTATTCATTGTTTTTTTTGTTTGCCGGGGTCGCTGTCGCTGCGTCTACCGTTCTGACGATCGGGGATGGCCAGGCAGATACCAGAGCGAGGTCAATGCACCTTGTGCAGTTTTCGCCCTTCACCGGTGGCAATGTTCTGACCGGCAGTGATCATCGCCTCGATACGTTCGTTGATCTCGCTCAGGGGCATCTGCAGAGCTTCGGCCAGCTGTTCCGCGGTATAATATCCTCGTCCCTGGTCATCCTGCAGTTGGGGCACCAGCCCGGGAAAGCGGAGATGGAAGACCCGGACGAGTTCACTGCGCTTCTCATCGGGAACATGATCAAAAATATAGCGCATCGCCGCGTGCTGCAGGTAGGATGAACCGGCAGAAGAGGGGCGGAACTCTTCGCCCGCGGCCATAAGAGCGCTTTCCAGATCTCGAAACTGGCGATAGAGACCGACAATGATCCTTTCGCCGTCATACGGCGACAACCGCTCGCAGCAACAGCCAACCAGCATTTTGCCACAGACAGGACATTCCTCGGCGGTGCAGCCTGGCTGATGCTCCTCCTCAGGCAGGCAACCGCACTGTCTGCACTCCTGTCGCTCAGTCTGAACCATGCGTTTCTCGTGCCCAAAAGGAATTCTTTTCTCATATTCTTTCATCGTTTCGCCCACCTGTTTCAAAGAGAAAGAGCGTGCAACGCCATTATCTGGCGACAGCGCCGATAGAGACGAAAGACAGCTTCTCCTGTTACTCTATAACCAAAAGCCAGACAATCAACTCTGTCAACTTTTGCCAAGAGCATCGATGAGCGGCGGCAAGATCGAGGGACCACCTGGTGTACTCTGGCGAAACAATCGCCTCTTGAGTTGAAAGTCGGCTTCAGCTGGTTTATTCTCGTGGCAACAGCCGTAACCGTTTCCCGGCACCTCATTTTCAGCCGATCAGACCGTTGCACCGAGTTGACTCGAGGACAACGGTCTGCTTCAACGGACATGGAGCGCTGGAAAACGGTTACAGTTCGGAGTTTACTCACCTGGGGTCAAGACATGATGAACGCCTACGCAACACTCTCATCCCAATATCTGGTGGCCAAATGAACTATCCCGTCTGGTATCTCCCAGAAATCGGCGGAGGGCTGCTCATAGCGGTGATCGCCATTCTCCATGTTTTCGTTTCTCATTTTGCCGTTGGCGGTGGGCTGTATCTCATTTTCGCCGAGAAAAAGGGGCTGCGGGAAAACAATGCGGCCATTCTGGCGTTCACCCATCAGCACGCCCGTTTCTTTTTGTTGCTGACCCTGGTCTTCGGCTCGATCACCGGAGTCGGCATCTGGTTTATCATCGCCCTCATCAACCCGGCAGCGACCTCTCTGCTCATCCATATTTTCGTCTTTGGCTGGGCTGCCGAGTGGGTATTTTTCACGGTCGAGATCGCCGCGGCATTCGCTTTTTATTACCTGTTCGGCAAGATGGACTGGCACAACCATCTCAAAGTCGGCTGGCTCTATTTCATCAGCGCCTGGCTGTCGCTCTTTCTCATCAACGGAATCGTCTGTTTCATGCTGACCCCGGGAGACTGGCTGAACGACAACACCTTCTGGCTCGGTTTCTTCAACCCGTCATTTCTGCCCGCTCTCGGCTTCAGGACATTCGCCGCCTTCCTGCTGGCCGGGGTCTACGGGTATTTCAGCGCGGCGACCGGCAGCGACCGGGCTGTAGCGCGGACCATGACACGTTTTTCCGCCCGGTGGGCACTGGTGTCGCTGGTCCTCTGCATACCGTTTGCGTTCTGGTACGTTGCGGTGCTGCCGGGCCCGGCCCAGGGTCTGGTGCTGGGGAAATCTCCAACCATTGTCACGGCGTTGCAATGGGGCGGAGCCGGTCTCGTCGTCCTTCTCGTTATCAGCCTGGTTGCCGGCATCTGGCGACCGGAACTGAACCGCAGGCCGGTGGCGCTTGTGGCCATGCTCTGTGCCCTGGTGGCCTTTGGCGGTTTCGAGTGGATCCGGGAGGCGGCGCGGCGCCCCTATGCCATCAATGAGGTTCTCTATGCAAACATGATTTTTCCAGGCGATGTGCCCAGGCTGTCCCAGGACGGTTTTCTCCGCCAGGCCAAATGGGTCAACGACAGAGACCCAGGTGCAAACAGCCAGGCGGCGGGTGAGGAGTTGTTTGTGCACCAGTGCTATGCCTGCCACACTCTCGGTGGTTTCAACAACGATCTCAAGGCCCAGACCTCGGCCATGAGTTTTGCCGCCCTGCAATCATATATCCAGCGGATTCACCAGGTACGCTACTTCATGCCGCCGTTTGTCGGCACCGACGAGGAGGTCACCGCGCTGGCCACCTATATCGCCCAGACCGTCCACGGCAAGGAGATCCCCATCGCCACCCACGCTGTACCAGGCAAAGAGGTGGATGGGGCAACACTCTTTGACCTCCACTGTGCCGCCTGTCACGACACTGCGGAGATCAAGGCAGCGGTTGCAGGCATGGAACCGGTGGAGGTGGTGGAGATACTGGCGACACTGGAGACGATTTCCGAGGAGATGACCCCGTTTGCCGGCTCCTCT
Source organism: Desulfopila sp. (assembly GCA_047973425.1). GTDB lineage: Bacteria > Desulfobacterota > Desulfobulbia > Desulfobulbales > Desulfocapsaceae > Desulfopila. The sequence continues at coordinate 6,774 of JBKEBZ010000059.1, forward strand.
GACCAGGCGGCGGCGCTGGCTGGTTATCTGACTGACCAGGCTCTGTCCCCGAGCCCGCCATCCACGGGTGAGGCCGGCCCGCTGCTGTTTGAGAAAAATTGCAGCATCTGCCATGCACCAGGTGATATCCCCGAACTGTTTTCCGGCTATGACCAGCTGGCTCAGATCCGAGATGCCCTGGGCCGGCTCGATGAGCTGTCAGCGGAAATGCAACCGTTTGCAGGAAGCGATACGGAAAAGGACCAGTTGGCCACCTATCTTTTTCAACAGGAGAGAAACGGACAATGATCCCCATACCTTCACCCGACACCATACCCGTCGACTGGGGCTGGTTCATGTTTCTGCTGCTGCTCACCTTCCCGCTCCACCTGCTGGCCATGAACGGTATGCTCGGCGCCCTGGCCATAGCTGTCGGCCAGCAGTTTCTGGGCGGCAGTGTGCGCATCAGGCTGGCGCACCGACTGGCGGTCGCCTTGCCGCTGCTTATCGCCTTTGCGGTCAATCTCGGGGTGGCCCCGCTCTTATTTCTGCAGGTGCTGTATGGCCAGTTCGTCTATACCAGCTCGATCTTGATGGGGGTCTTCTGGCTGGCGATCATCCCGGTGCTGATTATCGCCTATTACGGGGCCTATCTGTATGATTTCCGCTTCGCTCGGCTGGGCACTGCGGGAATGTGGATTGGTTTGGCGGTATTGTGTCTGTTTTTGGTGATTGCCTATTTTTTCAGCAACAACATGCTGCTGATGAGCCTGCCGGAACGCTTTGCCGAGTATTTCGACAATCGGGGCGGTACCCTGCTCGCCTCGGCCGAGACCGTCTTTCTGCCCCGCTACCTGCATATGATCACCGGGGCCCTGGCGATCGGCGGCCTCGGCGCGGCTGTGCTGGCGCAATTCCGTAAAGAGGCCGACCCGGAAATGGCCGCGCACGGTCTGGCCCTCGGCATGCGGGTCTTTCGCCATGTCACCCTTGTCAACCTCGGGGTCGGTGTCTGGTTCCTGCTGGCGCTGGACCGTGAACGGATGCTGCTGTTCATGGGCAGAAATCTTGCGGCAACCCTCTGTTTCAGCACGGCCCTCATTCTCATCGTCGCGATGCTTTGGGCGGCACATGCCAACCGACTCTGGACCACGGTCGGCTGCGCCGTTTCGCTCGTCTACCTGATGAGCTTCATGCGCTCATGGCTGCGTGCCGACTCCCTTTTGCCCCACTTCTCCCTGAACCAACTGCAGGTTATACCCGAATACTCGCCAATGCTGTTCTTTTTCGCCACGCTTATCGTCGGCATTGGCTGCATCGTCTGGTTGGTGCTCAAGGTAGCGGCTGCACTGCGAAACTCGGTTTAACACGAATTTCCGGTCTAGCCGACATGCGCCCTGGCAGCCTTTTCCCGGGCCAGGGCAATCTTTTCCAGAAGCTCTGAAAATTCGACGGGTTTGAGACAATAATCGAAGGCGCCGAGTTGCATGCCGGTCAACCCGGCATCGAGCGAGGCATGGCCGGTGAGGACGATCACCTCCAGTTCGGGCACCAGTTTCTTCATCTCCGCCAGGCAGGCCAGCCCGTCCTTGCCAGGCATCTTGACATCCATGATGATCACATCGAACCGGCCGGCGCCGAGCAGGTCGAGGGCCTCGTCGCAACAGCCCGCCCGTTCAAAACCGATATTGCGCCGCAAAAAGAACTTCCCCATACTCTCGAGGAAATCCGGTTCATCATCGACGATCATGATTTTCGGTTCCATCTCAGCTCTCCTTGTCGACCGCTGACGTTGCCACTCCCCCGGAGAGCATCGCATCGATCTCCTGGCGAAATTTCTGGCGGTAGCGCTCAACGGCGTGGGGTTGGGTCATGACCATATCCAGCTGCCGAGCATGCAAGATAAGATAACCGAGAATCCGCAACCGGTCCCGCAGATAATCTGCCGACTCCTTCTTGACCCGGGCCAAGAGGGCATCCGACCGTAACTCGACCCGGAAGCCGTACTGCCGCAGGATATCGGCCAACAGCCTGGCTCGCACCGCTTTTCTCCGCATGTCCGCCGCACCGCCCTTGAAACGGAAGGTGACGTAACTTTCGGTGAGCAAATCACTCAAATAGGATTCGATCATCGCATAATGGTAGCCCAGCCGGACGCTGAGGTTACAGAAGTGTGCGGAAATGAGGAAATAATTTTTTGCCGTCAGCGGAGTGGCCACCGCCGGATCGATATCCGGCCGCATGGTGGACTGGAAGATGATGGAGCCAAACCCCTTGGCGCTGATGGGAGGTGGGCCCTGCCAGGGATAGGCGGAAATGCCCTCCCAGATCGCCAGCATCGGGATCGAAACGATATCCTCGATGTGGATGGCCTTCGACTCTTCGGCAACCCCGGCCTTGAATCCGTCAGCGAGATTGATCACCCACCACTCCAGCGGCACATCCCCCACCAGCCGCTTGGCCGCGCCGTGATCAAAGCCCTTGTCCCGACCGAGATTGAACATCTCCGACACCGACTTTTCATGGCAGAACCTGGTGATATCATGCAGTGTCTCGCACCAGCCGGCCTTGAATTGCAACGAGGTGGGATCATTGAGATTGAGTGGGGTGATGTACTGCAGAGCCTCGGTCAGGATCCGCTGGATCGGGCTGCCGGCCATGATATCCTTGCGCACGCCCCAGCGGCTGATCAGGTCCTGGCGCTCACCGCGATACACACTCCTGGCAACGCTGTTGACGGTTACCAGCTCATCCGGGGTCAGCCGGGCCATGGCCCCCGTCAGACCAAAGAGCGCGGGAATACCGAATTCCCGGGCAATGGTCGCCAGGTGACCGGCCTCGGTGCCACTTTCGGCGACCACTGCCGCCGCCCTGCTCACCAGCGGAGCCCATTCCGGCGTCGGTTGCTCCAGCACCAGAATCCCGCCTGCCGGAAATGCCCCGGTCTGGTCGTTCTCTTCGGCCCGGAAAATTCTGCCGCAGGCAATACCGGCAGCGGCGCACACCCCGCCGCTGATCATCGGCGGTTCACCTGCCGCCGGGGCGGCGAGGTCGGCCGACCGCTCGGCCTGCTCAGCCGAGGCGGCCCGGATGATCGGTCGACTCTGCAGGATGTACAGCTGACCGCGGGCATCGAACGACCATTCTATGTCCTGGGGACGACCAAAGAGTTTTTCCAGCGCCATGGCCCGGGCGGCGACCTCCACCAGCTGGTCCGCGGCGAGTACCGGTTGTGGCGTCTTCTCCTTCTCTGCAGCCCTGTTCAAGCGATGCTCATGGCCAAGCAGCCGATACGGCGCCTGTCGCTTGAGCAGGAACAGATCGGTGTCGGCCACCCCATCCACCACTCCTCGGCCCATCCCCCTGACCGCGTTGACGCTCATCACCTGCTGTTCTCCCCTCTCAGGCGTAAGGGTATAGGTCACTCCGCTCGCTATCGCCTCGACCATGGCCAGGCAGCCAACGCACATCTCGATATCCTCGTGCCGATAGCCGCGCCGGCGCCGGTAGGCGATGGCTCGGGCCCCGTATTTGCCGGCAATCACCTCCTTGTAGGCAACGACCAGATCCTGTTCTTTGACATCGAGGAGTGTTCGATACAGGCCAGCAAAGGATACTCCGGCGGAGTCTTCGCCAAGCCCGCTCGAGCGCAGAGCCACCCGGCAGCCTTTGCCTCTGCGCCCTTCTACCCGACGGTATCCCGCCAGCAGAGCATCCTCCACTTCGGCCGGCAATGGCACGGCCAGGATCATCTTCCTGATCTCGGCGCAGGTCCGATAGAGGCCGGGGAGATCATCAGCCTCCAGCAACTGGAGAAGACGGTTGATCTCGGCCAGATGACCACTGGTCAGAAAGCGGCGGGTCGCCGAAGCGGTCATCACGAAACCATCGGGCACCCGCATGTCGGCAAGAGCTGCCAACTCGCCGAGACTGGCCATCTTCTCACCGACCAGTTCCCTGTGCTTCCAGCGCACATCTGTAAGCGCCATGCTCAAGGGACCATCGGCCCGTTCTGGCCGTCTTTCGAGAATCGCGCTCACCTCGCCGCTGATCTTGTCAAAAATCTGCGACAACTCCGGATACCCGCCGCCGGACATGTCACGAAGATTACGGATCATCTTGTAGACATTGATCAGGATGGTGGTGACCTTGGAGCGGATCGCCGCCATCCGGTAGCTGTCACGGCTGTAATAGAGCTTCTCCAACTCCGCCATGGCCTGCAGGGCATTGTTGTTGGCGGTGAGCAGGCTGCGAAAATAGCCATAGCGCCGGGCAAAAGCCGCCCGCAACTCCTCCGGGCTCCTCTTGACCGGCGGCGCAGGGAACAGCAGATTTTTCAAAGCGGTAAAGGCAGCGCGCATAGTCGTCTCCGTCGCTGCGGCGGCCCAGAGTCTGACACCCCCTGGACCGCCGGGTGCTCCCGGCCGGGGAAGCGACGATACCTTAAACGGCAATCAATGACCGATCTTCAGGCCCAGGCCCTCGAAAAGATACATCAAACCAAAGCCGTACCAGACCGTATACAGCACGTAAAAACCAAGCGCGAGCAGAATCATGCTGATATTTTCCTTCCAGCTCTTGGCCTCCACGCCATAGTAGTTATAGGCAGGCTCCAGCACCTTGGTGGTGATGCTGGCAAAGGTTTTGGCCGCCGCAAACTGCTCCTGAGCGGTCAAATCCTGGTTGATCGCCTTGAAGGCCAGCCACCAATTATACAGCACCTGCCGGCCATCGTAACCATACTTCTGCTGCAATGGCGCACTGTCGTTATGAAACATCAGGTCACTGTCGGCCAGGCTGTTTTTCATGATCTGGCCCATATCACCCGAAACCTTCAGTTCCGCTCCGCTCACCGCCGCCGTCGCGCCAGCCGCCTCCAGCAACCGCGCGGTTTCCTGGGCCTGGCTCTCATCAGCCATGTTGATGGTGACATCGAGCATCTGCCCGTCATACTTCTCACTTGCACCCATCCAGTCGGCAACAAAATAGGACGAACCTTTCGAGACCATGTTGAACAGGTTGTCCAGGTAGTCGAGCCCGTTCACCTTGCCCGGAAAGATCGGGCTGAATATCCCGATCAGAACGCCGGCGAAGACCAGCAGCATCAGGATCCCCCGGGTGCGCAATCTACTCTGCATACTCATGGCTGTGCCCCTCTGAACGTAAGACGTTTAGGTTCTTGAAAAATACCCAGATAACCCACAGGGTAAACGCCCCGATAACAAGGAAAAACAGACTGTTGCCAACGGTGTTCAGCACCGCGCCGGTCTGTTTGGAAATGTTGAGATAATGCAGGCTCTGCAGTTTCTCGGGCAGGGCGAAAAACCGGTTGATGAACCCGGCCGTCACCGCCAGGGCGAAGAAGCCGCGAATCATCATCCCGGAGACGACCCTGGTCACCAGCGAACCGATCTGTACCCCGATCAGCGAACCGATCAGCATCCCCATCGCCAGCGTATAGAAGACAAAGCCATAGATGGCGTACTGGCTGATGGCGCTGTAACCGGCGGTAAAGACGATCTGAAAGATGTCGGTACCCACCGTGGTCATCGACGACACTCCCAGCCCGTAGACGAAGATCGGGAAGGTGAGAAATCCCCCGCCAACCCCCATGATCGAGGCCGCGAAACCGACGATGAGACCACTCATCACCAGAAAGAGCGCGGAGATTTTCCGCCCGCCCGGGGTGACGCCCTCGTCGAAGGTGATCATCGGCGGCAGGTTGATCGCCTGCAGCCTGGCGCCCATCGGCGGGACGTTCTCGACGGCGCCGCCCCGCTCGGCGTCACCGCTCTGCCGGCTGCTCTTGAGATAGTCGATGACCGCATAAAATGACAGAAAGCCGAGGATGAAGACGTAGACCGAGGTGATGAACAGGTCGCTGAGCACCGGATTCAAATCGTAGAGATACCTGTTGAGCATACCGCCGAGGGTGGAGCCGATAATGGCGCCGACCAGAAAGGTGACCGCCAGAGGCACCGAGATATTCCCCAGTTTTCGATGCAGCACGCTGCCCATGATCGCTTTGGCGAAAATATGGAACAGATCGGTGCCCACCGCCAGAATCCCCTTCACCCCCGCGCTCATCAGGGCGGGGGCGATAATGAAACCGCCACCGGCACCGATGCAGCCGGTGATAAGACCGGCGCAGACCCCGACGAACACCGAGGCAAAGAAGATGAGCGTGGTGTAGTGGGACGGCATATAGGCCGATTTACCGCCGATCACGCTGGGCAATCCCGGGCCGTCGCCCGCTGCAATGGCCATACCGCCGAGAAGAATCGGCAGCAGGAGCAACAGCAGAACCGTCAGCCGCTTCCTGCTGCGCATGATGTTGGTCGACATCTCCAGTTCCCAGCGGGCATGGGCCCGGGAACCGTCGACCATCATCTGGTACAACTGCTTCCATCCATTCATGATGTCTCCCCTTGTACTGGTATTTTCCATACCGCGTCCCGTTCAGGACGCGGCGCTGTTTTTTTATTCATCGCTCAACTGGGCATGGACATATGCTTTTTCATCTGGGCCAGTTCGATTTTCTCCTGATGCAGTCGCTTTTTCTCATAGGCAAAGCTCAGCTTTTCCAGCAACGGCTCGAGTTCTATCGGCTTCATCAGATAGTCGAAGGCCCCGAGTTTCATGCCCTCGATCCCGGACTCCACCGAGGCGTGACCGGTCAGCAGCACCACCTCGATCAACGGATGTTGCGCCCGTATCCGCCGCAGGGTCTCGATGCCATCCATGCCGGGCATCTTCACATCGAGCAGCACCACATCGATCGGCGTCTTCTGCACAGCCTCCAGGGCCTCTTCGCCACTGGCGGCGCCACTGGCCTCTATCCCGCGTTTTTTCAGCATCTTCACTGTCAGCTCCCGGAACTCGGACTCATCGTCGACAACCAGCACATCAAACTGTTTCATGGCATCCTCTCTGTTGGCTTGTGATCTATGGGAAACCGGTCAGCCGGGTGGCTGGCGATACCGGTTCACCGACAGGACAATGGTGAACACCGCCCCGCCACTTCTTCTGTTGGTGGCGGCTATCGACCCGCCGAGCTTCTTGACTATGTCGTAGCTGATATAGAGTCCCAGGCCGGTTCCCTGCCCGGGGGACTTGGTGGTGAAAAACGGATCGAACAGATGGGGGAGATTTTCCTCGGGAATGCCCGGCCCGCTGTCGGCGCATTCCACCATGATCTTGTCGGATGACACCAGAGAGGTGGTCAGGGTGATCTCGCCGTCTTTCCCCACCGCATCCATGCCATTGCCGACCAGGTTGAGCAACACCTGCTGCAATTGCGGCCCGTCGGTCATGGTGGGCGGCAGATTGGCGGCCAGTCTGGAGATGAAACGGATATTGTTGTATCCCGCCTCCCGCTCGACAAAGGAGAGCGTTTCGGCGATCAGATCGTTGATCTGGACCTTTTCCTGCTGGGTCGTTATCTTGCGGGAAAAGCCCAGCAGCCGGTGGGTGATGGTGCCGGCCCGGCGCACATGGTGTTTGATCTGTTCCACCGCCTTCTGGTATTCCTCGAGATTCTTGACCGCGGCCGGGTCTTCTTCCGGCAGCAACTCGCCGACCCAGCCGGCCTGGTTGGTGATCATCTGCAGCGGATTGTTGATCTCATGGGCGATACCGGCGGCAAGTCGGCCCACCGTGGCCATCTTCTCCACCTGAGCGAACTGCAGGCCGAGCGCCACATACTCCTTGTCGGATCGCTCGAAGTTACGGGCCAGGGCAAAGCTGATAGAGGTGGCGGCGGCCAGGGCCACCAGGGAGATGACGATCACGATCAGCACGATCCTGTTGCGCAGCTGCCGGTAGTAGCCAAAAGAGTCGTTGATATTCGCCTTTAAGACCAGCAGCCAGTGACCATTGTGTATCAGCCGGGTGGTGTAGACATCGGTCGCGGTGACCAAGGAATCGTTGCTGTGGTCAAAGGAGAGGTATGGCCCATCCTCTTTTACCACATCGGCCGTACCGGAAAAGTCGGGCGTCTGCAGCTCTCCCTTGCGGTTGACGATAAAGGCGTCGCCGTTGGGGCCGAGCTTGGCCGACTGCACCAGGGCATTGAACATGCTCGAATTGATGGTGGCCCTGAGCACGAAATTCTTCAGGGTATCGGTGACCGCGACCACGAAGTGGGGAGTGTTCCGGTAACCGGTGAAGACATCGCTGACATGCACCCCGCTGATCAAGGTCTCCATGAACCAGGGGGCGTCGCTGTAGGTCTTGCCCTCTACCAGGACACGGTAGGGGCCGACATAACCATGCTGACCCCCGAGAACATCGATCACCTGCAGATCGACGATATCACCGCTCCTGTTGATGGCCAGAAAGATCTTTTCGATATTGGCCTGAGAAAACAGATAGTCACGCGGATAAAGCCTGACAATGGTCGACAGCAGGTTGATCTTGTCATCGAGAAAACGGGAGATGACCTCGGCCCGATGTTCGATGGTGCTCCTGGCCAGTTCCCGCAGCTTGACGACATTGGTCTCCTCGATCGATTCCTTCATCAACCAGGCGAAACTGCCCATGGGCAGGATGCTGAGACAGAAAAAGGCGATCAGCAACCTCCTGGTGATCGTTCTGTAGTATTGCTTTTTTCGTTCCATTCTCGCCACCGCCCTCTGCTCGATACAGGTGCCGCCCGCCATCCGCCTGATGCCTGATAGTCGCCCTGGCCTCGTTATCACTCCTCGCAACGGGCGTGCCATGGCGCATGGGATTTTCCATATTGCAGCAAGAAATGCGGTATTCCAGGAACATAAACGAAAAGAAAAGCAAAGGTGGCCGGACGAAAACCGAACATCCGTCCCCGCCAGGAGGCGCGCACCGTCGGCGCGGTTTACAGGCTGTAAAGGGAATGGACACCAGCAACGTGCCAGGGTGGCTCTGGCTGGTATTGGTCAATCAACAGGAAAAAAAGGATACAGGGCGACGAGGCGGCGGCCATCAATCGATGGTGTAGGTCGCCAGCCGGATATGGCTCTTGCGACAACGTGGACAGCGACTCGGTCGATCAAAACGGCCTCGGTCGGTAAAGGTGTACTGACATGAAAGACAGCGATAGGGTGATATCCGTAATGTCATACCGGCGGCGGCCAGGGTCCTGGCCAGATGGGGCAGATGGTTGTACACCTCCCGCTCGGGGATGCCAAGAAGCCCTGACAGTTCCAGGGCATCCAGTTCCTCCTGGCGTAAGGCTTCGATCATCTGTTGCCGGATGGTGTGCATATCCGTCGCCGCCGTCGCCGCCACCGCCCCTTATCGCCGTTCATAGCCCTGATCGACCGGCAGACCGGTCGAGCGGGCGGCCGCGACCGCTAACTGGTCGCAGCGTTCGTTCTGGGCATGGCCGGCGTGGCCTTTCAGCCAGAAGAAGGTGACTCGCTCCCGCTCCAGCAGATCGAGCAGCGCCGACCAGAGATCGACATTGACCGCGCCGCTGCCATCGGCCTTACGCCAGCCCCGTGCCCGCCATGACCGGGCCCAGCCCTTGTTGACGCCGTTGACCAGATAACTCGAATCGGAATAGAGCGCAATGGGCCGGCCGCAGCCGGCGACCGCTTTTAAGGCGACGAGACAGGCGGTCATCTCCATCCGGTTGTTGGTGGTCAACCGGTAACCGCCCGACAGCTCACGCTCACCACCATCGTCGCAGATCACCACCCCATAGCCGCCCGGACCCGGATTGTTGATGGCGCCGCCATCGGTATAGATAACCAGAGACCCGGCCGGCGGTGCCGATACGGACCGTGCCGGTGACTGCACCGGTCTGCGTCGCCCGCTCCTTGTGACCGATGCGGGATTTGCGAGCCAGGCTGCCGCCTCGGCCCTGGTGGCAAAACTCTTGTAGCGCGCTCCGGCAACCCCTTTCACCTGGGCCTCACAGGCGGGCCAACTGGTGAATATACCGGTGGTGCGACCGGAGGCGACAGCGTAAAATTTCGATTGAGCCATTGTCGTGCTGCAAAGAGATAAGTAAAATGAACTCGTAAAAACCTAAAACCTGCACGTAAGATGGCTAAGTACAAAAGCCTGATATACAAGGCGCAGTGGTGTCGGCCAAGCACAGACGTACATGTGGTACGTCGAGCAGTGGCCGATCCCACCGCAACGCAGGAGATCGGGCTTTTTACGACGCCATCAAGTAAAAACACAAAAAATAAGCAGAAATATAACTGCAAACGAGCGGCAGTCACACCCCGATGATGGCATAAGAGATCGCCGGCAGAGAAATGGTGGTGATCCACCGTGCCTGGGCGTGATCGGCCCAAAACCTGCATCGGCCCCCAGACGGAGAAATGCCAGGATGAAAAGAATGGGCCGCTCGTCCCATCACGACGATCCAGCGGCCCCAACCATCGGTCTGCTTCCAGCAGCCAGCGTCACCGGCCTATGCCTCAGCCTCCGGATTTGGCAGCCTTGCCGTTCTTGGCAGCCACCACGCCGGTTCCATCCTTGTTGATCGCTCCGGCAATAGCGTCACGCGAGACCTTGATCGTCACCTCCTGAGCAATTTCCAACGAGAGGACAGTCCCGTCCAGATCGGTGATGATCCCGTGAATGCCGCCCTTGGTCACGACCCGAGTCCCCTTTTTCAGTTCGGAGAGAAACTTCTGGTGCTGTTTGGCCTGTTTTTGCTGGGGACGAATCAGCAGAAAGTAGAAGACCACAAATATCAGAATCAGTGGGATGAACGAGGTGAAGCCTCCGGCAATCCCTGCTCCGCCCGCTGGCGCCGCCGCATTTGCAATGCCAACCATAATGAACCCTCCAGAAAGTTGAAATAACAATATATCCAGAAATGTCCGCACGATGCGACACCTCTGGGCTATCTCGCTAAAAAGTGGCAATAGAGTAATCACTCACTTGCAAGCCTGCCATAAAAATCGTTACGGAAGGCGGCAAAGTTATCGTTCTCAAGCGATTTCCTGATATCTGCCATCAGTTGCAGGTAGTAGTGCAGATTGTGGATGGTGTTGAGATGGGCGCCGAGGATCTCCCTGCTCATATAGAGATGCCGCAGATAGGCCCGGGAATAGTTGCGACAGGTGGGGCAGCCGCACCGCTCATCGACTGGGCGCATATCGTCACGGTAGCGGGCATTCTTGATCACCAGTCGACCACTGCTGGTAAAGAGCATGCCATTTCGGGCATTTCTGGTCGGCATCACGCAATCGAACATGTCGATACCCCGCCAGACCCCTTCCACCAGATCCTGCGGCGTGCCCACCCCCATCAGATATCGGGCCGAATCCTCGGGCATGAACCGGGTGGTGGCCTCGGTGATATCGTACATCAGCTGCGCCTCTTCGCCGACGCTCAACCCACCGATGGCATAGCCATCGAAACCGATCTCCTGCAGCTGTTCGCTATGCATCCGCCGCAGATCTTCGTGCATGCCGCCCTGGACGATGCCAAACAGCAGCTGCTCCCTGTTACCGTGGGCCTGCCGGCACCGAGCCGCCCAACGGGTGGTGAGAGCCGTCGACCGGATCACCTCCTCCCTGGTTGCCGGATACGGGATGCAGGTGTCAAGGCACATCATGATATCCGAGCCGAGACTCTGCTGAACGCGCACCGCCTCTTCAGGGCTCAGGAACAGTTTCGATCCATCGATATGAGAGCGGAAGGCGGCCCCCTCTTCGCTGATTTTGGCCAGATCTTTCAAGCTGAAAATCTGAAAGCCACCGCTGTCGGTCAGGATCGACCCCTGCCAGTTCATGAACCGATGAAGGCCGCCGAAGCGCTCGATCAGTTGATGACCCGGGCGGAGAAAGAGATGGTAGGTGTTGCCGAGAATGATCTCCGCATTCATCGCCAGGAGATTCTCCGGCGTTACCGCCTTGACCGTAGCCTGGGTGCCCACCGGCATGAACACCGGGGTCTGGATGGTTCCCTGCCGGGTGGTGACCTGGCCACGACGGGCGGCACACTCCGAAGAGCGGCTCTGCAGGGTAAATGGTATGGTCGTTGTGCTCATCATCGCTCTGTACGGGCGCATTGGCCCTTGTCTCGCTTCGTCCGCTTCGTCTTGAAAACCAGCCCGGTAAGCGCTCACCAGGCCGCAAGCAAAGATTGGTAAACCCCGAACTGTAACCGTTGCCACGTCAGGCCATGTTCGTTTCGGCAGAGCGTTGTACTCGAGTTGGCTCGGTGGAAACGGTCTGATCGGACGAAAATGGAGTGCTGGGAAACGGTTACACCAGCCCCGACAATACCGTAGTCCCCATATCGGGTAAACCTCTTTCCGAACTCTTTTTCCGCTGGCCCGGCAGGGAACATCCTCTGGCCCGCCTGAATATCTTTTTGCATTTTACCGCCGGTTTCTGCATAGTGAGAGAGTATACGGCCTCCGGCCAGGCCAGCCCGGGAGCCAGCCGGCCTCAATGTATCCCTTACCTGTGACCACTTCATCGGTATCATGAAAAAAATCATTATCATTTCCGCAACAGACACTCTAAAGAACCTCTGCGCCGATATCGCCGCACAGACTGCGGACGAATATGAACTGCATACCAGCCATGATGGTCAGGAGGCCGCCGCCCTGATCGCCCGCAGCGATGGCGATCTGATCGTCTACGATCTTGCCAGCGCACCCGAGAGCCAAACCGACGATCTGGTGACGCTGACCGAACGTTTCCCCTCTATCCCCTGCATCGCCATCGTCGACGAGGAGGGTGATGCGGCCGAATCCGCCATGGCGGCCAGGGTCAGCAGATGCCTGAGCGGACTGCCGTCTGCCGGTGTCCTGCTCCGCCATATCAAAGAGCAGCTCCAGCTCTCCGCCAGCAGTCTGCTCCAGGGTTTTTCTCTGCCCGGCCTGCTGCAGCTGCTGAAAAACGAGCGGAAAACCTGCACCTTGCAAATCAAGAGCCGGGGCCGCACCGGGCTGCTGTTTTGTCAGGGCGGCAGGGTCGTGGCCGCCAGAGCCGGCGAGATGGTCAAGGAGAGGGCTCTACACGCCCTCAGTGGCTGGAAAGAGGTGACCGTGCAGATCCGCTTCTTCAATGGTCATCTCGGCCAGCACAGTGACAGCCTCCTCGCCACCCCGGAGGCGGAAAGCTTCCCCGCCGAAGACCAATGGCTCAGACCAGAGCCGGAACAGACCATCGCCCGGCACCTCCCCCCGGAGGCCGGCGACAACAGCACCCTTCTCGATACCGGGATCAAGGTGACAATGGAGTTCGACCTGCCGGAGCCTCCACTGACCGGCACCATGGTGGGCGGGCTGGCGGAGGAGTACCTCATTGTCACCATCCCCATCCCTCCGGCCGATACCAGGGCGTATCTGCAGGCGGGGGGCAGGATCGAGGTCAACGCTTTCCATCGGGACCGTCTCTGCACCTTCACCAGCCAGGTTCTGCAGACCGGAGAGGCGCCGCGAGGTCAGTGCCTGCTCTTTCTCCGCTTTCCTCCCACCGTCTCCTATCAGGAGTTACACCAGGCCAAACGCACCGCGATCTTCGTGCCCTGCACCCTCCATCCCCCCCGGGAACCGGAGCTGTACGGAGTCCTGATCGACCTGAGCGGCAGGGGCTGCCTCTGTCAGCTCAAGGCCAGGACCAATGCGGTGATGCCGCCATTGGCTATCGGCGCCAAAATCCGGCTTCGCTGCCTGTTGCCGGGGCTGAAAGAGGATCAGGAGATCGTGGTTATCATCAAAGATCTGCAAAAGAGAGAAGACGAGACCTGCATAGAGATGGAATTCGTCAGCCTGCAGGACTATCTCAGCGAGGCCATCGCCAACTATATCTACACCTTCGCAAACCTCCCCGGCCAACAGCCCTCTTGCCGTGTTGAGGATGTTGGCAGTTTGATGGACTCGTAAAAACCTAAAATTTTCGGTGAAGATGTTTCGTTGCGGCTGAGGCTACCTGGTCCAGCCATGCTGGTCAGCGGCGGGTCAACGCTCTGATCTCCCGCTCCTTTGCCAGAATCAATTCGGCCAGCCGCAACTGGCCCAGGGCCCGGTGGAGATTGGTCTTTGCCGTCGCTGCCTTGAAATAGAGATTGCCGCAGAGGTAATCGGCGAGAAAACGCAGGCCCAACTCGACACTGAGCACCAGGACCGCATCAAATATCCGCGATCGCTCCCGCTCGTCGATCGGTGCCTGGCCATCATCCAGATAGCCGCCGAGAACCGCCCGGCAGTGATCCAGGTCAAAACGCACGCCCTGCCAGTTTTCTTCCCGGGCGCCAACTACGTTGGTGGCCGAGCGCAGGCAATCGCCGATATCGGAGAGAATGAGCCCCGGGCCTGCGGTATCCAGATCGAACAGCCCCACCGCCTCTGCCATCTGGCTGAAGATGACGTTGTCGAGCTTCGGGTCGCCGTGGATGAGGCGGCATCCCCGCTCTCCTTCAGCATCATCGAGAGGCAGCCAGGCGACCTCCCGCAGCCTCTCGACAGCAGCCAGGGCTCTTGCAAGCTCTACGCTCCCGGGGCCCTGGTACGCGGCCGCCGCTCGATCGAACTGGTCGAGATAATACGGAGTGTGGTGAAACTGAGGTATCGGCGGGGTCAAGGCGGTGCTGTCAAGGTCGGCGGTCAGCAGGTGAAACCGGGCCAGCACCTGGCCAAGCTGCCGGGCTGTCTGCCGGTTCAAACGCAGCCGGTCGGCTGGCAAATGGTCCAGCCAGCTCTGGGCGCGCCACCAGGCTCCTCGTGCATCGACATAGGCGTGCGCGCCAGAGCTGGTCGCAATCGGCCTGGCGCAGAGAAAGGGCAGCCCCAGCGCGGCAGCGGCGGCATGAAGATGGTCACTGATCCTGGCGAAATTGACGATAACCGCCCGGGGTTCGGCAAAGACCACGGGATTGATCCGCTGCAGCACAAATCGCCGACCGCCCCCCTCCACCAGGTAGGTGTCGTTGATATTGCCGTTGCCAAGGCGTGCGACCCGGAAATCCCGGGTTATCGCACCAAAGGCGGCCAGTACCCCGGCAGGAGGCAGAGCGCACGGATCAGCGGTCATCACTTGCCCGAAAACAGTTCCATGCCGTACCTGGCGGCACCGAGCAGGGCCGCATCGCTGCGGCGGATCAGCTTCACCGGGATACTCTCCATCAGTTCACGCATCTGGGACTTGGCCCGGAAATGACGAAGAAAACCGGAGAAGTCCGCCCGATCGACGATGCGGGGTATAATGCCACCGCCGACATAGATGCCGCCGCGGGCATAGAGTTTCAAGGCCAGATTACCCGCCTCTGCCCCGAGAATATCGAGGAACAGTTCGACAACCTTCCGGCAGAGCGGTGAAGGACAAGCCCCGAAGGCGTGGGCAAAGATAACCGGGGTCGTATCGCTGACGGTCTTCAGCTCTTCTTCCACCGCGGGCAGTTCGGCAAAGCCCAGGCAGTCGTGATAGAACATATAGAGGTTGGCAATGCCTGGTCCGGCGATGAGGTTTTCATAGCTCACCCGCTCCTGCCGGGTCAGCATCCAGCGCAGCAGTTCGCTCTGCTCCTGATCGACGGGCCCGAAATCGGTATGCCCCCCCTCACTGCCGCGGGGAAAGAAAAAGCCATCGGTCTGCACCAGCAACCCTTCACCGAGCCCCGTCCCCGGCGCCACCACCCCGATGAGCTGGCCCCGCTGCTCCTCGCCCCGCTGAATCTCCAGGACATCGTCGGCTGAGAGCAGCGGCAGGGAGGCGCAGACCGCGGTCATATCGTTGATGAGGTGAACCGCCTCCAGGTCGAATTCCCGGGCCAGACTCGGCTCGGCGATGACCCAGTCCAGGTTGGTGAATTTCGCCACGCCGCCACTCACCACCCCGGCGACGTCGATGGTGGCATGGCTCGGGGCAATGCCGCACTCTGCCAAAAAGGCGGCAACGATGTCCTCGAACCGGGGATACTCCGAGCAGACATAACGTTTCCGCACCAGTGGCGAGCCGCCTATCTCCGCCAGCGGAAATATCGCCAGCTCGCATTTTGTCCCGCCGACATCGACGGCCAGCAGCGTCCCCTTCACCGCATCCTCCCTGCCACAATCTCCTGGTCCGGATTTCTCTTCCAGATCGAACGTTTTACGACGCCATCAATCTTGATAGCGTCGTAAAAAGTCGAATGTTGCACCAAGATGGGCTCAGAAAAAAACTTCGATATACGAGGCGTAGTGTCTCAAACGGCAATTTGGTAGTACATATGGTACAGCGAAGTGCCGTTTGAGATCTACAACGAAGTAGATCGGAGTTTTTACGAGTCCATCAATCTTCCAGTGGGCGAATGTCCCAGGCTTCGGTCTTGTTGTTGTTATCTGGATTCTTCACGACCTTGAATTCAAAGATGTTGGCAGAATCGTGAAAGAGGCTGTCATTGACCTCGACAGCCTTGGAACAATGGAAAAAGACCGACTCCGACACCAGCCCCTTGCTCGGAACCAGGGAATAATAGCGCATGAAGCCAAAGCCCCGCTCCTGATTGTAATTCATTGGAAACCCTCGATGCCGCACCTCTCCGCCAGACGGGTGCAGCGGCAGAAGCCCCGGCACCAGAAAACCGGAAAGAAAGCTGTCGGCCACCTCTTTGAGTTCGTTGCTCACGTGGTTGAAACCGATGACGTCCACCCGACAGCCCATATTCTGCAGAGCCAGCACCAGCCGGATGAAATCGCCGTCGCCGGTCAGGAGAATGACCCGGTCGAGATTGCGCGCCTGCAGCAGGGCATCGATGGCCAGATCCATATCGGCGTTGGCTTTGGTGGTGATGATCCCCTCGTCATCGACGAAATGTTTGACGTACTTCTTGATCACCTTGAAGCCGCACTGGCGCAACACATCGTGATATCGGTAGAGCTTCTGTCGGTACTCCGGTTCGTCACCGGTACGTTCACGGTCCTCGGCCAGATAGCAGTTGGCCCGCAACACCTCGGAGTTACCGGCATTGGCCAGGTCCACCAGCACGTCATACCGCATCCCGTAGCCGCCACAGAGCCGGATATTCTCCGCATCGACATAGATTCCCGTCTTCAACATACCACACTCTCCACGATAATCCGGCCCGGTTCGCCGTCGCAACGAAACGATTCCGTCACCCTCCCGCAGGCGATGACCAGGCGACCCGGTTCAGACCTGCCACTATTCCCACTCGATTGTAAACAAGCCTTTTTTATCTTTTAAATACAACGGATTATTTCCCTGCTAAACGGTAATACCATGAAAAATACCATGCTCAGAAAATCCTTCAAAATGCTCGAAAAAAATTGCCGATTGAACACTGATACACAGCACCTTAGGCAACCTTCCGGGCTTTGACTTCCAGGTGAATGCCCTCCTGCTCCTGCAGGTATTGGATCACCGCGAACAGGTTGCTCGCCTGGGGATTTCCTTTTGGCCCAAACATACGCATGAGACTCTTACTCGACTTCTCGAAAACCTGGGAAAGTTCCTCAAACCCAATCGTCGCGTTGATGTAGTCACGCAGCACCGCTTTGCCGGTATCGACATCACCGGCGAGCAGGCATTCGACCCCTTCTTGTAGCAGGGCCTTGCGAAACGCCGGATCCCGTTGGGCGCGTGCCTGTATGGTGTCCTTAAAATCTTTCGTCAAAGCCATCATGTCACCTCTTGCCGTTTTCGGCGCTTATAGTCGCGCCAGTTAGCTTTCGCGGCAGTGATATCGGCGTCCTGCCGCTTCTTGGTACCGCCCGCGAGTAATATCACCAACTGGTCGCCGTCCTTGCCAAAATAGATCCGATAACCGGGACCGAAATCAATCTTGAACTCATAAACGCCGGCACCCACACCTTTCAAATTAGAGAAGTTGCCCTGCTCCATCCGATGGACGGCTGTCGTCACCTTGACCGCAGCGGCCACATTCAGACGATCGAACCATTTGGCATAAGGACTTTTTCCCTCAGCATCCAGGTACTCTCTAACCTCGATCATACAACCCATACAGTAGCACAAATGTTACCTTTTGCAATATCCCATAGCGATCCATTTTCGGATAATGCCTACTTTCAATGGAGTAAAAACCGAATTTTCCGCCTCAGATATTGATCCCGATATTGTATATGGAGATCATCCTGGTCCTGCCAGAAGAATGCACCCTCCAGATACCATGGCCAGTCATCTATCCCAAACCGTTGCCCAAGCGATCTAGCTGCTGTAGCAGTAACCAGTGAATCGTGTGTTACAAACAGGTGCAGACCGGCAGCATCACCAGCCACGGTGAGCATGTGATGAACCAGGAATCGTGCGGCTGGCCCAGGGCGGGCCATTCCGGGAAGCGCCTCGTCGGACGCAACAAGATGTTGCATGACTCCTTCGTGCCCGAGTTCATCCCAGTTCAGTTGTGCCCGTTGATCATCAACCACGAAAACGCCAGGGTCACCGAGGAGTCGGTCATGCACGATGCGCTGGTTGGCGTCAGAGCCAAAGTTCAACGCATCTGCCGTTTGAACACAGCGCGGGAGTGGACTTGTATGGAGTGAACGAAGCCGTGCCCCAATCAAGCCACCGAGCTCTTGTGCCAGTTGGGTTCCAGCCTCGGTGATCGAGAGTGTGTATCCGGCGTTGCCAGGTGGAAGATCATCGCGCACAGAGTGTCGCAGGAGTATGGCTATGGGGCGGTCCCTCGGCAGATCTACAAGTCCGCGTAACACAGAGGGCGGAATGCACCATTTGATGTTGCCGTTCATTGGGCTACTCCCTCGATGACAGAAGGAAGTGCAGAAAGCTGACGCACCTCAGAGAACGCAAAACCGGACCGTTCCATGAGACTTGCGTATTCCGTAGCCGTACCTCCTGGCCGCCTGTCGCCATCAACAGGTGCAGGTCACACAGGCTACCCGCAACGCCGTCCACAGGGATGACCATCTCGACGATAAACAATCGCCCACCGGGCGACAGCGTAGCTCGAGCATGGCGCAGAATGCGTAGCGCATCGCTATCGTTCCAGTCGTGCAAGACACGAGCCAGAACGACAGCGTCCGCCTCAATACGCCAGGGCGCAAAAAGATCACCGGCCCGAGCCTCGATGCGATCGAAAAGAAGATCTGCCGATATCGCCTGCTCTATGACTTCGGGTCTGTCGAGCAGTAACACACGGAGGTTCGGATAGCGTGCTGCCAGGACTGAGGCGAGGACCCCGAGTCCCCCGCCGGCATCCACGATGCGCTCATTTCCATGGAGTGCCATGGCTTCAGGCACGGCGGTGTAGTCGTGTAAAGCGTAGCTTTGTAGCATCCGGTGGTGAGCTTTTCGCCGAGGGTCGTCTTCTGTAAGGTCACCAAAGATGTCTGGCGCGCTCCAGTTCCCTTCTTTCCGGATAGCGTCCGGCAGCGTTTGCCACATCTCGGGAAAGTAGTGTCCATACTCACGAGCCGCTTCTGACAGTGTCCAGGGGTGATCATCGCGTAAGTACTCTCCCCGTGCGGTCACGCGCCAATGCTGGCCATCCTTTATGACCAGGGAAAGTTCGGCAAGGGCGCGCAAGAGACGCTGCGTACGGTCGGGCAGCAGGCTGCATACCTGTGCGATGGTTGCAACAGATCCTGGCAGCGCCTCGAATATGCCGAGCTCGACCGCTGCTGCAATGGTCTGCGTTCGCCAGAACCCGACCAGGTCCCCGGATAAGGCAGCGAACTCACTGTGTAGCGCAGGACGAATCTCGGCCGTGACTGATCCTGACTCATCAATGATCTCCAGCCCGCCGTCGAAGCGTTCCACCCGCGCCCGGCCATTGTAAAACGGCTCAACAGAAGCGAAGCGCCAGGTGTAAACAGGTTGCCCAGTGTTATCGATGTGCATCCACCCTTCCCCATCGCGTGCACGGGCAAAGCCTTTATGAAAAACATCGAGGTCGAGAAACCAGGAATCATGCACAGACCGCCCTGATATATCGATATGCGTGGACCGGCCGTTCTCAGCCTGCACAACGCCTATACCGTCACGAAAGTCGCCGGCATAGCGCCAGCGCTCTGCATAGGCGGGCATGCCTTCTGGTGTGATATGTAAGTAGTGGCCGTCGAGTTCTCGCACCGTACAGCGACCGCATTGGAAATTGCCGCACCAGGCATACCGCCCTGGATAGGCATCTGTACCATCGGGGTTAATATGGTGCCAACCGTTTTCGCTGATGACCGCTGCCAACCCCTCATAGAAACCAAATGTTCGTCGGAAACGGTTGGGATAGGTGGCTTGTCCATTTGGGTGAATGTGCCAGGCATTCCCATTGAGGCGCACCGGCGCCAGCCCCGGTGCATGAAATGCCAGAACCTCGTCGAAGCGTTCTGTGTAAGCAGGGGCACCCTCGTTCAGATGATGAGTCCCCGCCGGGGCGATGGTGAATTGCTGCCAGGTCATGGCTGCGCCTCCGCCGGCTTGCGCATATTGCAGCCGAGGCAGAGTTGACGGTTCCGGTAAGTTGATACCAGCTGGCGATAATCGTCACTGTTCCAGATCTCCATCACCCCCCGTTCGTGCAGGCTGCCGAACTCGCCCAAGCTGCGCCGTTGGGCATCGGGGGCGCAGCAGGGGTCGAAGCGCCCAAGGGCGCTGACCCAGGCCTCCTTTCCGAGAAACGGGCAGGGTCCACCGGGAGCGAGGTCCTCTACTGCTTGCTCATTCAGAATAGTGATGCTCTCAAGCAGGATGTGTTGACCATTCGGCAGTGTCCGTTCGACTGCGGCGGCTCGGGCTTCAAGTACGGCACGGTTCCAGCGTCGTATGGCATCCGGACTGCGCCGCATCGAGAGTTCCTCGATCTGGCTGAAGTGCGCCCAAAGGTGGTGACCTTTTAAGCGATCCACGCCCAACTCGATCGCCAACCGCACGATTTTGGCCAGTTCGGATAAGTTGGACTCCAGAAAGGTAAGCTGAAAGGTCACCCGGCAACGGTTTCCACCGTCCGCTGCATGTCTATCTCGGACAGCGATGAAGGTGCGCACGTTCTCCAGCATATCCTCCCAGTCTGAGCCGACCATGATCGACTCCTGCGTTGCCTTCGAGGCACCGTTCCAGGAAATCTTTACATCAGACGTTACCGGTACGATGCGTTCCGCCCAGGCCTTTGCTCCCAGCCCAGGAAAGGTGCCGTTGGTCGTCAGATTCAACTTCACCTCATGCTTCACGCACAATGCCAGGATGTCCCCGAAATGCTTGTAGAGCAGAGGCTCGCCCATCGTAGATGGGATGATCTCCCGCAATCCATGAGGGACGGCATCCGCGACGACGCGCTCGATGAGTTCGATGGGCATCAATCGATGTGCACGCCCATCTTCCTTGCATGCAGTGGAAAGCGTGCTGTACGGTGAGTGTTCCTCGCACATGACACAATGCAGATTGCAGGTGTCGGGGTTGGTATCGAAAGTCAATCGCCAGGGACCATTGCCCGGAGATACATGGGCACTGCCACGTCTGGCGAGCACCTGCTCATACAGCTTCTCGATTTCACTGACGTGTTCTTCGATGCTTGGAATATCCCCATTCTCACTGAATAGATAGCCCCGCGCTCCAAGCCGTTTGGCGAGTGTCGGATCATTCACAAGTCGCTGCATCTGGTGGCTCAGGGATGCACGAGAACGGTGTTCGAAAAGAAGGCCGTTCTCCTCATGCGAAACATATTCCGCCATACCACCGGCATCGGCTGTGATAACCGGCACATGGGCCTGCTGCGTCTCGTGGATCACCAGTGGTGAGTTTTCCACCCAGACCGAGGGCACGACGATGGCATCGACCCGGTTGAATACGTCTTGAACGATCTCCTGGTTACGGTACTCTGCCAGCCACTCGACACGCTCTGCGACACCAGCCGGAAGGTCGTCAACAATACTCTTCAGCGCATCCGTGTCCTGCCCGCGAGGTCTCCCCCAGATCCGCAGTCGCGCGTCACCAGGCAAGGCGCCAAAAGCGCGAATGAGGTCGTGAATTCCTTTGGCAGGGATGTGTGTGCCGATGTAGCCGAAAGTGAACGGCTCGTCTGTCACTCGTTCGCGACCGGCCATTCGTTCAAGGGCGAAACCATAGTCAAGGTACACCAACTTGCTGTCCGGGAGTCCGAAGGCGTCGCGGTAGCGGTCCCGCAGGTAGCGAGCAGGTGCAATGAACAGGTCGACGAGTTCTGTCATCGCTCTAATGTGGCGCATACGTCGGGCTACCCACTCGGTCCAATAGGCCAGGTCTGTCTCATACTCATCCGGGGCACCGCTGAAATATCGTGTGTAGCATCGCTCCGCGCACTTGCGGTCTTCCTGTCCACTGCAGGCTGCCCACAATTCTTTCGGATCTTTGGAAAACATCTGCATGAACTGGCCGCGTGGACACATCACCCAGTAGTCGTGGAGCGTGTAGACGATAGGGATCTGGCGGTTCGCGGCTTCTTCTATGAGCGAGGTGGAGAGGTGGTTCAGGTGCCCCATATGCACGATATCGGGTTGTATCTGGTCGAGGACCTTCGCGAACCGCTGATCGATTCCGGTTGCTCGGTAGCGGTCTTTGTTCCGAGGGTTATTGACGATGTGCAGTTTGATTCTAGGGTCGTCTGGATCAGATTCGACATGAAAACGGTAGTCAAGTGCGAACGAATCTTCCTCACGGGTGAAGACGTGTACCTCGTGCCGATCGGCTAGTCCGTGACAAAGGGTCTGGCTATAGACCTCGGAGCCCGCGTTGTAGCGCATCGGATAGCCGTGAATGACTTGCAGGATCTTCATAGCGACATCGCCTGTGCGTCGGCAGTATTCAGCTCATCACGGAAGTCATTGATCAGTCGTGTGAGTCCCTCGCGAAGCGTAACCTGTGGAGACCATCCGAGGAATTCGTGTGCGCGGGTGGGATCGCCGTAGAACTTTGCCACGTCGTAGGATCTAGGTGGGGCGTGAAGAATTTCCGAATTAGTGTCAGCGATGTCAATCGCCATTTCCGCAAGTTGCTGTAGGCTGGTCGGTCGTCCGGTTAGAAAGTGGATAGGTGGCAGGGCATCACCACCGTTCATCATGTGTTCGACAAGCACATCAAGACCGCGGGTGGTGTCGTCGATATGAGTAAAGTCGAACGTATTCTCCGCGCCATCGACGCGAAGTGGCTGACCCATGACAGCGCCCCTAGCAAAGGCAGGAATGACACGGTCAGCATGATCGTCAGTATTACCATACACATTGGAAAGCCGGACCGTAGATGCACGCAGCCCCATGATGCGACCGGCAGAGTCGACCAGTTGCTCGCCTGTAACCTTGCTATGGCCATAGATATTCAGCGGTCGTAGTTGTGCATCTTCTGACACCGGTAAGGTCTTTGGCTGGCCATAGACTTCACGACTGCTGGCAAAGATGAGCCAGGGAGATTTCTTCTGGCTATGTAAGGCATCGATGATATTGCGCAACCCGCCTACGTTAGTTGCCCGACAGAGTTCTGGGTCGCGTTCACCCCATAGCACACGGGATACTGCGGCCAGATGCACAACGCCGTCACAGCGATCCACGGCTCTGCATACATGGTTGATGTTTCTAACATCGCCGTAGTCGGAGCCCGTTACCTGGATATCCAGCCCTATCACTTCGAAGCGCCTTGCTTCCAGAGCTGACTTCAGTGCACTGCCCACAAGCCCAGATGAACCAGTAATCAGGATTCGAGGTTTCATCGTGTGCCTCCATTGCCAGTGCGACCATGGTGGGGACGATTTCCGTGGTTATTCAGCACAGACTGACGCTGTGCCGCTTGTGCGTGAGCATCTTCAGTAGATGCTCCACGCGAACGGTAGTAGGCAGTATGAGTGGGATTTAGTTGGTTAGCGCTGTTGTCCCGCGAACTCTTCGAGTTGGATTGAGTCATTTTGTTCGCTCCAAAAATACGACCAACTTGGACCGTCATCCCCTCCGCGGGCCTCGGAGGTTGCCTGGAGCACAGGCATGCGCGATAGCACAAATGGGGTTAAAAGTGGTCAATTCCTGCGCCAGGCGCAGTCCGGGTCTCTATGTTGGGGTACAGCCTGACCAGTGATGCCGTCGCCCCGGACCCGAACCTGGGGCGCAAATAGGTGTAGTCCGACTTAAGCAAGCTAACACGCCGCCAGCTGTATAACAATTAAAACAAACGAGTTAACGAACAACGGAAATGGACGCCTGATCCAGTGTGACTCGTACTTGGTCACTAATACCATGACGGGCGCGACATGAACGGCATGGTATAGGTGTGCCACGTTGAATGTGAGTGTGGCGATACCATGATCTATACCATTGGAAAATGGTACTAACTGCTTGCCGATGCCTGCCAGTGCCAGATCTGCGTCACTCCCACTCTAACGTAAATAAGACAAAAAACATCCTTAAAATCAATTAGTTATTGTCCGACCAGACAGCAATACCATTAACTATACCACGCGAAGAAATTTTGCTATTTTTTTGCAGCTCTGCGCTTCCGAAGCTCAGCCCGAGCCCAGGCAGATGCCTCTGCCATGTCACTGCGCAGCTCTTGTCGCTCCTCAGGGGTCAACCAACGCACTGCGGACTCGCTCATCACATCAGAGCTGGGCCGATTGACAGCCTCTCCCTTCTCATGATCTAGCCTAGCCTTGGTGTAGCACTTCATACACATCACCCTAGCGCGCCGTACGATTTTTGCTACCATGGACTTACTAAAATCCATAAATATTATCCAGGGATGATTCATGAAAGTAAACCTAGAGCTAACAAACTGCTATGGTATAAATCAATTAACAAAAGAAATCAATCTAACCAAATCAGACACCAATAATGGCGTCAACTCTCTTTATGCCCCTAACGGCACTCTAAAAACATCGCTAGCCAAAGTATTTAAAGACATCGAAAGCGGCAATGAAAGCAAGGATTTAATATTTCCAGACCGGGAATGCATCAGAGATATAAAAGTTAATGACTCATATATTGAATCTGGCCAAGTCATGGTCATTGACTCATACAATGAAAGCTACAGTTCTCAGCAAATTTCAACATTACTTGTCAATAATGAGCTCAAACAACAATACGACTCAGCTCTGAAAGAAGTTGATGATAAGCGATCAGCACTAATAAAATCCATCTCAAAGCTCTCTGGCAAGCAAGCTAAAAGCATACCCGAAATCATATGTGACGCATTCAGCAGGCCAGAGAAAAGCCTTCTAGATCTACTCACTGAAATATCGCAGGAAGATCAACCTGATTATACTCAATTATCTGAATTGAAATATGGCGACCTCTTCAACCAAAAGGTCATTGACTTAATTTCCACAGGCAGCTTCAACCAAGACTTAGAAGAATACGTTGACACCTACGAAAAACTTATCAGCGAATCTACAATCTTGTCAAAAACCTTTAACCATCAAAGGGCTGGCGACATATCTAAGAACTTAGGCGAATCAGGATTCTTTACAGCTTCACACAGTGTGAATCTAACTATTGAGGGCGAAAAACAAGAAGTAGATTCAAAGGAAAAGCTAAACGAGCTATTAAAAACTGAACAAGAAAAAATTATTCAAAACCCTGAGCTAAGAGAGAAATTTGGGAAAGTAGATGAAAAACTCAAGACAAAAGACACTCAAGCTTTTAGAGATTTTATAACAGAACATCAAGATCTGCTCCCAGAGTATAAAGATATCTCGTTACTTAAGAGGAAGGTAATCATTGCCTATCTGCAATCCCAAAAAATATTGTGGGATGATTTGGTTGACACCTATAAGCAAAACAAAGCCGTTGTAGAAGAAATTACTGCCCAAGCCCGGCAACAGAAGACCACATGGGAAACAGTTGTCGATACTTTCAACAAACGTTTCAGTGTTCCGTTCAAATTAAGCATCGAGAACCAAGATGAAGTTATCCTTAACAGCGCTGCACCTGCGATAAAATTTGATTTTGACGATGGCAGAGGAGAGATAAAGCAGGTAAAACAGTCGAGTCTCATTGAGGCTCTAAGCCAAGGAGAAAAGAGAGCACTTTATATACTTAACATCCTATTTGAAATAGAGATACGTAAACAGGTCACTCATCCCATTTTGCTTATAATTGATGATATAGCTGATTCTTTTGACTATAAAAACAAATACGCAATTGTCGAATATTTGAGAGACATTTCAAAGTTCGAAAACTTCCACCTACTACTACTTACTCACAATTTTGACTTCCATAGAATCATTAGCAGCAGACTGGGCGCCAAAAGAAACAATCGGCTAATGGCAATAAAGTCGCCGGGCAGCATAAAAATTGTAAAAGAAAAGTATCAGAATGATGTCTTCAAAGCATGGAAGCAAGAACTAAATACCAATGAAAGCTATCTGCTCGCCAGTATACCATTTGCCAGGAACATAGCTGAATATTGTGGCCATGAGGATCATTTCAACACCCTTACGTCATTGCTGCATTTAAAAGAAGACACCAGAGATATAAAAATAAGCCACCTACAAGAAGTGTACCGCAATATATTCACAGATCTATCAGAGATCGTAATCCCGAATGGTGATGAACGTATTTTGGATAAAATCCTAAAATATAGCGACGAACTCACCGCTGCCAGCAATGACTCACCTGAACTTGAATGCAAAGTAATTTTAGCCATGGGTATTAGAATTAGGGCTGAAGAATTTATGATCGGTAGCATCGGCGACGATGACTTTGTTAGTTCCATAACATCCAATCAGACACGAGCACTCTTTGATCGATATGTGGAGAGCCAAACAGGTGATGAAGAAACTATAAGCTTGTTGGACCAGGTGAACCTGATGACTCCAGAAAATATTCACCTCAACTCGTTCATGTACGAACCTATCCTAGATATGTCAGCTCACCGCTTATATCAGCTTTACTCAGAAATTTCACAACTGCAAAGCTAATCGGCACGCTATTGGGCACTAACAAGTTAGCTAATGTGTTTCATTGTTTTCGGGATATACCAATTAAGGCAGCCTTAGGGCTGCCTTTGCACTGTGTAACTTATTCCACAAGCCTATTGCGAATAATGGCGAATGCCTCCCGGAAATCCTCCGGCGTCGCTCGGCCAGTTTCAGCCTGGTAGTAAAGGATCGTGAACATATTGGCTACCGCCTCCGCGACGGGCGAAATCTGCCGGGCGGTTTCCTGGTCGATAAACTCCAGGGCAGCCAGCTCGGTCGCTGCCTGATGAATTGCTTGCTGAGCTTCGATATTATGTGTGGTTGTCATGTGTCACCTCTCTGACAGGTGGTATGTGGAAATGCGGGCCGGTGCACCATCACCGGCCCGTGTGCTTTTAAAGCCCGGTGCGGGAAAAACCGGCAGCCTCTGAAAACGGGGTACTTCCGGTCCCAGCCCCTGCATCGTTACTAATGCGCGTGTTGCTCGATGCTTCCACCCGGCCAGTCGGGTCCGGGCGGTTCACAAAGGCTGCAATCTCCGCCTCAGCGTCTTTCTCTCCCTCGGTCGTTGGTTCGACAACCGGCACAAAAGCCGTCTCTGTGGGGGCCTCCTGAGCTTCGTCGAGCATGTCCAGGGCAGCCATGAAATTACGTTGAGTCATCGTGGTATCTCCTTACGTGGCCTGCTGGCCTCGGTTCACAAAGCTGGCAACCTCTTCGTTGCGCTCCTGCTGGCGTTCTTGGGCATACGAAACGTAGTCCCCAACGTCGAAGGTGTGCTTATCCGAGTCGCGTGCTTGCCACTCGGCGTGTGATTGGCGGGCCTTGTCCTGATCCTCGCTGGACAGAGCATCAAACCCGCCTGATTGGTTTACCCAGCCGCCGCCGTTTTCACCGCTCAAGCTATCGCTATCGAACGACGTTGAAGCGCTGTCCGCCCCGGCATCGTTATCGACTTTCGGCTCCATGCTTTCGCGGATCGAAGACGCCAAACGACCGCCGGCAGTCTGGTTTACTTTGTCCTGAAACTTACCGGCCATCTTGAACCCAGCCCCTTTAGCCAGCTCACCCGCAGTACCAGCCACTAAGGAAGCAGCCCGGCCAAAGCCACCACCTGAAGAGCCAGAGCCGCCAGACGGTGAAGAGCTGGCAAAGCCCGCCGCCTGAGCAAACGGGGTGTCACCTGTGCTCACGTTATCGCTGCCAGTGTCGCTACCACCCCAGCCGCCACCGGAATCACCGGAGCCACCGCCGCCGAAACTCGGCATGTCTCCCCCGGACATATTGGACTGCGCCTTGGTAAAGGCGGCTTTGATGGCACTCGCCCCACCAACGGTATTCGCCGCACCTCCCAACATCGCCGCACCGGCCATTTTGGCCCCGGCCACTCCCATACTGGCCGCCGTCATAGCAGCCCCCATAGCAGCACCGGCACCAAAGGAGCCAACCCCCATAGAGCCGACGCTACCGCCAGTCACTAGGCCGGAAATCATTGAGGGAATCTTGTTCACCAGGAACAGCAAAATCAGGGATATAACGAACATAACAGCCAGCTCCTGACTTGCCATGTTCTCCGCCCGCATTTGGCTGTGGTAGTCCACGAGAAACTGCCTGCCGATAGCAACGATCAGCACCATTGCCAGCAGTTGTGCCGCCAAACCAAGAATGGCTTTGTAATAGTTGATTGCCATGTCTGAGGTCCAACGCGAGCCACCAAAGCCCAGGAAGAACACCCCCGCATAAAGAAGTATCCAACTGGCCGCCAAAAGCAGCAGCAGGTTAACGGCAATAAGCGCGAGAACCACCAGCACGGCTAGAGCCATCAGTTCCATCACTAACGCGGTCGGAAACTGTCGCCAGCTTAGCTCTGAGGTGGCCTCGACAGTCTTATTGTAAAGTTCGAACCCCATATCCAGGATGCTCGATGGTCCAAGAGTGCTACTACCCAGCCCCCCGGCCTCGGCCCCAAGTTGCTGCAATGAAGCAATGATGGTTCCGGCGATATTCATGCCATGGGTGGCATTGGAAAGCAGCCACCAGAAAAAGCCGGTGAACATGATGAATCGGACGAACTCGGCAAAGAACTCGCCAATGTCGGCCTTGCGCAGTGCCATCATGCCAAACGTCCAGACCATCGAAATCACAACCAGCGTCCAGAATAGACGGGTGGCAGCTGCTTCAATGATGGGTCCCCATGTTGATGCAGCGGCGTGGAAGCGGTCTAGCACATCATCCATGATATTGCTGCTGGACAGTTCCTGAGCCATTGCCGTATCGGACAGCATGACGGCGGCCATCACACCCAATCCGCCAAAGACAAATCGTTTCATGATGCCCTCCCTCAATATCTGTCGGGGGAGCTGGGCTTGAACTCCCATTCACCCATCTGCTGAGCTTTGTGGAAGGATTCGCACTCGGCAGCAAACGCCTGGCGTTTCGCTTCACTGCTGATCTCGGACAGGGCCTGTTCATAGGCATCGCCGGTACAGGTCGCTTTATTGGGTTCCGGTGGTGTGTCCTCGCACCCGGTCAGCAAAACAGCAGAAACGGCCACAAGTGGGATAATCTTCTTCATTGCGGCTCCCCTTAGTAGCGATCTGCTGAGCTGGGTTGGTATTCCCAAGTGCGAAGCTGCTTTTCCCGGGCCTCCCCTCTGGCACTGTCATCCAGTTCAGATGCCAGGCGTGTCGCTTCGGCATTCTGCTGGGCAATCAGCAGGCTACGGATTTGCAGGAGCTGGTTGGCTTGGTTGCTGGCGAGCTGATTGGCGTAGCCAATGGCGGCCAGTTGGCCGTCTGCGCCCTGGGCGGCAGATTGCAGGCAGGTGAGCTGACGGGCATCGGCTTCCAGGTTGTCTTGCTGCTGTTCCAGCCCCTTAAACAGCGCGTCGTTGGCCCGCTTCTGGGACTCGGACGCCAGGCGGCGGTTTTCTTCCATCGCAGCCCGTTCGGCATCGCTGCACCCCGTAGCCGAGAAGCAAGGTGAGCTGTGGTAATAGGCCACGTCCTGGAACTTACTCAGGTAGGCATCGAGGCTGCCAAGCTGGTTTTGGTAATAAGCGAGCGTGTTAGTCGCCTGGTTAAGATCGTTGATGGTGCGCTGTGCCTGGTCCCAAATATGGGCCGCCGGTGCCATCGTGTTTTGCAGTTGGTTTTCGTACTGCTGGAGTTGGGTTTGGTATTCCTGAATCTGCTTGAGCGTCTGCGCAACCGCTTCCATCGCGGACATAATGTTCTGCGATAGGTTGGTGCCGTCAACTACAGGAATACCGGCGAGGACAGGCTGAAAAGTGCAGGTCGTCATGGCGACGACCAGAGCAACTTTAACGGCTAAATTATTTCTTTTCACATTTTGCATACGTTGATCTCCATTACCAATGAATGCTTTATCGTGCCTTTCAATGCATAACGTATAAGCTCAATAATTGGTCATAAAAGTTGACATGGAGAAATTAATCGCAATCCCCCTTACGGCGGCAGCCGTTAGCCTCGCAGAGCAGGATTCCCCGTTGAGCGCTCCCGGCGTGAATAAGGGAACGTGAAGATAGTTAATCGGCTCCGCCGATTAGCTAACTTCACCTATCCTGCCCGCACCTCAGCGTTGATTCTTGCGCGTACGGTATGTGCATTTCTGTGCAGTAACCTGTTTATTCCTGTGCAAACCGTGTTTTTCCGCGTAAATCGACACTTACAGCGGTATGACAGCGCACTTATAGCGACTCAACAGCGCTAAAATAGCGGTCTAGCAGCATTTTGAGATGACTACTTTCGTCGCCATTCACTACACACAAAAACACAGCTTTCCTGTGAGTTCCCTCATGTGACTACCTTGCTTGTAATCCCGCCCCTCAAATGTCAATGAAACATGTGGACACCCGACACATTACTTTGATTTACAAAGACTTCCACATTACTCCACCCACTTGGCGGCTATTTCATTGACTGTTTGGGGTCGGTATCAGTTGAGGCATTCTTGTTGCGCCGCGCGCCCACCTTCAGACAGGTTTCGAGCGCGATGTATATGCGAATAGGAAATGTAGCGTTGTAGTATGTTGTATGGTGCTACTACATACTACAAACTGCACATATTTACAGACTGCTACTGGCTTAAGTGGCTATTCATCTTGATGCATTGAATACGGCTTTCTGAGCCGCCCAGAGAGGCGCTTCAGGCATCGCCCTCCGGCTTACCCCTAGTCGGCCTCTGAACGACGCTCCTGGAGCTTATAAGGCGGCTTTGGTCGTCCTTCGGACGGATTGAACGCCAAGAAGAGGTGACAGCCCTTGGCGAGGCAGCAGAATCGGCCACCCTCTTGGCGTTAAAACATCGGCCGGAGGCCGATAGATAATCAACCTCCAGCACCCAGCTGGAGGTTGCTGGATATCCTGAGATATCCTGAATATCCTGCCAAAACAGCAAAAAATCGGGCGGGTGTGAGTCACTGCCGGGCGGGTGTGAGTCGCCATCGGGCGGGTGTGGGACGCTATCGGGCGGGTGTGAGGCGCTTTATCCTATTCTCAGCATCTATCGTTATTCCAACTTCATGCAATTTTTCCGCATCTTCCCTAAGCCTAGAACGTCCAT
Source organism: Desulfopila sp. (assembly GCA_047973425.1). Lineage (GTDB taxonomy): Bacteria > Desulfobacterota > Desulfobulbia > Desulfobulbales > Desulfocapsaceae > Desulfopila. The sequence continues at coordinate 38,133 of JBKEBZ010000059.1, forward strand.
TTCGCATCTTCTTACTATTGATTTTTTCACCACAGACTGCGCGAATGAGGGTATCTACATGCCACCCTCCGACTGGGTCATTCTTGTGAGTCAAAATGTGTCGAGCAACCGCCTGGCTAATCCCGTGCCGCAAGCGAGCAATAGGGGCTGGATCGTAGTACAGGCTAAGGTCATGCTCCAATAGCATGACCAAGGCGATACCAAGCCGAACTCTCCACAGATTCCGCTCGCCTCCCGTCAAGGGATCAGGGCGTGTCATAGGTGAAGGGATAACATGATCGATCAAGCCGCCGATTATCGGAAAATCGAACTGTGGCGTTTCAATGGTTACGGTTGCTGCTCGTAGCTCTGTCAGAAGCTTCTCAAGCTGGGAGGAACTATACCGGCTGTCTGACAACGTTTTCCGTACTTTGGCAGGGTCTACCAAAAGCTCTACACCACCATCTGACACATCGCGGCGACGTTCAGCACAGTGCAAAATAGCCTCAACAACATCTGCGTGCCGCTGGCCAAGCCTTCCCTTAATGCGACAGCGGCCAAAGGATGTTTCCATCCAGTCGGCCTCCATCAGGCTCGGGCGCTGGCTGGCCTGGTAAAGCATCACTCGTGCCTGTGCACTGGTACTAGTTGGAGCGACCTTGTTACCAATTGTCATCAGCACCTTCCATAACAGCTTTCGATTTCTTGAACGGTAATACTCCTTTAGCCTTACGCTGCCTCTCCAACACGGCAGGTTTCAGCACTCCGCCCTCGTGACGCCTGAACCAACGCTCTGCGAAAGGAGAGCCATAATTCGCCTTGCTCACGCCATAGCGGACAAAGTACCCACGCTGACTATCATCAACGCCCCATTCCTCAGCCTCGGTTTGTGTCATGCCAGAGAGGTACGATTGCCAGCGAATGTTATCGACCAAAACAGACGATCCGCGGCTGGCCTGTTGCTGGTCGCCCGCACCAATCATGGCGGCGCTCTTACTGGCATGGTGTAAAAATACGATAGAGCACCCCGTATCAGCGGCAATGGCCTCCATACGTCCGATCACTTGCGCCATTGGGCCGCTGGCGTTTTCATCTTCAATATGGAAACGGCGTAAGGTGTCCAGGATTATCAGGCGACGGCCTTCAGCCGCTCGCTTAAGGCCATCGAACCAATCGAGACACATGATGTTGGGGCACCTTCCTATCAGCGGCTCAATCAGCAAGCCTTCAGCAACGGCTTGCCGCTGCTCGGCAGTGAGATGTGCCCCAAGCGCATGTAATCGGTGATGGATAGCAGCAGGAGGATCTTCTGCGGGAAAATAGATAACTGGCCCAACAGGAAATTCTCCGACTTCCAGCAAGTCCGGGCCTCCAGCAATCTGCGTGGCAAGCTGTAAGGCCAGCATGGATTTTCCGGCACCACCTGGTGAAACCAAGGCCCCTACCGTACCGGAAACCATGTTAGGTAAAACATAATCAAGAGGCGGCGGCGTTTCCGAAAAGGCCGCCATAAGATCAAGGGCCATACTGTTAGGCCCCTATGGTGTTGCCTGGCCGAGTAGCCTGGATTCCTGAAGACTTACGCTCCTCAATCCACTGCTCTACTTCCGACAGGTCCCACGCGACATTTCTGCTGGTAAGCGCAATTCGACGAGGGAACTCACCTCGCTTCTCCAAGTTGTAAATTGTCCGTGAGGAGAGAGGAATCATCTCCAAGAGCACTTTTCGATTGATCAGCGTCTTGTTTGCCATTGCTTGCATACTTGTGCCTCCACTTACTTATGAAAGCTCTATAGTGCCCAGCAATGCCACTTGATTAAGCCTATAGATTGGCTAAAATGGTTGACATGAAAAATGAGAAAAACATAACCATATGGACCGGATGCGATCCGGTCATCGCAGAAGCCATTAGAGAGTTTCAAGCTCATTGGCGACCATATTCAGTGGCATCTAGACGTTACCCCATCGTCAGGCTAATCAAAGACGTGATCGATCCTGCCGTGACTACTTACATGTCGACTCTGCCTTCTAAGTATGGAGGCTTTTTCTCTGGAGTTGGCGCAGGCATGGCCTTCAGTGAGACCATCAAACTAGTTGGGTTGGATACAATGGTCCGATTGCAGCGACAGTTGCTGCGTCATTTCATCAATACAGAGGAGAGGCAAGACCCGAGAGACAAGAGCTTCGTGGCAACTATGGAAACACTCATTGGGTTAGTTTGGGATTGTGACTGTAAACGACCAGTAAAGTCCTCTATTCAATCAAATACGGGGAGGCCAAGAGGGCTAAATGGTCAGCGCCCTTGGGATTTTTGCCGCTTCTGTGGTGCCCCGACCACTCTTACATCCTTCGTCGATGACAAATCCCAACTACGAGGCAAGAATGATATTCTTCGACTAAGTAATCTATACTGCATGGAGCATCAACCCAGATTGCCGAACGGTGCTTGGAATCCTTTATACAAACAAGCAAAGCGCTCTATTTCTCAGTTTGATATTGAATTGGAAAGAATCAGCAAGCAATGCGCCAATCGATCTAGACCTTTAATGTCTGGCGACACACTGGTCGATCAATACTTCCTTCACTTGATGCTAGGAAAAACTTTACAACCAGCAGACAAAGCAGAATTACGCAATTTAGCCCGAAGGATGGTGGACTCTAAGCTATCAGATACCAAGAAAAAAATGCTTGTACTCAAGCGGTCAGGGTTAAGCCAAACTGAAATTGGAAAACGGATACTGAACTCCAAGCAGCAGCCCATGACACGCCAAGCCGTGTCTAAAGCGCTGGGGAGCATCCGAAAGGAATTCTATCTATGAGCTAAAAAATACAGGCAAGAATTTTAGCCGCTAAAATTCTTGCCTGCTCTCATGTCAATTTTAATCAAGTTATCTGATGCCCGCGTTTTAAAGATCCACTCAAGATCAATGAAAATCCTGTTAGCTTCTTACGAAGTTAGATTCATGGCGGCCAGCTTTCGTTCCAGTTCAGATTTATACTTTACATCTACACACCTATCAATCGCTTTTCCTAGCTCCTCAACTGCCCTACTTTTCTCTCCCAAGCTCTCATAGCAACTACTAAGCAAATCATGATAAATTGAAATCCTAAAAGAGGCTTTTTCATCCTTTTCTGCCAGATTGAAGCACTCTTTAGCAGTTTTCAATGCTTCTTCATAGTAACCATCACCCAATATTATATATGCTTTAGCTTTCTCATATAGCAACCAGTGATTAACCTCTTCATCAGCAACTTTCTCAGCTGCTATAACTGCTTTTTCTGGTTGATTTCCGATATTATAGGTTTTAGCCACACACCTCGCGTCATAAGACGAAATTCGCTCTTTACCATTAATTTCATCGGCAAAATCTAGCGCAAACCCAATTAAAAGCTTTGAAAGACTATCCTTTCCCTCTCTCCCGGCTGCAACAGATGAATTAGTGAGCGATTCACATGCACTAGTCCATTGCCTCTTTTCCACCTGACTTGGTGGAATAGCTACCATTTCCGGGAGAATCTCTGCTATGCTCACACATATTTCACTATGTCTGTAACTAAACATTGATGTGAATGAAACGAAAGCCTCATAAAATTGGCCCAACCCTTCCAGGGCAGCCATTGATATTACATCTGCCAGTTTTTTAACAAACTCTTCTTCATCATTAATATCTTTTGAAATATTTCTATATGACCTTAATCTAGCTAACGCAGCCAAGGAAACTCTTAAAGGAACAATAAACGAGTCTTGTTTTATAAAAGCCAATAGATCTCTCATAGACTTTTCTCCAGCTTCCTTTACCTCCTTTTCAACTCCGTACTGTGTTCCCAAATGTGCAATTTGCCCGTAAGTTGCATGCCATTCAGGTTTTAGTGTCAGCAACCCCTGAAAAACCTCTAGGGACTCTAAAGATTTACCGCATCGCCTTAGAGCTTTTCCTTTATGATGGAGAAGCTCTAGTCGGATATCTTCAGAAGTACTCTCATCCAGCAATGTACTATATAACTCTATACATCTATTATAATATTGATGCCTTTGGTCATTATCCTTAATCTGGTATGAATAAGCTTCTTTTGCATCTATTACGCACTTAATTTTAGGCAAACTGCTAGTCGAGTTAATTTCAAGGTCATGAAGCTCATTATGTATATCTAGCTTTTTATCTCCCTCAAGCTGAAGAAGGGAATAATGCACCCAGTCTATCTCCCGGGGGCCTCGACGAATATGCTCCTCGTGAAGTATGTCAGCGCATAAGTGTATTTGACGAAGCACACTTGGAGTCATATCTCCGTTTTTTTGTGAAATATAGTTTTCGACTGATGAAACAAGCTCCGTAATGTCCGGTTTTTCTTGAACAGCCAATGCTATCAAATCATGGACGCGTAGAACTCCTGGAGTATTTTCAGGAAAAAGAATGGACAGCTTTTGAAGAGAACTACAATTAATTAAACCTATAAAATATCGAAGAAAATCAATATCGTGATAGCTTCTTCCTGAATTAGAAATTTTTCTCAAAGCACGAAGACTCTTAGCTTCAAGACTGCCAAGAATTTTTCTAACTATTGAAACTCCACTAGAATCATCTACTAATTCAGGATCCCTTAATATTTCACTATATATATCTTCTTTATCAACTCCCTGCTCGAAAGAAAGCCTTCTTGTCATTGATAGAATCAATGGTGAAAATCTACACTTTGAAACAAAATCCTTACACAAGTTAGATGCAGAACTTTCTGACTCCCCCAGTATTTCGAAAGCACTCTCAATAGACATTATCGGCATTGATAAATATATTGGATTCCGAGGAGCTGAAATCTGCGAAGTAACTAGAACCACACCTCCGCGCTGAAAGCCAGACTCAAGCTCACTGAAATCAGTTATATCCAAGCCCTTTGGAAAATTATCAACAACCAATATAGTCTTTTGGGTATTAAACAACCCTGCTACATTAACAGGAGCTCCACCTCTCGTTCTCTTAACTGAACTCAGAGAGGTATCTCCCTTCCAATCCTCCCCAGTTATCCAAATATAACTTGAGAATTCATTAATATTTCTACGGACAAAATCGATGGCTGATTGAGTTTTTCCAGAACCACTCAAACCATGAAGAACACAGACGTTTTTTCCACTTTCATAATGACGGGCTATTGCATTAAGGAAAGTCTCCTCTTTAACATACTCGCTACGTATATTAGGCAGCTTTCCAAAATATTCGTAGTTGTCCATGTTCTGTGAAAACGTAGGAAAAAACTGTTTGTAGAATTCAGCAGCATTCGGGTTCTGTATTGACTGATGATAGATTCCTCTAGCAAGTTCCCTAGCGTCAATAATTATTAAACGGTCACCGTAATCTTTGGAGAGCTTAGTCGTATTAAACCAGCAATTCCCGCTATGCCTTTAACTATGCTATGTTCCGTGATTTCACAAAATCGATTTCGCAAACATTCCGGATCACATGTTAGGGGTGGCAGCTTGAAATATAATGTAAATACAGCAAGATAAATATGAATTAACCAACATTTTTTGCTTGACAAACCCGATGAGGGATGTTCGCGATCTTTCTATGTAATAACAACTACTTACATGGGAGATCGTCATGAAGTCACGAAAAAAAGTTTATCCCGTTA
>JBKEBZ010000066.1:0-1798 GCA_047973425.1 Desulfopila sp.
AGGGGAACCAACATTTAAGGGCAACACTTACCGAATGCGGATGGGGTGCAACCCGAAAAAAGGATGGTTTTCTGAAACGAAAATACTATTCAATAGCAGCAAGAAGGGGAAAGAAAAAGGCACTTTTTGCCGTTGGCCACAAGATACTGATAGCCTCGTACTTCGTTTTACGAAACCTTGAACCATATAAGGAGCCTGCTGACAACAGTATAGAAAGAAAACAAAAGCAAATTGAAAATCTTAGAAGAAGACTTATGGAATTGGAAAACTCAATTGTTTAGGTCAATAATCGAAGGTCGTTTTTTTACTGGGCAAGTTTAATACTATCCCGCCAATGAAATTGACATCTAAAAAAGTTAAGCACCCAATGTTGTAGCCAAGCTTGGAGAAATCCTTGCCGGAGCACGTAGATGAAAATTTACTCTCTTAACTTTTGATATTGATTATTAGATATTTAACAAATTTATATACAGATGAAAAATATCCGAAGACAATTCAAAAGATACCATTTCATTTAAAATTACTGACAATGAAATATCCATAAGCGTAAAATAGTCATACCCAATGTGATGAATATATGCGAACTTTGAGCATACCATTTCAAAATAGCAGATATGAAAGCACAAGAGGTAAGTTTTCCGCAACTGGTCACAGTAGGCTGTGGCATAGATGTCCATCAGGCGGTCATAGTAGCAACGGTTCGCCAAAGCGATAGTTCCTACGAGACCAGGAGTTTTGAAGCCTACACAAGTTCATTGAAAGAGTTGAGAGATTGGTGCAAAGACGAAGGGGTTACGCATGTAGCCATGGAAAGCACAGGAGTTTACTGGAAGCCTGTTTACAACATTCTGGAAGAGGGCTTTGAGGTTATCCTGGTCAATGCGCGCCACGTGAAGAACATACCTGGTCACAAGACAGACAAGAAAGACAGTGCCTGGTTGAGTAAGTTGCTATTGGGCGGATTGCTGAAAGGCAGTTTTATCCCACCCGTTGAGATACGCGATTTGCGGGACATTGTTCGTTACCGAAAGAAGCAAGTACAGCAAGTGAGTAGCGAAAGCAACCGCCTGTACAGAATACTCGAAGATGCGAACATCAAGCTTGGCACGGTGATGAAGGTTGGCAGCGTTAGTGCCAAAAAAATCATCGCTGACTTGTTGGTGGGAGTGAAAGACCCTGTTTTATTGGCCAGACGCGTGCACGGAAAAACCAAAGCAAGCAAAACCGATATAATTAAAGCCCTGGAAGGTAATCTCAGGGAACACCACCGCTTTATGATGAAAGCGATACAGCGAAGCATAGATGCCAAAGAGCAGCTGATAAAGGAACTGGATGCGCAAATTGAGCAGATGGTCCAAGAGTACTCGGTAGAGATCGATTTGTTGACTACTATTGACGGGGTTGGAAAAGACAGCGCTATAGCCATACTCAGTGAGATTGGGACGGACATGAGCCGGTTCCCGAACGAACATCACTTAAGCAGTTTGGGAGGAATGAGCCCGGGCAATAACGAGAGTGCTGGCAAAAAAAAAGCTCCAAAACCATCAAGGGGAACCAACATTTAAGGGCAACACTTACCGAATGCGGATGGGGTGCAACCCGAAAAAAGGATGGTTTTCTGAAACGAAAATACTATTCAATAGCAGCAAGAAGGGGAAAGAAAAAGGCACTTTTTGCCGTTGGCCACAAGATACTGATAGCCTCGTACTTCGTTTTACGAAACCTTGAACCATATAAGGAGCCTGCTGACAACAGTATAGAAAGAAAACAAAAGCAAATTGAAAATCTTAGAAGAAGA
>JBKEBZ010000037.1:0-10379 GCA_047973425.1 Desulfopila sp.
AATCACCATATCCGGTTGACCCCACCATATAAGGTGGGCAAGTTGACTTAAGGGCCTGTTTGCCAATAACTTGGTCAAAATTGCGCTCAGATTTGGGTCAGCTTTGGCAGTGACGATCAGCGCAAAGCCACAGGCGTAGCAGAGCTACGTCGAGGATTTTGCGATTGAGCCGCTGCCAAAGATGGCGTGAAGATGAGATGCAAGATGTTCAAGTTATTTGCTGACAGGCCCTTACTCTAAAGGAGATATCTCATGCCGCATCCTGAACTGCCTGGGAGTGACGGAAAAGATCAGGTTGAAGTCCTTGAAGAAGCTGGAGATGGAGTTGTAGCCACAGGCGAAGGCGATCTCGGTTATGGTGGCATCGGTTGTTTGCAGTTGAATCGATGCCTGGAGGATGCGATAGATCCTGAGATAGTCGAAAATGGAAATATTCAATTCAGCTTTGAAGGTACGGGATATATGCCGCAGTGTGCAGGGCAGCAGCCGGCCGAAATCCTGTAGTTCGATTTTTTCCGCATACTGTTTCTCGATGTAGCTGATGATGGTCCTGTTCTGTGGTGAACTGGCGACCGGAAGGCAGGCCAGCGGTGCAGGATGTTCGAGGTCTTGTCGCAGTATGCGGAGGAAAAGCCGCAGACAGTCCCGTTGCAAGGAGCTGTCACCTCTTTCTTCTTGTCCAGCGAAAAACGTACAGTCGATCCTGCCAAGCAAGGCGATTCCCAACTCGCTCATATCGAAAACCCTGATCCCGTTACAGTTGACGGAAAAGAGGCTCGGGTGAATATAGAGCGACTTGTATTCAACCTGTCTGCCGAGGACAATTGATCTGTGCGGGCATCTGGCCGGAATGAATGCCGTCATGCGATGGAACAGGGGTACCTGTCTGTGCTCGTCGAGCAACAGTGAGATCCCGCTTCGACAACGCAGAATCTGGTGATTTTCATGCAGGTGAAGCTCTTTCGTCGAGTGTTTTTTGAGTTGTCCTTCCAGGGTGAAGGCGGTGAAACCGGAAAAGAAGGGCCGCAAGGGCGATGAGGTGTCCGAGATGTCCATATCGCATAATAAATAAACATTCATGCAAATTCAAGTATCCCGGCTCTGTGGTAGTGTGTCGCACTGTTTAACGACATAATTCAACTTGACGGGGGATATATGAAGAGCAGAATTCTTGGCAGAAATGGTCTCGCCGTATCGGCGATCGGCCTGGGTTGCATGGCGATGAGCGAGTTTTACGGGAAATCCGACGATCGCCAGTCAAAGGCGGTGATTCTCCAGGCCCTGGAAGCGGGGGTGACCATGCTCGATACGGCGGATACCTACGGCGATGGGCATAACGAGAAACTGGTCGGCGAAGTCGTAAAACAATGGCCGGGTAAGGTGACAATCGCCAGTAAATTCGGCATTGTCAGAAAACCAGGCGAGTATGCCCGAACGATCTGCGGCAAACCCGAATATCTGCGGCAGGCGGTCGAAGCGAGTTTGCGGCGACTGCAGGTGGAGACCATCGATCTCTACTATGTTCACAGGATAGACCAGACTGTTCCCATCGAGGAGACGGTGGGGGCCATGGCGGATCTAGTGGGTGCAGGCAAAATCAGGTATATCGGCCTCTCCGAACCGTCGGTGGCGACGCTGCTCAAGGCGCAGGCAGAACATCCGATCACCGCTGTGCAGAGCGAGTATTCGCTGTTTACCCGTGATCTCGAGGTGGAGATGCTGCCGGTGCTTGAGCAGTACGGTATCGGGCTTGTCCCGTACAGCCCCCTGGGCAGAGGCATTCTGACTGGCAAGATTGACAGGGATACCATGAGCCAACCGGATGACTTCCGGAAAATGCTGCCGCGTAACCAGAAAGAGAACTACACCCATAACCGACAGTTGGTGGAACAGCTCGAGAGGCTTGCCGCCGAAAAAGAGGTCTCTGCGGCCCAGCTGGCACTCGCCTGGGTGCTGGCGAAAGGGGAGCATATCGTGCCGATTCCGGGAACGAGACGCCCCGAGTATTTAAAGGACAATATCGCTGCCACGGAAATTTCGCTCACCGCCGAAGACATCAAACGATTGGAAACGATTTTTCATCCCGGAGCAGTGATGGGCGAACGCTATACCCAAGAAGGAATGGCGGGAGTGAACGTCTAACCAGCATGGCTGGACCAGGTAGCCTCGGCCACAGCCAACCATGAAACTCCTCGGTGCGGTAACAGAGCGTTCCGCACTGACGAGTTTCATCTAACCAGCATGGCTGGACCAGAGAGCCTCGGCCACAACCAACCATGAAGTTCCGGATCCGGGGAAGATAGCGCTGTTGTGCCCGGTTTGCTCCCGTGAATCACGGACCGACGCACAAATTTGGCACGTTAAGGCGCTCGAAGAGGTGTGGAGACGCCACGGTCGAAGAGGGGTAGTGGGCCAATGCGCTCTTGAAGTCGGGATGGTTGAATGCGGTACGAAAATGGGCCACGGACTCCCATATCGCGTAGTTAAGAAACGTCGTGCTGCCGGCGATTCCACGATGCAGTTGCGTTGAAATATACCCCGGCTGTTTCTTCATCCAGTTCCCATCCGCTTCCCAGGCCGCAAGCAGTGCCGGAATGTCTTCCTCGGCGACCGTGAAGATATTGATCAGAATGGCTGGGGACTGCTCTGTCTGCATCTGTTGGAAAATCGGCACTGCCGGATCGAGCGGTTTGAATTGAAGCATCTGATGTCTCCTCATCTAAGGTAGCGGTTGGGCTTGACCTTGCACTGATTGCGCTGGCGGCCAAGTTGTAGTGCTCAGCTGACATCTGGTCTGATAATTAATTGAATTTACATAAAAACTATGGATAGCATGCTTTGTGTACGCCCTCTATCAGGGTAAAAATCACCATGAAATGCTCATCGATGACGAGAGTATCAACGTTGATGGCGTCGTAAAAAGGTCGATCTCCTGCGTTGCAGCGGGATCGGCCACTGCTCGGCGTACCACATGTACGCCTGTGCTTGACCGACGCCACTGCGCCTTGTATATCGACCTTTTGTACTTAGCCATCCTGTATGCACGCTTGAGGTTTTTACGAGTTCATCAACGTTGATGGACTCGTAAAAACCCAGATCTACTTCGTTGTAGGTCGCAAACAACAATTCGCTGTACCATATGTACTACCAAATTGCCGTTTGCGACGCTACGCCTCGTATATCAGGTTTTTTCCAGAGCCCATCTCCAGGTAGTCGATGACTTTTTACGAGAACATCAACGTTACTCAAGCGGTTTTTTTGACCCTGGTCCCTGCCTTGGTCCGGGCTTCTTTTTCTTGCACGACCGCTTCGCCCTCGACGAATTCACGACCATAATAGGTATCCAGCAGAATCTGCTTCAGTTCCGAGATCAGTGGGTAGCGGGGATTTGCTCCGGTGCACTGGTCGTCGAAGGCATGTTCGGCCAACTCATCGATATGAGCCAGGAAGTCAGCCTCCTGCACGCCGGCCTCACGGATGGACTTGGGAATGCCCAGTTCAGTCTTCAGGCCTTCCAGCCAGGCCAGCAGTTTTTCGATTTTCGCCGCAGTGCGATCGCCGAGTGCGGGCAGGCCGAGATGATCGGCGATTTCACCGTAGCGGCGCCGGGCCTGAGGGCGGTCATACTGGCTGAATGCGGTCTGCTTGGTCGGATTGTCGTTGGCGTTGTAACGAATGACGTTGCAGATCAATAGGGCGTTTGCCAGACCATGCGGCAGGTGAAACCGGGAACCGAGTTTGTGGGCCATGGAATGACAGACCCCCAGAAAGGCGTTGGCAAAGGCGATTCCGGCGATGGTCGCACCACTGTGCACACGCTCCCGGGCAACTGGGTTCTTCGCCCCTTCGTGATAGGACGCTGGCAGATTTTCCTGCAACAGTTTCAGCGCCTGCAAAGCCTGACCGTCAGAAAACTCAGAGGCCAGAACAGAAACGTAGGCCTCCAGAGCATGGGTTACGGCATCCAGGCCCCCGAAGGCGCACAGTGACTTTGGCATATCCATAACGAGATTCGCATCGACAATCGCCATATCCGGAGTCAGGGCGTAGTCGGCCAACGGGTATTTCTGGCCGGTCGCATCGTCGGTCACAACCGCAAACGGCGTAACCTCGGAGCCGGTACCCGAGGTGGTGCTGACCGCAATCAATCTTGCCTTCTCACCCATTTTCGGAAACTTGTATATCCGTTTGCGAATGTCCATGAAGCGCAACGCCAGCTCTTCGAAGTGGGTTTTCGGGTGCTCATACATGACCCAGATGATTTTTGCCGCATCCATTGGTGAGCCGCCGCCCAGGGCGATAATCACGTCCGGCTTGAAGGCGTCGGCCAACTCGGCGCCTTGTCGAACGGTGGAGAGCGTCGGATCGGCCTCGACTTCGAAAAAGACCTCGGTTTCCACGCCAGCCGCTTTTAAAACCGAGGTGATCCGATCGGCATAGCCGCTGTTGAAAAGAAAACGATCGGTCACGACCAGTGCTCGCCTATGGCCATCGGTGATCACCTCATCCAGGGCGACAGGCAGCGATCCTCGACGGAAGTATATCGATTTTGGTAGCTTATGCCACAGCATGTTCTCAGCTCGCTTCGCCACTGTTTTGGTGTTGATCAGATGTTTCGGGCCAACATTTTCCGAGATGGAGTTGCCGCCCCAGGAACCACAACCCAGAGTCAGGGACGGCGCGAGTTTGAAGTTGTACAGGTCGCCGATACCACCTTGAGAGGCCGGGGTGTTAATCAGGATGCGTGCGGTCTTCATCATTTGACCAAAGGAGGTGACCCGCTCCGGCTGGTTGTCCTGATCGGTGTACAGGCAAGAGGTGTGACCGATACCGCCCATGGCCACCAGTTTCCCGGCCTTATCGACTGCCTCGGCAAAATCGCTGGCCCGGTACATCGCCAGGGTAGGGGACAGCTTTTCATGGGCAAATGGTTCGCTGTCATCGATGGCCACAACCTCACCGATCAGAATTCTGGTGGTGAGCGGTACGCTCAAGCCCGCCATCTCGGCTATTTTCGCCGCCGGTTGGCCGACGATCGCCGAGTTCAGAACACCATTTTGCAAGATGACATTCCGGATTGCCTCCAACTCCTTACCCTGCAGCAGATAGCCGCCATGACTGGCGAAACGTTCGCGGACCTGATCGTAGACGGAATCGACAACGACAACAGACTGTTCAGATGCACAGATCACACCGTTGTCAAAGGTTTTTGACATCAAAACGGAGGCCACGGCACGTTTGATGTCCGCAGTTTCATCGATAACAACGGGCGTGTTTCCCGCACCGACACCGATCGCCGGTTTACCGGAGCTGTATGCCGCCTTGACCATGCCTGGCCCGCCGGTGGCGAGAATCAGATTGATATCGGGATGGTGCATCAGCGCTTCGGACAGCTCGACGGTCGGTTGGTCGATCCAGCCGATCAGATCCTCTGGCGCACCGGCACCGATGGCCGCCCTCAGTACGATATCTGCCGCCTTGTTGGTCGCATCCTTGGCCCGCGGGTGCGGAGAGAAGATGATGGCGTTTCGGGTTTTCAGGCTGATCAGCGCTTTGAAGATAGCGGTGGATGTCGGGTTCGTCGTCGGGACGATACCGCAAATAATGCCAAGAGGCTCGGCAATGGTGATGGTGCCGAAGGTGTCGTCCTCGGCGAGAACATCACAGGTCTTTTCGTCTTTGTAGGCGTTGTAGATATATTCGGAGGCGAAGTGATTTTTAATCACCTTGTCCTCGACGACCCCCATACCAGATTCGGCAACGGCCATTTTCGCCAGGGGAATTCGGGCATCTGCGGCGGCCAGAGCAGCAGCTCGAAAGATCATGTCCACCCGCTCCTGGGTGAAACGGGCATATTCACGCTGAGCTTTTTTCACGCGCCCGACCAGGGCGTTCAGTTCAGCGGTATTGGTAACGGTCATATTCTTCTCCAGATCAGGTGCAATGTTTCTTGGTATACCATGAGAGTAACTATTCATCCCGCGTACCAGGTTCGCTCAAGCAGGGCGCATAGCTCGAGTTGGCTATGCAATGAGGCCTGATCGGGAGAAAATGGGGTGCTGGTGAACGGTTATCCATGAGACCTGCAGTGGTTCTCCATGGATTTATCCGAAACTCGTCAGTACGGAAAACGCTGTTACCGCGCCGAGGTGTTTCATGTTTCCCAGACTAACCGATATATATAATTATATATACTGGTAATGTTCAAGTATAAATTGTCAGAAATTCTGATAAATTGAAGGGGCTATGCGCAGACAAGGGCTCACGGGTGGCAAGAGTGAAGGACTCATGAAAACTTCGATCCGCGCTCTTTCTTTTGCTTGTTTCTTGGCGGTAAAGTCGTTATGTTCACATAAATATATCGGTAAGTGTTCAACCTGAGTCGATTTCTTGCATTTGATTTATAGGAGGATAATTCCATGACAATGACCAACAAGGAGATGCAGCATATGTTAATGGTGGAATTGCGTCTCTATCACTTTCCGGTGGCCGTAAAGTTTTTCTTTGACCCGGCAGAAGTTGTAACGTTCAAGAAGGAGCATGAATATTACGAACCGGTCAAGGCCATGACGTTCTGCCAATGGGAAATCGCCGCCCGGATGAAAGGTCAGATTGTTTATGCGGAGCAGAAAGGGCTGGGGTGCACGAATTCACTGTGCAGTTTTGGCTGGAAAGAAATAGACGATAAGGAGATCAGGAGCCATCTCAAGTATGTCAAGGACGAAGAACAGGCACAGCGCGCTGTGCTGGCCAAGCCGCGTTTGAAGCCAGGATTGCTTGGGGTCGCTGTGGCGCCACTGGGGGATGCGAAATATGTACCGGATACGGTACATTTCTACTGTGACAACATGCAGGCATATCATCTCGCTGTTGACTGGATGGCGGCAACAGGTATTTTTCCGATGCGGGCCAACATAAACATCAATTCTTCAGCCTGCGCCGGCAATGTCTCTGTCTACAATGAACGTCTCGCCAATATGTTGCCAGCCTGTTCGGGCTCCTATAATGCCGGAAAGACTGAGCGTGGAGAAATAAATTTTATCCTCCCCGGAGAACATCTGGCGCCGGTCGTTGATCGTCTTCTTGAGAGAAACAAGACCCATGGCAGCTCATCCATCACCCGCCCCGGTGACGGCTTTCCTGGTGCGGATATCTGCAAGAACTGTCCTCTGCTTGTGTTTAAAAAGGCAGACAATGTAGATTCCGTCGCCCCGCAGTAAGAGAGAAGGCCGTGCTGCTTTCGTAACCGTTTCCGCCTGATGTGGCGGAGAGGCGGCCCTGCGACCATAACCCCCATTTCTCATAAACCAGCATGGCTGGACCAGGTACCGCAGCCACAACAAACCATGAAAATTCCGAGGAAGTGCCAACGACTCCTTGTCGGCGATTTTCGGATAAACCAGCATGGCTGGACCAGGTAGCCTCAGCCACAACGAAGCATGAAACTCCTCGGCGCGGTAACAGATCTCTCCGTACTGACGAGTTTCGGATAATAAACTGTGTTCATGAGCAATGGGGGACAACATCTACACGATGGAGGAACTATGCATATCTCGACGGCTCCCACCGCTTCTCTCTGTTTCGCCTTGACAGTGCTGCTGTCCGGCGCACTGGCTGCGGAAGAGCACAAGGCCAAGACCATTGCCGAACTGGCAGAACGGTACGACTCCACCTCATGCCGGCAATGCCACCTGGAGATTTATGAGCAGTGGCAGAAATCTCTGCACGCGCGCTCGATCTTCGGGGTCGAGAATGTCGGTCGCACTGCGGCGACATTGAGGACCACCATTGAGAACGGGCTGAAGGAATGGTCCTATTCCGGCGTCGAAGACCGTGAGGATGTCAAGGTCAAGCATCTCATGATCTGTGCCAAATGTCATCTGCCGCAGCTTGAGGAGGCAGATGACAGCGTCGCTCAGGAAATCGTCAGGAATGTCTATCTGTTTGCTGAGGAAGGCGACGACGAGGCAGGAGAGAAACTGCAGTCGTTGAATATCGGTTGTACCATCTGCCACAATCGTAACGCCATCATCCACAAGTGGACCGACGGCAGTCCGCAAAAAGGTGTTGTCTACGGTACGGAAGATGGCGAACATGACGATCCGGACTACCCGGCCATGAAGACCAGCAAGATCATGAAGGAGGCCATTCTCTGTGGTCAGTGCCATGGTCTGGGCCCGAATTTCGAACTCGAAAACCCCACCCAGTGTGCAACCCTTTACGGAACCCACCTGTATGCCTACATCCCGGAGGGCGGGATGGCTACCTGCCAGCAATGCCATATGGAAAAAAGCGGCCTCGGCCATAACATGCAGAGTTACCGCGCGCCGGAGATGGCAGAACTGGCTGTCGATGTCGATGTCGAAGCCAAGGCGTTTCAATGGCGAGACGGCTCGATTATGACACCACTCGCCGTGGTCGAAGTGGCCATCAAGAACAAGGCGGGCCATGCAATACCCGACGGTTGACCCACTCCCAACAGGCTGGTCCTGGATGTGACCGCGAAAACCAAAGATGGCAAGGTATTCTTTCAAGAAGAAAAAATATATATGCCCGTCCCGCAGCAGATGGGGCGCGGTGACAAGATGGGCCGAGGGCCTTACGAGAAGAGCGGCTTGGTTCGCGATACAAGTCTGCCACCGGGTAAAACGACAAAGGAAGATTTCACAATTCCGGTCTATACCGAGAGCGTGAAAGATGGGAAGACGCTGCGAACCATCATCGCCAACGACTTCAGCGTCGATGTCGAGCTCTGGTATCTGCCGTATGGCAAGAAAGATGATCCCGGCAACACCCAGAGGTGGTTTGCAAAGAGTCGACAACTGCACATTGAAATGAGTGGCCGATAATTTTGAGTGGAGGCTCAAGATATGGGGAATGTTCTGTTTTCTTCCATTTTCTTCCAGCTTTTCTCTGTGCAAGATGAACAGATTTACAGTATAACAGCCTTGCTGGTTCAGACCATTTGCAGGTTCTGTGGCCTACAGAACAGACGGCTCTCGGCCTCTTGGCGGTACCTTGTAGCCACTGCGTGATCGGTGGCTGTCAGAATGAGCCAGACCTTGGGTCGGTTATCGCTTTCCCAACAGTGAACACAGAAAGAGGAACAACACGATGAAAAAAGTGACGGTGTATACCGGTAGCGGATGTCCGTATTGCGTCAAGGCAAAACGCCTTCTCGACTCAAAAAACATTCCCTATGAAGAGATTGACGTGACCGATGACGACGATGCCAGAACCACGCTGATTAAAAAGGCCAACGGCTTGCGTACCGTGCCACAGATCTTTATCGGTGAAAGCCATGTTGGCGGCTGTGATGATCTGTACGCATTGGAGAACAAGGGGGAACTCGATACCATGCTTGCCGGCTGAGTTCTGGTAAACGTTCACCAGCATCCCATTTTCGTTCGGTCAGACCGTTTCACCGAGCCAACTCGAGTGAAACGGTCTGCTTCAACGAATATGGAGCGCCGGGGGACGGGTACAATCCGAGGTTTACCGACCTTCGCTTGCGACCGGTGAACGCTTACCCCATGGTCAATGTGTGGCGTGCCGGCCATCGTCTTGAGTTGCCGATTCTTTTCATCCGAAACTCCCTGGTGCGGCAACAGTGTTTTCCGTGCCGAAGAGTTTCATGTTTCGTTGTGGCTGAGGCTTCCTGGTCCAGCCATGCTGGTTACGGAGCCATCTTTGCCGCCGCCGGGTGGTTGCGCCGAAAGTCGTCGACCGCGGCGGGCAGGGTGTAGTACTGGGCCTGGTGGGGAATGCCGCGAGCGTGCAACTCGGCATAGAGATCGACCAGTTTATGGACCACGGTGATATCGATGACGCTGACCGGGCTGGCATCGACGACCACGCATCGCACCGGGGTGGTCGTCTGAGCGATCCTGGCCAGTAGTCGTTTCTTGAAATAGTCGACGTCGCCGCCACCGAGGCGCCGGCCACCAGATCATAGTGAAAACTCGACCACTGATAATGACGCAGCTGGTCGAGACCGGGGACGTAGCGTTGAATCCAGCGGTTGAGTGAAGATGTCTTGCTGGCGGCCGCGCGCTTTTGCATAGGCGTGGTCGAAAAGTGTTTTGGTGGTGAAAAAAACTTGATGGCGTCGTAAAAAGGTCGATCTCCTGCGTTGCAGCGGGATCGGCCACTGCTCGGCGTACCACATGTACGCCTGTGCTTGGCCGACACCACTGCGCCTTGTATATCAGGCTTTTGTACTTAGCCATTTTACGTGCAGGTTTTAGGTTTTTGCGAGTCCATCAAACTTGATGGCGTCGTAAAAAGTCAAATGTTGCATCAAGATGGGCTCAGAAAAAACTTTGATATACGAGGCGTAGTATCTCAAACGGCAATTTGGTAGTACATATGGTACAGCG
>JBKEBZ010000018.1:0-47449 GCA_047973425.1 Desulfopila sp.
ATGGCCTGCTCATCGGTGAGATCGTGCATCTGCTGCAGGATCATCAAGCCGATCATGGAAAAAAGCTCTTTGGTTGGCCGGCCATTCCAATCATGATAATGTTTGCGGAGCGTTTCCACCGGGAGATCGACAAGGATATGTTGCCGGAACAGGCCGGCCCATGAATCCTCCAACTCGCTTCTCCTCTTGGGGCCGAGATGCCCCCAGGGATCGAAAATGTTCTGCTGTTTGTGATTTTTCACGTGAAACATTGCCGCCCCTCTCATTTAGTTGAAATAACAAAGGAAATATAGCAGAAAGGGCAAGTTTTGGCAATGGGAAAATTCACTTTTATCTCACAAAATTAGTTACTTGGCTGGGAAGAGGTTTTTACGAGTCCATCAATTTTGGCCTGTCGCCGTTTGCTCATCCAGAATTCCCGGCGAAGCAGGATGTGCGTTTGTAGATGAAGCGCATCAGCACGGCATCTCTAGCAGGGCAAAGATGGAGTACTGGATAAACGTTTACGGATCCGGGTTACGGAACATTCCCGGTATCACCGGTGAACGATTACGACGAATGGACAACATTCGCTGCTTTTTTCTTGGCAGTTTCTGTGATACACTTGCTCCAGTATTGTGTTAGACAGGACGAGAAGTCCGGGATTCCGGGATATATGGTGGTTGCATCTGAATCAGGCCTTCGGCCGCTCTTTGCCGGGCCCGACCAGCGTGGCTGGATCATAGGGCCTTGGCCACAACGAAGCGTGAAACTCCTCGGTACGGTAACAAAAATCTCCGTGCTGATGAGTTTTATATAAACCGACGGAGATGAAATGAATGACACAGACATGGTACAGATCCGCCCGCCAGGGATGACCCGGCGTCAGTTTATCAAAAGTGTCATCGCCGCGGGGGCGGTTTCCTCCTCTGGCGTGCTGCTTGCCGGGCCGGCGCCGATTCAGGCCAGAACAGCGCCGGGCAGTGTCGAACGCCTTATCACCTTGCATGTCAATGGCCAGCGGCGTCATGTCGATGTCCTGCCCCAGGAGACCCTGGCTGTGACCTTACGCGACAAGCTTGGGCTCGTCGGTCTGAAAATTGGCTGTGATCGGGGTGAGTGCGGGGCCTGCACCGTGCTGATCGACAATGTACCGCATTATTCGTGCTCCATCCTCACGCACAGCGTGCGGGAAAACGAGATCCTGACCATTGAAGGGCTTGCCCGGGCAAATGGCGAGTTGCACCCTCTGCAGCAGGGGGTGCTCGACGAACAGGGGTTTCAATGCGGTTACTGCGCCCCGGGCTTTCTGATGTCGACCCTCGGGTATCTGCAAAAAAATTCCAACCCGTCCAGGCAGGAACTGGCCCGCGGCGTTTCCGGAAATCTCTGCCGCTGCCAGGACTATGACAAGATTCTCACAGCCCTGATGCGGGGGGCGGAATATATGCGCAAGGGGTAGAACATGTCACAGGATACGACGATGTTTGCACCGAAGCTGACCGGCCAGAATTACACGACGTTCGACCAGCGTGCCAAACTTACCGGAGCCGCTCGTTACGCCGAGGATTTCCGGGCGCCAGGCATGCTGGTCTGCAGGCTTTTGACCAGCCCGTTGCCCCACGCCAGGGTCAGCCATCTCGATCTGGCCAAGGCCAGGGCCATGCCGGGCGTCAGGGCGATCCTGACCCCGGACGATCTGCCGCCGCCCGCCGACTCCATTTCCGACAGGGGCGAGGTGATCAAGGCCAGTCCGTGGGCCGAACGTGCGCTGACGATGGAACCACATTACCAGGGGGAACCGGTCCTGGCGGTGGCAGCGGTCAGCGAGGACGCCGCGGTGGCGGCTCTGGAGGCGGTCGATATAACCTTCGAGCCCCTGCCTTTTGTTATCGACCCGCTTGACAGCCTTCGTCCGGGCGGGACCAATGCCCGGACAGATGGCAATGTCTGGTATCCTCCTGCCGGTGCGGGCCAGCAGAGCCGGGTCGGCGAACTGAAATGGACAGAGGCCGATTTTCAGGCCGCGGGAGAACGGCGGCTCCCCCTGGGCGAGGTCCCCTCCCAGTGGGCATACGGCGATATCGACTCGGCCCTGGCAGAGGCCGATCTGCTCCTCGACGAGACCTTTGTCACCGCCAACGTCAGTCACCAGGCGCTGGAGACACGTTCGGCCCTGGCCTGGTGGGAAAATGGCAAGCTGCACCTCGCTGCCGGCACCCAGAGTACCATTCAGACCGTGCCCGCCATTGCCAAGTGGCTCAATATCGACAGCAATGATATCGTCTTCACCAGTGCCTATACCGGCGGTGGCTTCGGCGGAAAAATCACCGCCTCGATTGCGGTGGTCATTCCCGCATTGCTGGCGAAAAAGGCCCAGGCCCCGGTGATGCTGCGCATCCCCCGTGAAGACGAACAGTGGATCGGCCGGGCGCGACCAAGTATCATGGGCCGGATGAAGGCCGGTTTTGCCAGGGATGGCCGACTCGTCGGGCTCGATATGTTGGTGGTCATGGACAATGGCCCCTATGAGGAACAGTATGATGGGGCGATCACCGGACGCATGGCCTCGCTGCTCTATCAGCCCAGGGCCATGCGCTGGCGGGGGGTGGCTGTCCTGACCAACACCCCGACCCGGGCGGCGCAGACCGCGCCGGGGGGGCTGCAGACCAGTGCCCTGATTGGCCCCATTCTGGCCAAAGCGGCCAGAAAACTCGGGCTCGATCCCCTGGCGGTCTGTGCCATCAATGCCCCGGAGGGCAGGGCCCCTGCCGGGCCGCCCCGGGCCGACGGCACTCTGCATCATGCCACCAGTGCCTTTGTCGGGCAGGCCCTGGCCAAGGGCGCCAAAGCCTTCGACTGGTCTGGCCGCAGGAGCCGCGCCGCCATGACGAGCGGATCTGTGCGGCGGGGTCTTGGCGTGGCGACAGGCTGTTTTGTCGCCGGTACCATCGGTTTTGACGGGCTCTTTCTGCTCACCACCGAGGGCCGCATTCGTATCCATACCGGGATCGGCAATTTGGGTACCGAGTCGTTGAGCGATGCGCAGCGCATCGTCGCTGACGCGATGGATGTCCCCTGGGATCTCTGTGAAATCGTCTGGGGCAATACCGCTCACCATCTGGCCTGGAGTTGCGTTTCCGGCGGCAGCCAGACCATCCATTCGATGTCCAGGGCCGCTCTGGCGGCAAGCCTCGACGCCCGGGAGAAATTGCAGGAAATTGCTGCGCGTTTTTTCGGTGGTGAGCCGGCGGAGTATATGATCGGCAACCAGCGCGTCTTCCGTAAAGACGACGAGCAGCGGGGAATGAGTTTTGCCGAAGCGGCCAAACGGGCCGTGGAGCTTGGCGGAAGGTACGATGGTCACACGCCGCCGGAAGGAATCAACGAGATGACCAGGGCCTCTGTTACGGCGTTGGCCGGGCAGGGGCTCGTTGCCGTCGCCCGAGACAGTTTCCCCCGTGATGGTCAGACCTATTCCTATGTCGCCTCGTTTGCCGAGGTGCTGGTCGACATCGAAACGGGGATGTATACAATCGTCGATTTTCATGCCGAGGCGGATGCCGGCCTCGTCGTCCATCCCAGGGCCTTTGCCGGACAGTTGGCCGGGCGCTCGATGCTCGGTATCGGTCATGCGGCCAGGCAGAAGTGGTTCTATGACAGCAAGTACGGGGCGCCGGTGGCCAAACGCTTCTATCAGACCAGGCCGCCGACGATGCTCTGCTTTCCTGAAAACTTTTCCTGGGGGGCCGTCGGTATCCCCGATCCGCAAACGCCGGTTGGCGCACGCGGCATAGGCGAGCCGCCGACTGGCGCTGCCTGTGCCGCGGTTCTCTGCGCGCTCTTTGACGCGCTCGGCAGCGACATGTTTCTCCATGCTCCGGTGATGCTCGACGCTATCCTTACCACCCTTGAAACCGGCAGCTGGGACGTAACCAGCGGTCTTTTAGCAAACAGCTGAAACACCGGCAGAACCGCCACTCGACTCACAGCGACAGGAGACTCTATGGCACGGGTATATGACGGTATGGTTCCTTTTACGCTTTACCGGCCAGCACATCTCGAAGACGCCTTGGCGTTGGCGGAGAGGTTCGCCGATGCCTGGATACTGGCCGGAGGCTTTGACAGCCTGGAACGGTTCAAGGACCGGCTCAGGCGGCCTGCCGCGGTGATCGATCTCGGCGGTATAGAGCGCCTTAAGGGGGTTCGACGGGAAGCGGGGGAACTGGTGATTGGCGCGATGACCACCCTGGCCGATGTCGGAAGACATCCCGAGATCCAGCAGCACTTCTCTTTGCTGTCACGGGCGGCAGAAGAGGTGGCTTCCCCGCAGATCCGCAATCGGGGAACGCTGGGCGGCAACATCTGCCAGGATGCCCGGTGCTGGTATTATCGCGGTGGCTGGGACTGTTACCGTGCTGGTGGTGGCACCTGCTATGCCGCGGAAAACGAGGAGGGGCAGAATCGTGAGCACGCCATTTTCGGCATCGCCGGTTGTGCCGCCGTCTCCCCGTCGGACACCGCTCCGGTGCTGGTCGCTCTGGATGCGCGCCTCACCCTCGAGAAGGCCACCGGTGCCAGAACGATGGCCGCCGAAGAATTTTTTGTCGGCCCAGACGACGATATCAGCCGATTGACCCTTTTGTCCCCTGGAGAGATTCTGACGGAAATCCGTCTGCCAATGAGCTGGGCCGATGCAACGTTTTATTTCGAGAAGGTGCGAGACCGGCCCGTCTGGGACTTTGCCCTGGCGAACATCGCCTCGGCGCTGAAATGCTCCGGAGATCGCATCGATGCGGCCCGTCTGGTACTGGGTGGAGTCGCCGCCCGGCCGTGGCGGCTGGCCGAGGTCGAGGCCTTTGTCACTGGCCAGACCGCGAAGATGGCTGCCGATGCCGCGGCAGAACGCGCGGTCAAAGGGGCTACCGCCTTGCCGCACAATGGCTACAAGGTGATCCTGGCCCGGAACCTGGTCAGGCGGGCCCTCCTCGCCGCCGACAAAACGGCGCTCGAGGGGTAAGCTGGTCCAGCTCAGCTGATCTTTGTATGAAAGTTCATGCCTGGTTGTGGCTGCGGTACCTGGTCCAGCTCTGCTGGTTTATCCGAAAGTCATCAGCACGGAGACTTTGTTACCGCACCGAGGAGTTGCATATTTGGTTGTGGCTGCGGTTACCTGGTCCAGCTCTGCTGGTTATTGAAGAAGAGGAGTGTGATGAGCGTATTGGCCGATATCCAGAAGCGCTGTGACAGCATTGAGGAATGTTACGAATTTATGCTCGCCTACGCCGCGCAGGGGATCACCGATGACCGGTTGAGTCGTAGCGGTGGCCAGTTGCGGGAGCTGCTGGCGGCTGCCGTTGCCGCGGCCGCCGGTCTGCCGGAGGCATATTCCTCGCTGCTCAAAGCTCGAAATGTGACAACATCTCCCGAATATCAGGATTTTCTGACGGTTCTCCGTGCCGATACGGTCCGGGCCCTGGCGGCGATGAGGCTCGTGCGCGCCCAGCCCCGGATCTCCTCTCAGCTGATCGACAATCTCAACGCCTCCCTCCATATCCGTACCTTGCTGACCGATGTCTTTCTACTCGATGAAATTCTTCAGCTGCAGCAGCCACCGGCAGAGGATAAGACGACCCTTCGGTGATCGCCTCGTTTCACTCTTGTATCTTCCAGGCGCCGCGGGAAAAAAGAAGAGGCCGGAACACAATGCTCCGGCCTTGGGTGGTGGGGATGGTGGCGTGTCGCTACTGGCGTCGTGTATTCCACCAGGCTGTCTGGATGGGCATCAACTGGGGGTGATCCAGGGCTTGCCCACCGGCAGCACGTCACGGCCGAAGACCTGGTGAAAAATCACATGGGCCATCATGTACCAGGCGCAGAGGGCGCAGAGGATCAGCACATAGGCGGCGAGCTTGGTCATTGCCGGATAGCCGAAGTGGGCGAGATCGAGTAGAACGAACCCTATCAGCAGGGTGGTGAAGGTCAGGGCCATCGCCCCATGGATACGCAGGGCGGCAACCCACATGATGGCGGTGTAGAAGGTCCAGCAGAGGAGAAAGAAGCCCAGATCCGTGCCACTGGAGGCATAGATATCGTACTTGTTCATGAGGAGGATAGCGGCCAGGGAAATCCAGAACGCGCCGTAGGAGACGAAGGCGCTGTAGCCGAAATTGTTGCCGGCCTTGAACTCCTGATACCCGGCGACCAACTGGGCGAGACCGCCAAAGAATAGGCCCAGGGCGACGATCGGTCCGACGCCGCAGAGTCCGAGGTTATGGAATTGCAGGATCAGGGTGGTCAGACCGAAGCCGGCCAGACCGACAACTCCAGGATTAGCGATTGCGGGTGCTTTTGCGTCTGCCATACTCGTTTTCTCCTCTCTGGAATTTGCTGGTTGCGTGTCCGCCGCCAGGGCCGCGGACGGCCGCGCTGCACTGGTGCATAACAAGCAAATTGAGTGCCAGAAAGATTGATATGACTAACCCAGGGTAAAACCGCAAGAAATGGAAAAGGGTTGCCTGGCTCACCGCTACAACAAAGGTTGTGGCTCGGATGCGCCTGGTCACGGAGAAGGCCAGAGATTCGGGATGCGCCGCCGCTACAACAAAGGTTGTGACCACAACTTTTGTTGTAGCCCGAAGGAGAAATCCGTCCGGGTCAGTCGTCACCGCGCGGCTGCGATTTGAGCCGTTTACTCAGCGCCTGCTGGGAAATACCGAGCAGGGAGGCGGCGATCGACTGGTTGTTGTTGGCCCGAAGCATCGCTTCTTCGATCAGCATCCAGGTTGCCTGTTTGATACTGGGCAGGGTGGTGGTGGCGGAAAACGGCTGATCGGACGGGTTGGCCGCTGGCGCCTGCCCCTCGCGTAGCCGGTGCATCAGGGCCAGATGCTCACGAAAGACGGCCAAAGAGAGAATGCCGTTCTTGTGCTGGGCCATGGCGTCAAAGATCATGGCCTGCAGCTCTCGGATATTGCCGGGAAAGTCGTAGGTGCCAAGGAGGGTGATCAACTCGACGGGGACCTTGGGCCTGCTCTTTTTCAAGGAACGGGCGGCGGCTTCGAGGAAATGATCGACCAGTGGCGGCAGATCCTCCTTACGTTTTCTGAGCGGCGGGATCCGCAGCCGGTGGGTGCGGAGTCGGTAGTGCAGGTCTTCGCGAAAGAGACCCTGTCGCTGTTTGGCCCAGAGATCGACATGGGTCGAGGTGATAATTCGGGCGCTGCTGTATTTGAAGGTGTCACTGCCAAGCGGCAGATATTCGTTTTCCTGGAGAAGGCGCAGCAGCTTGATCTGTGAGGCCGGCGTCAGATCGCCTATTTCATCGAGGAAGAGGGTGCCGCCTGCCGCCCTGTCGATCAGCCCGGGTCGGTCGGCGTCGGCCCCGGTGAAGGCTCCGCGGCAGTGGCCGAACAGAGTGTCGGCCAGCACCGTCTCGTCGAGACCGGCGACGTTGACGGCGATGAATGCGCCGGTTCGGCCGCTGTTGGCGTGGGTCGCCCGGGCGATCAACTCCTTGCCGGTGCCGGTTTCGCCTCTGATCAGCAGGGGCTGGGCGGTGGTGGCGATGGATTCGATGTATTCGAAGATGGCATAGAGGGCTGGCGAGACGGTGACAATATCGCTAAACGGCGCAGTCTGCGCCAGTCGCTGGCCGCGACTGGCCCCGTCGTCTGGCTGGTGATGCGAGGTACACTGCAGCCCCTTTTTGACGGCGGTCAGCAGGCGTTCCTCCTCGACCGGTTTGACGATATAGTCATAGGCCCCTGATTTCAGGCATTCGACTGCGGTGTCGGCGTCGATTCTGCCGGTGATGACCACGATCGGAATCCGGGGGTGGCTGGCGGTCAGCCGCTCGATCAGCGCCTCCCCGTTGAGGTCGGGCATATTGAGGTCGAGCAGAACCAGGCTGGGGCGGTGCCGTTCGACCAGGCCCATGACCTTGAGCGCTTCCGAGCAGGTTATGACATTTTTCATTCCCGCCATCTGCAGCACGGTATCGATGGAGAGCAGGATCGCCTCTTCGTCGTCGACGACCAGTATCGGGGCCTGGGGATACAGGGGGGTCATATCATCCTTCCAGCGATTTCGTTCATATCGTAGCGGGGCAGTCGCACGGTGGCGGTGGTGCCCTCGCCGGGGGCGGATTTGAAATGCAGCCAGCCGTGATGGTTGCGGACGATGGTATCGGAAATGGACAGGCCGAGCCCGGTGCCGCTGTTGTCCCGGCGGGTGGTGAAAAACGGGTCCTTGATACGCTCGAGAATTTCCTGAGGCATACCGACCCCATGGTCGCGGATCTGCAGCATTACCTCTTCGGATTCCTCCAGATAGCAGGTGGTGATCTCGATCGCTTCGGCCGGATCGTCGGTGGCCTGGCAGGCGTTGACCAGCAGATTGACGATCACCTGGCCGAGTCGCTGACTGTTGCCCGACAGGGTCGGGAGGTTTTCGCTCAGATCGAGTCGCACCTCGGTGGTGGTCTTCTTCAAGAGGCTCGCCAAGAGGCCAAGGGAGGTCTCCACGACCCGGTTGAGGTTGACCGCCTCTCGCAGTTCGGAGGGGTTCTGGCGGGAGAATTCTTTCAGGTCGCCGACGATCCGTTTGACTCGCGAGACCCCCTCCTTGGTGAAATTGAGCAGTCTGGGCATCCGTTCGCGCAGCTGGGGGTAGTTCATGCCGCCGATTTCCAGGGCGCCGTGGTGGGCATGGTAGGCGTCGAGTATCGGCTGCACCGCCTTCCAGAATCGCTCATAGGCCTGAAAATTGAGCAGCACCGAGGATATCGGATTGTTGATTTCATGGGCGACCCCGGCGACCAGGGTGCCAAGCGCCACCATCTTGTTGGTCTGCATCAGCTGTTCCTGGCGCATTTTGGCCTCGGTCTCCGCCCTCTTCTTGTCGGTGATGTCGCGGGCGGTGAGGAGAATGGTCGTTACCCGGCCACCGTGCTGGTCGAGGGGGGCGAAGTTGACCTCGACCGGGAGAAGGCGGTTGTCGAAGGTGCGGAATTCGCTCTCCAGCATCGCCGGGTCGTTCTCATCGTCCTCGAGACGGGCGATTTGGCTGAAGAAGGCCTCCTGCCGCTGTTCCGGCAGAATTCTGGTGATGGGGATATCTCTGATCTCATCGACGGTTACCGCGCAGTGTTTGCCAAAGGCGGTATTGGCGTAGGTTATCTGCAGGTTGGCATCGAGAACCAGGATCATTTCCCTGGCGGTCTCGGTGAGCAGCCGATAGCGGTTCTCGCTCTTGCGCAGCGACATCTCTACCTGGCGTCGATGGCTCTCGACGCTGGCGCTCTGCCAGATGGTATAGACCGAGAGCAGGGCGATGACCAGTAAGATGACCAGGAAGATGATCGTCATCTTTCTGGTGATCGCGTTGATCTGGTTGTGGACGTCTTCGACATAGACGCCGGTGCCGATGATCCAGTGCCAGGGAGGATACTCCTGTACGTAGGAGAGTTTGGAGAAGACCCGGCTGGGGTCGTCCTGCCACTGCCAGTGATAGCTGACGTAGCCTCCGCCATTTTTCTTGACCACCGCCAGGAAGTCCTGAAAGAGTTTCTGGCCGGCTGGGTCGGTGGTGTCGGTGACGTCCCTGCCCTCGAGATCCGGACGATAGGGGTGCATGATCATCCGCGGGTGGGTGTCGTTGATCCAGAAATAGTCCTTGTTTTCCGGGCCATAGCGCAGGTCCCGCAGGTGCTCTGCTGCCTGGTGCTTGGCCTCGGCCAGGGAGATGGTACCGGCTGCGGCCATTGCCGCATAGTGTTTGACCGAGCTGAGAGCCGCCTCGCTCAGCACATGAATCATCTCCTGTTTGCGCTCCATCATCTGTGCTTCGATCCGTGGCAGAATGAAGCCGAAAAAGGTGGCGATGAACAAAAACATCGAGAGCAGCACCGGCAGGATGATTTTGACCGGAATGGCTTTTGACGCATCGGGCTCATCGCCCTGCTGACGTGATCCATTGTTCATGAAAAAACGCTCATCTGTTCGTTGAAGCAGACCGTCGCAGGTAAACTGGCTCGGCGAAACGGTCTAGAGAGACGAAAATGGCTACTGGTGATCGGTTACCGGAAATACAGGGGCAGGTTAATGTAAAACAGTATTCTTTCCCAGAAAAAATCGTGCGAGATATCCCCCTTTGCAGACGAATGGTACCAAAACTAGACCTGGCGCCGCCGCCGTTGATTTCCTGAGTGTACCCGTCGTTAATCAAAATAACATATCGAATATAAAAGTAAAAAACTTCGTTCTATTTTGCGGTGCCGCTCCGGCAAACAATAAGAAATCGTATGGTTTTCTATAAAAAATACTTGGGCGTATGTAAATAAGTAACAATGTTATCTTCGTTCGATAGGTAAAATACCACACTATGGATAAAATTAAAATAATAACGCAATGATACCGTATACTGTTTGTCAGTAACAGAATTATCTTCATCGGAAAAGGTTCTTGCTAGGGCAAATACTATGTGTTGTTAACTTTTTGAAAATATATAAGAAAAAAATATATTCCTGGAGAATTCATTCTGCAGGGGAGAATGTGACTGTAACAATGTTCAATAAAGTACTTGCCGTATTCATCCTGTTGCAGTATACAGGGGGAGGTGGGTGGTTAGGCTGGATGGGTGGATTAATAACAGACCAGAAAGGGGAATGCTTATGACAAGTTTTGATGCCGTTTTTCAACGTAGTGTCAACAACCCGGAGGAATTTTGGGCAGAGGCCGCCAAAGGCATTACCTGGTACAAAGAATGCGATAAGGTGCTGGATTCGTCGAATCCTCCTTTTTACCGGTGGTTTCGGGGCGGCAAGATGAACACCTGTTACAATGCCGTGGACCGCCATGTCGAGAATGGTAAAGGGGATCAGGCCGCTATTATCTATGACAGTCCTGTCACCGACACCATCAAGACGATCACCTTCAAGGAACTGCAGGACCAGGTCGCCACCTTTGCCGGTATGCTGAAGGCGATGGGGGTCGACAAGGGCGATACCGTTATCATCTACATGCCAATGGTGCCCGAAGCGGCGATTGCCATGCTGGGCTGTGCCAGAATCGGCGCCATTCATTCCGTCGTTTTTGGCGGATTTGCCGCCCATGAGCTGGCTATTCGCATCGATCATGCCCAGCCGAAAGTGATTGTCGCCGCTTCCGGCGCCATTGAGGGGAAGAAAACGCTGGCCTATAAACCGCTCCTGGATTCAGCCATCGAGCAGTCCGCCCACAAGGTGGAGAAGCTGATCATGTACCAGCGGGAGTTCGTCACGGCCGATCTGGTTGCCGGTCGGGACTACGACTGGCAGGAACTGGCCAGGACGGTGACTCCCGCCGCCTGCGTCGAACTCGATGCCACCGATCCACTTTATATTCTCTACACTTCCGGCACCACCGGGATGCCCAAGGGCGTGTTGCGCGACAACGGCGGCCATGCCGTGGCCCTGAACTGGACCATGAAGGCACACTATGACATCAATCCCGGTGAGGTCTGGTGGGCCGCCTCGGACGTCGGCTGGGTCGTCGGTCACTCCTATATCGTCTATGCCCCGCTCCTCCAGGGTTCCACCACCATCATCTATGAGGGCAAGCCGATCGGCACCCCCGATGCCGGCGCCTTCTGGCGGGTCATCTCCCAGCACAAGGTCAAGAGTCTGTTCACCGCGCCCACCGCCTTCAGGGCGATAAAAAAGGAGGATCCCAAAGGCGAGCTCTACAAGAAATATGATATGTCCTCTTTTGAGTGCCTGTATCTGGCCGGCGAACGAACCGATCCCGACACCCTGCACTGGGCCGAAGACCTGCTCAAGGTCCCGGTCATCGATCACTGGTGGCAGACCGAGACGGGCTGGGCCATCGCCGGCAACTGTCGCGGTATCGAGGAACTGCCGGTCAAGGAAGGTTCCCCGACCAAGGCGATGCCGGGCTGGGATGTCCGCGTCCTCGACGGTGTCGGCGAGGAAGTGCCGGCCAATACCGAGGGCAATATCGTGGTCAAGCTTCCTCTGCCGCCCGGTGCCCTGGCGACCTTGTGGCGCAACGAGGAACGGTTCATCAAGTCGTACATGAACGCCTTCCCCGGTTATTATGAGACCAGTGACGGTGGTTATATGGATGAGGACGGTTATGTCTACGTGATGGGGCGAATGGACGATGTGATCAATATCGCCGGCCATCGTCTCTCCACCGGGGCCATGGAGGAGGTCATCGCCGGTCATCCCGATATCGCCGAGTGCGCGGTGTTCGGCACCAACGACCAGATGAAGGGGCAGTTGCCCGTCGGTCTGTTCGTGCTGAAGGCCGGGGTCGACCGGAAGGAAGAAGATATCAAGAAGGAACTGGTGCAGATGGTCCGTGACAAGATCGGTCCCATCGCCTGTTTCCGGGATTCCGCCCAGGTCAAACGGTTGCCGAAAACCCGTTCGGGCAAGATCCTGCGCGGTACGATGCGTTCTATCGCCAATGCCAAGGAATACAACATGCCGTCGACCATCGATGATCCGGTCATTCTGGAAGAGATTACCGAGACCTTGAAGACCATGGGCTATCCAAAGCCGTGAGGCCTGTCAACACGAGCGGCTCTGTTCAATAGCTGAATTCACACCAATAACATAACAGCGACCGGTTTGCAGAGAGCCGGTCGCTTCCCGGAGGGGTATTTATGAAGATTCATGAATATCAGGCAAAAGAACTGTTTCGAAAATACAAGGTCCCCACGCCGCAGGGGGGCATGGCCGAGGATGTCGGTCAGGTGGAAAAAATAGCGGCTGAACTCGGCCTGCCGGTCGCGGTCAAGGCCCAGATCCATGCCGGCGGCAGGGGCAAGGGCGGCGGGGTCAAGCTGGCCAGAACCTCGGCAGAGGTCAGCAAAATTGCCGGTGAGATTCTCGGCATGACTCTTGTCACCAAGCAGACCGGGCCCGAAGGCCAGTTGGTCCGCAAGGTGCTGATCGAAAAGGGCGTGGCGATCAAAAAAGAGCTCTATCTCTC
Source organism: Desulfopila sp. (assembly GCA_047973425.1). Classification (GTDB taxonomy): domain Bacteria; phylum Desulfobacterota; class Desulfobulbia; order Desulfobulbales; family Desulfocapsaceae; genus Desulfopila. The sequence goes on from JBKEBZ010000018.1 coordinate 12,978, forward strand.
CATCATTCCCGATCGTGATACCGCAACGGTCGCCATTGTCACCAGTCAGGACGGCGGGATGGATATCGAGGAGGTGGCGGAGAAGACACCGGAGCGGATCATCAAGGTCGGGGTCAACCCCCTGCTCGGCATCCAGAGTTATCACCTCCGCGAGGTGATGTTCGGCCTGGAACTGGAAAAAGAGCTGATGAAGCCGTTTGGGACGATTTTAAAAAATCTCTACAACCTCTTCGTCGACTATGATTGTTCCCTGGTGGAGATCAATCCGTTGATCATCACCGAAGACAACCAGATCATCGCCCTCGATGCCAAGATGGATATCGACTCCAACGCCCTCTATCGTCATGCCGACGTCAAAGAGATGCATGACCCCTTCGAGGACGACCCGGCGGAGCTGGAAGCGGCCCAATACAATCTCAACTACATCAAGCTCGACGGCAATGTCGGCAACATGGTCAACGGCGCGGGTCTGGCCATGGCGACCATGGATATTATCAAGCAGGCCGGCGCCAATCCCGCCAACTTCCTCGACGTGGGTGGCGGCGCCAATGCCGAGATGGTCGAAAACGGCTTTCGCATCATCCTGGCCGATCCCAATGTCAAAGGCATTCTCATCAATATCTTCGGTGGCATTCTCCGTTGCGACGTGCTGGCCCAGGGGGTGGTGCAGGCTGCCCAGAAGGTGCAGCTCAAGGTGCCGGTGGTGGTGCGGATGGAGGGTACCAATGTCGAGGAGGGACGGCGGATACTGGCCGAATCCGGCCTGAGCCTGACCAATGCTACCAGCCTGGCGGATGCGGCCAAGAAGGTGGCCGGACTGGTGGCCTAGGCAGCCGGCGGCAGAGTGATCTGCTGGCAGAACAGATCAACAGCTGTTTCCCGAGATACGTGGCAGACAGCGTAGACAACACAATGAAGGTGCGATATGAGCATTTTTGTCAATAGTGAGACCCGGGTACTTGTGCAGGGCGTTACCGGCAAGGAAGGGCAGTTCCATACGCGGCAGTGCGTCGCCTATGGGACCAATGTGGTGGCGGGCACGACGCCGGGCAAGGGTGGCCAGAAGATGGATGAGGTGCCGGTATACAATACCGTGGCCGAGGCCTGCAAGGCCACCGGTGCCAATGCCTCGATGATTTTTGTGCCGCCGCCTTTTGCCGCGGACGCGATTCTCGAATCGATCGATGCCGGGGTGGAACTGATTGTCTGCATCACCGAGGGCGTGCCGGTGATGGATATGCTGAAGGTCAAGAATTATCTGGCGGACTCGAAGAGCAGGCTCATCGGTCCGAACTGTCCGGGAATCATCACCCCGGGCGAATGCAAGATCGGTATCATGCCAGGACCGATCCATACCCCGGGCGGACCGGTCGGCGTTATCTCCCGCTCCGGTACCCTGACCTACGAGGTGGTGCATCAGCTCACCGAAGTGGGCCTTGGTCAGACGACCTGTGTCGGCATCGGTGGTGATCCGGTCAACGGCACCGGCTTTATCGACTGCCTGCAGGCCTTCAACGACGACCCAGCCACCGAGGCGGTGGTCATGGTCGGTGAGATCGGTGGCCGGGCCGAGGAGGATGCCTCGGCCTGGATCAAGGCCAATATGAAAAAGCCGGTTGTCGGCTTCATCGCCGGTCTCACCGCTCCTCCCGGCCGGCGAATGGGCCATGCCGGCGCCATCGTCAGTGGCGGCAAGGGGACTGCCGAGGCCAAGATTGCGGCGATGGAGGAGAGCGGCATCTACGTCTGCAAGGATCTCGGACATCTCGGCCGCCTGTGCAAGGAGGCCTTTTCATAACGTGCTTCTGGTTGTGTGGTCGGCTCGGCTCGAGATACGCTGGAAAAGAGGTGAAGTGGCGGAATTTCAGTGCAAGGAGACAGCATGAATACGAATGAACGACTCAGCCACCTGATGACGCTCAGAGATACGGCTCGTCTGGGGGGCGGTCAGGACAGGATTGACAAACAGCACGCCAAGGGTGGACTGACCGCCCGGGAACGGATCGATCTGCTGCTCGATCCGGGCAGTTTCGAAGAATTCGATATGTTCAAGACCCATCGTTGCCGGGATTTTGGCATGGAACGTCAGGTCTTCCCCGGCGATGGCGTGGTCACCGGGTATGGCACGGTGAATGGCCGGGTCGTCTATGTGTTTGCCCAGGATTTCACGGTGCTGGGCGGTTCTCTCTCCGAGACCTTTGCCGAGAAAATCTGCAAGATCATGGACCTGGCGATGAAAAACGGGGCGCCTGTGGTCGGCTTGAACGATTCTGGCGGGGCCAGGATTCAGGAAGGAATAGAGAGTCTTGCCGGCTACACCGAGATCTTCCAGCGAAATGTGATGTCTTCTGGAGTGATCCCGCAAATTTCAGCCATTTTCGGCCCATGCGCCGGTGGGGCTGTCTAGTCGCCGGCGCTGACCGACTTCGTGATGATGGTCCAGAACCAGTCCTACATGTTCCTGACCGGACCCAAGGTGGTCAAATCCGTCACCCATGAGGATGTCACCGTCGAGGAGTTGGGCGGTGCGGCCATGCACGCCAGCAGAAGCGGGGTTTCCGACTATGCCGCGCCGTCCGAGGAGGCCGCCATCGACTACATCAAGGGGCTGCTCTCGTTCATGCCGCAGAACAACATGGACAGCCCGCCAGTGCTGGCCTGTGACGATCCGCCGTCGCGCCGCTCCAATGGGCTCAACGATATCGTGCCCGAAAATCCCAACGCCGCCTACGACATGAAGGATATCATCCTCGAGACCGTGGACAACGGCGAGTTTCTCGAGGTGAAAGCCGATTTCGCTCCCAATATTCTTGTCGGTTTTGCCCGCTACAACGGTATGAGCGTCGGCATCGTCGCCAACCAGCCGGCTCATCTCTCCGGGGTTCTGGATATCGATTCCTCGGTCAAGGGCGCCCGGTTCGTCCGCTTCTGTGACTGCTTCAACATCCCGATCGTGACCTTCGTCGACGTGCCCGGCTTTCTGCCCGGCACCGTTCAGGAGTATGGCGGAGTGATCCGCAATGGCGCGAAAATCCTCTATGCCTTTGCCGAGGCGACCATCCCCAAGGTCACGGTCATCACCCGCAAGGCCTACGGCGGCGCCTATTGCGTGATGTCCTCCAAACATCTGCGGGGCGATATCAACTATGCCTGGCCCACGGCCGAGATCGCGGTCATGGGCGCCAAGGGCGCGGTTGGCGTGCTCTATGGCCGTCAGGCGAGAAAGGCCGAGGATGGCAGGGCCTTTCTGGCGGAAAAGGAGAAAGAATATCAGAACACGGTCGCCAATCCTTATGTGGCCGCCGAGCGGGGCTATATCGATGACATCATCGAGCCGGCCCGGACCCGTGAACGCATCACCCGGGCATTGAAACTCCTGCAGAATAAACGGGATACCAACCCGATGAAGAAGCACGGCAATATTCCACTCTAGCAATCCATGAAGGGAGAGAATTGTTATGGTAAAGGTTTTCATCAAACGAAAAGTGGCCGATGATCGTGTTTTGGAACTCATGGATCTTCTGAAAAAACTGCGTTCCATGACGCTGAGCCAGCCGGGATACATCTCTGGCGAGACCATGAAGCGGATGGACAAGAAAGATGAATGTCTGGTCATCTCCACCTGGCAGTCGATGGAAGACTGGACCCATTGGGTGGAAAATTCCGAGCGAAAAACCATCCAGGCCGAAATCGACACCCTGCTGGGTGCGGAAACGACCTACGAAGTATACAGCTGATTGCCGACGCCATAATCCGAGTGCCGGGACAGGGACCGGGGCCGATGGGCTGTGGCCCTTTGCGAGGGTCGGGTCTTTCGTGGAGTGTTGCACCATACTGGAGAGAACGGTGGGTGAATGTGATGATAGACAAAAAAAAGAAAATGGCTGCGGCCATAGCGGCGGTAAACGCCTACAGGCAGGAGGAAGAGGCGGCAGCTCAGCAGGCCGCGGCGGCGTCTTCCGTCACGGCTGAAATCGGTGTCAGCCAGTGGAGTTTCAGCGGTAGACAGGAAATGATGGCCATGCGACGTCTGGTACAGCTCAGGGTGTTCGATCGCATGCGCTGATGGTTTTGGTTCCCCGCAATCCCCGGTGCGGCACATTCTATTTGCAACTACCTTCGGGCCTGACAGCCGGCAGAAGTCCACTGCAGGGGTTTGACGAGGTGCAGACGAATTTCAATGTTACACGATGAGTCAGAGGAGATGGACCATGAGTGACAGTGTTAAGCTAACCGCAATGAATTACGATGCCGACCGTCCTGCAGCGGAGAATCCGGTGAAGATAATGGATCTTTCCCTGCGTGACGGTCACCAGTCCCTGTTTGCCACCCGAGGCCGGACCGAGGATATGATTCCCGTTGCGGAACTGATGGACGAAGTCGGGTTCTGGGCAGTGGAAACCTGGGGTGGAGCGACATTCGACACTATGCACAGGTTCTTAAACGAAGATCCGTGGCAGCGTCTGCGCACCTTGAAGAGGTATCTGAAAAAAACGCCTTTTTCCATGCTGCTCAGGGCCCAGAATCTGGTCGGGTACCGCAATTACGCCGATGATCTCGCCTACGCCTTCGTCGATCGGGCCGCTGCAAACGGCATGGATGTCTTTCGCACCTTCGACGCCTTGAACGATTACCGTAACTTTGAAACGGTGGTCAAACAGATCAAGAAGAGCGGCAAGCACTTTCAGGGCTGCATCTGCTACACCCTGACCGAGCCGAGACTGGGCGGTGAGGTGTACAACCTCGATTATTATGTAAAAAAGGCCAAGGAACTCGAGGCGATGGGCGCCGATTCCATCTGCCTGAAAGACATGGCCGGGCTGATGGCCCCATACGATGCCTATGTACTGGTCAAAGAGCTGAAACAGCAGGTTGCCCCACCCATTCATCTGCACAGTCATTTTACTTCGGGCATGTCGCCGATGACCCATCTCAAGGCGATCGAGGCGGGGGTTGACATTATCGATACCTGTATGACCCCCTATGCCTATCGGACATCCCATGCGGCGGTGGAGCCGCTGGTCATGGCCCTGCTCGGCACCAGCCGCGATACCGGCTTCGATATCAGAAAGCTGGCTCATATCAACGAAATCTTCGAAAAACAGGTGATGCCCAAGTACAAACATCTGCTCGACGATTCCAAGGTCTCGATCATCGATATCAACGTACTGCTGCATCAGACCCCGGGCGGCATGCTCTCCAACCTGGTGAACCAGCTGCGGGAGATGGATGCACTCGACAAGATCGACGAAGTCTACAAGGAGTTGCCACGGGTCCGGCGCGAGCTCGGTCAGGTTCCGCTGGTCACCCCCACCAGCCAGATCGTCGGGGTGCAGACCGTCAACAACGTGCTGCACGACACCCCGGATGAGCGCTACAAGATGATTACCGGCCAGGTCAAGGATCTGTGCTATGGCCTGTACGGCAAGACCGCGATCCCGATCGATGCCGAGCTGCAGAAAAAGGCCCTGAAAGGTTATCCCCGCGGCGAGACCCCGATCACCACCCGTCCGGCCGAGGTCCTCGAGCCGGAGATGGACAAGGCCAAAGGTGAGATCGGCGACCTGGCCAAGGACATCGACGACCAGATTCTCTATGCGATCTTCCCAGTTACCGGTCGTAAGTTCCTCGAGTGGAAATATGGCGTCTCCGAGGCTCCCGATTCGGTCAAGCCGACCACCCTCGAGAAGGTCAGGAAGCGGGATGAACTGGTGAAGAAGGCCCTGGCCGGCAAGCTGGTGGAGAAGCCTGAGAGTGCACCGGAGAAGACCGAAGCGGTTAGAACCTACAATGTTTTCGTCGACGACGAATTCTTTACCGTCGATGTCGACCCGGTGGGTGGCGAGCCGCTGGTGGCTGCCCCCAGGGTTGCCGCCGCGCCGGCCAGACCGGTTGTTCAGGCGACAAAAGCGGCTGCTGCCCCGGCTACGCCGGCTCCAGCCCCTGCCGCCGCCCCGACAGCGGCCCAGGACCAGGCCAATGGCACCCTTTTGCATGCACCGATGCCTGGAATGGTGGTTCGATTCGAGAAAAAGGTCGGCGACAAGGTGAAAAAGGGTGATACCATCCTCATTCTCGAGGCGATGAAGATGGAAAATGCCTTGGTCTCGCCCTGTGATGGCTGCATCAATGCCGTGAATTTCAGTGTTGGTGACAGTGTGGTGAAAGGGGCGACCCTGGCGGTTATCGGCTAGCCTTTGGCTTTCTCATGAACACTGTGTGCAGGTGTTTGCTTATGGCATGAGCTGGCTGTCGTCGCGATGGCTGCAACGGCTGTTGATGGCATGGAGGCAGCACGGTGGTTGGGTTGAAACACAGTGGTAAAGGCGGCTTGCGAACTGGTAACAGTTTCAGCCGCCTTTGCTGTTGGTGATGAGCAGAGGGGAGATCATGATAATCCGTGAACTGAATGGGCATACTCCGCAGTTTGGCAACCACTGCTTTATAGCCGATACCGCGGCGATCATCGGCGATGTGGTGATGGGTGACAGCTGTTCTGTCTGGTTTGGTGCGGTGCTGCGGGGAGATGTCAACTTTATCCGGATAGGCGACAAGGTCAATATCCAGGATGGTGCCGTGATCCATGGCACCTATCTGAAGTCGCCGACCACTATCGGTAACGCCGTTTCCATTGGTCATAACGCGATTGTTCATGGCTGCACCATCAAGGATAAGGTGCTGATCGGTATGGGCGCTATCGTGATGGACGACTGTCTGGTGGAGAGCGAGGTGATCATCGCCGCGGGAGCGGTGCTGACCAAGGGGACCATGGTCGAGTCCGGTTCGATCTACGCCGGAGTCCCGGCAAAAAAGATAAAGGATATCAGTAAGGAACTGATCGCCGGTGAGATCGGCCGCATCGCTGACAGTTATCTGACCTATAGCGGCTGGTACCGGTAATGCGCCAAGAGCTATCCGAGGCGCCGCACTGACAGCCGATCGGTCTGCCAGCAAACACTATTGCCCGTCAACGTTCATCTGCCAGAGAAGAGATGCTGCAATAGCCTATCAGGGCCATGGAGCATAATTGCTCTTGCGTTTATAAATATACTCTTGTACAAATATAAATAGCAGATCAAAAATATTCTTTTCCCTCCAACTCATCGGCGGAGGTCACCTCTCGGCACCAGGCTGGCCAACGGATGCCGTCCGCAGGTGGCCTGAGAAAGGCTTGAAAGCCTGTGCAGGGCCCATCTTCAACAGTTTCCAGAAAAAAAGAGAAAGAGCACAAGGAGAGTGTATGGAAGCGGTAATGCAGCTGGCCAACAGCCCGATCCTATGGCTACTGGCCCTGGCCTGTATCTGTATTGTCTTGTGGCAGACCTGGCTTTATTACAGAATGGCGCGAGAATATGTGCGTGAAACCGGGGTGCTGACTCCGGCAGAGGTTCGCAAGGCGCTGAAGGTCGGAGTGATCGGTACGGTCGGACCGGCATTCGCGGTATTTACCGTGGCCGTCGTCCTGATTGGTCTTGTTGGCGGGCCGATCACCTTGGCGCGTATCGGGGTGATCGGCTCGGCCGCTTTTGAGAGCCTGGCCTCTTCGGCCGGCTCCGCCGGTACCGTCGGCACTTCCGACTTCACCTTCACGATGCTGGCTACCGCCTCCTGGGTCATGGCCCTGGGAGGATCTGGCTGGCTCGTCACCACCTTTTTTCTCACCAGAGGTCTGGACAAGGCTCAGGAGAGAATGAAAAAGACCAATCCCAAGATGATCGCCCTGGTGGGCTCTATCACTCCCTTCATGGCCTTTTTCGTGATGGGTTACGGCCTGGCCATAGAGAAGGTCGCGGCCAGTACCCCCGCCTACGGGGTACTGGCCGCGACCATCGTCGGCGCCATTGCCATGTATCTCTTCAACCGGATCGCCGGTCGCGGCAGCAGATATGCCTGGCTGCGGGAGTGGTCCATGGGATTTGCCATCATCGCCGCGATGATTGTCGGCACGATCATCGATTGAGACGGAGCGTCAAATGAATGCGAAAAATCTTGAAGCACTGGATCTGGCCTTTAACGCCAAGGTCCATTTCTGGGGAAGACTGTCACTGGCCATCGCCTTTTTTGTCAGTTTTTCCATCCCGTTTTATCTGACCTTTATTGCCGGTCATGCGGTGGATATGACGGTTTTTGTCCAAGGCCTGATCTTCGTTGTGGGGTTTGTCGGCATTATTTATTTCATCGAGCCGATCTCCTACTTCCCGGTTCTTGGCGCGATCGGCACCTATATGTCCTTTCTCTCAGGTAATATCGGTAACATGCGTATGCCAGTGGTCGGAGCCGTGCAGAACGCGTTAAACGTCGATGCGGGAACCAGAAAAGCGGAAATGGCGGCGGTATTCGGCCTGGTCGCCTCCAACATCGTCAATCTGCTGATCCTGTTCGGGGTGATTGTTGGTGGCTCCGCTCTGGTGCAGGCGCTGCCTCAGCCGATTCTGGCGTCCTTTAGTTATGCCGTACCCGGTATTATCGGCGCCATGCTGGTCATCTTCGGGGAAAAAATGAGGCCAAAACACCTTGTCATGACGGTGATTCTCGGTTTGGCGATCATCCAACTCATAAAATATATCGGTGTGGTTGCCCCGGCGTTGGGAAAACTGCTGGCCATCGGTCAGGTCGGGGTGGCGGCGGCATGCGCCATCGTCTTTGCCATTGTAATTGCCAAGACAGCAAAATAATTGAGGATCAACCGAAAATCAGGGAGGTTCGATGATGACGACCCAGCTTGAAAAAGATCTTTCCGCCATGGAGACAGAAATGGCCGAATGGCGGCATTACCTGCACCAATATCCGGAACTTGCCTTTGCCGAAAAAACGACATCCACCTATATCGCCTCCCTGTTGACCTCCTGGGGCTATGAGGTCGTCACCGGCCTGGGCAAGACCGGTATTGTCGCCTCGATGCAGGTCGGGTCCGGAAAAAAAACGATAGGGCTCAGGGCCGATATGGACGCCTTGCCGGTGAGCGAGGAGGTGACTGGCCCCTTCGTCAGCCGCAATCCTGGCAGGATGCATGCCTGTGGCCACGATGGTCATATGGCGATGTTATTGGGAGCGGCGAAATACCTGGCAGAAACCAGAAAATTCAATGGTATGCTTCGGCTGATTTTCCAGCCGGCAGAGGAAACCATCAGCGGTGCGCCGGCCATGATCGCCGACGGCCTGCTCGATGATTTCCCGATGGATGCGATCTTTGGCATGCACAACATGCCAGGCGCGGAGCAGGGCACGTTCTTCTTTCGTGCCGGACCGATGATGGCTGCCAACGATAACTGGGAGATTGAGCTGACCGGTAAGGGCAGTCATGGGTCGATGCCGGAGAGGAGTATCGACCCGATTGTCGCCGGTGCCTCCCTGGTGATGGCGCTGCAGACCATCGTCGCAAGAAATGTTCCTCCGCTGCAGGCGGCGGTGGTTTCGGTTGGCGCTTTTCTGGCTGGCGATGCCGGCAACGTCATTCCGAAGACCGCCCTCTTGCGCCTGACCATTCGTTCCACCGAGGAGGATACCAGGAAAATGGTGCTGAACCGGGTCCGAGAGATCACCGCTGCCCAGGCCCAGAGTTACGGTGTCGGCTACGAGATCCGGGAGGGAACGCCGGGCGCGGTGCTGGTCAACGATGCCGAGCAGACGGAATTCGCTGCCGAGGTGGCGAAAAAGCTGGTGGGGCCGGACAGGGTATCGACAGATGGGCCAAGGATGATGAGCAGCGAGGATTTCGCTTTTTTCAGCCAGCACAGACCGGGCACCTACTGTGTCATCGGCAATGGTGATACCCCTATGGTGCATCATCCCCAGTACCAGTTCGATGACCGTAATCTTGCCGTCGGTGCGGCCTATTGGGTGGCATTGGCCCAGGAGTTTCTCAAATAAACCAGCGTGGCTGGACCAGGTAAGCGAGCCAGCCACAACAACAAACCGTGAAACTCCTTGACCCGGCAACAGAGCTTTTTGCGCCAACGAGCTTTGGATACATGAACGTCAGCAAGGAAAAGAGAGATGCCCGAGGCGTGGAAAATTACCCTCCGTGAGCGCAAAAAGGCCCAGACCCAATTTGCGATTCTGGACGCTGTCATTGCTCTCTTAGCGCAGAAGTCTCTCGATAAAGTTACCGTCGAGGAGATATGTGCGGCCGTACAGATTTCCAAGGGAACCTTTTTCCAATATTTTCCGCAGAAAACTGACGTGCTCGTCTTGTATGGATTGCTCTGGAACCTCGAAGCCATGTGGCTTGTGAGCAGATCGGCAAAGGTGGTTCCCGGGCTTGCCGCCATCGATTACATCTTTTCCCGCCTCGCTGAAAAGATTGAGAATCATCCCCGACTGTGGATGGAGGTCATCGCCGTTCGCGCCTATCAGCCCCATAAATTCGCCCAGATGGGCGCCGCCGATAAACCGCGGCTGTCGGCAGCCCAAAGAACAATCAGGTTTCCCGAGTTCGATGGCATCGAGTCGATACCGGAAGGCAATTTCCGCCAGTTGTTCCTGTTCAATCTCAAGGCCGCGGTGCAAAACGGCGAAATCGCCGGAGATACCGATCTGGAAACTGTCTATATGGCACTGAGCTGTATCGTTTATGGGGTGCCGTTGATGACCTTTGAGAAAAAGAACGTTCGGCTCAAATCGTTTTTCAATCGACAACTCGCTCTCCTCTGGCGGGGAATAGGTGCCAGACCGCGGTACGACGAGGAAGCGTAACCATGGAAACGTTCCTGGACGGACACCAGGTAGCCTCGCCCTGGCGAACGATAACCCTCCCCGGCGCAGGTAACGGGGCTATCCGTGCCGATGCGTTTCTTCTTGGCTCTGGCTGTTCTCGTCTGTGGTATACCGATTTCGGCTGATATCCTCTTTTGAGCGCTCGAGATGATCTCGCAAGGCATCGACCAGACCCTGTTCATCTCCGTTTCTGAGGCTGAGCAGCATCTTTTCGTGCCCGCGCAGCGCCTCTGTCATGGTCTCGATGGTCTTGATGCTTGCCACCCGGTAGCGCAGCATCAATCGTCTGAGCTGCTGACAGAGTTCAAACAGATGCCGGCTGCCTGCGGCCTCGGCGAGAATTTCATGAAATTCGCCGTCATATGTCAAAAAATGATCCGGCTTCTTCTTCTTGAGCGCATTATGGGCGTGGGCAATGTTTTCTTCGAGTAGTCGCAGGGTTTTCGGCCCCATTCTTTTGATGGCCCAGCGACATGCCAGGCTCTCATTGACGCGGCGCAGTTCGAAGATATCCTCCAGTTCATCCCAGTCCAGATGCCGCACCCGGTAGCCGACGCGGGGAATTGCCTCGATAAAGCCATCTTTTTCCAGTAGATGGAAGGCCTCACGAACCGGTGTGCGAGAAATGCCGTATTCGGCGGCTATCTGTGACTCCACCAGTCTGCTCGCCGGCTGTACCTTCTGGCTGAGGATCTCTTTGCGGAGATGCTCGTAGATCTGTTTGCGTATCGGTTCAGCCTGCTGTATCACCTTCTGGGTGGGGTGGGGATCGTTCATATCGCTCCGAGGTGGATTTACAGTCATATCCTGAGATTCCTCTTGTATTTGCAATACGGTATCCCGGATTCGTCATGTTTATGGTTCAATAAATATCTGTAATGCATGCTGTTGTCAACTTCGTTGTCTGCCAGGAACGTTTCATTTTTCCATTGACAGGGTTCGCTCCATGCTTTCTATTGTGGGATACCGGATACGGTGTTCTGTGTGCAAACCATCTCGACAGGGGGAAGGCGTGATGAAGATTGCCATTATCGGTGCGGCGGGCAGTGTCGGTGCTCCGGCTGCCTTTTATCTCGCGAGCAAAGGGCTGGCCGATGAAGTCGTGCTGATTGGTGGCAGCAGGCAGAATGTCCTCCAGCAGCACGCGATGGACCTTGCCACCGCGCTCTCCTCGCGGGATGTGCAGATATACGCTGGTGACTTCAGGGATCTGCCAGGATGCCGGGTGATCATCAATGCCGCAGGCGCTGCCCAGGGACAGATCGCCGACCGCATGGAACTGTTGCCAAAGAACCTGGCCATCATCGCCGGGCTCGCCACCCAGATCAGAGAGCACTGTCCGGAGGCGATCGTTATCACCGCCACCAACCCGGTTGACCCGCTCAACTACGCGACCTGGCGAATTACAGGATTTGATCGTCGGCAGATCATCGGCTATTCGCTCAATGACTCGTTCCGTTTCCGTGAACTGATAGCCGCCAACTGTCATGTGCCGGTCAGTACGGTGGCAGGAATCGTCATCGGCGAGCATGGCAGTACCCAGGTGCCGCTGTTTTCCTCTGTCAGGATCGATGACAGACCCGTGGCCATCTCCGCGGAGATAAAGCGGGCCATCCATCAGGCAATACCTCAGATTCTCAGCCGTTATGAAGCGCTGCAGGCCGGTCGTACGGCGGGATGGACCTGCGCGATCGGTCTTGAACAGATCGTTGCGGCCATCACCGGCGAGAGCGAGGCGATTTTTCCTTGCTCCACCATCCTTGATGGCGAATACGGCGTTCGGGATACCAGCATGTCGGTTCCGGTCGTGCTCGGGCCTTCAGGCATCGAACGCATTGTCGAATGTGAACTGGCCGAGGATGAGCAGGCCATGCTGCAACGCACGGTGGATACCCTGCAACGCGCCAACGGCACGGTAAGAGATTTTCTGCAGACCCGGTAACCATTCACTTGTCGCCATCTCGTCGGCGTGCTATGGAGGACACCATGTCCCAACGTTTTACCAAGCTCTTCGAGCCAGGCATGATCGGCCCGGTCCGGATCAAGAACCGTATTATCAAGACCGCCAACGGTACCTCGTATATGGATGAGGATCAGACCTGTGGCGAGCGGATGATCGCCTACTATGAACGTCTCGCCAGAGGCGGAGTCGGTCTGCTGGTGGTCGAGTCATGTGGGGTGGAGTATCCCCTGGGTATTCAACATATCCACTACTTTGCCGATGGTACCTACGAGGGGGTGCAACTCCATTTCGATGACGATCGTCTGATACCTGGCTTCCGCAAACTGACGGATATCTGCCACCGCTACGATTGCAAGGTATCGATCCAGTTCCAGCATGCCGGCCCGTGGAACCCTACGGGGCTGTTGCCGCGGGACATGGCGGTGCGGGAAATCAAGTGCGCTTCGGCCATGAGCGAAGAGGAACTGCCTGGCCCTGATTTTCTGCCATGTCGGGAACTGACCAAAGAGGAGATAGACGAGCAGATCGATCTGTGGGCCAGCGCCGCCGAGCGGGCCTGGCGGGCGGGGTTTGACGCCTGTGAGATCAACCATGCCACCTGTCACCAGGGCAACACCTTCCTCTCGCGGATATGGAACAAGCGCACGGACGAGTATGGTCCGCAGAGTTTCGAGAACCGCACCCGCTTTCTGCGGCGCTGTGTCGAGGAGGCCAAAAAGCGTACCGGCCCGAACTTCGCCGTCCACGTCATCATGAACGTGGTCGAGTATAACCATCCCCAGGCCACGACCTTGGAGGAGGGGGTGGAGATGGCCAGGTTGGTCGGCGAAGTCGCCGATGGCCTCAATGTACGGGGAGAGCGCTATGGGCACAGGGGCGGGCTCATTCAGCCTGACAGAATCCTCTATCCGGAACCGCCCGACGATCTGCCCAAAGACTATGATTGGAGCAGAGGCGGTCGGGGAGCCTCGGTGCCGCTGGTGGAAGCGGTCAAGGCCCGGGGCGTAAAAATTCCGGTATGGACCGCCTGCCGCCTCGACCCCGAACTTGGTGAAGAGTATCTGCAGAAGGGCAGCCTGGATTTTATCGGCATGACCAGAAGACTGCTGGCCGATCCGGATCTTCCCAACAAGGCCCGGGAAGGACGCCTGGAAGATATCCGCTGGTGCAATGGCTGTCTGCACTGTTTCGATATGCGTAACCGCAATAAAAAGCTCGAATGCCGGGTGAACGCCACTCTGGGCAGGGAACTTCTGCCTGATTTTCAGCCTCGGTCCGTCACCAGAAAGAAGCGGGTCATGGTCATCGGCGGAGGACCCGCCGGCATGGAGGCGGCGCGACAGGCTGCCCGTCGCGGCCATGCGGTGACCCTGCTCGAACGCCAGAGTTACCTTGGCGGGCTCGTTCCGCTGGCGGCCATCGTCAAGGAGTTGGAGACGACTGACCTGACCCTGTTTGTCCGTTATCTGGCCACGCAGCTGAAAAAGGAAGGGGTGACCGTCCGTCTTGGCACCGAAGCGACCGCCGAGGTGATCAGGCAGGAACGGCCGGATGCCCTGATTCTCGCAACCGGAGCGGCTCATGCGCCATTGGCGCTTGCGGGTGCGGACAGCCCGGCAGTGCTCGATACGGCCAAATTGCACAAGACGTTGGGCTTTCTCTTGAAATTTCTCTCGGCTGAACAGCTTGCCCGACTGACCAGGATATGGATGCCGGTGGCCGGTAGTGTGGTGGTACTCGGTGGTACGCTGCATGGCTGTGAGCTTGCGGAATTCCTGACCAAACGTGGCCGTAAAGTCGTTATCGCTCATAACGGGGATGCCAGTGAGCTTGGCGACAGGATGACCATTGACGATCTTGCCAATCTCTGGCCCTGGTTCAAACAGAAACGGGTGCCGATCTGGTCGGAAGTCCAGTATGAGCGAATAGATGCCAAGGGGCTCGAAATATGCCTCAAGGACAGGCGCAAGTATCTGTTGCGTGGTAAGAATGTTATCACAACCCAGGACTGGAGCCCAGCCCGGGACATGGTCGACAGCTTTGCCGGACTGGTTGACGAGACCCATGTCATTGGCAGCGGCAGGGAGCCTGGGCTGATAGTCGACGCCATCCGCGAAGGGGCGAGGATCGGCCTGTCTATTTGATAAGGAGTGGTAGAAATGAAAATAGGCGTTGTCGGAGCCGGGGCCATGGGCGGTTTTTTTGGTGGTCATCTGCAGCGGGCGGGACACCAGGTCACCCTTGTCGACACCTGGCAGCATCATATCGATACGATCAATACCTGGGGGCTGACAATTCGCAAAGACGACGGCGAGATGGTCGTGCGGGTAGCGGCATGTCAACCCCAGGATCTTGGCGGTGAGCTCGATCTCATTCTCCTTATGGTGAAGTCGTTTCACACCCAGGCGGCCCTGCATGACATCCGACATGCCATCACTGCCGGTACGGTCATCATGACCCTGCAAAACGGCATCGGTCATGTCGACAAGATCGCCGCTTTCGCTCCACCAAACCGCATTATTCAAGGTATTACCACCTATCCGGCCGATCTCGAGGGTCCTGGTCAGGTCTCCTCCACCGGTCAGGGAATGATAAAAATGATGACCGTGGACGGTCAGTATTCCCCGATTCTCGAAGAGGTGTGCCAGGCCTTTTGTAATGGTGGGCTCGACTGCCAGATCGAGCCGGAAGTGACTGTCGCCATCTGGGAAAAACTTGCCTTCAACGCGGCGATGAATGGGCTGTGCGCGATCCTGAACATCAAGGTCGGAGGGCTGGGAGATTCGACGATGGGGCGGGAGTTGGCCAAAACGATCGTGGCCGAGGTGGTGGAGGTGGCCTTGAAAAAACAGATCCCCGTCCAGCATGAGCGTATCCTGGCCACTATGGATATGGCCTTTGCCGAGCACCGGGAGCACCAGCCTTCGATGCTAAAAGATATTCTGTCGGGAAAGCCACCAGAGGTCGAGGCGATCCACGGCGCACCGGTCCAGGAGGGCCGCCGACTCGGACTGGCCTTGCCTGTTTGTGAAACCGTGTATCGGCTGATCAGGATAATCGAGGATCAGGACGGGAGGTAGACGATGGGGAAAACACAAAAAGATGAGGCGATTACTGCGGGAAAACAACTGGAGAGAGCGGATGAGAAACTTCTATTTTCTTTATCCGAAAATCGCCAGTGCGAAACGCTCTGTTGCCGCACCGAGGAGTTTCATCGTTTGTTGTGGCTGAGGCTATCTGGTCCAGCCATGCTGGTTTATATGCTGATGGTGTGCGCGGTCACATTGGTGCCGGTGAATGGCCTTGCCGAGGAGCCGGTCGTTCTCCGTCTGACAACCCAGAACGGTGAAAACAACCTCTCTTCGATCAAGGCCCTGCAGCCCTGGGTGGAGCAGGTTGAAGAGGCCACCGCAGGCAAGGTGAAAATCCAGGTGTTCTACAGCGAGACGTTGGCCAAGGGCAAAGACTCCTGGAAGGCCGTCACAACCGGTATTGCCGATATCGGCTGGTGTCCCCAGGGGTACTGGCCCGGCCTGACGCCGATGGCCGATGTCATCTCGCTGCCAGGTATTCCCTTTGGTACGGCGGAAGAGGGTAGCGCTCTGCTCTGGGAGCTCTACAATGAAAATGATACGATTCAAAAAGAATTTCAGCAGGTCAAAGTTCTCCTGCTCCATACCAGCGAGCCCTACCTGTTGATATCGCGCAATAAGGAGATTGTCAGCCTCGAAGATCTCCGTGGCCTGAAAATACGCACCTTTGGCGACAATATGACCAGCCAGGTGGGTAAACTCGGGGCGATCCCTGTCTCCATTCCCATGCCTGACACCTATCTGGCCCTGCAGAAAGGCGTCGTCGACGGTATGGGCGCGCCATGGGAGGCAATCAATGGGTTTCGCTTCTATGAGGTCGTCAACCACTACACCGAAGTGCCGTTCGGCGCTCTGTTCTTCTCGGTATCCATGAATCGCAAGACCTGGAATAAACTGGATAGTAAAACGCAAGAAGCGATCATGCGTGTCAGTGGCGAACAGGGCTCGAGATTCTGGGGAAGAAACTTCTTTGATCTCGCCAGAACCATGGCAATTGACAATGCGGCCAAAGCGGGAAAACAGGTGGAGGTCAGACAGCTCAGCGCCGATGAGCGAAAGCGATGGATAGCCTTGAGCCGGCCGATTTGGGAGGAGTGGATTGCCGATAATGAGAAGGTCGGCAATATGGATGCGCGGCAGTTGCTGGAAAGAGCACTGCAGGAGAAGTGAGAGGTTCTGGCTGGTTGAAGGGCTGTCGCAGGGGGGCGGGTTGGGTCTATGCCGTGACGGTCACGATTGCCAGGCCCAATGAATGAAAATTATGTTGTTGAATAAGCAAGGAGGGGAGTCAATGAAGGGATTGCATCGCGTACACCTCGTCATCGGCATCTGGTCGATTCTGGCTCTATTGCTGAGCTCAACTTTCGTCTCGGCCGAGACGGTTACCTTGAAATATGCCACGATGAATGCGCCGACCTCATGGCATCATACCGAGTTCTATGTCAAGTGGGCCGAAAAGGTTGAAAAGCTCACTGAGGGACGGGTGAAAATAAAAATCTATCCGGCCCAGACCCTGGGCAAGGCCCCGTCGTTTTTCGATCTGGTCAAGACCGGTGTCGCCGATATCGCTCTGGGAGTCACGGCCTATAATCCTGGCCAGTTTCCCTTGACCGAGATGCTGTCACTTCCCATTCTGCCGCTGCCCAATGCCAGCGCTGCTTCTGCGACTCTGTGGGAGTTATACGAAAAATATCCCGAGATGCAAAAGGAATATGAGGGGACCACCTTACTCCACTTCGGCAATACCAGCCCGGCAATGATCATCAACAACAAGCGTCCGGTCCACAATCTCGCCGACCTGCAGGGGTTGCAGCTGAGAGTGGCCGGTAGCAGGGCTGCCGACGCGGTGACCCGGCTGGGCGCGGTCCCGGTCTCTATCAGTATTTCTGAAATGTACGTGGCGATCGAAAAGGGGGTGGTCGATGGGGTGACGACGGTCTGGGAGGCCTTCAGCCAGATCCCGGTCGATAAGCTGAAGTTCATCACCACCGTGCCGTTGTACACCAACCAGTTCTGGGTTGCCGCCAATACCAACTCCTGGAACAAGATCTCCAAGCAGGACCAGGATATTATCATGAAGGAATGTGGTGGCATGGCGGGATCCCTGCTGGAGGCAAATGTCTTTGACAGCGCCGAGGGACCAGCTCGAGAGTTGACAACGAATTGGACCTACTCTGCCTTGGACGAAGCCGAGCTGGCCAAATGGAAGGCCCTCACTCAGCCCGTCCATGAAGAGTATATCGCCGAGTTGGAAAAGCGCGGGCTTCCCGCCAGGGCATTCTATAATGATATGATGGATATTCTTGAGAGATATCAGCAAGTCGCCAAATACCCCTTACGAAGAGAATCAAATTGACACCTGTCTCGACCTGCCAGTGATGATGTTGGGACAATGCCATATCCTGCGGTTTATATGAAAATCGCCGACAAGGAGTCGTTGGCACTTCCTCGGGAGTTTCATGGTTTGTTGTGGCTGAGGCCCTATGGTCCAGCCATGCTGGTTGGCCGATGAACGGTTACTGCACATGGAGGATTGGACAATGGACTTGAAATATCGCGTCTTTCTACACAGTTATTTGGGATTTAACAGCAACTCCGTTCTGTTTTATGGCAAAAAGGATTGCATTCTCATCGATGCGTCCCAACTGCTGAGTGATTCGTACAGGATGATCGCAGAGATTCTGCCCATGCGATTGAACCTGACCCATATCTATGTCTCTCACTTCCACCCGGATCACCATTTTGGCTTGAAAGCCTTGAAGTTCGCTTTTCCCAAGGCAAGGATCGTCGCCTTGCCAAGTGTGGTCAAGGACATCGTTTTTACCTCTTCCGATAAAGTTGACATGTGGGCGATCGATAGATTTGGCGACGATTTTCCGTATCAGACCACCATTCCAATGCCGATGAGCGAGCCACGGCTCGAGTTGGAGGGGCATGTCATCGAGGTGTCGGACGGTTGGGAAGGTGATAGCATCAACAATTCGGCGGTATGGATTCCGTCGATGGGCATTGCCTGTGCCACCGATATCTGCTTTCACGACTGCCACCTCTGGCCAATAGAGAGTAATGTCGCCCGTCGGGTGAAATGGCGGGAGTCTATCGGAAAACTGCGGGATTTTGATGCGCGAATAGTCATTCCCGGCCATCATGACGAGGAAAAACTGCAGATCCTCGACGAGGTTCAGGACAACGCCAGCAGAAAGTACGTTGACTGTATCGACTGGTCTCTTGACTATCTCGACCGGTACGAGGAGGCGTACGAAACCAGCAAAACTGGAGCTGAGCTGATCGAGAAGATGAATCACCAGCACTATCCGACAATGAAGGCCGAGGACTTTGCCATTCACTGGCAGGCCCAGTTGCTGTTTCCCAGGAGTTGTCCGGAAGGCATAACTCCGCTGCCAGGAAAACCAGGTGAAATTTTCCTGAACCCGGAGGGCGGCTACGACGGCGATCCGCCCAAGGAGTGAGATAAACCGTTCTCAAGGGTCTTGGCCGAGCAAGCTCGGCTAGTGGTGAAGTGCGACCGAAAAAAGAAGACGGAGGAAAACATGGTAAATACACCAAGTGACTGGAAAAACTATGAAGATTTCGCTGCGGGTATCGATACCAACCGTATCCCGCAAACCGAAGCGCTAAGAGATACGGCATTGACTGTCTCGTGGGAAACAGGGCGCCAATTTACCGTCAAATTCACCACAAAACACAGTATGCGCTGGGAGGATGAAAGGGGGGCTGGCGATGGCTGGTATGAAGCCATAGAGGTCGCTCCCCACACCTACTTTCTGGATATGACGTTTAACGAAAGAAAGCGAGATGCCCTGACTCTTATTGTCAACGTCGAAACGCTGCGCACACTGTCGATACTCTCCCATGTGCGTCCAGAACCGGTGGTCGGGGAACCACAGGTCACCCAGACGTTTACACCCGGTGTGCTGAGCAAAAACGGCAAAGAGGCTTCGGGCATGGTTCCTGCGCCAAGTCGGGACCTTATCGGCAAACGCACCTGGCAGCGCTACAGTCCCAATCATCTGTACGAGCACACCTATCTCAGTTCCCAGAGATATTGCTGGCAGTGTCTGATCGGTGAGCAGCGAGGTCATGGCGATGTGGATCTCTCGACAACGTACAAATTTGCCGACAATCTGTATCTCTTCACCTTCCGGGAGTTCAAGATTGCCGTGGCATCCGTCTTCTTCTTCAATTTTGATTCGATGCGCTCAACAGGGAAATTTCTGGGGATAAAAGGAAATGGCGAGATCGAAAACAATGCCGCGGGTGCCTACATGAAAATAGCCTCCGTGACCGAGTATGAACGAGGAGCTGAGCCGGTATAGTGCCTGCCGGCACGCGGCCACTGCAGAGAGCACGATGGTCGCTCGCGAGTGTTCATCCTGAAACGGTCTTTTGGGCCTGACTCTTCGTCGCTCTCAAAATTTTATCCTCGGAATATCAAATATATGCCTGTGGTAAAGTTTATCGAGGGCTTCGATTGAGACAAAAAATTCGCGTTTCTGGACGGACACTCGCTAGCGTCTGGGTCGCACTCTTTATTGAGCTGAGCGCATGACCAGCTCTGCAAAAATCACCTCTGCATAACGCCATGACCACTACACCGCACTATTCTCCCGAGGCTGTCTTCGCCGACGCAGGGCGTTCCAGCGTGACGATTCCCCGGGTGCTGATAGCCCCGGCCCGGTATATTCAAGGTCCCGGAGTTCTCGATAATCTCGCACGTTATCTCGCTGTCGTTCCCAGCTCTCACCCTGCCGTTCTCATCAGCCCCGGGGGACAGGCGCGTCTTGGTGACAGACTCCAGGCATCGTTTACCTTGCATAAGATCACCCCTGTCGTGCACCTCTTTGCGGGGGAATGCTCCTTTGAGAATGTTGCAAGGATTGCCGACGTTATGAAAAAGAGGGATCGGGCTGTCGATGCCATCATCGCCGTCGGTGGTGGCAAATGCCTGGATGCCGGCAAGAGTGTCGCCTTCCGTCTCGATCTCCCGGTGATAACCTGTCCGACCATAGCCTCTACCGACGCGCCATGCTCGGCCGTATCGGTGATGTATACGGAAGAGGGCGTTCAGATCAGGCCGGAGTTTTATCCGCGGAGCCCGGCAATGGTGGTCGTCGATTCAGAATGCATAGTGAATGCACCCGTTCGTCAGTTTATCGCGGGCATGGGAGACGCCCTTGCCACCCATTATGAGGTCCAGACCTGCTCTGCCAATCCCCTGGCGAGATCGATTGTCGGTGCCCGGCCAACTCTGGCGGTATTGGCCTTGGCCCAATTATGCGCTGCAACGATACTCGATAGAGGGCAAGAGGCGGCGATCGCCGTGGCGCGAAACGAGATAACCGATGCGGTGGAGAGCGTCATCGAGGCCAATACGCTGCTCAGTGGTGTCGGTTTTGAAAGCGGCGGATTGGCCGTTGCCCATGCCATTGCCGCCGGTCTGACAGTCATTCCGCGTCTGCATAGTGAGTACCTGCACGGCGAACTGGTCGGAATCGGCCTCTTGACCCAACTGATTGTAGAGGACAATATGTCGGAAGCCCTGCGTGTAGCCGAGTTTCTGACGGCGGTCGGTCTGCCGGTGAACGCCGGTCAGTTGTCCTTGACCATCGAGACCGATGCCGAGCAACTCAACGCCGCGTTTGAGGAAGCCGTTGCCAGCGGACTTACCGAGGCCGAGGCTTGGCCGGTGACACCGGAGATGCTGTTTGAGGCCTTCGTCAAGGCGGATCGGCTGGGAAGGGCATTGGCGGAGAAGACCGGCTGTGAACCATACCACCTCCTGCATTCGAGTAAAAAATAATTCAGAGTATCCATATTGGAGGATGCAAGATGATTCGAGTTTCAGTTTTCTATCCCAATACCGGCCCCTTCGACATGGACTATTACCGGACGAAACATATGGGCCTCGTGAATGACCTTCTCCAACCAATGGGGCTGATCCGTACCGAAGTGGATGAGGGCATCAGTTCGGTTCCTCCCGATAAACCCGCCCTCTATGCCGCCGTTGGGCATCTGATTTTTGACTCTTTGGAGAATATGCAGAAGGCTCTTTCGCAGCATGACCCGACCTTTGCGGCTGATGTGCCGAATTTCACCGGGATACAGCCGCAAATCCAAATCAGTAAGATGGTGGAATGACCACGGTGTTCATGAGAGATCCGGCCTGGCCAGACGCCATTCCTACGCCAGCCGAGACCATTCAAGGCCGAAAAGGGAGTGGAGCGTGCTATATCGAAGGATGCCGAAAACAGGTGACAATCTCTCGATCCTTGGTTTTGGAGCCATGCGGTTGCCGGTGAACGGGGACGGCTCCATCGATGAAGAGCAGGCCATAGGTCAGATGCGCATGGCTATCGACGGTGGGATCAATTATCTCGACACCGCCTGGACCTATCATGGCGGGCAGAGTGAAGTCGTGGTGGGCAAGGCGCTCAAGGACGGCTACCGACAGAAGGTGAAAATTGCCGACAAGCTGCCATCGTGGTCGATCAAGGCGTCTGCCGATATGGAGGTCATCCTCGAGAGGCAGCTGGCAAAGCTCGGGGTGAAGACCATCGACTACTATCTCCTGCATGCGCTGGAGGGCAGGTCCTGGGATCGACTGCAATCATTGGCGGTCATTGACTTCCTCGAAAAGGCCAGAGCGGCGGGCAAGATCGTCAACATCGGCTTTTCCTTTCATGGCAGCAGCGAGGATTTTTACCGCATTGTCGACAGTTATGACTGGGCATGCTGTCAGATCCAGTATAATTTTCTCGATACCCGGCACCAGGCAGGAATAGCCGGACTGAGGTATGCCGCGGCCCGTGACATCGGGGTCGTGGTGATGGAGCCGTTACGCGGGGGCAACCTGAGTCGGCGGCAGGCGCCGCCGGCTGTCGAAGCGCTGTGGCAGACCGCCGCAACCACACGGAGCCCGGCGGAATGGGCGCTGCGCTGGGTGTGGAATCATCCGGAGGTTACGGTGGTGCTTTCCGGCATGAATGTGGATGAGCATATTGTGGAAAATCTCGCTATTGCCGAGACGGCGACGGCCAATTCGCTGGCGAAGACCGAACTCGATCTCATCTATCGGGTGGCGGATACCTACCGGCAACTGATGCCGATAGGCTGTACCGGCTGTCAATACTGCATGCCCTGTCCGGCTGGGGTCGACATTGCCAGCTGTTTCGCCATCTATAACACGGCCCATATGTTCAACGAGCCACGGGAGCGGACGCAGTATGTCTACGCCATGATGAATGGCGGGGTCAGGGGCAATGCGACCTCCGCTTCCCGTTGCATTGAATGCGGCCAGTGCCTTGAACACTGTCCCCAGCGGATAGCGATCCCCGAGCGGCTCAAGGAGGTGGCCGCGTATTGCGAGGGCGAAGGGGTGGTGGAGAAGATTCGCGATCAGCTTGCCGGTGCCGCCGATACGGAGTGATGTGTTTACCCTGGGGGGTGGGCGAAAAAGGTGTTGAAAAGTGTTAAACAAAAACGTAAGAGGGCTTTTCGGTTTTATCCGAAAATCGCCAGTGCGAAAAGCTCTGTTGCCGCACCGGGGAGTTTCATGGTTCGTTGTGGCTGAGGCTACCTGGTCCAGCCATGCTGGTTAGTCCGAAAAGCTCTTTAATATCTGGTGCCTGGGGCGGGAATCGAACCCGCACGGACACAAGGTCCACGAGATTTTAAGTCTCGGGTGTCTACCAGTTCCACCACCCAGGCGAGTGGTCTTTTTTACCACATCGGTTTTCCGCTTGTCAATTGACAATCGTCAGCGGCGGAACCTGTTTCCTGCCGCTGGATGGCTGTCAATTATTATTTGAAAATACAGAACAAACGGGTAAGCGTTCAGGGCCGACGATCGCCGGGTCATTGTATCCGGCAAGGTTTTCAAGGTCGAGATGGGCGAATTACCGGGTCATTTCGTTACATACAGGGTCGATTGCCCCTGGCGGATGATATCGAGCATTTCCCGCACCGCCTGTTCGATGCCGATATAGACGCTGCGGCTGATGACCGCATGGCCGATGGAAAGTTCCTCGATGGTGTCGAGTGCCGCGACCCTGGCCGTATTGCGATAATCGAGACCATGGCCTGCGTTGACCTTGAGGCCGAGTTGAAAGGCGTGTTCGGCCGACTGGGCAATCAGCTCGAATTCCTTTTCGCGAACGCCATCGTTTTCGGCATCGGCGTAGCGGCCGGTATGGATCTCGACATAGGTTGCGCCAAGCTCTTTACTGATCTCGATCTGGGCCGGATCGGGGTCGATGAAAAGCGAGACCGGGATGGTGTTCTTGGCAAACTTATCGATGGCGCTGGCGATCTTTTTTTTCTGGGCCAGCACATCCAGACCGCCCTCGGTGGTCAGTTCCTGCCGTTTTTCCGGCACCAGGGTCACCATATCCGGCTGCAGGTCGAGGGCGATGCCGATCATTTCCTTGGTGGCGCCCATCTCCAGGTTCAATCTGGTCTTGATGGTCTGTCTGAGGAGGCGGATGTCCCGGTCCTGCATGTGCCGACGATCTTCGCGCAGATGGGCGACGATGCCGGCGGCCCCGGCGAGTTCGCAGATGGCGGCGGCGGTGACGGGATCGGGCTCGGTGGTCCCCCGTGCCTGGCGGATGGTGGCTACATGATCGACGTTGATGGCGAGATGTGGCATACGGTGTCTCCTATGGTGTTGATAGAGGCGAAGCAGTTCCTGTTCCTTTTCATGCATGGCAAGCGCTTCGTGTTCCGAACGTTCATGATCCCAGCCCAGCAGATGCAGCAGGCCGTGGATGATGAGCCAGCGGATGCGCAATGACAGGTCATGACCCAACTCGACAGCTTCGCGACGGGCGGTATCCAGTGAGATGACGATATCGCCCAGTTCCTTGAAATACACCGGCGCTGGGTCGTCATCCGCACCCTCCTGCAACGAAAAGGAGAGGACATTGGTTGGCCCCTCCTTGCCTCGGTAATGGGCGTTGAGCTGGCTCATCTCCCTATCGTCGACCAGCAGCAGTGACAGCGAGTGATCACCAACCCGGAGCCGGTTGAGCAGCCACTGGACCTGGCGACGCACTGCCGCATAGTCGACAAAATAGAACGGAGGATGATAGTGACAGGTGATATCTGCTGGCATCGAGACCTTCTACCGTAGGGCGAGGGATAAGAGAGACTGACCGCCACGTTCGCACCGTTTGCTTGAAGGGCGGGGCGGTTGGGCGTGTGCTGACCGGGAGTCGGGGACTGTGAATGTCACTCCTCTTCCCTGCCGGTCTCGTAGGCCTGGATGATCCGCTGAACCAGGGGGTGGCGAACGACGTCATTTTTCGAGAAGTTACAGAATCTGATCCCGTCGATGTTCCCCAGCAGCTTCTGCGCCTCCAGCAGACCGGAATGGTGCTTGATCGGCAGGTCGACCTGGGTCACGTCGCCGGTGATCACCGCCCGCGAATCGAACCCGACCCTGGTGAGAAACATCTTCATCTGCTCCCGGGTGGTGTTCTGGGCCTCATCGAGAATGATGAAGGCGTTGCCGAGGGTGCGGCCTCGCATGAACGCCAGGGGGGCGATCTCGATAATGCCGCGCTCGATATAGTCCTGACATTTGTCGGGCCCGACCATGTCATTTAAGGCATCGTGGAGCGGACGCAGATACGGGTTGACCTTCTGGGCCAGGTCACCGGGGAGAAATCCCAGCTTTTCCCCGGCTTCCACCGCCGGTCGGGTCAAGATGATAGAGCGGACCTGGCCGGTGACGAGCGCCGAGGTGGCCATGGCCACGGCAAGGTAGGTCTTGCCGGTGCCGGCCGGGCCGATGCCGAAGACGATATCGTTGTTTCTGATGGCGTCGATATAGCCTTTCTGGTTTGGGGTCTTTGGCGAGATCACCCGGTTCTGGGTGGTGACATAGACCTTGTCGAGGAAGATCTTGTCGAGCCGGGCCTTCGGGGTGGATTCGAGGATTCGCAAGCCGAAGGCGAAATCCGAACTGTAGACGGGGTAGCCTTTACCGATCAGCTCGTAGAGCTGGTTCAGCAGTTCCGCGGCGATCTCCACCTCGTGGCGACTGCCGGCAATGTTGACGCTGTTGCCGCGCACGTCGATTTTCACTCCGGAGCTGTTTTCTATGATCTGAAGGTTGCGGTTGAGGTCCCCGTACAGATTGATAACCGCCTGGTTATCTTCAAAGTTGAGGACCTGGCTGGTATGTTGGTTGATCATCGGTTTCGTGTATTTGCCATTTCCTGGTCAATGAGCTGCTGGAAACCCTGGGGTGAGCGCTGCTCGAGTTTGCGGCCATTGATGAAGACCACCGGAGTGCCGGTAACCCCTGCCTTTTCGGCGTCCATCACATCCTTTTGAATTCGCATCTGCACTGTGGGCGACATCCTGTCGCGTTCAAATCTTGCCATGTCCAGACCGATCTGCTGAGCGGTCTCTTCAAGTAACTGCGGGGTGAGGGTGCCGGCCCGGAAGATCCGGTCATGGTACTCCCAGAATTTTCCCTGCATGTCGGCGGCCAGAGCGGCCCGGGCTGCCGGATCCGCCATCTTGTGGAAGCTCAGCGGCATGTTTTTGAAGACGATCTTGATAGTGTCCTTGTTCTGGGCGAAGACCTGTTCGAGCAGTGGTTCCAGCTTGCTGCAGTAGGGGCACTCGAAGTCGGTGAACACCACCAGCGTGACCGGGGCGTTGGCCTCTCCCTTGTAGGGGGAGCCACTGATGTCGATGTCATAGGTGTAGCTTAAGGCAAGGCTGGTAAAGTTGTTGGCCTTGCTGTCGATCAAATAGAGGGCTTCGCCTCGGGGAGCGATGTCGATTCTGCTCACTCCTTCGCCGACCGGGATCTTGCCCTGGAGTTTGGCCTGGTTGTCGTAGACCAGGACCTGGTGCTGGTTGTCGAGTATGAACAAGAGCTTGCCGTCCAGTGAATGGACGAGGTCGACCGGTACGGTATCCAGGGGCCACTGCGCCATTATCCGCCAGTCGATCCGGTCATCATGACCGGTTGGCTGCACCGTGTCCGCACTGTGGGCGGTTACCGCAGTCAGCAGCAGGGCCGACGCCAGCAGGGGAATGTGGAGTTTCATTTGGGCCTCGAAGTGGTTTGGTTGGTGGTACCCGCAAGGGCGGGGCAACGCCCTGCGTTTCTGATGAGAGAACCAGGACATGGTGAAAAACAGCGGTGTTTTTGTTGGCGATCCCGGCTGGTTTGCCACCATGCCTTCGTTTCACCATCTGTATGACTCTAGCGAATGTTGTACTTTTTCGCAAGAAAGCAAATGGGAGCAAAAAAGAGCAGGGCGACCCATTTTCGCAAAGGGTCTGGAGGGGTGTGAAAAGGGTCGTCGATTGGCCACTCTGGACAGGTACCGAGAAGAGCCGCAATAGGAAAAAAATGTGGAAACAGTGCGCCTGAAATGGTATTTATACCAACTTCTTTGTTTCCCCGGCAGAAGGCGAGGTGACGACCTTGACTGCGGGGCAGATGTGAATTATTGGTTAGCAGGAAAATTATCAGGTGTTCTTTTTCGTCGCACCACCGCTGGTGCAAGGGCGTTTTTGCAGTTCGTCACCCCAATTTTTCATTTCAGCCGCGGTTTACCACTGGACGCCAGAAGATTTTTCGTTAGTGGATGTATTGTCAAGATTTGATGCTCTCGTAAAAAACCTCGACGTGTAATCGGGATGGCGAAGTACAAACGTTCGATATGCAAGGCGTAGTGGTGTCAGTCGAGCACAGGTGTGTATGTGGTACGTCGAGCAGTGGTCGATCCAACGGCAACGTGGGAGATCTGACGTTTTACGATGCCGTCATGGAAAGTAGCCGAGTGAGCAGCAGAGAGGACATACAGTGTGCGAGGGTGGCGGAACTGGTAGACGCACCAGACTTAGGATCTGGCGCCTTACGGTGTGGGGGTTCGATTCCCCCCTCTCGCACCAGCCTCTTGTCGGCTGAGATAACAGAAAAGCGTGTCGGCTCAACCAGCATGGCTGGACCAGGTAGCCTCGATCACAATGAACAATGAAAGTCCCGGCCCGGTAAGAGATATTTCCGTGCGGGCAGGTTTTGGCTCAACCAGCACGGCTGGACCAGGTAGCCTCAACCACAATGAACAATGAAACTCCCGGCCCGGTAAGAGATATTTCCGTGCGGGCAGGTTTTGGCTCAACCGGCACGGCTGGACCAGGTAGCCTCGATTACAATGAACAATGAAAGTCCCGGCCCGGTAAGAGATATCTCCGCGCAGGCAGGTTTTGGATAAACCAGCATGGCTGGACCAGAGATCGCAGCCACAACGAACCATGAAATTCTTCGGCACGGCAAGAGAGCTTTCCGTGCTGATCAATTTCATATTAAACAGAGAAGGAAAACTCAAATGCAGGTAAACATCGAAGAAACAGGCACGCTTACCAGGAAAGTGACGGTCACTCTCCCGGAGGGTGTGGTGCAGCCACGACTGAACGCAGAGTACGACAAGCTGAAAAAAGACGTGAAGATGAAGGGCTTCAGGCGAGGCAAGGTGCCGCGGTCTATCGTCATCAAGAGCTACAAACCCCAGGTCGAGGCGGACATTGGCGAGAAGCTGGTGCAGGAGACCTACTTCGATGTGGTTGAAAAGGAAAAGATAGACGCCGTCACCCATCCGGAGATTGCCAGCGTCAACTATAACGAGGACGGTTCGTTCACCTACGTGGCCAATGTCGACACCCGGCCGCTCTTCGAACTCGGCGAGTACAAGGGTATCGAAGTGGAAAAGCCCGCCATGGACGTTACCGATGAAGAGGTCGAGCGTGAGCTGAAGTCGCTGCAGAAGGAAATGGCTGTACTGCGGGTTGCAGACGAGCGGCCGGTGGCGGAAGGCGATGTGGTCGTGGTCGATTTTCAGGGTTTCCATAAGGGCAACCCGATGAAGCAGGTAAAAAACGAAGATTACACCGTCGATGTCGGTTCTGGACGGATGGGAAGCGAGTTCGAAAGCAAGCTGATCGGCATGAAAAAAGGTGAGGAGGCCTCCCATGAGGTCGATTTTGCCGAAACCCATCCCAATCCGATTCTAAAGGGTAAGAACGTCGAATTCAGGATTCACCTCAAAGACGTGAAAGAGCGGGTACTGGCCGAGATCGATGACGAGTTCGCCAAGGATGTCAGTGACAAGTTCGAGAGTCTCGATGACCTGAAAAATTCCATTCGTGAGCGGAAACAGAAAGAACGGACGGAACAGGCCGAGGGGATCGTTACCGACCGGCTGATGCAGCAGCTGATCGACAGGCACCAGTTCGAGGTTCCCAGACGCCTGGTCGCCTTTGAAATCGAGCAGATGATCAAGCAGACGGAGGATCAGCTCAAGCAGGCCGGGATCAGCCTCGAAGCGGCCGGGATGAACCGTGAACAGCTGGCCCAGCAGAACGAAGAAGTGGCGAGCAAGCGGGTACGTGGAGACTTTATCCTCAAGAAGGTCGGCGAGGTCGAAGGCATCAAGGTCGAAGAGGAAGATCTCGATCGAGGTTTCAAGCGGATCGGTGACCAGTACAATATGCCGGTGGCCAAGGTGAAAGAGTATTTCCAGAGCCGTGACGACCTGTTGCCCTTTATGAACGAACTGCTCAACGAGAAAATTCTCAATTTTCTAAGAGAGCAGGCTGTGCTGGTTGACGGGAAGCCGGCTGCGGATGGAGAAGACGAAAAGGTAACCGAAACGTCAGAATAAATTGGAATGTTCGACCAGAGCTGGTGCCGGGACTGAATACGATGGGATTCGTCCGGCAAGTTGACCAGACGGATCTGACGGTAAACTCTGACGACTGCAACCGGTATCTCCTGTTGCGGTCGTCCCATTTTGGGAGTGCGATGATGAATCTTGTGCCAATGGTTGTTGAACAGAGCCCAAGGGGGGAGCGAGCGTACGATATCTACTCTCGACTGTTAAAGGAACGCATTATCTTTCTCGGTTCCGCGGTGAGCGACGATGTCTCCAACGTTATCATAGCCCAACTGCTCTTTCTCGAGGCCGAAGATCCGGAAAAAGACATTACTTTTTATGTCAACTCCCCTGGCGGTTCCGTTACGGCCGGGCTGGCGATATATGATACCATGCAGTATGTCAAGTGTGATATCGCCACCCTGTGCATGGGGCAGGCTGCCTCGATGGGCGCGCTGTTGCTGACTGCCGGGACCAAGGGGAAGCGGTATTCGCTGCCCAATTCCCGGATCATGATCCATCAGCCGATGGGCGGTTTCCAGGGTCAGGCCACGGACATCGACATCCATGCCCGGGAGATTCTCAGGATGCGGGAAGATCTCAACGCGATTCTGGCCCGGCATAGCGGCCAGGATATCGAGAAGATAGGCAGGGACACCGAACGGGATAATTTCATGAGCCCTGAAGAGGCCTGTACCTACGGTCTGATCGACAAGGTCATCGTCAGCCGAGACGTTGTAGAAGAGGAAAAGAAACATGAGTGATCTGGACAAAAACGGCTCTGACTGTCACTGCTCGTTCTGCGGCAAGGGGCAGGATGAGGTGGAAAAACTCATCGCTGGCCCGGATGTGTATATCTGTAACGAGTGCATCGAGCTGTGCAACGAGATAGTCCATGAGGAGCATGATGGGGAGACGGCGGATGGGGGAGCGGCCAAGGCCGCGTCCTTGAAGCCGATGGAGATCCACGCCTACCTCGACGATTATGTCATCGGCCAGGAGTACGCCAAGAAGGTGTTGTCGGTGGCGGTGCACAATCACTACAAACGGATCGATGCCCCCGTCGATAATGATGCGGTGGAACTGCAGAAATCCAACATCATCCTGATTGGTCCGACCGGCTCCGGCAAAACCCTGGTCGCCCAGACCCTGGCCCGAATCCTCAATGTGCCGTTCTGTATGGCGGATGCCACGACCTTGACCGAGGCCGGCTATGTCGGCGACGACGTCGAAAACATTCTGGTGAACCTGTTGCAGGCGGCCGACTACGATATCGAAAAGGCCGAACGGGGGATCATCTATATCGACGAGATCGATAAAATTGCCCGAAAGTCCGACAGCCCGTCGTTGACCCGTGACGTTTCCGGCGAAGGGGTGCAGCAGGCGTTGTTGAAAATCATCGAGGGGACCGTGGCCTCCATTCCGCCGAAAGGGGGGCGGAAGCATCCCCAGCAGGAACTGGTGAAGATCGACACCACCAACATTCTCTTTATCTGCGGCGGAGCCTTTGTCGGTCTCGACAGCGTGGTGAAGCGGCGGGAAGGACGGAAGTCCATCGGCTTTGGCGCCAATGTGCTCAGCGAGTCGAAAAAGAAGCTGAGTGATCTGCTGGCTGCGGTACAGCCGGAGGACCTGTTGAAGTTCGGCCTCATTCCCGAACTGGTTGGCCGTCTGCCGGTCATTGCCACCATGAAGGAGCTGAGCGAAGAGGATCTGGTGCGGATCCTGCGAGAGCCGAAAAATGCCCTGACCAAACAGTACCAGAAGCTCTTCGAGTTCGAGGGCATTCAGCTCCGGTTCACCGAAGGAGCGCTGCTGGCCATCTCTCGCAAGGCGCTTGAACGGAAATCTGGAGCGAGGGGGTTGCGTTCGGTGATGGAGGAGGCGATGCTCGAGGTGATGTACGATCTGCCCTCACGTGACAATGTCCAGGAGTGTGTTATCTCCGAGCAGGTTATCGTCAATGGTGAATATCCGGTCATCTTGTACCATAACACAAGTGCTGAAGAGAAGGTGATCAATTCGTAGAACGGCCGCTGCGCAACAGCGAAAGGTTGTCCCGTTGGACCGGGGCGATAGGCAGAGACCGTTCTTACCCCGGCAACTTTCGGGTTGCTCATTGAGAAAAGGAGTATTTGTGACCAAACTCTATCCTCTGATGCCGTTGAGGGATATTGTCATCTTCCCGCATATGGTGGCACCGCTGGTTGTTGGCAGGAAGAAATCGATTCTTGCCTTGGAAGATGCAATGGAAAAACGCACCGAGATCCTGCTGGTGGCCCAGAAGGATTCGGCGGTGGACGATCCCGACTCCGAGGAGATCTTCCGCTACGGAACCCTCGCCTCGGTGATGCAACTGCTCAGGCTGCCCGATGGCACCATCAAGGCGCTGGTCGAGGGCAAGCGGCGGGCCCGTATTGTCTCCTACGTTGCCAATGACAAGTTTTTGCAGGTAGAGGTCGAAGAGCTGTTTGACCAGGTCGAGGAGACCGAAGAGTTCGTCGCCTATGAACGGGAGCTGCGAAAATCTTTCGAAGAGTACGCCAACGCCAATAAAAAGATCGCCAAAGAGGTGGTCAAATCGGTCAACACCATCGAAGAACCGATAAAACTGCTTGATATCATCTGCTCGCATCTGCCGCTGAAGACCGGAGAAAAACAGGAAATTTTCGAATGCGCTTCGGTGCAGGAACGGTTGGTGCGGGTGTTGGAGGTGATCCATCGTGAGATCGAACTGGCCGAGTTGGAGAAAAATATCAACGCCAAGGTGAAGATGCGGATGGGGAAGACCCAGCGCAACTACTATCTCAGCGAGAAGGTGCGGGAAATTCAGGCGGAGATGGGCCAGAACGAAGATGGTCTGGACGAACTCGGCGAGCTCGAAGAGATTATCAACGGTAAGAAAATGCCGCAACTGGCCCGGGATAAGGCGCTGAAAGAGTTGAAAAAACTCAAGAATATGCCGCCCATGTCAGCCGAGACGACAGTGGTGCGTAACTACATCGACTGCATCGTCAGCCTGCCCTGGGAGAAGAAGGGCAAGTCCCAGCTGGATATCGACAAGGCCGAGAAGATTCTCGATGAGGACCACTATGGTCTGAGTAAGCCCAAGGAGCGGATTCTCGAGTATCTTGCTGTTCAGGCTCAGGTCAAGAAGCTCAAGGGCCCCATTCTCTGTCTGGTGGGTCCGCCAGGTGTTGGCAAGACCTCGATTTCTCGGTCGATCGCCCGAGCGATGGGGCGCAGGTTCGCTCGACTCTCCTTGGGCGGAGTGCGTGACGAGGCGGAGATTCGTGGCCATCGGCGGACCTATATCGGGGCGATGCCGGGCAAGATCATCCAGGCAATGCAGAAGGTCGATGTCTGTAATCCGGTCTTCTGCCTCGATGAAGTGGACAAGATGTCCATGGACTTCCGCGGAGATCCCTCTTCGGCGCTGCTCGAGGTTCTTGATCCCGAACAGAATTACGCCTTCAACGATCATTATCTCGACATCGACTACGACCTCTCCGAGGTGTTTTTCATCACCACCGCCAACAATCTGCATGGCATCCCCGTACCGCTGCAGGACCGGATGGAGATCATCCAGATCCGCGGTTATACAGAGCAGGAAAAGCTGAAGATCGCCGAGGGATTCCTGGTACCCAAACAGCTCGAGGCCAATGGCTTCAAAAAAGATGACATCGCCATGAGCGACGGAGCGATTCTCGAAGTGATCCGCCGCTACACCCGGGAGGCCGGGGTGCGCAATCTCGAGCGGAATATCGCCTCACTGTTCCGCAAGATCGCCAGGGATCGGTTGAAGAAAAAGTTGCGCAGCAAGAAATATCGTCTCAATGGCCAGTCAGTGCTGAAATTTCTGGGCACGCCGAAATATCGATTTGGTCTGGCGGAGGAGCAGGATGAGATCGGACTTACCACTGGCCTGGCCTGGACCGAGGTGGGCGGCGAGCTGTTGCAGATCGAGGCGACGCTGATGCCCGGGGCCGGAAAATTGACCATTACCGGTAAACTGGGTGATGTCATGCAGGAGTCGGCTCAGGCGGCGCTCAGCTATGTGCGTTCCCGTGGCTCCATGCTTGGCCTGGAAAGTGATTTTTATCAAAAGCTCGATATCCATATCCATGTGCCAGAGGGCGCCATTCCCAAAGACGGCCCATCAGCCGGTATCACCATTGCCACCACGCTCGCCTCGGCCCTGTTGAAGGCACCGGTGCGGCACGAACTCGCCATGACCGGCGAGATAACTCTGCGGGGCAGGGTATTGCCCATTGGCGGCCTGACCGAGAAGCTGCTGGCAGCCAAACGGGGCAATATTACCCATATCCTCATTCCGAAGGAAAATGAGCGGGATCTCGATGATGTACCGATGAAGATCCGCAAGAGTCTGTCGATCACCTTAGTCGAGCATATGGATGAGGTGCTCGAACACGCCATCGTCATGGCCGAGGGGGAAACGGTGTTCAAGGGGCCAGGCAAAACACGGGATCTGAGCCGCGATTCGGCCACCTCTTATAATGGGGCGCACTGACGTTTTTTGCTTGACGCTTTCCGGGGAACTTGGTAAAAACACCCCACATTCAGCGAGGGGCGAATAGCTCAGCTGGGAGAGCATCGGCCTTACAAGCCGAGGGTCACAGGTTCGAGCCCTGTTTCGCCCACCACGTTGAATACCTTGTGCGGGGTCGTAGTTCAGTCGGTTAGAATGCCGGCCTGTCACGCCGGAGGTCGCGAGTTCGAGTCTCGTCGGCCCCGCCACTTGCCTGATCAGGGGTCGCAACGATATGATTGTTGCGACCCCTTTTTTTATACTCGGTGTTATTCACCATGTTGGCGCAAATGATTGGAAGAAAAGAAGAGGGTTGCCCAAAGGTGATATTCTCGTATGACCAAATGCATTGCCGTGGCGTCCCGGCTGCCTGCTGGTGTCTGCCAACTAACCAGCATGGCTGGACCAGGAAGCCTCAGCCACAACGAACCATGAAACTTCCCGGCGCGGTA
>JBKEBZ010000103.1:0-21038 GCA_047973425.1 Desulfopila sp.
AAAATGTATTTTTCCCCTGACTTGATTGTTGTCGCCAGCAAGGAAAATAACCTGGAAATCATCGACAGAGCTGTGTTAGATAGTGTCTATAAAATTTTCCAGGAGAGTGACATGTGTGGAATAGTTGGCTATGTGGGACCGAAAAAAGTCGTACCGATCGTGCTGGAAGGGTTGAAACGCCTGGAGTACCGGGGATATGACTCGGCCGGAGTCGTTTATCTGCAGGAGGGCGAGCTGGTCAAATTCCGGGCCGAAGGAAAACTTGCCAATCTTGAAAATCGCATAGGTGATGCCATCGTCGCCTCTTCCAGGATCGGCCTTGGCCACACCCGCTGGGCCACCCATGGCGCCCCGACGGAGGTCAATGCCCATCCGCACAGTGATTGCAGCGGTGAACTGGTGGTGGTCCACAATGGGATTATCGAAAACTACCACTCATTACGGGAAGAGCTGAGGGCCAAGGGGCATGTCTTTCAGTCCGAAACCGACACAGAGGTCCTTGCTCATCTCATCGAGGAGAATTTAACAGATGATCTGCCAGCTGCCGTGGCTTCGGCCTTAAAGCTGGTTGATGGCTCCTTCGCTCTCGGCGTGCTCTGGGCCAAGGCCCCCGGAATGCTGGTTGCCGCCAGGAATCAGAGCCCGCTGGTGCTGGGCGTAAGTGATGACCAGGGCCTGTTCATGGCCTCCGATATCCCTGCACTTCTCCCCTATACCAATCAGGTGGTGTTTCTCGACGATATGGAACTGGCGGTACTGCAAGAGGATCATTTCTCCGTTCTCTCGCTTACTACCGGGGAGAAGGTGGACAAGGCCGTACAGTTCATCGAGTGGAATGCCGCCATGGCCGAAAAGGCCGGTTACAAGCATTTCATGCTCAAAGAGATATACGAACAGCCCCAGGCGCTGACCAACACCCTGAGCGGCAGGATCAACGCCGAAACGGGGGATATCTCCATTCCGGAAATCTATCTGACGCAGGAGGATTTGCAGAATATCGACCGCATTTTCATCGTTGCCTGCGGTACCTCCTGGCATGCGGCGCTGGTCGCCAAGTACTGGATCGAGAAATACGCGAAAATCCCCACAGAGGTCGATATCGCCTCGGAGTTTCGCTACCGGAATTTACTGATCAATGACCGGGTGTTGACCATCGCCATCTCGCAATCCGGCGAGACCGCCGACACCCTGGCGGGGATTCGCCTTGCCAGAAAACTTGGCTCTAAGGTGATCGCAATCTGCAACGTCGTCGGTTCCACCATGACCAGGGAGGCGGATGGCACGGTCTACACTCACGCCGGGCCGGAAATAGGCGTGGCCTCGACCAAGGCCTTCACCTCTCAACTGGCGGCACTGCTGCTTTTTACCATCTATCTTGGGCAACGGCGGCGAACTGTTTCTCGAGAAACGAGTGGAACCCTGAGCCGGGCATTGATCGATATGGCGCCGATGCTGCAAAAGGAGCTTCCCCGTATTCAGGACCAGATTTCTCTGTTGGTCGAATCGTTTTACGATGTCAGGGATTTTCTCTTTGTCGGCCGGGGGCTCAGTTTTCCGATAGCCCTGGAAGGTGCGTTGAAACTCAAGGAGATCTCGTATATCCATGCCGAAGGGTACGCTTCGGGTGAATTAAAGCATGGGCCGATCGCCTTGATCGATAAAGAGATGCCAATTCTTGCCCTGGTGCCGCAGGACGAGGTGTACCAGAAATCCATCTCCAACGTCGAAGAGATCAAGGCTCGACAGGGCCGGCTCATTCTGATCGGCACCGATGGTGATACCCATCTCAAGAACATTACCGATGATATCATCTATATGCCCGAGGTGCATCCGGATATCAACCCGATTCTCTATACCATACCAGCCCAACTGCTCTCCTATGAAATCGCCACCCGTCGGGGCTGCGATGTCGATCAGCCGCGCAATCTCGCCAAGAGTGTGACCGTGGAATAGAAACAGGAGAATTGTTGCCCAGTGCTCCATGTTCGTTGAAGCAGACCGCTTTACATACGTTGGCTCGTAATCGTTCACCGGTGATACCGGGAATGTTCCGTAACCTGGATCTGTAAACGTTTATCCAGTACTCCAGATTCGTTCAAGCGGGCCGTTGCACAAGAGTTTGCTCTGTGAGGAGGCCTGATCGGACGAAAATGGGGTGCTGGTGAACGGTTGATGGCCCCGTAAGACTCCGATCTGCTTCGTTGTAGATCACAAACGACAATTCGCTGTACCATATGTACTACCAATTTACCGTTTGAGACGCAGCGTCTTGTATATCAAAGTTTTTCCTGAGCCCATCTCGGCGGAACATTCGACTTTTTACGACGCCATCTTACGTGCAGGTTTTAGGTTTTTACGAGAGTATCAACGGTTATCTGCGGTAAATTTTTCTCACGCCTCGATTGCGTCGAAAATATCTCGGTTCTGGATGGACGCTGGTTACGTCCTGTTTGTTATCATGAAAATTGAAGGTGTAAGTATGTTGATCGATCTCAGTGTCGAAGTGACAAAGTTCAGCAATAAAGCGGCGTTGGAAAATGAGCGTATGGTTTCCTTTGGCCATCTCGGGACACATTTTGATGTGATGGATAAAGAGTTCTCGCTGGAATATGTGCAAAGAAAGGCAATACTCTTTAACGTTGCAAGAGGTGACAAAGAAGAAATAGATGTCGAAGATATTGATATCTCTCGAGTCGAAGCGGGAATGTTTGTGGCCTTCTATTCCGGCTATATCGAAAGAGAAGAGTACGGAACGGCGAAATACTTTCGTGAACATCCCCAATTGTCGAATCGTTTGATCCAATGTTTGCTAGATAAAGAGATTTCCATGATAGGGGTGGATTTTGCGGGGATAAGAAGAGGGAAGGAACATACTCCAAAGGATCAATACTGCGCTGATCATAATGTGTTTGTGGTAGAGAATCTCTGTAATTTAAAAGCGATTGCAGGCGATGAAGATTACCGGTATTTTCGGATCAACGTTTTTCCCATAAAATTCTCAGGGATGACCGGGTTGCCCTGCCGGGTTGTGGCTGAAGTCTGAACCATCAGGTAACTGTCCATCCAGAAACCCTCTTTTTCCCTGAAACGTTGCGGCGTTTAAAAGTTGGTATCCGTCTACCGACACCACGTTTTCAACGTCAAATCTCACTACAGGAACGGTGATTATGGCCAAGATGCCGGTATTGATCGACGCCGATCTTGCAATTGACGGTCGGGTCGCCACCCTGATGTTCAACCGCGACGATGTGCGTAATGCCCTGACCGGCACCCGTCTGGTTGAGGACATCGTTGCATGTGTTCAATGGCTCAATAGCGACGACAGTATCAGTTGCCTGGTACTGACCGGCAATGGCAAGGCCTTCTGTTCAGGTGGCAATATTCAAGAGATGCGGGATGGAACCGGCACCTTCGCAGGCTCTCCCGCCCAGATCGCCGCGAAGTATCGGCGAGGTATTCAACGGATGAGCCTTGCCATGCATTCCTTGGAAATACCGGTTATTGCCGCAGTCAACGGGCCCGCCATTGGCGCCGGTTGCGATCTGGCATGCATGTGTGATCTGCGGCTCGGCTGCGAGCACAGCCTGTTTGGTGAAACTTTTATCAATCTCGGCATCATTCCCGCAGATGGCGGGGCCTGGTTTCTACAGCGGCTGATAGGGTATCAGCGCGCCGCAGAACTCACCTTCACTGGTCGTCTGCTCCAGGCCCAAGAGGCGCTCGAACTCGGCCTGCTTCTGGAGATCGTTGCCTCCTCCCGGTTGCTCGACAGGGCAAAAGCATTGGCCCAAAGCATTGCGGCCAAGCCTCCCCAGGCCCTGCGGATGAGTAAAAGGCTGCTCAAGAGTGGCCAACGCCTCGAACTCGGTGACTTTCTCGATCTCTGTTCCAGCTATCAGGCCAGCTGCCATCATTGCAGGGATCACCGGCGGGCGCTCAAGGGATTTTTCGATCGAGCAGATGTCGATTTCCAAGGAGACTGACTGATCAGGAAACCGCGGCTCAGCCGGGCTTATTTCGCTGGACTCACCCTCCCGGATACTGGACGGCGCGGGCGGTCACCGCGCTGCTCTTTTCTTTCGATACCGGTATGAAAAAAAGTCATCTGTACACCTTCCCAGTTCTTGTCATCGGCACGCTCTGGCTCTGTTGTGTTCCATTGCTGGCCTGGGGAGAATATGGTCATGCGCTCAATGGCACCTTGAAGTATCCCGCTGGCTTTCAGCGATTCGCCTACACCGCAAAAGAGGCCGCCTTTGGCGGTAATCTCCAGTTGCACGCCATCGGCAGTTTTGACAAGATGAACCCCTTTACCTTGAAGGGTGAGGAGCCGTACGGGCTGGAAACCTTCGTTTTCGATACCCTGGCAGTGCAAAGCCTGGATGAGCCGTTTTCGGTATATGGCCTGATTGCCCAGGATATCGAGATTGCCGCAGACGGTTTGTCGGTCGTCTTCACCCTTGACGGCGCGGCTCGATTCGCCGATGGCAGCCCCATTACCGTCAAGGACGTTGCCTATTCGCTCAACACCCTGAAAGGACCGGCCGTTCATCCTCTGTTCCCTTACTATTATCGTGATATAACCAGATCCGAAATCATCGATACCGCCAGGATCCGTTTCGTTTTCGCGGCAGCCAACCGTGAACTGCCGATGATTGCGGCCCAGATGCCCATTTTTTCACCCCGGAGTTTCCCGGAAACCGCTGCTGCCACGGGTTCGACCGCACTGGTTCGGCCCATAGGCTCGGGTCCCTATCTGGTCGACCGGTTCGAGCAGGGTAAATATATCGTCTACCGCCGCAATCCCGAATACTGGGCGCGAAATCATCCAACCAGAAGGGGAATGTTCAATTATGACGCTATTACCGTGAAATACTACAAGGACCAGGTCGTGGCTCTGGAGGCGTTTAAGGCCGGTGAGTTCGATGTCATGCCCGTATATATTGCCAAGCAGTGGGTGCGCGATCTGGCAGGATCCCGTTTCAACAGCGGTGAACTGGTAAAAAAGCTCTTTTCCCACCAGAACAATGCCGGCATGCAGGGCTTTTTGATGAATACCAGAAGGCCGCTCTTTCAAAAAAGGCCGGTGCGGCAGGCGATCGGCCTGGCATTTGATTTCGAGTGGACCAATCGGGCGCTTTTTTACGACCAGTATCGCCGGTCCAGCTCTTTTTTCAGTAACTCGTATCTGGCCGCCAATGGTCTGCCTCAGGGACTTGAACTGGAATATCTCAATGAGTTCAGGAATTCGCTGCCACTCGAGGTGTTCACCGTTCCACCGACCCCACCGGTTACCACCGGTAGATATGGTCTGAGAAAGAATCTGTTGAAAGCCATGAACCTCTTGCACGATGCCGGCTATACCGTCAAAAACGGCACCTTGGTCGATGGCAACGATCAGCCGTTCAGTTTCGAGATAACCTTGATCGAGCCAACATTTGAACGGGTCATGGCTCCGTTTGTGAAAAATCTCGAGCGGCTCGGGATGCGGGTCAGTTACCGGGCCGTTGACCCGACGATCTATACCGAAAGGATTAAGAATTTTGATTTTGACATGATCGTTGTCAGCTACGGCCAGTCCCTTTCTCCGGGCAATGAACAGCGAAACTTCTGGCAGTCCGCCGCCGCAGACCAGCCCGGGTCCAATAATTATGCCGGAATTCACGATAAAGTTGTTGACAAACTGATAGATAAAATTATTTACGCCAAAAATAACGATGAGCTGACAGCGGCCTGTCGAGCCCTTGACCGGGTTTTATGGTATGGCTATTACCTCGTACCGAACTGGTATATGAACGGCTACCGAATCGCCTATCGTGATATATTTGCCCAGCCGATGGAACTGCCGCTCTATTACTCTCCATTACAGCTTTTTCTTACCTGGTGGATACCGCCGGGAAATGATGGAAA
Source organism: Desulfopila sp. (assembly GCA_047973425.1). Taxonomy (GTDB): domain Bacteria; phylum Desulfobacterota; class Desulfobulbia; order Desulfobulbales; family Desulfocapsaceae; genus Desulfopila. The sequence goes on from JBKEBZ010000103.1 coordinate 5,911, forward strand.
AGAGTAATGATAGAGCTGTATTACAGCCTGCCTGATGAACAATTTTCCCCTTTTTTCCGCCAATTTTCCCCCAGATGACAGGAAAACACCCTTGACGGCCTAACCATTTTTTTGATATTTAGAATTACGTTCCTATGTTTTGTTAGGAAAAAGTTTGGGTGGAGGGTCCATTACTGGGGACAAGTAGTTCGTGTTATGTCATTTATTGGAGGGATGCAGGATGTCAGAGCGTGTCAAAGGAAAGGTGAAGTGGTTCAACGCCAGCAAAGGGTATGGTTTTCTGGAAAGGCCTGATGGGCAAGGGGATGTTTTCGTCCATTACAGTGCAATTCGAGGAGAGGGATTCCGCAGCCTCGAAGAGGGCGAGCCCGTCGAGTTTTCCGTAGCGGAGACGGATAAGGGCTTGCAGGCGGAGAACGTGGCCAAACTCAGCTAACCGTTTCACACAATTCATTTGCGAAAGCCCCGGCGACATTGACCTTCAGCCAGTGTCGCCGGGGTTTTTTTGTTGTATCCGAAACTCGTTGACGCGCAGGCCCTGTCATGGGTCGAAGTTTCAGGCGCTGATCGCGCCGTCGGCATCGTTCCCCTGGTTCTTTTTTCATCGCTATTATCCGCCATCCCAAGTAAGTTCACCACCCGGAGTAAACAGAGAAGCCGCTCTCTATCTCTCTGCCACCATGGTCTGGCCGGCAGGTGTCGAGCAGGGGTACCTCTCAAGGAGTGACGGAAAAGGCGGAGAAACGCTGTCGGTATGGGAACATATATTTTTCATTGGCCTGACCTTGCTGCAACCGAGCGATTTGGCTTCGCTCTGGGCAAGGCAGCTCGGCCAGACGACATCATTTGCCTGGACGGTGATCTGGGCGCGGGGAAGACTGCCCTGTCCCAGGCCATTGCCAGAGGTCTCGACGTTCCGGCTGATTGTTACGTGACCAGCCCATCTTTTGCCATTCTCCACGAATACCCCGGGCGAATGACGATGTATCATATGGATTTTTACCGACTCGGAGACGCAGCTGAAATCATCGATCTCGGGTTTACAGAATATTTTTACGCTCTTGGCCTGGCGGTCATCGAGTGGTCGAAACGGGCCGGACAGATTCTACCGCCAGAACGTCTGGAGCTTTTTATCGAGATCGGTCCAGACGACTGCCGCAAAGTCACCATGCGCTGCACTGCACCGGCACTCGAGGCCCGTATCCTCGATTCCCTGGTCGAGAGTGGCATCGCGGTCACGACCGTAAACGATTGAGCAGATTGTATTGCAACTGGCTGTGGCAGATTTGGCGATACGGCCGACAGCAAGAGACAAGTATGTCACAATGTGGTACGATGGCGGGGTAGGGCTATCGAAACAGGCCTGCTGACCTGACCACCGTTTTTTGTTTGAAACAGGTCAGCGCCAACGGCTCTGTCACCGTGTCGAGAATTTCCTGGTTCGTTGTGGCTGCGGTACCTGGTCCAGCCATGCTGGTTTATCCGAAAATCGTCAGCACGGAAAATTCCTTTACCGTGTCGAGATTTTCCTGGTTCGTTGTGGCTGAGGCTACCTGGTCCAGCCCTGCTGGTTAGAAGGTTTGAAATAATGCGAAAGAGACGAAATATTACCCTGAAGGATTGCTATAAAACCTTTACCCGTGATCAGGATAAGGCTATCAGCCCCGAGGAGACGGTTCGCCGCTTCTATCGGCAGGTCGGCAAACTCGAGATCAATATTCTCAATGAGGTCAACAGGATCGACAATGGCCGGCTGGATATACCCGTCTATTTCAGCATCTGCGGAGACGATGCCTCGGTCGTGACCGGCACCAAAAAGCAGATGGGCAAGGGGGCCTCGCCGCAGCAGGCTAAGGCCTCGGCCTGTATGGAACTGGCCGAACGGTTTTCCTTTTTCTCCTTTAAGAGCGATTCTGCGAATTTTCTGGTTGGTGATTACCAGCAGATGCGCCTGGCCGGGCATCCGGTAATGGATGTCGAACTGCTGCTCCTCTCGGTCCATGACACCACCACCACTGTTGCGACCTTCGAACAGTTCCTGGCTGGTCTGGTCATGCAGTGGACCTGGGGGACCAATATGACCACCGGCCAGGATACCCTGGTACCGTTCTCCTGGTTTTACGCGATCAACGAGTTCAACGGGCCCTCGGCAGGCAATAGCTGTGAGGAGGCCGCCCTGCAGGGGATCTGCGAGATTGTCGAGAGACACGTCTGTTCGCTGATCAGTCATCGGCAGTTGGCGACGCCACGCATCGATCCGGCCTCGGTCACCGACCCTGTCGCTGTCGAACTGCTGGAAAAATTCTCCAGAAACACTATTGAGCTGTATCTCAATGATTTCAGTCTCGATACCGGAATCTGCACCGTCGGGGCGCTGGCCATCGATCGTTCCACCTTTCCAGGAAAGAGTGAGATAGTCTATACCGCCGGCACCACCACCAACCCCGAAAAGGCGCTCATCCGAGCAGTGACCGAAGTGGCCCAACTGGCCGGCGATTTCAACAGCGGCTCGAACTATGTCGCCTCGGGATTGCCCAAGCCGCTGTCGATGGAAGAGGTGAGCTACATAACCGAGAGCGACCGCTGTACCGCGATAGACAAGATGGTCGATATCGCCAGCGACAACATCCGTGTGGAAGTGGAAAACGCCATCGTCGCCTTGAAAAATCTCGGTTTACAGGTGTTCATGATCGATGTGACCCACGAGACGCTCGATATCCCGGCGCTCTACACAATCGTTCCCGGGGCCCATTTTCGCGAACGTTCGATGATCCACGATGTGGGGCTTTTTACCGCCAAGTTGCTGGTTGAGAGCGATAGCGGCCACGAGATGGTGGAGCAAAAGCTGCAGCAGATGCAGACCCTGTTGCCTGACGCCTACTATCTGGAATTTTACCGGGGAAAGAATTATGTCAACATGGGTTTTCCCGAGCCGGCCATCGAGCATTTCGATCGTGCCCTCAGCCTCGAACCGGAAGAGGAGGATATCCCCTATATCCACTCCTTCAAGGGATACTGTCTCAAAGAGATGGGGCGCCACGAAGAGGCTATCGTCACCCTGAACCAAGGGCTTGCGCACGACGAACAGCGACCCGACATCCACAATATGCTGGGGGTCTGCCATTTCAAGCTGAACGCCTTTGCTACCGCGATCTACCATTTCAAGCGGGCGGTGGAGCTCAATCCGGCATCCGGTATCGACTACGCCAATATCGGAATCAACTGCAGTCGTCTCGGTCAGGATGAGGAGGCCATCCACTACCTCACCATTGCCCTCACCCTCGATCCGTCATTGGAGTTTGCAAAAGACGAACTGGCCAGGCTGATGGCCGACCGGCAGCAATGAGCCGCCAGCCGGTCGGCACGAGAAAACGATTGACCGAGGTGTACCAGCCTTCGCTTGCGACCCGGTGAACGCAACCGAGAGACCAGAGACGAAATGCACCCTTGGATAAGTGCTTGCATTTTGCCGCAATTGTGCTACTTATTGCGGCTGGCTTGCTTCTGGACTACAGCCTCTGCGAGATCCATTCGATTTTTCCACCGTGGCAGACGATGAAGACCTGCGTACTCGCGCTGACGCCCAAAGGACATATCCTGGCCCGGAAAATGGCCACAGTTCTCCCCGATTGTGAGCTGATTGCAGTCGACGGCAAGATCGTCGACACCATGGCAAGACTCTGGTCACGGTACCAGGGAATCATCTGCATCATGGCCACCGGGATCGTGGTGCGGGCTATCGCCCCGTTGCTTCAAAACAAGACCACTGATCCCTGTGTGGTGGTACTGGACCAGAACGGTGAACATGCGATCAGTCTGGTGTCGGGTCATCTGGGGGGGGGCAACGATCTGGCCCGACTGATCGGTGACCGTACAGGCGCCAGGCCAGTCATTACCACCGCCAGCGACGTGAGTGGCTGTACCGCCCTTGATCTCTGGGCCAGACGTAACGGGTTACAGATCGACAATCGGCAGACGCTCACCGAGAAATCGGCCAAGCTCGTGGCCAGGCGGTCCTTGCAGGTCTACAGTCCGCTGCCCCTTGTGGGGCTGCCCCGGGATCTGCTGCGGACAACGACGGCCGATGAGGCGGATGTCGTCATAAGCTGGCAGCGATGCGAGCTGACCACAGCGCTGCACTGTATCCCCCGACTTCTCTATGTCGGGGTGGGGTGCAACCGCGGCACCTCCGTTACGGATATCGAGCGGGCATTCATGGAGCTGTGCGCGGCCCATCGGCTCGAGCCGGGAGCGGTCGCCGGCATCGCCTCGATCGATCTCAAGAACGATGAGGTGGGCATCCTCGAGTTTGCGGCGCATCGTGGAGTCGATATCCAGTTTTTCTGCCGCGACGCCCTCAACGGGGTGCGGGATGTGAGTTATTCGCGAGCGGTGATGCGGGCCGTTGGCGTCCAGGGTGTTGCCGAACCAGCTGCCGTTCTGGCTGCGGCAACCGACGGATCGGCGGCGGAATTGCTTGTCCGCAAGATGAAATGGAAGGACGTGACCATGGCGGTCGCGCAAAGGAAACGAGACAGATGGGAATGATCGACGTTGTGGGCACCGGCCCAGGGAATGTAGCCAATATTACGCCGGAAGCGTTGCAGAGCATCCAGGATGCCGATGTGATCATCGGTTATGCGGCCTATCTCGATCTCATTCCAACGTATCTTACGGGGAAAAAGGTGATCTCCTCGCAGATGATGCAGGAGGTGCAGCGATGTACCGCCGCCTTCGAGGAGGCGGAGGCAGGGGCCAGGGTGGTGATCGTCTCCGGCGGTGATCCCGGTATTTATGCCATGGCCGGGCTGATCTATGAGATAGCCGTCGAGCGCGACAGCGACGTCAAGATCAACGTGATTGCCGGACTCGCGGCTCTCAACAGCTGTGCCGCCCGGCTCGGGGCCCCACTGATGCACGATTTTGTCGCGATCAGCCTCTCGGATTTACTCACCCCCTGGGAGCTGATCGAAAAGCGGCTGCATGCGGCGGCCTCGGCCGATTTTGTCATCGTCATCTACAACCCCAAATCCAAACGTCGGGTCACCCACATCGAACGGACCCGGGATATCGTCAGCCAGTACCGGGCGAAGACCACTCCGGTGGGCATTGTCACCGGGGCCACCAGGGAAAACGAACGGGTTGTGGTGACCACCCTCGCGGCCATGCTCGATGAAGAGATCACGATGCAGTCCTGTGTGATTATCGGCAACAGCACGACCTTCACCTGGCATGGCAAGATGGTGACCCCACGGGGATACGCCGGCAAGTACCAGCTGACAGAGTAATCGTGGCCAGATATCTTCATCTGCTGCGCCATGGTGAAACGGCAGCCCAGGGGCGGCTTATCGGTTCCACCGACATCGAGGTCGCCGAGGATGGCTATGGCCAACTGCAGCGGACGGCCAAACGGCTGGGCCGGCTCGGTATCTCCTTTCTGGCGACCAGTCCCCTGCAACGGTGCCTGCAGAGCCGCGACGCTCTCGAACTGGCAGTGCAATCGGTCATCTGGGATGAGCTGCGGGAGATCGACTTCGGTGCCTGGGAGAATCTGCGTTTTGCAGAAATAGCCAGGAGATGGCCGGATACGGTCGACCTCTGGTCGAGCGGTTCGACAGAGTTCACCTTCCCGAACGGGGAGAATATCGGTGACTTCGCCGCACGGATGAGGGCTCTGCGGCAGAGAATAGACCGCTGTGCGTCCGAGAATCTGCTGCTCGTCACCCATGGCGGGGTGATCAGGTATCTTATCTGCCTCTACTTAGGTATCGGGCTTGACAACTATCTGCTCTTTGATGTCAAACCCGGCTGTTTTTCCACCCTGGCGCTGCACAGCGAGGGCGGGGTGCTGGTGGCATTGAACTGCGGCTGGAGCGACTGATGAAAAGAGTGGTACTGATAACTGGCGGAGCCCGATCGGGCAAGAGCAGTTATGCCCTGCGCCGCTGTGAAGAACATGGGGGCGAGCGGTGTTTTGTCGCCACCTGTCCGGTGATCGACCCGGAGATGGACGAGCGCATTATCGCCCACAAACGTGAACGAGCGGGGCGAGGCTGGGACTGCGTGGAGGAGGAAACCGGTCTGGCGCGACTGCTGCCGAGCCTGCACCGCTATCAGACGGTACTCATCGACTGTCTCACCCTCTGGGTCAATAACCTGATGTATTCCGCTCAGCGCAATGGGCAGAGGTTTGCCGAGACGGAGATGCGAGGCGCGGCCGAGCAGTTGATTGCGGCGATCGATACCTTGCCGGGCCTGGTCTGCCTGGTGACCAACGAGGTGGGGCTGGGCATTGTCCCGGACAATGCCACCGCCCGTAAATACCGTGATCTTGTCGGCAGCTGCAACCGGTATCTCGCCAGTCGAGCCGATGAAGTGATACTGGTCTCCTGCGGCCTGCCGCTGGTGCTGAAAGAGTAAACGGTTTTCCGGCATCCCACTTTCATTCGATCAGATCGTTGCTGCGAGTCAACTTACGTACAAAGTGGCAAGTATCTCGTTTCTGGATGAACTCGACCTGAAAGATACCAGGATGGCATGACCCGTCAAGAGCAATAGCAACGAAATATCAGGTGATAATACAAACTATGGGCTTACTCGAAACGACCAAGCAGCGAATATTTCCCCAGGATTCAGCTGCGCGACAACAGGCGCAGGAGCGACTCGATAATATCGCGGTACCGCACTGGGCCCTGGGCGATCTGATGGATCTGGCCATCGAACTGGCCGGGATGACCGGCACGATCCGACCTGCCATCCGCAAGAAGGCGATTGTCACCATGGCTGGCGATCACGGAATCGTGGCAGAGAATGTCAGCAAGTTTCCCAAGGAGGTGACGCCGCAGATGGTGGGCAATTTCGTCCGCGGCGGCGCCGGCATCAACGCCCTGGCCCGGCAGGCCAGAGCGGACGTTTTCGTGGTTGATATGGGGGTTGCGGCCGAGCTCGGAGAACTGGCGCGAAACGGTGGGATCATCGATAAGAAAATCGGCTACGGCACCAACAACATGGCCATCGGCCCGGCCATGAGCGATGCCCAGGCCCGTAAGGCGGTGGAGGCCGGAATCGAGGTCGCGGACCAGCTCACCGATGAGTACGACCTGTTTGGCACCGGTGATATGGGCATTGGCAACACCACGCCTTCCACGGCGATTGCAGCGGTATGTACCGGTAAGGACGTCGCCGATCTCACTGGCCGTGGCACCGGTCTCAACGACAGCCAACTGCAGCATAAGGTGAAGGTGATCCGTCGGGCCCTTGAGGTCAACGCCCCCGATCCGACCAACGGTCTGGATATTCTCGCCAAGGTCGGCGGTTTTGAAATAGGTGGTATCGCCGGGTTGATTCTCGGGGCCGCCGCCAAGAGAAAACCTGTGCTGGTCGACGGCTTCATCTCGACCGCCGGAGCGCTGATTGCCTACAAAATCGAGCCATTCGTCCGTGACTATCTGATTTTCGCCCACCGTTCGGTGGAGCCGGGACATCGCTATATGCAGGAGATGCTGGGCTGTAAACGGCCGCTTCTCGATCTCAATCTGCGATTGGGCGAGGGGACCGGTGCCGCCCTGGCGATGAATATCGTCGAGGCCTCGATCGCGGTGTTGACCGAGATGCTGACCTTTGCCGAGGCAGCCGTCCAAGAGGCGGATAAATAGCCGCTCCTGCCATGGCTGCATCCTCTGACCACGCGCCGCAAGAGCCACCGTTCGCCCCGCTTGCCACCCTGTGTTGCGCCGTACGATTTCTGACCGTGGTGCCGGTGGGCTGGCAGGCCGACAAAGACGGGCAGCTGTTTCCGCGCTGTGTCTTTTTTTTCGGTGTGGTCGGGCTGTTGATCGGCGGCGTCGGCTCTCTGCTCTGTCAGCTGGCCGCCCTGCTGTTGCCGACGGGGGCCGTTGTCTTTCTGGCGATCCTCTTTTTGTCCGGTATCTCTGGCTTTCTTCACCTCGATGGTCTTGGCGACAGTGCCGACGGGTTGCTCAGCGCTCGCCCCAGGGCGCGTAGTCTGGAGATCATGAAGGACAGCAGGACCGGGGCGATGGCGGTGGTGGTGCTCGTTCTGGTGCTGCTTGGCAAATACGCCGCCCTGTCCTCCGTTGCCGACCAGCATCTGGCTCTGGTCGTCTTCTGCATGCCGCTGGCCGGGCGGACGGCGATCGTGATCACCATGGCATGCCAACCCTATGCCAGGGCGGAAGGCGGCATCGGCGCGCTCTTTTATTCGACCAGGACCCGGTATGCCGCCGGTGTCGGCCTGCTCGTTCTGCTGGGGGCTGGCGCTGTCGCGGGTGGGCTGGAGACCATGGCGGTGGTCCTGCTGGTTGTATCGTTCACCGTGTGCTGGTTCGGCATGTTCTGCCGCAAACGGCTGGGGGGGGTGACCGGCGATACCCTGGGGGCGGTCTGTGAGTTGACGGAAATGAGTGTGGCGCTTGGCCTGGCCTCGCTGTTTGGTCCGTGATCGAAGACGGTGCCAGGTGGGGCGGAGCGGTGAATCCGGATTTGGCGACAAAGGGATAAACGGCTGACAAAGGAGTGTCCGGCCAGGAATTTTTGCGTCAGGAGAGCGGTTCTTCTGACAGATACGATACATTGGAAGGTTCGATGACGATGACCCAAATACCCGGAAGAAACAGGACCGGTCATGGCGGAAACATCCACGCCGTGCTCAGTGAAACAGGCCAGAAGTATGGCCAGGTACTCGATTTCAGCGCCAACATCAATCCCCTCGGTCCGCCGGAATGGTTGCGTCCCCTGATCAGCCGTGAACTCGACAAGATCCTCCATTATCCCGACCCGGAATATCACCGATTGATCGAAGCCATTGCCACGCATATGGGTGTCGCCCCGGAGACGGTGGTGCCGGCCAACGGCTCCACCGAACTGCTCTACCAGTTGCCCCGGCTGTTGCGGCGGCCACGGGCGGTCATCCCGGTGCCGTCCTATATCGATTATGCCAGGGCCGCCCGGCTGGCCGGGATGGAGGTGATGAGCGTGGCTCTGGCCGAAGACAACGATTTCGCTCTCGACCTCGACCTGCTGGCTCGGGAGTTGAGAGCTGACGACCTGGTGATTCTGGCCAGCCCCAACAACCCTACCGGAATGCTCATTGCGGCCGATACCCTGCTGCGGCTGGCCGGTGATTTTCCGAAAACCGTCTTTGTGATCGACGAGGCCTTTCTCGACTTTGTGGAAGACGGTCAGAGTGTTGCCGGTAAACGGGACAATCTCTTCACCCTCAACTCGATGACCAAGTTTTACGGGGTTCCGGGGCTGCGTCTCGGCTTTGGCGTGTTTTCCCGGGAGGTCGCGGCCCGGTTGCTGGCGATCATGCCGCCCTGGACCATCAACGCGCTGGCGGAATCGTTTGGCATCGCCTGTCTTGGCGATAGTTCCTATCAGCAGGAAAGCCGGCGTACCGCTGCCCGGCTAAGACAAGCTTTTGTAAAAGATATCGAACAGTTTACCAATTTACGGGTCTATCCCGGCCAGGCAAACTATCTGCTGGTCAAACTGCTCGACAACACCACCGCCCCGCAGCTTGCCAGTCGTCTCTTCGCCGATGGTCTGCTGATCCGCTGCTGTGACAATTATCAGGGTCTCGACGAGCGGTATTTTCGTCTGGCGGTGCGGACGGAGGCGGAAAACGGCCGGATGATCGAGGCGTTACGACATGTTTTTTCTGGCACGAAGCCATCCGCTGCCAAAAGGGCGCAGCCGAAGCGGGTTCCCGCCCTGATGTTTCAGGGCACCTCCTCCAACGCCGGAAAATCGGTGCTGACCGCGGCCCTGTGCCGGATTCTGCTCCAGGATGGTCTGCGGGTCGCCCCCTTCAAGGCCCAGAACATGTCGCTCAACTCCTTTGTCACCAGAAATGGCGAGGAGATGGGCCGGGCCCAGGTGGTCCAGGCCCAGGCGGCCAAGCTCGACCCCGATGTGCGGATGAACCCGATCCTGCTCAAGCCCAACTCCGACACCGGTAGCCAGATCATCGTCAAAGGACACCCGGTCGGTAACATGTCGGTGCTCAAATACGATACCTACAAGCCGGTGGCCTGGGCCGCTGCTCAGGAATGCTATGACAGCCTTGCCGCCGAGAACCAGGCAATCATTCTCGAAGGCGCCGGTTCTCCGGGTGAGGTGAACCTCAAGCGCAACGATATCGTCAACATGAAGATGGCCGCCTATGCCAAGGCGCCGGTCCTGCTGGTGGGCGATATCGACCGGGGTGGGGTGTACGCCTCCTTTGTCGGCACCATGGAGGTTCTGGCCCCCTGGGAACGGCAGCTGATCGGCGGCTTTGTGGTCAACCGGTTCCGCGGCCAGGCCTCGCTTCTTGACGATGCCCATCGCTATCTTGTCGAGCATACCGGGCGTCGGGCCCTTGGGGTCGTTCCCTATCTCAGTGACCTGGGTCTGCCCGAGGAAGACTCGGTCTCGTTTAAGAGTGGCTCTTTTAACCGCTCACGCCAGGGAGCGGAAACGATCCGGATCGGCCTGGTCAATTTTCCCCATATCTCCAACTTCACCGATGTCGAGCCGTTTCTGGCCGAACCCGATGTCGAGCTGACCGTGATCGATTCGGCTGCGGATCTCGAGCGTTATGACGTGATCATTCTGCCCGGCTCGAAAAACGTGATGGGCGATCTGCGCTTTGCCAGCGACAAGGGCTTTGCCGCCGCTCTGCCGAAAATAGCCGCCACGGGCCGCTGTGAGATCGTCGGGATCTGCGGTGGCTATCAGATTCTCGGCAGAACCGTCAGCGACCCCTTGGGAATCGAGTCGAACCAAGCCAGTATCGAAGCGCTCGGCCTGTTGGAACTCGCAACCGAGTTGAAGGCCGAAAAGCGGCTGGTGCGCCAGCGGGGGATTCATATCGCCTCGGGGCAGGAGATCTTTGGCTACGAGATCCACCACGGCATCTCCGCCTCACCAGACCAGCGGCCGCTGCTGCGTTTTGACTCCGGCAGTCTGTGCGGTTCGCACTCCGATCGGTACCGGGTCTGGGGATCGTATCTCCATGGTATCTTCGATGCCGACGGTTTTCGTCGCTGGTTTATCGACGGCATCCGGGAGCGTAAGGGGTATCGGCCGCTCGGTAAAATTGTCGCGCCCTATGACCTGGAAGCGGCCTTCGACCGGTTGGCCGACACCGTACGGGCGAGTCTGGACATGGCTGAGGTCTATCGTCTGCTCGGCCTGTAAGCTTTGTATTGATTGATTGGTGGACGGCGCCTCTCACCCCTTGCCAGCGGGGACGGGTGCGTCATCTCTCTTGGTGTGACCTCTATGAGCTTTACTCTCTCTTTTCTTGCGGCGGTCGCTCTCGACCTGCTCTTTGGTGACCCGAGACGACTGGCCCATCCGGTGCAGGGGATTGGTTGGTTCTGTACCGTCTTTGAGGCACGGTGCAGAAAGCTGGTGGCCAGCCCTGCCCTGGCCGGCACCATTGCCACCATTCTGGTACCGTTCTGCACCCTGGCGGCTCTGGCGATCCCGCTCATGCTGCTGCACCGCCTGGCCCCCTGGCTCGAGACCGGCGTCGCTCTGCTGCTGCTCTCGACCGCTATCGCCTGCCGCAGCCTCTATGACCACGGCATCCAGGTGTACCGGGCCCTGGTCGACGGAGATATCGCCTGTGCCCGGCGAAAGGTGGCGATGATCGTCGGTCGGGACACCGCCGCCCTTGACCGGCAGGGGATCTGCCGGGCCTGTGTGGAGACCGTGGCCGAAAACCTGGTGGACGGGATCGTCGCCCCGGTTTTTTACGCGGTCATCGCCAGTTGTCTGCCCGGCGCCGGGCTGCTCTCCCCGCTCTCGCTGGCGGTGCTCGGCGCCTATCTCTACAAGGCGATCAACACCATGGATTCGATGTACGGCTACAAAAACCCGACCTATCTCCACTTTGGCAGATTGGCCGCCCGGATCGACGATGGCGCCAATTTTCTGCCGGCCCGGTTGAGCGGACCATTACTGGTGGCCTCGGCCTGGCTGCTGAGCCGCGATGGCCGGAATGGCTGGCGGATATTCACCAGGGACCGGTTCAATCACGCCAGTCCCAACAGCGGGCACCCGGAAGCGGCGATGGCCGGTCTTCTCGGGGTTCAACTGGGGGGCGATTCCAGCTATTTCGGTACAGTTGTCAGCAAGCCGACGCTGGGAGAGCCGCAACGCGTTCTTGAACTCGAAGATATTATGGTTGCCTGCCGGTTGATGATCACCGCCAGTGTGCTGTTCACCTTGGCCTTGCTGTTCTGCCGGCTCGTCATCGTTGGAGGATAATCCGTTGAACACGCCTCAGTTTCTTATCGGCGCAACCCGCAGCGGCTCGGGAAAGACCTTGCTGACCATCGGTATTCTCGCCGCTCTGGCCCGGCGGGGGGTGGTGGTTCAGCCGTTCAAGTGCGGTCCGGACTTCATCGATCCGACCCTGCACCAGCTGGCGGCCGGCCGGCCATCGATCAATCTCGACATCCAGATGATGGGCGCTGCAGCCTGCACTACCTCCTACCATCACTACGGCAGAGACGGTGAGGCGCTGGTGGTCGAGGGGGTAATGGGTCTGTTTGACGGGGGGGCGGCCAGTTCCGCGGCCCTGGCCAAATTACTGGACATCCCGGTGCTGTTGGTTATCGATGTCCGCTCCGCCGCCGAGAGTGTTGCGGCCGTGATCCATGGTTTCGAACGGTTCGACCCGGCGGTGAAGATATCCGGGGTGATCTGTAACCGGATCGGCTCCCCGCGCCACCGTCAACTTATCGAAGATGCCGTCACCGCGCACTGTTCTACTGAAATCATAGGTTTTTTTCCTCGCGATATCGATTTTGAGCTGCCCTCGCGACATCTCGGTCTGCATATGGGGGACGAGATGAGTGACAGCGATGCCCGCCTTGACAAACTCGCTGGCGCGGTCGAGAGCCATCTCGACCTCGATCTGCTGCTGAAAAATACCGGCCGCCCCCTGGCCCGGCCGAGACGGGCCGAGAAGAAAAAGAAGCCTCCCGGACGCTGTCGTTTGGCAGTTGCCAGGGACGAGGCCTTCTGTTTTTATTACCGGGAAAATCTCGATCTGCTCAAAGAGTGTGGTTTTGAACTGATCGAGTTCAGTCCGGTGCATGATCGGGCCGTACCTGAGGATATCGCCGGAATCTATCTCGGCGGTGGCTACCCTGAGCTGTATGCCGGAATGCTGACGGAAAATACCGTGATGCGCAGCGCCATTCGCCGCTTTGCCGAGAACGGAGGTTTTGTCTATGGTGAGTGTGGTGGCTTCATGTACATGACGCGCGAGCTGGTCGATCAAGAGGGCAGGGCATTTCCCATGACCGGGATCTTTCCGGTATCGGTTCGGATGAAGCCGCGCCTTGCCAGATTGGGCTATCGTAGTCCGGTGCTGCAGCACGACTGCCATCTGGGGCGTGGTGGCGAGACCTTTTTCGGTCACGAATTCCATTATTCCGATATCGTCAGCAGGGACCCCGAGCTGGCGGCACTGTACCAGACCGCTGACGGGAAAGAAGAAGGGTGTATCAAGGGAAACGCCCTGGGCAGCTACATTCACCTGCATTTTGCCAGGTCGGCTCGTAGCTGTCGTAGGTTGCACGACATACTCACCTCAACCTGACAGGTATTATCATGGTAAAGTTACAGGATATTGCTCCCGCGGAGATAGAGGCGGAGAGCTTTCGCATTATCGAAGCTGAATTCACGGCCCAGACCAACAGAGACATTGCCGACTACAGCCCAGGTGAGTTCCGGGTCCTGCAACGGGTCATTCACGCCACTGGAGATTTCTCCATCGTCGACAATATCACCTTCCTGCGGGAGCCGGTGGAAGCGGCCCTTGCGGCCTTTGCCAAGGGAGGCGATATCATCACCGATGTCAACATGGTCGCCAGCGGTATCAGTCGTGCCATTCTGGCTCAGTTCGGTGGCAAGGTCATCTGCCGGGTCGGTGAGGAGAGGACCGCTGATTTGGCAAGAGAGATGAAAATCACCCGGGCCGATGCGGCGATGCGACTTTCCTGCGGTGGCAGGGTCGCCGGGATCGCCATTGGCAATGCCCCCACCGCCCTTGTCGCCACCTTGCGGCTCTGTGCCGCCGGGGAATTACAGCCTGGGTTCATCGTTGGCGTTCCCGTCGGTTTTGTCAATGCGGCGGAATCGAAAGAGATGCTCAAAGAGAGTACTGTCCCGGCCATCACCATTACCGGCAGGCGCGGGGGCAGCCCCATAGCCGCGGCGATCGTCAACGCCTTGCTGCGGCTTGCCGCGGGATGATTGTACCGACGGTATCGTGCGTCATGGTCGATGGAAGATGACGCCAGATATCGGTGGACGGTTACATAGAAACTAACCAGCATGGCTGGACCAGATAGCCTCAGCCACAACGAACCATGAAACTCCTCGGCGCGGTAACAGAGCTTTCCGCACCGAAGAGTTTCGGATAAAACAAAAACAAAAAACAGAAAACATCACCCCGAAAAGGAGAACAGTCTATGGAGAGGACATTTGCCATTATCAAGCCAGACGCCTTTAAAGCCGGTAACGCCGGTAAGATCCTGGCCCGGATCTCTGCCGAAGGGTTCACGATCGTCGGCCTGAAAAAACTTTATCTGAGCAAGGTCGAGGCGGAGGGATTTTATCATGTCCACAGGGACAAGCCATTTTTCGATGAACTCACCACCTTCATGAGCAGCGGTCCCTGCATCGTGATGGTGCTGGCGGCCGACAACGCCATTGGCAAGTGGCGGGAGCTGATGGGGGCAACCAACCCGGCCGACGCTCCGCAAGGGTCGCTGCGGCGGGAATTCGGCAGTTCGGTGGGTGAGAATGCCACCCATGGCTCCGATGCTCCGGAAACGGCGGCCTTTGAGATCGGTTATTTCTTCTCCGGTCTGGAACTGCTCTAACCAGCATGGCTGGACCAGATAGCCTCAGCCACAACGAAGCATGAAACTCTTCGGTGCGGTAAGAGAGCTTTCAGCACCGGCGTATTTAATATCAACCAGCATGGCTGGACCAGGTAGCCTCAGCCACAACGAGGCATGAAACTCCTCTGTGCGGTAACAGAGCTTTCCGTACCGATGAGTTTCATATAAACCAGCATGGCTGGACCAGGTAGCCTC
>JBKEBZ010000079.1:0-24698 GCA_047973425.1 Desulfopila sp.
GCTGGGCCAGGTCGCCTCAGTTCCAACGATCCACCAAATTCCCGGCTCGGTAAGAGGACTATCCACGCTGACGAGTTGCAGATAAGCCAGCAAAGCTGGGCCAGGTCGCCTCAGTTCCAACGATCCACCAAATTCCCGGCTCGGCAAGAGGACTATCCACGCTGACGAGTTGCAGATAAGCCAGCAAAGCTGGGCCAGGTCGCCTCAGCTCCAACGAATCACCAAATTCCCGGCTCGGCAAGAGGACTATCCACGCTGACGAGTTGCAGATAAGCCAGCAAGGCTGGACCAGGTCGCCTCAGCTCCAACGAATCACCAAATTCCCGGCTCGGCGAGAGAACTCTCGGTGTGGAAGAGTTTCATGGCATGGCCCCGCCTATCGAAGCCGGCTGTACTTGAAAGACTTGTTGCAAATAAGGGTATCTCATGATACATAGCGATGTTGAGCTATTTCTGGCGGGGAATATTCACCAGTTCGACTGTCCCTGTCGGATCGTGTTCATCCACAACAAGCGATGAAAATTCCAGCTGCGGGGCCTCCAGGTCTCGTCGGCGATTTCATCTCAACAACACACATCTTCGCAGATACTGGTGTCTGCTCCGGACTATGCTCTGAGAGCCGATTGAAGAAGATGGAGGCCAAACCAGAGAAAGAGGACGATATGGCAAATGCAACAGTAAGAGACATGTTACAGGCAGGGCTTCATTTCGGTCATCAGACCAGGCGCTGGAACCCGAAAATGAAACCCTATATTTACGGTCCGCGTAACGGCATTTACATTATAAATCTCGACAAGACCAAGAAACTCTTTGACAGAGCTTGTGATTTTGTCGCCAGTGATGTCAAGAAGGGTGGTACGGTCCTTTTCGTCGGTACCAAGCGACAGGCCCAGAGTATTATCAATGAAGAGGCCCGGCGTTGCGGTATGTACTATATCGACCACCGTTGGCTTGGCGGGATGCTCACCAATTTCCAGACCATCAAGCGGTCGATCGATCGACTGAAATCCATTGAATCGATGCAGGCCGACGGTTCCATCAATCGCTTCCCGAAAAAGGAAATTCTGCTGATGGAGAAGGAACTGGTGAAGCTCGAACGGAACGTCGGGGGGATAAAAGATATGCGCAGCCTGCCGACCACGCTCTTTGTGGTTGACCCGAAAAAAGAGGCCATTGCCGTCAATGAGGCGCAGAAACTCGGTATTCCTGTGGTGGCGATAACCGACACCAACTGTGATCCGGATGGTATCGACTATGTCATTCCAGGCAACGATGACGCCATTCGTTCAATCCGGTTGATCAGTCAGCAGATAGCCGATGCGGTTCTGGCCGGTTCGGCCCAGCGTGAAGGGGACGACGCCTCTGAAGAGGCCATCGCCGCGGCGATGGCAGAAGCCGCCGTAGAGGTGACCGAACAGTCTGAGAACTCTGAAGCCGAGCAGAACCAGTAAGGTGTCGGCGGCTGTAGAGCCGAGAATTTCTGAAAAGGGGTTTGTCTCACGACTACCCCTTTTGTTGTGTGTATCCACCGGAACCACAGCAGGATTTTAACGCTTGAGGTAATGGTGGGACCCGCCGCCATAGTCAAGGAACATTCGCATTCGAAGTCAGAAATGAAAGGGGATAGAGTATGCAGATTACAAGTCAGATGGTAAAAGAGCTCAGAGATAAGACCGCCGCCGGTATGATGGATTGCAAGAAGGCGCTGACCGAGACAGCCGGCGATATGGAGAAGGCCGTCGACCTGTTGCGCCAGAAGGGATTGGCCGTCGCCGCCAAGAGGGCCGGCAGAGCCACCAGTGAAGGAACCATCGGGGTCTATGTGCATGCCGGTGGAAAACTCGGCGTGATGGTGGAGCTTGGTTGTGAGACCGATTTCGTTGCCAAGACCGACGCCTTCGTCGATTTTGCCCGGGATGTGGCGATGCATATCGCCGCCGTCAATCCGGTTGGTATCACCAGGGAGGATATTCCAGCGGAAATGATCGCCCGGGAAAAGGAAATTTACGTAAAGCAGGCGCTTGATTCAGGCAAACCGGAAGCGATCGTCGAGAAGATCGTCTCTGGTAAAGTTGACAAGTTCGTCGCCGAATCCTGCCTGCTGGAGCAGAAGTTCGTCAAGGATCCCGAGTTGACCATTCAGGATAAACTCAACGAGGTGATCGCCACCATGGGCGAGAACATCTCCATCAAGCGTTTTACCCGCTTCCAGGTCGGTACGGAATGATACCCCGCCGGGACCGGCGGCGGCCAGCTGGCCGGTCTCTGTCGTCTGACGCTGTATCTTTTCCATGAAACCCGTCAACTCAGATGCCTTGGTTACTGTGAAGAGGAATTTCATGACAGCGTAGCGGTGCCATTGTTGTGGCTGAGGCTGCCTGGTCCAGCCATGCTGGTTGAGCAAAACGGATAACAGAACAGGGAGTGCGGGATGGACGTACAGTATAAGCGAATTCTCCTGAAATTGAGTGGCGAAGCCCTGATGGGCACCGATTCGTATGGGATAAACACCGAGGTGCTTGATTTTGTCGCCGACGAAATCCGTGAGGTCGTCGAACTGGGAGTACAGCCGGGTCTTGTCATCGGAGCCGGCAATATCTTCAGAGGGGTGGCCGGCGCCAGCAAGGGAATGGACAGAGCCACCGCCGACAATATGGGGATGTTAGCCACGGTGATGAACAGCCTGGCCATGCAGGATGCTCTTGAACGGAAAGGGGTCATAACCCGGGTCATGTCGGCTATCCCGATGCAATCGGTCTGTGAACCATATATCAGGCGGCGGGCCGTCCGGCATCTCGAAAAGGGGCGGGTGGTGATTTTTGCCGCCGGCACGGGCAATCCCTATTTCACCACCGATTCCGCTGGAGTTCTCAGGGCCCTTGAAATAGACGCCGATCTGGTCATCAAGGCGACCAAGGTCGATGGGGTCTATGATAAGGACCCCGTTGTCCATCCCGACGCCGTCAAGTATGATGATCTGACCTATGATACCGTACTGCGTTACGGTCTGCGGGTTATGGACGCTGCCGGTATCGCTCTGGCCAAGGAAGATGACAAACCGATCAAGGTGTTGAACATGGCTGTGCGCGGCAACATCAAAAGGGCGGTCTGTGGCGAACCGGTAGGAACCCTGATCACTTCATGAAGTTTGTATGAAATTCGCTGACACGGATATCTCGGTTACCGTGCCGAGGAGTTTCATGGTTTGTTGTGGCTGAGGCTACCTGGTCCAGCCATGCTGGTTTATATGAAACTCGTCAGTGCGGCAAGCTCGGTTACCGTGCCGAGGAGTTTCATGGTTCGTTGTGGCTGAGGCTACCTGGTCCAGCCATGCTGGTTTATATGAAACTCGTCAGTGCGGATATCTCGGTTACCGTGCCGAGGAGTTTCATGGTTCGTTGTGGCTGAGACTACCTGGTCCAGCCATGCTGGTTAGAGCAACTACTCCACCCGACAGCGGAGGTTACAGTATGAGCGACGTACTATTCGAGATGGCTGAGAAGATGGAAAAGAGTGTAGAATCTTTCAAGAACGAGCTTGGCAAAATTCGCACTGGACGGGCCTCGATCAGCCTGCTCGATGGGATTCTCGTCGATGCCTACGGTTCGGCGATGCCGATCAATCAGGTTGGCACCATCACGATTCCCGAAAGCCGAATGATCGCCATCCAACCCTGGGACGTGCAGTTGGTCTCCGCTATAGAAAAGGCGATCATGAAGTCGGACATCGGCCTGACTCCGATGAATGACGGCAAGGTTATCCGCCTCAATATCCCGCAGCTGACGGAAGAGCGCCGGCGGGATCTGGTCCGGCAGGTGAAAAAGATTGCCGAGGAGTTCCGTGTCGCAGTTCGCAACGCTCGTCGCGATGCGATCGAGACATTGAAAAAGCAGAAAAAAGACAAGGAAATCTCCGAGGACGAACTGTTCAAACTCCAAGATGAGGCTCAGGGTGAAACCGACAGCTACATCAAGCAGATCGACGACGCCACCGCCTCCAAGGAAAAAGAGGTAATGGAAGTCTGATCCAGTGTACCATCGGACCACAGCGAGAATATCGAGTCGTGTTGCCGGGAAGGCCATGAGCAGTGAACCGACGATAGACAGGGAGCATCTGCCCCGCCATATCGCCATCATCATGGATGGCAATGGCCGCTGGGCCGTGGGCCAGAACAGGCCGAGATTGTATGGTCATCGGGTTGGAGCCCAGTCCGTGCAGGCTGTAGTGGAGACGGCCCGGGAAATCGGGATCGAAGTCCTCACGCTCTACGCCTTTTCGTCTGAAAACTGGAACAGGCCAGAACAGGAAGTCAGTGGCCTGATGGCCATCCTGCAGAACTATCTATCCGCCGAGCTGTCCCGAATGCTCGCCAATAAGATCAGGCTGTGCTGCCTGGGAGATATCGACCGGCTGCCCCGGTCCACCAGAGAGCAGTTGCAGCGGGTGATGGAGGCGACCCGGAACAATAACGAGCTCATTCTCAATCTGGCGCTCAGTTACGGGGCCCGGGACGAATTGACCCGGGCCGCCAGAGGGCTGGCGGAAGATTGTCTGGCCGGTCGGCTGCAGCCGGAAGACATTACCGTCGCCCATGTGCAGCAGAAGCTGTATACCGCCGACATGCCCGACCCCGACCTGCTGATCAGAACAGGCGGGGAGGCCCGACTCTCCAATTTCCTGCTCTGGCAGGCCTCTTATGCCGAGATCTATTTTACCGACACCATGTGGCCTGAATTCCGTCGACAACAGTTTCTCGAGGCGATCGGCTCGTTTCAGCGGCGTGAGCGGCGGTTTGGCAAGACCAGCGCCCAGCTTGCCGACAGGTGATGCATGAAGAGAACCGTACCTGGACTGTTGCTGGCCGTGGGCTGGGTCGTTCTTCTGGTAGCGGGTTCGTCCCTGCATTTCTACCTGGCGATGCTGCTCATTACCGCCATTTGCGCCGGCGAATATCTGAAAATGGTGATGAAACCGGCGCTGGGAACTCTCGCCAACCTGCTGCTGCTCTGTGCGCTCTCTTTGCCGGTGGTTCTGGTCTGTCCTGTGGACGCTGAGATCGCTGCTCTGCCCGGGGTCGGCCTCTTTTCTGCCTTTTTCCTGGTCACCCTTTTTTTCCTGCACAGGTATGCCTATTTTGACAATACCTACGAGCAGTACTGCAAGGTGGTATTCGGGGTTGTCTATGTCGGGGTGCTGGCCTCCTATCTGGTGCTGCTGAGACGACTTCCTGAAGGCGGCAGCTGGCTGGTGGTGCTCACCGCGGTGACCGCGGGTTCGGATTCCGGGGCGTATTTCGTCGGTTCCGCCTGTGGCAGACACCGGCTCTGCCCGGCAATCAGCCCGAAGAAGACCATCGAGGGAGCCCTGGGCGGTCTGGTCTGCGGCCTGGTGGCGGCCTTTTTCGCCGCGATTCTGCTTTTTGAGCGGGTTGACTGGTTGCTTCTCGTTCCGGCGGCGGTGGTGCTGACGGGTGTCGGAATCGTTGGTGATTTGACGGAGTCGATTGTCAAGCGGGGGACCGGCACCAAAGATTCCGGTACCCTGCTGGCCGGGCATGGCGGGGTGCTGGATCGAATCGATTCCCTGCTGCTGGCTGCGCCGGTACTCTATTACCTGCTCGTGTTGAGGGGGGGAGTATGAAGCGCATCGCCTTGCTCGGTTCTACCGGTTCCATTGGTGCCAATGTCCTGGAGGTTGTCAGACAGTTCCCCGAGAAGTATCGCATAGCGAGCCTTGCGGCCGGTCGTAACGTCAGCCTGCTGGCCGATCAGGTTATCGAGTTTCAGCCTGAGCTCATCTCCGTGCTGGACAGCCAGGGGGCGGCGGAGTTACGCCGTCTCTTGCCGCGCAGATGGCGTGAGCGCATCGTTTACGGCAGCGACGGCAACCTGCAGGCGGCCGCAATCGCTGATGCCGATTTCACCGTCTCCGCCATCGTCGGCGCCGCCGGTCTTCTTCCCACTCTCGCTGCGATTCGGGCCGGTAAACCCGTAGGGCTCGCCAATAAGGAGACCCTGGTGATGGCCGGAAAGATCGTGATGGACCAGGCGATGCGTCACAAGGTTCCCATCTTGCCGGTCGATTCCGAGCACAGTGCGATATTTCAGGCGCTGGCGGCCGGGCGCAGGCAAGACGTCGCCAAAATCATTCTTACCGCCTCCGGTGGTCCGTTCAGGAACACCGGGGAAGACGAACTGGCCAGGGTCAGCTGCGAACAGGCACTCAATCACCCGAACTGGGCGATGGGACCGAAAATCACGATCGACTCGGCTACGCTGATGAACAAGGGCCTGGAAGTGATCGAGGCCCGGTGGCTGTTCGATATGACAGCGGAGGCGATCGAGGTGGTCATCCATCCGCAGTCGGTGGTGCACTCCCTGGTCGAATACCACGACGGCTCGGTCATTGCCCAGATGGGGATACCGGATATGCGGATTCCCATCGCCTATGCCCTGTCGTATCCCGAACGGTTGCCGCTCCAACTCACGCCACTGCGCCTGACCCAGTGTGCTCAGCTGGAATTTCACCCCCCCCGTCACAGCTGTTTTCCAGCGCTGGGACTCGCCTTTGCCGCACTTCGCAGCGGCGGGGTCGCGCCGGCCGTGCTCAATGCCGCCAATGAAGTCGCCGTGGCCGCCTTTCTGCAACGGCGGATCGCTTTTGTCAAGATTACCCAGACAGTCGCCAATACCCTCGAACGAGTCCATACCGGCAGTGAAGACTCGCTCGACGATATTCTGGCGGCGGATATGACGGCGCGCCGGGTGGCAGAGGAGTGTATCAGGGCCCTGGCCTGATATCGGTAACCGGCCGGAGCGAGGGCTTCGGTCCATTTTTTCTCGGATATTTTGCAAACGTCATGAATACCGTATTCGCCTTTATTCTCGTGCTTGGCCTGTTGATCTTCGTTCATGAACTCGGACATTTTCTGTTTGCCAAACTCTTTGGGGTACGGGTATTGAAATTTTCCCTGGGGTTCGGGCCAAGACTCTATGGCAGGATGATCGGTGAGACCGAGTACCTGGTGTCCGCCGTGCCGCTGGGTGGCTACGTCAAGATGTTTGGCGAAAATCCCGACGAGCAGAATATCCCGGCCGAGGAGAAGGCGGTCAGTTTTGCCCACAAGACGGTGTGGCAACGTTTCGGCATTGTCTTTGCCGGGCCCGCCTTCAATTTTCTCTTTACTTTGGTCCTGTTCTTTCTCCTTTTTTTGTTTCAAGGCGTGCCGGAGCCGGTCGATACCACCAGGATCGGCCAGGTGAATGCCGACTCTCCCGCCGCCGCGGGCGGACTGCAGGAGGATGATCTGATCCTTGCGATCGACGGTTCGCCGACCAGGGGGTGGGACGACGTGTTGGCCGGAGTGAAAAACAGCGGTGGCAAAACGATTTCGATGCTGGTGGATCGTGCTGGTCGGCAGCAGACCGTGCTGCTCACCCCCCAGATCGATACGGTGAAAAACATCTACGGTGAGGCGGTCGATGAGCGCTACATGATCGGTATCATCCGTCACGACGAGTTGCGTTACGTGGCCACCGGGCCCCTGGGCGCCTTGACCAGCGCCGGGCGTCAGACCTGGGGCTATATCGAACTGACGATCACCGGTTTCGTCAAGATTATCCAGCGGGTGATCCCCGCTTCAGAGCTTGGCGGACCGATCCTCATCGCTCAGATTGCCGGGCAGCAGGCCAAGGCCGGTTTGGTCAACCTCCTCTATTTCATGGGATTGCTCAGCGTCAATCTCGGGGTCCTCAACCTGTTGCCGGTGCCGGTCCTCGACGGTGGTCACCTGATGTTTCTGACCATCGAGGCGGTGCGGAGAAGACCGCTGGGCGAGCGAGCACAGATTATTGCCCAACAGGTGGGAATCGCCCTGCTCTGTACCCTGATGGTGTTTGTTTTCTATAACGATATCCTGAGGTTGGTCAAGTAATGGCCGATCGGAACACCTATATGCTGGCGGTGGATACCGCAACGCCCTGCGCCACGGTCGCTCTGACCGAGGGCACCCGGGGGGCGGGCAGGGTGCTGGGCGCCGTCGGCGTGGCCAGCAATACCTCCCATTCCCGCCGACTGCTGGTAGTGATTGACAGACTGCTTACCGACTGCGCCATCGGCAAGGAGAAGATTGAAGGCTTTGCGGTGGGGCTTGGCCCGGGCAGCTTTACCGGCCTGCGGATCGGGATGGCCACGATGAAGGGGCTGGCCGTGGCGGCTGGCAAGCCGCTCTTTGGCCTCTCGACACTCGATGTCGTCGCCGCAGGTTGCACCGGAACCACCAGGGAGATCTGTTCGGTGCTCGATGCCAGAAAGAGAGAGGTCTACGCCGCCTTTTACCGACTCGATTCAACCGGGATGATCACCAGACGATCCGAGATCGTGGTGGTCTCCCCCGAGCGGTTGGCAGAGCGTATCAACGGGCCGGTAACCATGACCGGCGATGGCCTCTACGCCTATAAGGACTTTTTTACCGAGCGTCTTGGCCGGTTGGTCGATTTCAGTCCGGTGCAGTGCTGGAGCCCTGCCGGGGCGGTGCTCGGTCTGATGGCCGGGGAACTGTGCAGGGTCGGGCGATCGCTGGACCCTGTCTCGGCGGCGCCTCTGTATGTGCGGGCTTCGGACGCGGAGCTCAATTTGAAAACCATGGCTCAACAGGCACCGTCGTCGCAGGTGGTGCAGAAACCTCAATCCTGATGAGGCGCCGTTTTTCTCAGCAACTCGCCGGTGGAAGCGTCCCCTTGCCGGATTCGGAGTCTCGCTGTACTCGCCCGTAATCGTCTTTTGTAAAAAGCCAGAATCTCTGGGCGACTCTACTATCGCATCTCCACAGAGATGACGCGAGAGGCAGTATGATCATTCGACGGAAAACCAAAGAGATCCGGGTGGGAAACGTCGTCGTGGGGGGAAGCGGTCCCGTCGCGGTGCAGTCCATGACCAATACCGATACCAGGGATGTCGCGGCGACCGTCGCCCAGATTGAGCGGCTCAAGGCCGCAGGCTGTGATATCGTCCGCGCGGCGGTGCTGGATCAGGAGGCGGTTCGGGCCATCCGGGCCATTCGAGACGGTATCGGCATTCCGCTCATTGCCGATATCCATTTCGACTATCGGCTGGCGACCGGCGCCATGGAAAACGGCGCCGACGGTATCCGGATCAATCCCGGCAACCTTGGAGGCAAGGAGAAACTCGCCAGGGTGGTGGATGCCGCCAAGGCGCACAGGGTACCCATCAGGGTCGGGGTCAACAGCGGCTCCATCGAGAAAGACCTGCTGGGGCAATACGGCTATCCCACCGCCGACAATCCACGGTCGCTCATTGAGAGTGCCCTGCGCAATGTGCGGCTGGTCGAGGAACTCGGCTACGACCAGATGAAGATCTCCATCAAATCCTCCGATGTGCTGACCACCATCAGCGGTTACCGACACCTGTCGGCGCAGACCGATTATCCCCTTCATCTCGGAGTGACCGAGGCGGGAGGGCTCATTGCCGGTACCGTCAAATCCAGTGTGGCGCTTGGCATCCTGCTCAGCCAGGGGATCGGCGATACCCTGCGGATCTCGTTGACCAGGGATCCGGTCGAAGAGGTCAGGGTGGGGTTTGAGTTGCTCCGTTCCCTGAAAATTCGTGAGCGAGGACCAGAGTTGATCTCCTGTCCGACCTGTGGCCGCACCCGGATAGATCTCTTTGGCCTGGCGGAAGAGGTCGAGCGGTATGTGCAGACCATGCGGAGCCGGATCAAGGTCGCGGTGATGGGCTGTGTGGTCAATGGTCCCGGTGAGGCGAGAGAGGCGGATATCGGAGTGAGCGGCGGCAACGGTGTCGGCATTATCTTCAAAAAAGGCCAAATCGTCAGGAAGGTGCCCGAAGACGAGTTGCTTGAGGCCTTTATGACCGAACTGAAAAAAATGGAAGAAGAAGGGCGAAAAAGCTGAGAATTTGCTATGTTTTCTATGAAACTCGTCAGCTCGGAAAGCTCTGTTACCGCGCCGAGGAGTTTCATGTTTCGTTGTGGCTGAGGCTGCCTGGCCCAGCCATGCTGGTTCTATGAAACTCGTCAGCTCGGTTGGCTCTTCTGCCGTGCCGAAGACGTTCATGGTTTGCCGTGGCTGAGCCTCTCCAACGCCTCGCTCTGCCCGCGTACCTGGACTGGAGATCTTCTCCACATTATCACCATATCATTACGGACTCTTTATGCGTTATAGCCAGATGTTGTTACCGACCTTGAAGGAGAATCCCGCCGAGGCGGAGGTGGTCAGCCACCGCCTGATGCTGCGGGCCGGATGCATACGTCAACTGACCTCCGGGGTCTACTCGTATCTCCCGTATGGACTCGCCGCCATCCGCCGGGTCGAGACAATCGTCCGGGAAGAGATGGACCGGGCCGGAGCCCAGGAGCTGCTGATGCCGATGGTCCAGCCGGCCGATCTCTGGCGGGAGAGTGGGCGTTATGAAAAGTATGGGCCTGAACTGTTGCGCTTTGTCGATCGACATGAGCGGGAATCCTGTCTGGGCCCGACCCATGAGGAGGTGGTCACCGATATCATTCGTCGAGAGCTCCACTCCTATCGGGACCTGCCGGTCAACCTCTACCAGATCCAGACCAAGTTCCGCGATGAGATCCGTCCCCGTTTCGGCCTGATGCGAGGTCGGGAGTTCCTGATGAAGGACGCCTATTCATTCGATGTCGATGATGCTGGCGCCGAAATTGCCTACCATAAGATGTATGAAGCCTATAAGCGGATATTTACCCGTTGCGGCCTCGATTTCCGGGCCGTGCAGGCCGATTCTGGGACCATTGGCGGAAGCTTCTCTCATGAATTCATGGTGTTGGCTAAGACTGGCGAGGACACCATCGCCACCTGTTCGGCCTGTGAGTATGCGGCAAATTTGGAAAAGGCCGTGGTGCGAGCGAAGGAAATGGATAATTCCGAGCCGATGGCCGAGCTGGAAAAGGTCGAAACCCCAGGCACCCGCAAGGTGGAGACGGTCTGCGCCCTGTTGGGGATAGAGCATTCCCGGCTGGTCAAGACCATGGTCTATCTGGCTGACGGGAAGCCCGTGGCGGTGCTGGTGCGCGGTGATCGGAAGGTGCAGATGGTGAAGCTGACCAATCTGCTGGGGGCGATCGAGGTGGAACTGGCCGATGAAAAGGCGGTGTTTGCGGCGACGGGGGTGCCGACCGGGTATCTCGGGCCGGTAAATATCCCGATTCGGCTGGTGGCGGACCAGGAGGTTGCCACAATGCGGAATTTCGTGGTCGGTGCCAACGAGAAGAACTATCACCTGAGAAACGTCAACCTGGGTCGCGATTTTCAGGTGGAAACGGTCGCCGATCTCCGCGAGATCACGGAAGACGATCCCTGCCCCGAGTGTGGCGCCTCGCTGCGGTTCACCGAAGGGATCGAGGTGGGTCATGTATTCAAGCTTGGCACCGCCTATTCCGAGGCGATGAAAGCCCTGTTCCAGGATGCCGATGGTCAGGAGAAACCTTTCGTGATGGGCTGTTATGGGATAGGGGTCAGCCGGGTCGTGGCCGCGGCGATCGAACAGAACCATGACGAGAACGGCATTGTCTTTCCGGTACCCCTGGCCCCGTTCCAGGTGGTCGTCCTCAATCTGGCCGTCAACGATCGGCTGGTCAGCGAGGCCGCCGAAAAACTGTACACCGAGTTGCAGCGGGCCGGCCTCGATGTCCTGCTCGATGACCGCAACGAGCGTCCCGGCTCCAAGTTCAAGGATGCGGATCTGCTCGGCACGCCCTACCGACTCACCGTCGGCAGATCGTTTAGCGAGAACGGAATGATCGAGATCAAAAGACGCCATGACGGCGCCAGTGAAGAGGT
Source organism: Desulfopila sp. (assembly GCA_047973425.1). Classification (GTDB taxonomy): domain Bacteria; phylum Desulfobacterota; class Desulfobulbia; order Desulfobulbales; family Desulfocapsaceae; genus Desulfopila. The sequence continues at coordinate 11,844 of JBKEBZ010000079.1, forward strand.
GGCTTTCGAGGCTGTGGTCGAGCTGATGACGACCAGGATTACCGAGGAACTCAGGCGTTAACAGACAGGCGATTGGTACCATGTCTTACACATCGATGCTCAATCCGCAGGGGCTGAAGGCCCTTGCCCGCAACTATCTCCACGATGTCGATCTCTCCCGTATCGACAAGGCCTGGGAGGTTGTCGTTCGGGTCCATGGCGGCCAGCTGCACTGGTCGGGTGAGTCGTATCTACTCCATCTGCAGGAGGTGGCCTCGACCCTGGCCTCGATGCATCTGGACCTCGACACGATTCTGGCAGGGATGCTGCACGGGGTGCTCAGGGAGGGTATTGAAATCGAGGATCTGCGACGGGAATTCGGCCCGGACGTGGCCACAATCGTTGCCGGTTCGTCCAAGATCAACAATGTCCAGTACAATTCCAAACTGGTGCGGCATGCCGAGAGTGTCCGCAAGATGCTGTTGGCCATTGCCGCCGACATCAGGGTGCTGCTGGTCAAGCTGATCGATCGCCTGCAGGACATGGTTGTGCTGGACAAGGCCGATCGGGAACTCCAGCTGGATATCGCCCGGGAAACCATGGATCTCTATGCGCCGCTGGCCAGCCGGTTGGGCATCGACTGGCTGAAGCGGGAACTCGAAGATTACTCGTTTCGTTATCTCTACCCCGAAGAGTATGACGATATCACCAGTCGACTCGAGAGTTCTCTCACCGAGCGACAGCAGTATGTCGATGAGGTTATCGCTATCCTGCAAGGCAAGCTGGAGGAGGCGGATATCCGTCCTTTACGGATTCTCGGCCGGCCCAAACACATCTATTCGATCTACAAAAAGCTTCTCGCCCAGAATATCCCCCTGGAGCGGGTGTATGACAAGGTGGCGTTCCGGATCATTGTCAATACGGTCAAGGAGTGCTACGAGGCCCTGGGGACGATCCATGCCAACTGGTCCCCGGTGCCGGGCAGGATTAAGGATTTCATCTCGGTACCGAAATCCAACAACTACCAGTCGATGCACACCACGGTGATTGGGCCGCGTGAGCACTTTATCGAGATCCAGATTCGCACCGAAGAGATGGACCGCGTGGCCCAGGAGGGGGTCGCCGCCCACTGGGCGTACAAGGAAGGACAGAAGGTCAGCGATCGCGACGCCCGGCTGTTCAAGGAACTCAAGAAGCTGGTCAAGTCGTTGCAGGATGTCGAGGATCCTCGGGAATTTCTCGATAGTGTCAAGGGCGAGCTCTATGATCCGGATGTCTACGCGCTGACTCCGGCGGGCGACGTCAAGGAGTTCCCCACGGGAAGTTGTCCCATCGACTTCGCCTATGCCATCCACACCCAGGTGGGCGACCGGTGCGTCGGCGCCAAGGTCAATGGCCGGATTGTGCAGCTGAAATATCAGCTGCAGAATGGTGATATCGTGGAGATTGTCACCTCGCCGACCCAGACCCCGCGTCGGGGGTGGCTCGATCTGGTGAAAACCAGCAGGGCCAGGGCCAGAATCCGGCAATGGTTGCGCCGCGACGAAAAGGAAAAGGCCTTAAAGCTTGGTCGGGAGATCTGTGAGCGGGAGATCCGGCAGCATGACACCACTCTGAAGAAGATGATAAAGAGTGGCCATATCCGGTTGCTGTTAAGACTGTTGCGGTGCAACTCGCTCGATGACATGCTGGTCAAAGTCGGTCAGGGCATGATCACGATCCAGAGCCTGGTCCGGGCCCTGCAGCCACCGGAGCTGGCGATCGAACAGGATGACAAGGACACGGCCGAGACGACCCCGGAAAAGCCGGCGACGGCTGTCGCCCAGCACCCGGCCGCCGACGAAGACCGCGATGGCATCTCTATTACCGGTGTCGAGGGCATGCTGGTCAAGATCAGCCGCTGTTGCAACCCGTTGCCGGGAGACCCGATTATCGGCTTCATCACCCAGGGACGCGGGGTTTCCATTCACAAGCAGGACTGTGTCAATCTCAAGAGTACCGATCCGCACCGTTGGATCGATGTCTCCTGGACCGGGCTTGAAGACAAGCATTATCGGGCCAGCATTCATATTCATTGCGAGAACTATCGGGGCATTTTTGCCGATATCGGTTCGAGTATCACCGGCGACAACGCCAATATCGCCGATATCTCCGGCCACACCACCCCGGAGAACACCGCGGACGTCAATGTCACCATAGAGGTGCGGGACCGGCGGCATCTCCAGGTCATCATGCAACATCTTCGTCAGATGCAACATGTGATCTCTGTGCGCAGGGTATAGGCTTGCTACCGGCGGTCCCGTTAGGGGAGAAATGGAACCGGTCATGCTTGATGGCGTCGTAAAAAGCCCGATCTCCTGCGTTGCAGCGGGATCGGCCAATGCTCGGCGTACCACATGTACGCCTGTGCTTGGCCGACACCACTGCACCTTGGAGATCAGGCTGGTGTACTTAGCCCTCTTACGTGCAGGTTTTAGGAGTTTACGAGGCCATCATGCTTGATGGCGTCGTACAAAGCTCGATCTCCTGCGTGGCAGCGGGATCGGCCACTGCTCGACGTACCACATGTACGTCTGCGCTTGGCCGACACCACTGCGCCTTGTATATCAGGCTTTTGTACTTAGCCATCTTGTATGCACGCTTGAGGTTTTTACGAGTCCATCACGCTTGATGGCGTCGTAAAAAGTCGAATGTTCGGCCAAGATAGGCTCTGGAAAAACGGAGATATACCGGGCGTAATGTCTCAAACGGCAAATTGGTGGTAACATGGGATACTGCGAAGTGTCGTCTGTGACCGAGAGCGAAGTAGATCGGAGTTTTTACGAGTCCATCATGCTCATCTATTGTCAAATCTGCGGCAACGAGATTGCTGCGGGCAGCAGGTCCTGTCTTTTCTGCGGCAGCAGCCAGGATGACGGGCTGAGCGCGGTTAGCAACCCGACGAGAGCCTTTGTCCATCGTACCGTCGACCTCGAGGCTGGCAGGTCCCATGTCGAGGCGGCTATGCGCAGGTTGCTCGCCTCGCTTGCGGAGGCCCGAGCGCTCGAGATACAGGCGCTCACGCTGATTCACGGCTATGGGTCGTCGGGTCGGGGTGGGGTGATTCGCCAGGAGTGTCGTAAGCTGCTTGCGCATATGAGTCATCGAGGCGAAGTGCGTGAAGTGATCTTTGGCGAGAATTTTCATCGCCGGAGTGGGCCGGTGCGCAATCTGCTCAGGCAGTATCCCCAGTTGGCGAAAAATTCCAATCTCAATCGTGGCAACAAGGGGACCACCCTGGTCATTCTCTAGAGCGGATTTCTCATGAACACATGGACCATCTGTTGACGTTTTTGGAGAGGTGAGTTCATGCGATGCCATCTTCGCTGGGAGTTCGCGGGTGAACAGCGCGTACTCCGGTTTATCGGCAAAAACTTCGAACCTGACGCGTACCTCACCGGAGTCACTTGGCAAGAGCATGTAATCGGGATTTGTGACCGTTCTCCCTGGCGCCGCCTGGACCGATGAGAAATCCGGGCGTATCTGGTGCCTTTTGGTCAATGTGTTGCAAGCGGCCATGTTTTTTTCTCCGTTCCTTGCTGTTTTCCTGGTAATGCCACTATACTGAGGAGCGGTTGAAAAGATGGTTTCCGCAAATTGAACGGCTGTTTTTTCCCGTTGGATGAGGTATAGATGAATTGCTGATCTTCTCGTTGAAATGACGGAAATTTTGCTGGTTCTGGTCAGGCCGGTTCCCCCCCGGAGCACGGTGAGATCTGAACCCGGATCTTGTGTAGTCACCCCTTACTACTTTTAAAGGAGAGTCTTTGTATGAAGCGAATTGTAACGTTTCTGGCGTTGTGGGCCATATGTCTTGCCGCTATCCCCTGTCTTGGTGCCGACCAGGAGCAAGCCGACAAGGCCGAGCTCACCACCTTCAACCAGAAACTCGGTTATGCCATGGGTTCAGATGTTGGTAAATACTTCAAGGGGCTAGGCAAGGATATCGATTTTCCTTCCCTGCTCAAAGGGGTCACCGATGGGTATTCCGGAGCCGATCTGGCCATGAGCCCGGATGATATCGTCTCAGTCCAGAAAGAGTTCGGCTCCATGCTGCAGGAGCGGCAGGCGGCGGAGCTCGAGCAGATGAAAGAGAAGAACAAGACAGCCGGGATGGCCTTTTTGGCAGAGAACAAGAAAAAGAAAGGGGTGAGCGTAACCGACTCCGGCCTGCAGTATGAGTTCATCAAAAAAGGCGATGGCGCTACTCCCAAGGAGTCGGATCAGGTCAAGGTCGATTATGTGGGTCGTCTGATCGACGGCACCGAATTCGATAGTTCCATCAAACGGGGCGAGCCGGCGGTGTTTGGTGTCAATCAGGTTATTCCAGGCTGGAGCGAGGCCTTACAGCTCATTCCGGTCGGCTCGAAGGTGCGGCTGGTTATTCCTTCCGAACTGGCCTATGGCGAGCAGGGAGTGATGCCTCGGATCGAACCCAATTCCGTCCTCGTTTTCGAGGTGGATCTGCTTGGCATCGAGCCGTCTGAAGGTGCGGCGGACAACCAGTAGGAGAAAGATACCGCCAGCAGCGTGACTGGCTTGCAAACGATCCCGCAAGAGGAGTCTCTCTTCTTGCGGGATTTTTTTATCTGCATGTATAGGAAACTCGTCAGTGTGGAAAGTTCTGTTATCGCGTCGAGGAGTTTTCTGGATGGAGAGTACTCGTCTTTGGACGGACACCGGTTCAGCTGTCTTCCCGCTTAAGCAGGATAATCCCGGTGAGAGCGAGCAGCAGGTGCAGACAGGTGGCGGCCAGCAGCGGCGGCAGGTAGCCCGCTCCGGCGAGTGACTGGAGGGTTCCCCAGATGCCCCAGGACAGAAAAGCGATGCCGCAACTGGCCGGGATGGCGATGTAGAGATCGCGACCCCATTTCTTATAACAGAAGAGCAGGGAGGGCAGGCCGAGAAGAAGAAGCGGCATGCCCAGCAACAGGTAGGAGATGCGGCTGAGAAAATCTGTCCAGGCCTTGTTGCTCTGCCAGGCGGTCTTGCTTTTATCGATGGCCTGGAACAGTCCGGTCAGGGACTGTTCGATCGATTCGTTTTCCGGTACGACGAAATCCAGCGGGGATTCGGGCAGCTGCATCTGCCTGCTGGCAGCGTTGTGGACCAGGTAGCTGCCATCGTTTTGCCGCTCCTGCAGTTGTATCGACTGGAACACCCAGGCCTTGCTGGTTGCATCCCAGTGGGCTCTGGCGGCGGTGAGCAGCGATTTGGTGTTGTAGTTCTGGTCCCAGCACGAGTAAGAGAAATCGTCGAAAGCGAGGTCCGCTACATTCTCGCGCCGAAAGGAGTAAAACCCCTCCTCACCCTTGTAATAGTATCTGCCGTTGCGATAGATGCCAAGCGGCAGTTTGCCACGTACCTGCTGGTCCCAGATGCTGCTGGCAGCGGGCATGGTAAAGGGCAGAACCCATTGTGCGGCCACGAAAAAGAGGCCGGTCAGCAGCAGTCCACCCATCAGAATGGGGCGAACAATTTTGGCCAGTGGGATCGCCCCGGCCTTGAGAGCGTTGAGTTCGTTGGTCTGGTTGAGGATACCGAGAGTGATGACGCCTGAGAGAAAGATGAGGATTGGGCCCAGTTGGTCGAGAATGAACGGAATATTGAGTAGAAAGAACTGCATCGCCAGCCAGATAGACTTGCCGGCACTGGTGAAGTTATCGATTTTTTCGAAAAAATCGACCAGCAGATAGATGGCGATAAAACCAGCGGCGACCAGGAGGAAGTGCCTGGTGAATTGCCTGAGCAGGTATCTGTCGAGTAGCTTCACGGAATGACCATGGGAATGCCCGTCGCCGGGAGTGTGCGGTTATGGACGGATAATGAGTTTTTCCGCCAGGAGAAAACCGGCGGCGACCATACCGAGACCTGCTATGTTGCCAAAGAGGATGTAACCGACGGCGTGCACCGTTTCTCCGGCTTTGAACAGCTGTACGCTTTCCCTGGCATAGGTGGAGAAGGTGGTGAAACCACCCAGGAAACCGGTAAAAAGAAAGAGTCTGAATTCGTTGCTGATCGGCACACGGTCAAACCAGCTCCAGAAAAAACCGATCAGAAGACAGCCACCGCAGTTTGCGGTAAATGTCCCCAAGGGAAAACCCGTGGCACCAAGAGTGGAGGCCAGCAGGGTGATGAGATAGCGGCCAATGGAGCCTATGCCACCGCCCAGACCGACGGCTATGAGCTTGTTGAGATGAGCCACAATTACTTATGGACCTTTATTCATTCGAACTCTTCGGTACGGATACCGCTTTTACCGTGGTGAGAAGTTCTGTGGTGCGTTGCAGCCGAGCCTACCCGGTGTCTTGCGTACGTCGACACAGCGGGAGTCAAGCTGGTTGGTGTTCAGATTAGGTACCATTATCGCTGCACCTCGTCAAGATGCAGGCGTGGTCGACGGGTGTCCCTGTCGAGCCGCCCTATCCCAAAGCTCCAGTAGGGTTGACTGCTGGCAATGGCGATCCAGGGTCTTGATTTTATTTTGGTCTCTCGCTATATTGAAACATTTCCGTAATGCTCAGTTGGTAAGGATGCACCTGAATTTAAGCATTTAACTGGCATTTACCTGCTTTCACAGCAGCGTGTATTGTCCGCCTCGCGGACTGAATTCTACAGGGGAAGGTTTATATTTCGGTGATGTGTTTTGTTCTTTTTCCATATCCGTAACGGGCGAAGGGAAGAGCCAAAACAGACTTCAGTGCATGACGGAAAATAGTCATACGCTGTTGTATTCGTATTGTTGCGGCCAAAGGGCCGGAGTATCGACAGTCTCAACGGACATCAGCGGCGTATGGCCAATATCGTGAATGGTGAAAAAACAAGACAGTTGCAGCGAAACCTTGGGTTGTATCCAGTATCGGAACACGGCCAAAGACAGACTGCTGGCATTCTGGGAGGTATTCAGCAAGGATGATGATGTCCTGGTGATTATCAATGCCGACCCCGATGCCCTTGCCAGTGCCCTGGCGGTCAAGCGGTTGCTGAGGTATCGCGTCAAAAATGTCGTTATCGCCCACCCCAACGAGATCAGGCGGATGAACAATGTCGCCATGGTTGAGCGACTGAGGATCCCGTTGGAGCGGTTGAGCAATGTAAAGACTGGTGATTACAGTAAGATGGTGATGGTCGATTCCCAGCCGAGCCATCTGCCCTGTTTCGAGAAACTGAAGATCGATGCCATTATCGATCATCATCCAGTCAGCGGTAACTGGGACAGTGCCTTTGTCGATATCCGGTCCGATTACGGTGCCGTTTCCACCATGATGGTGGAATATTTGAAGGCCGCGAATATGAAGCCTTCGGTTTCTCTTGCCACGGCGCTCTTTTATGCGATAAAGGTCGATACCCAGAACTTTGAGAAGAAATCCAAAGTTGCCGACGGCATCGCTTTTCGGTATCTTTTCAGCATTGCCAATCGCGACCTGGTGAGGAAGTTCGAGTTAACGGATTTACGCCGTTCAGAGTTGCGGTATTTCAACATCGCCCTGCAGGAGTTGAAATATTCCAAACGGCGCTACTATACCCATGTCGGCAGGGTCCGCAGCCCGGATGTTTTGGTAATCATAGCAGATTTCCTTAATCATGTCGGTGAGATAGACTGGGTGTTCGTCTCGGGGATACATGGCGAGAAGTTGGTGGTGATCTTTCGCTGTGACGGGTATCGTAAGAGCGCCGGCAAACTTGCCAGCAAGACCTTTGGCTCGGTCGGCTCTGCTGGAGGGCACAAAGAGGCTGCCCGGGCGGAGGTCCCGTTGAAAAAACTGGAGTTGGGAGACAAGGAGTTCACCTCCATGACCCTCAAACGACTGATTATGAGACATATGTAAAAGATTGTTTCGTTTTTCCTTAAGATGCAGTGCTGCCGGCCGATAATTGCAGCTTCTCGATAGATCATACGTGGTGCCTCTGGAGGATAGATGCTGAAACCAACGACCCTGGCAATGATTCTGGCAGGAGGACGAGTCGGTGAGCTCGATGTGCTGACCTATGGACGGCCGAAGTCGGCTCTGCCTTTTGGCGGATTTGGCCGGGTGATCGATTTTCCCTTGAGCAACCTGATGAATTCAGGCATCGAGCAGGTGGCCATTCTCAGCCAGTACCGCAGCTATTCACTGATCAATCATATCGGCACCGGGGCCGCCTGGGATATGCTGGGCCGCAATAGAGGGATCTCGATTCTGCCCCCGTTCATCGGCTCGGGCCACAAGGACTGGTACCGTGGTTCGGCGGACGCGATATTCAAAAACCTCGACTTCGTGAGGTACCAAGACCCCGAGAATGTACTGATTCTGTCTGGTGACCATATCTATAAAATGGATTATCAGGACATGCTGGACTACCATCAAGAAAAGAACGCCGACCTGACCATGAGCTTCATCAAGGCCAGAAAGCAGAGCCCGCACAGGTTCGGGATAGCGGCGCTCGATGAGGAGGATGGCGCGCGGGGAGGGCGAGTCACGGCCTACTGGGAGAAACCGGAAGATCCCCAGGCCGACTGGGTGTCGCTGACGGTCCTCTGCTTCAAGCCCGAGGTGCTCTACAAGATGCTCGACCGGAACCAGGAAGAGTCCTCCTACGAGTTCGGCAGGGACATCATCCCGGCCATGATGGAGGAGGGATACCGGGTCTACGGCTACAAGTTCAATGGCTACTGGGGATACACCAAGACCATCGACGAATACTGGCATTCCAATATGGATCTGCTGGGCGAGGAACCCCTGATCGATCTCGAGGCCTGGGGTTTTCGTACCAATATGGATCACCGCAATATCAGGGACTTCCAACCACTCATCGTCGGGGATTATGCCCAGGTGCAGAATTCGCTGGTCTATAACGGCTGCCAGATCGAAGGAACGGTGCGCAACTCGATCATTTTCCCCGGCGTGACGGTCGGCAAGAACAGTGTGGTGGAGAATTCAGTCCTCTTTTTCAATAACGTGATCGGCAGAAACTGCCGGCTCAGCAAGGTGGTGGCCGATGTCAACACCGTTTATGGCGATGGGGCGATCGTTGGCGCCGAGGCCGGCCATCAGGCCCGGAAGGTGACCGTCATTGGCTGGAACAACCGGATTCCGGAGCAGGCAATGATCGGTGAGGGGGCGACTATCTGGCCGGACAGGAATAGCGCGAGCTGGAAGAAAATCATCGCTGCCGGGGAGGTGTTGAAATGAGAAATACACAGCAGACCCTGGTGCTTTTGCTGGCCGGTGGCGTCGGTAGCCGCCTTAACATCCTGGTGCAGAGTCGGGCCAAGCCGGCGGTGCCGTTTGGCGGCATCTACCGGATCATCGATTTCTGCCTCAGTAACGTCACCAATTCCGGGTTGAAAAAGGTCGGGGTGCTGACCCAGTACAAGCCCCTGTCGTTGATGGGGCATCTCGGTTCGGGTGCCGCCTGGGACCTGACCGGCCGCAGCCGCGGGGTGAAAATTCTGCCGCCGCGAACCGGGGCCAAGGACTCCGACTGGTATAAGGGTACAGCAGACGCCGTCCGCAGAAATATCGATTTTATCGAGAACAATCCGTGCGATGAGATCCTGCTGCTCTCCGGTGATCACATCTACCATATGGATTTTGATGTGATGATCGAATATCACCGCAGCAAGAAGGCGGATGTCACGGTGGCGATGATGGTCGTGCCCAAGAGCCAGATCCACCAGTTCGGTGCGGGCATTACCGATTCCTCCAACCGGATCGTCGAGTGGGAGGAAAAACCGACGGTGGCCCGCACCAATCTCGCCTCCATGGGTATCTATGTGTTTGACCGTAAATATCTGCTCGATGCGCTCGCCCGTGACAGCAGCGAAAGTGATTTCGGTATGCATATTCTGCCCCACGCCATCGAGAACAACAACGTCTTCGCCTATCCATTCTACGGGTACTGGCGTGATGTCGGGACCATTCAGGCCTACTGGGAAGCGAACATGGACCTGCTGCGCAGTGACAGTGGCTTACAGCCACAGAAATGGGGCATTGTCACCAATATCGATTCGGATGGCCGCTATTCCGATCGTCCGCCCGCCCGTTTCGGCAACAGGTGCAAACTGCAGAATTCCTCGATTTCCGCCGGTTGCAATATCCAGGGCACTGTCGTCAATTCGGTGCTGTCGCCGGGGGTGGTGGTGGAACAGGGGGCGGTGGTCAGGGATTCGATCCTCTTTCAGGATTGCCTGGTGCGGGCCAATGCCGAGGTGGACCTGGCGATATGTGAAAAATTCGTCGAGGTGGGTGAAGGGGTCAAGCTGGGGATCGGTAGCGGCCACGAGGTGAAAAACCGCCAGTACCCGAAACACCTCTATACCGGCATCACCGTTGTCGGCAGACGGGCAGTGATTCCGGCGAACAAAACCATCGGCCGGAACTGTATCATCAACGGGTACTGTACCAAGGAGAGCTTTTCCGAAGAGCATCTCGACGATGGCGAAACGCTCTACACCAATGGCGAGGTTCTCTGAACCGGCCATCGTGAGTTCGATGTACTCCAAGACCTCAAGAAGGTCTTCCACTGTCTGGGGACTGGGAGAAAAAGGCTTGCGAAAATCAAAGCCTCAGGTATTATTGCCTCCACTTGTGGGTCTGTTGATGGCCCCGTAGCTCAGGGGATAGAGCACAGGATTCCTAATCCTGGTGTCGCAGGTTCGAATCCTGCCGGGGTCACCACAAGGTTCAAATCGATTCTGCAGCCACAACGGACAAGAAAACTCCGGGCCGTGGAAAGAAAGATCACCTGTTACTTGTCAAGTTGCCTTGTACCATAAGGGCCTGGTAACAGCCCCCGGTGTCGATCGTTGATAGCTGTGGAATTGGCCTGTCGAGATAATTCCGGCGTTTGATCGACGACGCTGCCGACAACCTGATTCACGACGGCTGCTATCAATGCTCCTGCCAGGCCTGCGCCGCTATCGCCCGGTGACATCACGGCTCTGGCCACACCCTCCCACAGCACCGTACCGGTGCGGGCATCCACCAATCGCCATCTCGAGGAAACCACCGTCTGGGACGAGATCAGCTGATAGTGCTGGCCCCAGTCTTCGATAGTCACATAGAGCACCGCGTCAGGACCAATGATTTCCCGTATTTTCTCCAATGGTACTGCCTGCATCTCAAGAGGTGTCGGTAATCCATTCTCTTTGAGAAATTGATCGATGACCACTACCGGGAAGACATAGTAGCCTTTCTCGGCAAGTGGTCTGGAAATGGTCGCAAGAAAGGTATACGGTGCGTCGACTTCCAGAGAGTTGTTCACTGGAGGCATGACCAGAATGGAGTGCGGTTTGGCCGCTTTCAGTGCCGAATAATCATAGGGTTGGACAGTGCATCCGGTGATTGCGATCAGGGGCAGGAGCAACATCTGTAACAGGCGAAACGATCTTGGCGCTGCCATTATTGTGGCTCCATTTTTGCCCGAACGAGAAGACCGTCGATAAAGATGGCCGATTCTGGGAAGTGTAATTTTTCCTCGTTGAACGCTTCCCTCGCAAGAGTCGAATTGCCGTCCTTTGCGTAGATCATGCCAAGATGGGCATATAACCCGGGCGGCACGGGTTTTCCTTCGCTTTGCGCCTGCTGAATGGTGGCTGTCAGCTTCTCAATCTGGGTGGCGGGATCTGCTTTCCCCGGGCTCGTATACATGTCGTGTATCACCTCTTCATACTCTCCCCAGTAATAGATGGATTGCTTGGGGGCGCAGCCCCCCAGCAGCATCAGGGCGAAGAGGGGAACAACGGCGATTCCGGTGATCACGAACGGTACTGCCTTGTTTTTTCTGCAGCTCTTTGATGTGAGCATGGATGTTCTTCGGAAAGGAATGTGGAATGATCACACCGCTTATTTCTGACTGAGCTGGAGTGCGCCCGTATCGATATCGTGAACCATGGAATTGACCGCCTCGGTAATGGCGAGGTTTAAGACCTTGCCATTGAGAGTGGCGTCATACCCCGAGGTACCGCCAAAACCGATAATTTCACGGTTGCTCAGGGCATATTCCCCTGCTCCCTGGGTAGAGTAGATCATATCGGAGGTGGTCACATCGACCACTGTCAGAGAGACTTTCGCATAGGCTATCTGTTCTTTGCCCCGACCCAGAATGCCAAAGAGCTGGCGATCCCCCACTTCTTTGCGGCCGAACTCCGTTACTCCTCCAGATACCAGGTAGCGGGCTCCAGAGATATTCTGGCGAACTCCACCAAGTCCGGCCTCTCGCTGCAACTGCGCCATATTCTCCCGGTCGACGAGATTGAACCTGTTGGTCTGCTGCAGGTGGGTCTTCAATATGGTCTTGGCCTGGTTGCCGAGTTGATCGACATTTGAGGAAAACAGGCCGTTCATATAGTTGGAGCGATTCTGAAAATTACCCACCACCAGAGTCGAGCGCTCTCCAGTATAGCTCGTACCGTAGGCTGCGACCTTTTCCGGAGTGATGGCGCGATGACTTTCAGTGGCACAGGCGGTGAGTAGGATGACAAGAAGGAATAGGCCGGCACGTTGCGGTGTTTTCAAAGCGTGTAATCCTCTCTGGGCTATGGTGGCGATACAATATTGCCTTTGCAGGGAATTTTCCCAAAAGATCTGAGCAGGCATCTCAGCTATGTTTCTGATTTCAGCCTATCTTTTTTGTAGCGGTAAGACAAGTTTTTTCAAAAACCATAGAGGGCTCTTGCGGTTGAAGCCTTGATTCCTGAATTTTTTGTCATGTACCCACGATTCAGAGGATATCATGCTACAGCTACTGTCTCGACACACTACATGGTGGGGATGGCGTAGTAGTTCTGATCCTGATCGATTTGTAAAAACTCCGATCTCCTTCGCCCTCGATCTCAAACGGCAATTCGCTGTA
>JBKEBZ010000129.1:0-4604 GCA_047973425.1 Desulfopila sp.
CGAACGAGGTCGTTACGGTTGAGCTGATCGGCCCTGCCAAAGCTGTGGATGATTCGGGCGACAGTGGTATTGGTCTCCGGATTTCTCTCATTGTGGGCGAGCTGGAGATACTCAGTAACCGTGCCGTTCTTGTTTTTTCTTTTCGTAGTTCGCAAGTACATGATTGCCCACTACGTTAGCGTGTATCAATTTTTATTTCAAGATGTATGTTACGAAACGTGTGCCCACAGGTTTTGACGATTTTCGACCGCTGAAAAAATTCATCAACCTGGAATTACGTCATATTTTTTCCGGCTGCGCTGCCATATGTGCCCACACACCGCAAACCCAGGCATGATGGTGGAATCTGGAGCCCGACAACGCACCATTGCGTGGTCGTAGTGGCTTACTCCAGACAAAACCAAAATGGCTACTATGGTCAACAGAAGGCTTGCGGTGGATTGCCTGCCGCGGAGCGGCTTCGTCCAACTAGGCTTTCAATCGTTCTCTTCACATTGTCATGCCGCTTCTCCACCAGTTCGGCAATCTCCAGACTGCTCATCCTCTTGGCACTGCTTTCAATCACCAATCCGTTCATCTTCTGCCCTCCTTCTTTCTCATTACCGGCTTGCCCTTGAACCTCTCGACCAGCTGGCGGCGGATGGCGACACAATCTGGGTCCATCCAGATATCGATTGTGCCGCCAAAGATTTTCGATGCCCTTTTGGCCGCCTGGTAGCCAAGATTTCTCTTGCCACTTATGGCGGCCTCGAGCATCTGCCTCGATTTCCCGATGTTTTTTGCGCAGTCTGTGTTGTTCATGCTCACCAAAAATAGCACCCCTCTCCGCCACTGTTAATAGTAATTGCTTATTAAAGTAGCAATTTTGTAATAAGTACCACTTACATTATTCTTGACGGAGCTACGCATAGTAGCTTAAAAACAGACAGAGGAGGCTTGACATGATTGGAAAAAACCTGGCTGGCGCCATTAAAAGAAGGCGCAAAGATCTGCATTTGACACAAGAGCAGATGGCATCTTTGATCGATGGAATCTCTAGACAGGGTGTGCAAAAATGGGAGTCAGGATCTATCCCCGAGCCGAGCAAATGGAGAGATATCGAGCGAGCCCTGGAGGTGGAAGAGGGATGGATCGCCTCGCAGCTGTACGGCAGACCAGTGATCGAGGCCAGCGGATCTCTCGACGCCGCGACGAGTCCCCACCAGTTCGAGGCTGTCGGCTCGAACTCTACTGCGGCGCCTGAACTGGACACGAACATCGCACCAGCGCCGATAGGGTCCCGGGCGGCCAGACGCATCCCCATTATCTCCTGGGTCCAGGCCGGGGCCTGGCAGGAGGTGGATGACCCGTTTCACCCCGGAGACGCCGACGAGTGGATAGACACGACGGCCACCGGGAGCGCTCACGCCTTTGCCTTGACCGTGCATGGAAACTCAATGGAGCCGGAGTTCCACGAGGGCGACATAATTGTGGTCGATCCTGAGCGCCAGGCGGAAAGCGGCAACTATGTGATCGCTAAAAACGGATCGGCCGCTACCTTCAAGCAACTGATTCTCGATGGATCGAGCGTCTATCTGCGTCCGCTCAACAGCAAGGATTATCGCGCAAAAGACATGACTGGAATCGACTTCAGGGTCGTCGGGGTGGTGGTCGAAAAGCGGAAGAGTTATGTGTAGTGAGCGGCTCGTCTGGGTGGCCTAGGAAAAGCGAAAAGATCTATTCACAAACAGGTATTGGGAATAATGAAGAATTGAGGAGGTGGCAATGCCTATCCAGTCAGGTTTTGTGGTAGACATGTCCATTACCGGACAATCCTATACAAAAGAATATGCCCTGCTGTCATCGGCATTGTTGGTATTGAAAGGCTATCAGGAGAGTTTTGGCCAGTGCCTCAGAATTTCCGCCAAGAATTTCGGCACGGAGGATGAACAAATTCCTACTCCGCGAATAGGTCTTGTGTCTACAGATCTCGGCTCCCTCGATATCAAGACAATGATGGACATCACGGCCATCGCCTTACCCCTTGTCCCAAGCATTCCAGACATGCTAAGGTACAGCGTGGAACTCTACAAGGCGGCAAGCGATCTGGTAAAAGTCGCCACAAAACACTTTTCCCAAACACAGCAGCCTATAACCGTGAATACACACATAGAAAACTCACCAGGCGCTTGCGTTACACCTGCTATCATTGTGGTCGGTAACCATGGCAACGTGACGATAAACGACCCGAACGTATATACTGCCGCCAAGCTGATCCACAGGAACCTGAACAACATGGCTGAACAGATCGGCAGCGGTGATGTCGACACACTCAAAATATCCGCCACCGGAACTGAAGAGCAGCAGAACATCACGGCTATATCAATGACCGAGGCGAATAAACACGATTACAAAGTCTTGTCGAAAAAAACATCCCCAGATAGAACATTTACCGCCAAGTGCGATATCTATGGTTTTAATAGGAAATCAGGCAACGGCAGTCTGGACATCATAGAGGAATCAGCCAAAAAATTTTATCCATTCGTTGGCGTGGAACTCGACCATGATCTCTTTATTGAAGCGCTATCCGCCCACTATTCAATAATCACCTTCACCTCCACGATGGAGATCAACGCCCTGGGCGAGAGCAAAATATGCAAAATATTCATCCACGACATATCCAACCATTACGACGACCCAGCAGGAGGATCGGAGCCGCCATCCGTTCCAGGAACACCTCAAGGCGGAGCCAATTCCACACTTCCGCCACTCCATGGTGGAGAAATTGCGACGGCATAACAATAACTAAAGACGGTCACTGTTACCGCTCCGCAAAGGCCCCTACCAGTGATGAAGAAGGCCATTGACGAAATATTCGCCGAACGCCTGTCTCAGCGTTTGGCCGCCGAACCTCACGGGTACCAGCGAGAGTTGGCCAGAGAGGTCGGCGTTACCCCGAGCTACCTGAACAACCTGGTGCATGGGCGCAGGAGATCTACCGAGGATCTGCGCCGGGAGATCTGCAGGGCAATCGGTGAAGAATACGAAACGTTCGTCTTCGGCAGGCCGTTACCGCGGTCGATGCATGGGCCAAAGATGAGGGAGTTCATCACGCTGCTTGACAAATATGGCCCGCCTGGTTTTCTGGACCAGTGCATTGAGCGACTCCAGGAAATCAAGAAGGTGATGGACAGGTAGGTTACTGACAGGCCACTACCTTGACACTTCGTAATCGAACGATTACAGTTTGACATGTACACGATAAAGACCACCCCTGCATTCGACTCCTGGCTTTCCGGCTTGAAGGATAGCATCACCCGTATCCGTTTGGCTCGCAGGATTGACCGGGCCAGGATTGGTAATCTTGGTGATGTCAAACCTGTTGGCGAAGGCGTCTTCGAAATGCGGGAACATTTCGGGCCAGGCTGGCGGATGTACTACTTGCGGAAAGGCGAAATGTTGATTGTAATGCTCGGCGGTGGCGATAAGTCCAGCCAGAAGACCGACATCGCCAAAGCTGTTGCGATAGCGGCAACCATTAAGGAATGAGATATGGATAAAAAAATACATGCTGCCGACCTTTCAGAATTCGACATGGCAAAGTACCTGCAGACGGAGGAAGATATTGCCAACTATATCACTATCGTCATCGAGGAAGGAGACTCGGCCGAACTCGCTCACGCCTTAGGGGTGGCGGCACGGGCCAGGGGCATGACCGAAGTTGCCAGGGCGGCAGGCATTACCCGTGAAGCTCTGTACAAAGCTCTCAGGCCGAAAGCAAGCCCCAGGTTTGACACAATTAAGAAGGTCTGCGCCGCCCTTGGGGTGAAGCTTGAAGCTCGCCCAATGCCGCACGGTCAAGCGTAAAATTGAAGAATAACTCGTCAACGCTACGCCAAACGCTACGCCCAAATACAGCAATATCTTGACATATCAATAGATTATACTGAATGGGGTTCAGGGGGTCGGAAGTTCAAATCTTCTCATCCCGACCAGGTTTAATAAAAGTGATGGGCTTGAACAGGCACGCTTGTTCAAGCCCGTTTTCTTTCCAGCTGATCCTCTTCCAGACGAAATGCATGGTAACCGCCGATTTACCCACATACCAGCGCCTTGGCCGCCCCATGAACCTTCATATTCCATGGCAGCAGAGCCTTCATAGTGTTCGAGTGTCGAGGCGGCGGGGAGCTTCTCGAAGATATGGCGGAGATAGGTGTGGGGCTCCAGCCCATTGGCCTTGGCTGTTTCAATCACACTGTACAGCAGGGCGCTGGCCTCGGCTCCTTCCGGCGTGCCGCTGAACAGGAAATTCTTGCGGCCAATAACAAAGGGGCGGATACCATTTTCCGCCATATTGTTATCCAGGGCGACTATCCCATCGTCCAGATAACCGACAAGACGATCCCATTGCCTCAACGCGTAGGCAACCGCCTTGCCCAGCAGCCCTTTCGGCGGGGTCTGCAGACTCTTTTGACCCAGCCATTTCCTGAAATCATCGAGGATGGGCCGGGCCTTCTCCTGGCGCATAGCCACGATCTGCTCGGCTGAATACGCCAGTCTTCCGGCCTCTTTCTCCAGGGCATAGAGCTTGGCGATATAACCCATTGCCACATCGGCACTGCCCG
>JBKEBZ010000100.1:0-77451 GCA_047973425.1 Desulfopila sp.
CGCACATGGTACCCGGACAATCTGCGTGGAAGACAATTTACGCAATTTGTTTCGCTGGGGTATCATTGTTTCCTGACGAAAAAAATCAAGCAGGTGCAGAACATGCTCAGCGAGAAAGAAACCGGAAAACCCAAATCACTTCTCAAGCTCGAAAAGGATCTGAAAAACTGGCTTGTCCAACGCTCTCTTAGCCAGATCCTGGATTGGTTCGACTGCATTGAAACCACACAGGTACAGACTGCCGCCGGTAGGTATCGTTGGTCCACCGAGTCAGTGGCAAGAGACAGGTTGTTCTTGAGTTACCTGGGAGTAGGCGCCAAATAGTGTACGCTTTATCCAATTTTCAGGTGAGTATAGACAAGACATCTCCGCAAGAAAAAGCGAGGCGCCAAAGAGAAACAGGGTTCACCATACGTCAGCTCAGGCGACGCCATCTTCTCGGGTATTTTGCGGGTGAACAGAGTGTACTTCTCGTTCATCGGCAAGAACAGCGAACCTGACGCCGCATAAAATGATGGAAAATTCTGGCTGGTTGCACATTTGTATCTGATTGACAACGTTGTGTTTATTCTCTGGGTAGATATTTGCGGATGTTGCCCAGGAATTCTTCGAGCAGTCGAGGGTCGACGAACTGCAGGGTCAGAGAGACTCTGTCCTGTTCAAATGCCTGACTATGGGCGATAGTGCAGTTGCGCGGTAAGTCAAGCTGCCGTTGCCAGCGCAGGAACTGTTCCTCTTTCTGGCTCTGGGCAGG
Organism: Desulfopila sp.; assembly: GCA_047973425.1. Taxonomy (GTDB): domain Bacteria; phylum Desulfobacterota; class Desulfobulbia; order Desulfobulbales; family Desulfocapsaceae; genus Desulfopila. Next base: position 755 of record JBKEBZ010000100.1, read on the forward strand.
GGAGTGGAGGCGCTGCAACTGTTGCAGGAGTGCCTGCCCCTTCTGGGGTATGTTCATCTCTTGATGGTCAAGTATCGACTGCAGTGATTCTTCTGCAAGAAGTTGCTGAAAGGACAGGCCATGGCGACCGGCAAGGTCGCGTAAAAACATCAGCAGCCGCTTCTGTCTGCCGGTACCTATATTGAGTCGCGACACCAGACCGAAGAAAGTCGCTCGATCCTCTTTTTCCATTCTCAGCATTTCTCTGGCCATATTTTCGCTAACCCGTTCCTGCCAGAGCCCGTACTGTATCCAGTCTTCCAGTTTCAGCAATTCTGTGTGGCGTGCGAGAAATTGCGGCTGATCAGGAATTCCGACCAAACTATACACCTTTTGCTGGGCGGTCTCCGGGAGTTTTTGTTGACAGAGGCGGAGAAAATGCGCCAGTTCGAGGGGGCTCAGTTGCCGCTGCAGGGTGTATTCGGCATGGAGAAGACCAGCGACAGCGATACCTGGCAGATCACCCCTGATGACACGAGCCGCTACCTTGGCTGCAGGAGAAAGGGCCTGGGCAGTTGCAAGGCAGCGGCCGCCGGTCAGGCAGAGGTAGCGCCCCTGATTGGATGGCCACAGTAGCGGGAGATAGAGCAGGCCGTGCTGCCTGATCGAGTCTCGGGGCTGAAAAAAGGGAACGTCTGGTGGGAGAAAGGGATGGAGGTCCCAGCCGGGTTCCAGGATGATGTCGTCTAAATTAATTGATTTGCAGGAAAAGTAAGCGTTCATTGTAAGGTGTTGATGGGGTGGCCAAAGGGAACGATCATCATGATTAACCAGTCTCCATCCAGAAACGACTCTTTGCTCCTCACTCTACGTTGCGTTCGGAATTTTATTCTCGGAGGTAAACGGAGACTCCGATATTATGTATATGCCTGTGGTAAAATTTCTCTCACGCCTCGATTGAGTAGAAACTATCTCGTTTCTGGATGGAGACTAACCAGGCTTTTATCCGAAAATCGTCAGCACGGAAAACGCTGTCACCGCGCCGAGAATTTTCATGTTTCGTTGTGGCTGAGGCTCCTTGGTCCAGCCATGCTGGTTTATCCGAAAATCGTCAGCACGGAAAACGCTGTCACCGCGCCGAGGAGTTTCATATAAAATAACAATTCCGGACCAGTATATCATAACTGGGACCGGAATGACAATGACATGAAGCGCACCAGCAATGAGCTGGCTGCAGGTCGAAATCAGTTTGACGAATTAATTTTTTCTCGCAATATGCCTGATGGCTTGAATGTCACAACCCGACGGGCTTCCAGTGTCAGTTCGTCACCTGTCTGAGGATTGCGGCCACGACGAGAATTCTTGTCTTTTACGTTAAACTTGCCGAATCCGCTCAGCAGAAGGTCAGAGCCCTGTATCAGTGCATCCTTGGAAATCCGCAGAAAGGCCTCCACCGATTCGGTGGCCTGTGCCTTGGTCAGCCCCTCATGGTTTTTATATACCTGTTGTACAATATCTGCCTTGGTGAGCGTCATGTCTTTCTCCTTAAATTACTGGAATGTCACCGCTTACTACTTTTATAGTAGGCCTTCGGTAAAGAAAGTCAACAACAGAGAACAATAAAGGCGCATTTTTAGCTGAAAAAACCGCTATCTTCCTGATCAGCTATCTGTCGATCGGCACCAGCGCTCGCAAAAGATTCCCGTCTTTTCATGTGATTACAGGATAAGATTTGTCTGGGAAAAATGATAGTGAATTGTGGAATCGTATGTAATAATACCAATTATAGCATGAATATCAGATATCGTCTGGTGAAAAAGATGAAGAGTATGAGAGTGACCGAACTCTTTTTGTCCACAGAAGGGACATGCGTGGTTCCTTTTGATATTTTAAAGAGTTAGCCACTACAGGAGGATAGAAGATATGGGTAAAAATGACACCCTTCCCTGTTTCAAATCTTACGATATTCGGGGGAGAGTGCCTGAAGAGCTCGATGACGATCTGGCTTATAAAATCGGTCAGGCATTCAGCCATGTCAAAGGAGTAAAAAAGGTGGCTGTCGGCCACGATATCCGTTTGAGCAGCGAGCGACTGTGCAAGGCTCTCACCGCCGGGCTCTGTGCCGGAGGGACTCATGTCCTCCAGTTGGGACTTTGTGCTACTGAGGAGGTGTACCATGCGGCGTTCAGTTTGGAAACTGATGGGGTTGACGGTGGTGTTATGATCACCGCAAGTCACAATCCTGCAGATTACAACGGTATGAAATTTGTGAGCAGGGGAGGGCGGTCGGTTGCCGGTTCAAGCGGGTTGCAACGGATGGCGGAGTTGATTGGCGGTGCTATGTTGCCCAGCCCGGTGAAACATCGTGGGCAGGTAGAAGTGGCAACCGGCAAAGGGGGATATATCGATCATCTTCTCAGTTATGTTGACGGAATGCAGTTGTCTCCTTTACAACTTGTCGTCAACAGTGGCAATGGCTGCGCCGGTCCTCTTATCGATCTGCTTGCCGAACGACTGCCGTTTGAGTTCGTCCGGCTCAATCATCAACCGGACGGGACTTTTCCGCATGGAGTACCCAATCCGCTGTTAGCCGAAAACCAGGCAGAGACTGCGGCTGCTGTTCAACTGCACGGGGCTGATTTGGGTATAGCTTGGGATGGCGATGGCGATCGCTGTTTTTTCTGGGACGAGAACGGCACGTTCATCGATGGGTACTATATTGTTGGGCTGCTTGCCTTGGAGATGCTGCAACATGAGCCTGGGGGTAAAATCCTCTACGATCCTCGACTGACCTGGAATACCGAGGAGCTTGTCGGTGAAGTGGGTGGCAGGGCGGTGATGACGGAATCCGGACATGCTCTGATCAAGGAGCGCATGCGGCGGGAAAATGCGGTGTATGGAGGAGAAACGACGGCACACCATTATTTTCGAAAATTCGGTTACTGTGATTCCGGTATGATTCCCTGGTTATTGCTCTGCGCCGTGCTCTCGAGAACCGGGCAGTCTCTGTCGCAGATCGTGGGTGAACGAATGCAGAGATTCCCTGTTTCTGGTGAGATCAACAGTACAGTCGCTGACCCGGATGCGATTATCGCCCGCATTGAAAGACAGTTCCCGGATGGAGAGAAAAGATACCTGGATGGGTTGTCGGTGAGTTATCCGGAGTACCGTTTCAGTATCCGTAAATCCAATACTGAACCACTGTTGCGTCTCAATGTGGAAACCAGAGCAAACCGTATGCTATTGCAGCAGAAAACCGAGGAATTATTGGCTCTGATCCGTTGTTGGGATAATGAGAAGTGTAACAAACAACTTTAAGGTGTTTGCACGATGAAAATTCAACCCGTCGTTCTTGCTGGAGGAACAGGATCCAGGTTATGGCCGCTGTCACGGGAGATGTATCCGAAACAGCTGTTACAGCTGACCAATGAGAGGTCGCTTTTGCAGACAACCCTATTGCGGATAAACGGTATACCGGGTGCTTTACCGCCCATTGTCGTCGTCGGGGAAGAGCATCGTTTCCTCACCTCGTCTCAGATCGATGAGATGAAACTGTTTGCCGACTATACGTTGTTGCTCGAACAGAGAGGACGTAATACGGCACCGGCAATTTGTGGTGCCGTCGAATATTGCCGGCAGAAAATCGCTGAAGATCTGATTATGCTGGTCTTGCCGGCGGATCATATCGTTCGGGAACAGACGGCCTTTCTCCAGGCGGTCGATGAGGCGATGGCGCTTGCCGCGAAGGGTTCCATCGTGACCTTCGGGATACCACCGACGCATCCGGAGACGGGGTATGGCTATATCGAGCGGGGACCGGGCAACGCGGTCGTCTCCTTTACCGAGAAGCCGGACCAGGATACTGCCAGCAGATACCTGGAACGTGGTGAGTATTTATGGAACAGTGGTATGTTCGCCTTCTCGTTGAAGACGTTTGTCGAGGAGATGCAGGTCCATGGTCGGGTAATACTGGAGCAGATGGCCACCGCTGTAGAGAATGGTGCGGTGGATGGGGTATTCTTTCGCTTTGCCGCCCAGGCGATGGAGCACTGTCCATCCGATTCGATCGATTATGCCTTGATGGAAAAGACCAGCCGGGCGGCAGTCGTCACCGCGAACCTCGGTTGGAGCGATATCGGTTCCTGGCAGGCTCTGTGGCAGGTGCTGGCCAAGGATGACGAGGGCAATGTCTGTCAGGGGGATGTGCTGATTGCTGATACACGCAATTGCCTGGTCCGCTCGGAGAAAAAGCTGGTTGCTACCGTTGGCATGGAGGACACTCTGGTGGTCGAGACGGCCGATGCGGTGCTGGTAGCGCCCCTGTCGCGCTCCCAGGACGTAAAGAGGATCGTCGAAAAACTCCAAAAGAATCATCGCAAAGAGTTCAGATTTCATACCACGGTTTATCGGCCGTGGGGCAGCTATACAGTGCTGGAAGAACAGGATCGGTACCAGATGAAACGGATCACCGTTCACCCCAAGGCCAAGCTGTCGCTGCAGATGCATCATCACCGGTATGAACACTGGGTGGTGGTTCGGGGCACGGCCAGGGTAACCAATGGCGAAGAGACCATGCTGCTGCGTGAGAACGAATCGACCTATATTCCGGCAGGCACTGTGCACCGGCTCGAGAACCCTGGGGTGATCGTGCTCGAATTGATAGAGGTTCAGATCGGTCCTTATCTCGGTGAAGACGACATCGTCCGGTTCGAGGATGTCTACGGCAGGAAGAACGACGCATAGACCGGTTGAGTGTGGCGTGTTTTTTGACCGATGTGGTGTCATGTGGTGTCAGCCTCCCGGAGAGCGTATTTCTTCTCCGGAGGCGACACCGGTCTCCGGGAACCGATTGAATGGCCACGCTATCGCATCAGACGCAGGCGGGGCAGGAGATCTTATGTCGTCTGCGCCAATTACCTGACTACACGACGCTGGCAATTTTGAAGATAGGCAGATACATGGCCACGACCAGGCCACCGATCATGCCGCCCAGGAACACCATCATGAAGGGTTCGATCATCGCGGTGAGATTTTCGACTGCCTGATCGACTTCCTCGTCGTAAAAATCAGCTATTTTTTCCAGCATCGAGTCAAGCGCTCCGACCGATTCTCCGACGTTGATCATCTGGACGACCATATTCGGAAAAACTCCGCTCTCCTCGAGAGGTTCGCCAATGGGGCGTCCTTCGGCGATGGCGTCACCGACCCGGAAGACGGCTCGTTCGATGATCTTGTTGCCGGCGGTTCTGGCGACGACCTGCAGTGCTTCCAGAATGGGTACGCCGCTCTGCAGCATGGTCGAGAGGGTACGGGTGAACTTGGCGACGGCGACTTTGCGTATCAGGATCCCTACGATCGGTGCGCGCAACAGGTTTCTGTCAAAAAATGTCTGCCCCCTCTCGGTCGAGTATATTTTCTTGCACGCGGTCATTACAAGAAAAAGAGCGATAAACATGTAACCGGCGTTTGATTTTGCAAAGTCGCTCATATTGACGACCACTTGGGTCGGTACCGGCAGGGTACTGCCAAAATCCTCAAACATCTCTTTGAAGACGGGCACCACAAATATCAAAATGATCGCGAGAATGAGTATGGATATTCCCAAACAGATGGCCGGATAGGTCATGGCACCCTTGATCCGCTTTTTCAGGGCCATGGCCTTTTCCATAAACACCGCCAGACGGGAGAGAATGGTATCGAGTATACCACCTGTCTCACCGGCCTCGATCATATTGGTGAATAACTTATCAAACACTTTTGGATGCTTACGCATTGAGTCGGCGAGGGTTGAACCAGACTCGACGTCTGTCCGGATTTCCCCGAGCACCTTTTTAAAGCTCGGGTTTGCCTGCTGTTTTTCAAGTATCTCCAGGCATTGGACCAGAGGGAGGCCGGCGTCGATCATCGTCGACATCTGCCGGGTAAAGATGACGATGTCCTTTCCAGTAATTTTTGGCTGGAACAGGGGGATATTTGCCAGTAAATCCTTTGGTTTTTCCTTGATGACCAGATCGGTTATCCGCAATCGCTTGATTTGGGCGAGAGCCGTAGCCTGGTCGGGAGCTTCAATTTGGCCCTTACGTTTTTCTCCAGCTGAATTCTTTCCCTTCCAAATATAAACAGGCATTCCTCCCCTCCTCTGAAAACTGTATGCCGATACGTCACTTAAACAGATTCTAATCTAATAATATCGAAAAGATACACGTCCACGACAAAAATTATATATTAACTATCTGGAGAAAACAAGCGACCGAGAGCAGATGTTGAGAATTAGCCAAAGGCAGGACATTGCAGGATCCCGGCGGGCATGAACGCTGGTCAAGAGGATTGAAATCATGGGGAAGAGCAACAGCCTGGCAACATCGCCCAGCCCGAGGTGTTGGCAAGCAGCCGATTCCCTGGCCCTCCAGCCGATCGATCATTGGCTGTGTCTGGTCGGAACCAGGTTGGATTTGCCCGGGGTGAAAAAGAATGGGGTGGTAGCCATGGGCCGAGGTGATAAGTAAAGGCGAGAGAGAAAGGGCATCGTATCGGTTGAAAAATTACCTCTATTCTGCTTTTGGCTTGTTGTCGCGGCTGATATCTGCTATCATGCTCGTTTCAGATTGTTCGCCTGAGGTCTGTCAGGTTGTGTCCCTGCTTTTTCAACTATGATGAAGGAGTAGGAATATATTGGATTGGAGGATATTGTACTATGCAGAAAGCGACTGCAGTGAGCTATAGGGAAAGAAATTTCAAACCAGTGATCGAAAAATGTGCAGGGTGTGAGCGGGTCATCGAGGAGGATGGCAGCAAATTCTGCCAGAGTTATCTGAAACCCGAGGCGAAGTGGCGTCTGGGAATCTGTAATTTTGCGACCCACGCCAAGCCGGAGATCAATATCGTCAAGGTCCGGGTGAACCCGCTGAAGGCTGCCAAGAGGGCATCCAAGCGGAAATAAAGAGACTCTCCAGCGCTTGAGTGCCGATTGCGTTTATTGGTTTATTGGTTTATTGCCTACGACCACAAGAGGGTTGTGCTTCCCTGGGAAGTACAACCCCTTTTTTTTGCAATCTAACCAGCATGGCTGGACCAGATAGCCTCAGCCACAACGAAGCATGAAACTCCTCGGCGCGGCAACAGCGCTTTCCGTGCTGACGGGTTTCAGATAAACCAGCATGGCTGGACCAGGTACCGCAGCCACAACGAAGCATGAAACTCCCCGGTGCGGCAACAGAGCTTTCCGTGCTGACGGGTTTCAGATAAACCAGCATGGCTGGACCAGGTACCGCAGCCACAACAAACGATGAAACTCCCCGGTGCGGCAACAGAGCTTTTCGCACTGGCGATTTTCGGATAAATTCGGGGGCGTCCTTTCCTGTCTGGCTCCCGGTGTCTGGCTCAGGATCTACCGACCCCCGTGTAGGTAAAGCCTTTATTGATGATTTGTTCCGGCTCGTAGACGTTACGCAGATCGATAAAGGAGTTGCCGCGCATTATTTTTCTCAGTCGTTCAATATCCATCGCTCGATATTGATTCCATTCCGTCATCAGAACGACGGCGTCTGCACCCTCGCAGGCATCATAGGCGTCTTTGGCATAGTGCACGTCATTGGGCAGTATCCGACGTGCCTCATGCATGCCCTGGGGGTCGTGGGCCCGTATTTTCGCGCCCTTTTCCATAAGCGCCGGCAGAATCGTGATAGCCGGTGCATCGCGCATATCATCGGTTTCCGGTTTAAAGGTCAATCCCAGGACGGCGAGGGTTTTGCCGGCCTCGTTACCGTTGATCGCGTCCCGTATCTTCTTGACCATCATCGCTTTCTGGGCTGAGTTGACCTCCACTGTCGCCTCGACAACCCGCAGGCTCTGCCCGTGTTCCTGGGCAATACGCATCAGGGCCAGGGTGTCTTTGGGAAAGCAGGAGCCTCCATATCCCGGTCCTGGGTGGAGAAATTTCGAGCCGATCCTGCCATCCATGCCGATTCCCTTGGCCAGATCCTTGACGTTGGCGCCGATTGAGTCACAGAGTAAGGCAATTTCATTGATAAAGCTGATTTTTGTGGCCAGAAAGGCGTTGGCCGCATATTTGGTTAACTCGGCTGTTTTGATGTCGGTGCAGACGATCGGTGTTTCCCGGAGATAGAGTGGTTTGTAGATTTCACGCAGTACCAGCTCTGCCCGTTGCGACTCGACGCCGATCACCACCCGGTCGGGACGCATGAAATCGCTGATTGCCGCACCTTCGCGAAGAAATTCAGGATTTGAAGCCACGTCAAATTGGGCCTGTGGGTTCTCTTCCCGGATGATTCTCGCCACCTGGTCCGCCGTCCCCACCGGAACCGTGCTCTTGTCGACGACCACTGTATAATTATGCAGCTCTCGGGCAATTTCACGCGTCGCTTCGTAGATGTAGGTCAGGTCGGCATAGCCATCGCCTCGCCTGCTGCTTGGGGTGCCCACCGCAAGAAAAACCGCTTCGGCATCGGCCACCACCTCCTTGATCGCGGTAGCGAAGTGCAGCCGGCCTTCCCTGATGTTCTTTTCGACCAGCTGGTCGAGTCCCGGTTCGTAAATCGGAATCTGGCCGCTTTGCAGGGTGGCTATCTTTTTCTGATCCTTGTCGACACAGACGACGCTATGACCGAATTCCGCAAAGCAGGTACCGGTGACGAGGCCGACATAGCCCGCTCCTATCATGGTGATGCGCATGGATATGGTTACTCCTGAAGAATTACCGAATGGCGAGGTTGGGACAGAAAGGTCTCATTTCTGAGGTGGTACGGTCTGGCGTTGCCCAAAGATAGCCGTGCCGACGCGGACAATGGTCGCCCCTTCCTGGATGGCGACATGGTAGTCATGGGACATGCCCATTGACAGCTCGATTTTCTGATTTTGGCGAAAAAGTCCCTTCGCCGCAAGACGCTCGGCGAGTTGCCGCAGATTTCGAAAATAGGGTCTGGCCTCTTCCGGATTCGAGGTGAATGGCGGCATCGTCATCAGGCCAACAACCTCAATGTTGGGTAATAACTGTATATCGCAAAGTAAATGTTCTGCCGCGGCTGCAGTGGCCCCGGACTTTCTCTCGTCTTCACCGATATTCACCTGCAGCAGCACCCTCATGGTGCGCTGCAGTTCCTGCAGATGTTTACTCAGGGCCCGGGCCAGCTTCAGACTGTCCACCGTCTCGACGACATCGAAGAGGCGGGCGGCGATTTTTGCTTTGTTGCTCTGTAGATGGCCAATGAAATGGAAACGACCCTGGCCACCAATCGTCTCGATTTTCGCCTGCGCTTCCTGAATGTAATTTTCGCCAAAAACCCTGTGCCCTGCCCGGATCGCCTCTTCAATGGCAGAGATGGGAAAGCGTTTGGAAACCGCGACCAGTTGAATGTCGTCGGCCGATCTGCCGCATCCTGCAGCTATGGTGGCGATGTCAGCAAGGACTGATTGAATATTGTCGGTTATGCTCATTGGTTCATGATCGTTATGCCGGAATCAATCCCAAACAGCCTGCAGGCGTTGTCGGTGGTCTGCCGGGCCAGCTCATCGAGGGAGATACCACGCAGTTCGGCGATGTAGGCCGTAGTGAACAGTACGTTGACCGGTTCATTGCGTTTGCCTCGCACCGGATGGGGGGCCAGAAACGGCCCGTCCGTTTCCACCAGCATCGACTCCAGTGGGATGGCTGCGGCGGCGTCCTGGATTTCCCTGGCATTCCTGTAGGTGACAACGCCGGGGAAGGAGACGAGCAGGCCGAGATCGATGACCTGACGGGCGAAATCGATGTTGCCGGAAAAACAGTGCATCACGCCGCCATCGGGGGCGCCACCGCTTTGTCTGATAAGGCGAAGGGCGTCGTCATGCGCCTGCCGGTCATGGATGATGATTGGCAGCGCCAGTTCGTGCGCCAGATTGAGCTGGTTCACGAAATGGCGACGCTGACTTTCCGCCGAGGAATACTGTTTGACGTAATCCAGACCAATCTCGCCGTAGCCGACGACAAGGTCCCGATTGTCAGCGATTAACCTGGCGAGTGCGGTGTAGGTGTCGTCTGTCATCTGCTCGACATCGTGCGGATGCACGCCGACCGTGGCAGACAGGCAGTCATGCCGGCGTGACAGCTCAATAGCCCTTTGCGAGCTTTCGAGGTCAATACCAATGGTGATGATCCGGTGTACGCCATGCTCTTTTGCCCTGGTCAATACCTCTGAAAAGTCAGGGGTAAAGGCATCCATATCCAGGTGGCAGTGGCTGTCGATCAGCGAGATTCCTGGTGATAATCTCGGAAATTTGCGCATTGCTTTGTTCACTGTAAATCCTCCAGCCTCTTCATAGCAGAAAAGCCTGGCGGCCGCAATTGGTGGAATCGTACTTTTTCGCATGAGATGTGTTCTCGGGGGTGGTGCTGCAGGCAATTCGTCCGGACGAGAACCCCGGGTTGAGCAGACGATGTTCCTGTCACCTGTCGGTGCCTTGCCAAATGAAAAAATTTCCCTAATACTTGTTTTGACACTTTGCTCAAGGCCGCCGTCCGTGAACGTGTGGTATCAACATAGGGATAAATTTAAAAAAACCTTCATATAGGATACAAACTATCGTATAGTCATTGCAGCATATTTTGCCTGCTCCCTTGGTCTGTTTGAGTTGTGTCAAGAGAAAAGGGATTGCTTTATCGGAAACTCCCTGGAGTGAAAAGCACTGTCGCCGCCTCTGGAAGTTTCATGGCTCGTTGCGGCTGAGGCAGCCTGGTCGAGCCGTGCTCGTTTATCCGAAACTCCCTGGTACGGAAAACTCTGTTACCGGGCCGAAGAGTTTCATGGCTCGTTGCGGCTGAGGCAGCCTGGTCGAGCCATGCTCGTTTGTGGGGACGATGTTCCAGGCGACGTTATCGTTTGCGCGGACTCTGTATGCATGGAACAGGATGTCCGGCTGCTGTCGGTCGCGGAGATCCGAGAGTGGAACAGAGGCCTCTTTCGACAACAAGGAAAATGCCGTAACCCGATACCCACGTCTATAACAGTGATGAGGTAAGTCGTATGAATTATGGGATTGTCAATCAAGAACAACTCGAACAGATAGAAACGGTATTGGCTGATAAACTGATCAGCCTTGGAGTCGATTGTGTCATCATTATAGATATGGCAGGCAATATTATAACGGTAAAGGACAACGGTGAAAGCAGATACGATGTCTACTCTTTCGCGGCCCTGGCGGCGGGAAATTTCGCGACTGTCGACGCCATGGCCAAGCTCGTCGGTGAGCAGGAGTTCTCTCTGCTCTTTCATAAGGGCCAGGAGTCCAATATCCATTTCAGCAAGATAAACGATGAATTGCTGCTGATCTCCATGTTCGACAAAGGTATTTCCCTGGGATTCCTCCGGTTGAATGTCGTTGATGCGATAGAGAAAATCAGAAAAATATGGCACTGAGGTGCCTGCTCATCTGACGATGTGTTCGAGCCCCGGGCAACGGGGTGTCAGTGAACCCTGCAGCGGAGATTGCGGAGGATTATATTGTGAGTTTTATCAATCTCAAGGATAAGGTTGTCCAGGTTAAAATCGTCTATTATGGGCCGGGCCGATGCGGTAAGACGACCAATCTGGAATATATCAACAGGACATACCGCAAACAGATTGTCTCGGAAATGGTCAGCCTCAAGACCCATGGCGATCGAACCCTGTTCTTTGATTTTCTGCCGTTCGATATGGGAAAAATCAAGGGCTACAGTATCAAGATCCAGCTGTATACCGTGCCGGGACAGGTGAAATACAACGCGACCCGTAAGCTGGTTCTGCGGGGAGTCGATGGCATTGTTTTCGTGGCTGATGCGATGGAGAAGCAGCGAGAGAAGAATATTCGGTCACTCAATCAGCTCCATGAGAATCTTCTGTCATACAAGGAGTCGATTTTCACTCTCCCCCTGGTCATGCAATACAACAAGGTCGACCTGAAAGATCATGGCGTGGCCATTATGCCCACGGAGTTGATGCAGAAGGATCTCAACAGCCGGCTGAAAGTCCCCTATTTCGAGGCGAGCGCCATTACCGGATACAATGTGGCCAATACGTTGAAGAAAATTATATCTTCTACAGTCGTTTCTATTCAGAAAAAATTACTCTAGAGAGATGCTGCAGTGGAAAAGTACACGAATAGCCTGTATGACGACGACCTGACCGCAGCCGCTGACGAAGAGTATGATGATTCGCTGGCCAGTGGTGATATCGATCTGTTTGCCCTGGGCCGGGAGGAAAGCGTTATCTCCAGGTTGAAATCGTTGGTATTGTCCATCGATTGGGAGATTACCGACGAGGTGCTGCTTCAGTTCATTGAGGAGATCAACGACTTAAAGGATATCTGGGCTGACGAGAAAATCCAGATGGTCTACTTGCAGGCCCTGGAGAAGATCGGAAAATATATCTATCAGGAAAAGGCTGATGCCCATCCGAACAGTATTCGCCTTCTGCTCTCGATGTATTACAACCTCGAGAGGATAGTTCTCGCCGACGATCTGACCGCGGAGGATCGAAAGAAGCTGTTACTCCAGGACGTTCAGCGGTTCGAAAGATTGAAAAAAACTCTCGGCGGCGAACCTGGCGTAAGCGAGCCCGCTGCGGCACGAGCTGAGACTGGGCATGAGTCCGAGCCGATCAATGACCAGTTGGACAACCTCAAGACGATGGTTTATGGCATAAGCGAGGAAAGTAGTCGGGAAGATCTGCTCAGTCTGGGCGCAGAAACGACCCGTCTTCAGCGAATTTATGCGGACAGCAAGTGCAAGATGGTTTTTCTGCAGGGCCTGGCAACGCTCGCCACCTATATCGATAAAAACAGGACGAACGCCCATGCCGACGCCTTTCGCCTGTTGCCTTCCTTTTATCAAGGGCTGGAAAAACTGGTGATATCTCCCGGGCTGAGTGCCAGGGAGGAATCGGCGATCCTCAAGCCGGAGATAGAGAAATTCAATGCCCTCAGGTCGACTATAGCCGGAACGGCGACCACTGCCCGGGCCGACGATGGGCCAATGGCATCCGAGGTCGAGGTCCCCGCCCGGGTTGCCTGTGCAGAAGAGGAGGATGACGAGGGTCCGGCGTTCACAGGTGGTGCAGTGACGCCAGCCTTTGCCGATTTACCGGAAGAGAGTACCCACGGCTTTCAGGAAGAGGTCGAGGCCAGATTGTTGCAGACGGAGAATCCGCTGGATGTCGAAGCGCACATTGCCAGCTTTTTTGCTGAGGAAGAACCTGAAGCTCTTGCCGATTCCGCGGAAAATACTCAAGAGGACGATACCGACAGTGACCAGGTTGTCGAACCCGAATCGCTCGATGAACCTTTTTTTGCCAGTGACGATATCGAGGTTCCGGCTCTGCTCGACATTGATCGGGAGACGGCGTTGCAGGGGGTCGATGTCGAGTCTGAAGCGGACGATGACTCGGGCGAAGAGCGATTGCCGGTGATTGGTGGTGACATCGCGCCGGCGCTGGTCGACACCGGTGAAACCGGTTCGTTTGCCGGGGCTGTCCCTGAAGAGAGCGAAGCTGAAACAGCCCTGACCGAGGAGGTCGGTGACTGTCTCGATGATCTCTTTGCGGCGGATGAGGCGCCGGCCGGACCGGTAGAGGCGGCGGCAGAGGAGGGAAGCGTTGTCGGCATTGCCCCCAAGATGGCCTTTGAAGATGTCGAGACGAGTTCTGCCGAGGAGGCGGAGAACGAGGAAGAGCAGTTTGCCGAACTCTTCACCTCTTTGCCTGATGAAGAGGAAAAAGGCCTGACCCCACGCCCGGAAGCCGGCGAGGTGGCCGATGATGTCGATGCCTTTTTCAGCCTCGAGGACGAACTCGAGATGGCCGCTGCCCAAAAGGTCTCCGCCCAGGATGGGCTCTTCGACCTGGACGTTGCCGATGAGCAGCTTTTTACTGTCGCAGACGAGGAACGAGCCGGTGCCGTGACGGGGGCGGAGGGGCCGGAAGCCACGACGGTTCCCTCACCCGAATCCCGGATGGATGATGATGCGCCTGTGGTGGGTAACGGGGCGGTTGGGGATACTGTCGCCAGACTCCGTGAGCTGGTCCGTGGTCTCGAGGCGGAGCCGGATGAAGAGCATATCCAGCAGCTGTTGACGGAGATCGACCGGCAGCAATCAGGCTGGTCCGACCGGCCACTTGAAAGAAATTTTCTGCAGTTGCTTGGCACCGTCGTCAGGAATACCGGTCAGTATCGTTTGGGCCAAAGCGCTGAGTCAGGCCCCTTGCTGCTTGGGGTGATGGCCGAACTGGAAAGGGCAGCTGCCGAGAAGGAGGCCACCGCCCTGGAAATATTGTGCACATCCTCTGGCCGGGTTCTCGCCTGGCAAGGAGCGTTGCTGGCCAGTGCGGTCAACAGTGGCGATAAGAAGACGGGCGCAGATGGCGGAGCGGCTGGCGTGCCAACGGCGCCAGCAGACCGAGCCCGGCAGAGCCGTGACAGGAAGGAACAGATCGAACTGGCGGCGGCATCGTGTGTCGAGTTTGCCGAGGAGTATGCCAGAATGGATGGTACAGATATCTACACCTTGCGCGATCTGTTGCAAAAAGAGGTGCACAGACTGCGGGAGGTGATCGATCCAGCATAGCTGGACCAGGTTACCCCAGCCATGGCGAAACATCAAACGCTTCGGCCCGGTAAGAGAGCTTTCCGTGCTGGCGAGTTTCCCATAAACCAGCATAGCTGGACCAGGTTACCCCAGCCACAACGAAACATCAAACGCCTTATAGAGCACCTCGAAGGAGAAAAAACATCATTTCCGGATGGACGCTAACGTAGCCAGGCGATGACCGAGAGCGTGGCATAGAGCAACAGCCAGAGGAAGATCAGTCGCAAGAGAAGAGGTCGGCGGGAGGGGCATTGTTTGGCATAGAGCAGGGCGGCCACAAATGAAGCGGGCCAGATCACTCCGGCAAAAAGGGGCGGAAAATAGCGGAGCATTTCCTGTAATCCCAGATAGAACCAAGGCCCGGCGATATAGGTTGTGCCGGGCTGCTCCTGGTCGAGAGGCGCGGAAACCGCCAGAGAGAACATGAGAAGGAGGCAGATGAACGGCAGATGCTCAGAGAGCCTGACCCGGTATCTGCGCAGGTGGCCCCAGACCAGCACCAGCCACAACGCATCCAGGGTAATTACGTGGTGCACATAGACCCTGTGTAATCCCTGGTCGGAGATGGCAAAGAACATGGCGTTGAGCGTGTCGCCGGCAAGAGGGATGGTCTTGATGATGGATTCGGCGATCATCCCGGCGGCAAAGCCGGTGCTGTCCGCTCGCAGGATGTAGCCGGTAAAGAGGAGGAGCAGGCCGGCAACCAGGCTGAGCACCAGCATTTGCCAGTCCTGCCGGGAATAGTCCTCTGTCTTGGCGTAGGCTGCGAGCAGATGGATGCAGCCTAGCAGAAAAAATGCCTGACTGCTGTAGAAGTGGACCGAGCGGAAAAAGGCGCCGTAGGGCACCAGCAGATCGAGCCCTACCACCGAATAGTAGGGGTTGGCCAGGTCATACTGCAGGGCGACGACTATCCCGGAGGCGACGGAAAGGTACAGGCTGACCAGGGTCCAGCTGCCCCAGCGGAACCTGGTCAGCGTCCGATAGGATGTGCTGGTGATCCGGTTCATACCGTCCACTCGCGATGCCGGTCGTTGCATTGCCGGCCGGAATTTCTCCCCATGCCATCGCTGGCCAACCTCGCCGCCCGAACCTGCCGCAGTTCCACCCTCATTTCCGCTCAGAGCGTGACGATATAGAAAGGGGCCGTGTCACGCTTTTCCACCTGGTATACCGGCAGATCGCTTTTGGCTGGTCCATTGCTGAGTTGTCCTGTTGGTGAAAAACGTGATTGGTGACATGGGCATTCGATATAATTTCCCTCCTCATGGTAATTGACCCGACAGCCAAGATGGGTGCATTTACGCGACAGCGCCCAGGTCTTGCCGTTGCGGTCAAAGAGGAGAAACTCCGTCTGCACCAGAACACCGCTGGCGGGAACAGCGGTGTTGATCTCGATTTTTCGGGGTTTGACCGGCAGCTTGAACCCGATGAACCGCAGCAGGGGATAGCCAAGGACGACGAGGGTTACCGCCAGGAGACTGCGTCGGCTGCGGCTGTGCCGTGACGGTGATTGCGACGGGGCTGTTGGCCGGCTCATCAGGCAAATTTGTCAGCAAGCATCCTGGCCACATGGGGAGGGACCATGTCGTCGACATTGCCGCCGTGACGGGCCGCATCACGGATGATGGTCGAGCTGATAAAGATCCATCTCAGCCCGGGCATCAGGAAAATGGAATCCACCTGGCGCTCGAGTTTTCTGTTCATCAGGGCGAGCTGGAATTCGTAATCGAAGTCGGAAACCGCCCTCAGACCGCGGATGATAACGGTGGCGCGTCGTAAAACGGCATATTCGACCAGCAGCCCCGAGGCAGAATCCACCTCGACCCTGTCCCCCTCGTTGACAAAGGACTGTCGGATCATCCCCATACGTTCTTCCAGGCTGAACAGAGGACTCTTGCCGGGATTGATGGCAACAGTCACGATCACCTTGTCAAAGAGGTTCAGACCTCGCTGGATGATGTCCATATGCCCGTAGGTGATCGGATCGAAGGTGCCGGGGTAGATTGCGATTGTCGGCCGAGCCGGTCGTGGAATGCTCATTGACGCTCCTTGCAGAAGGCAGATGATGGCTGTGAACAACGATAGAACCAGAAGCCGCTGTCTCCGTAGACCCGATGGTCATGAAGATCTAACACCCCACAGCGTTCCGGCAGGGACTCGCTTGACCGTTCTTCGGCGACAATGAGGCCATTGTCGCCGACAATACGGCCATCACTCAGATATTGCAGTGTTTTCAGAGATAACCCCTGGCTGTAGGGTGGGTCAAGGAAAATCAGGTCGAAGGCGTTGGTCGCATCCTGGGCGGTCAGGGCGGGGGGTAAGCCTTTACGCAGATCGTACCTCCACACCACAAGCCGTGAGCTGTCACCGGCAACTGTGCAGGTTGCGATATTACGCTGGATAAGGGCAAGGGCCTGACGGCACATGTCGACGAAGATGACCTCGGCCGCTCCCCGGCTGAACGCTTCCAGGCCGAGCGCCCCCGTGCCGGCATACAGGTCGAGAACCCGACTGTCAGTGACGACAGAACCGAGAATACTAAAGAGCGCTTCCCTGGCCCGATCGGAGGTCGGGCGAATATCCTGTGTTCGGCCGGGTGGGCTGGTCAGTCGCCGCCCTCGGGCCTTGCCGCTGATGATTCGCACTGGCGGATATCGTGGGGTATACCGATTCGTTCAGGCCGGCCTCGCCGGCTGGGCGAGGTCGGCAATGACTGTTTCGCCGGCCCGCACCTTCTGGCCGGTCTGTACCAGCAATTGCGCTTTGAGCGGGAGGTAGAGATCCACCCGGGAGCCGAAGCGGATCAGGCCGAAGCGGCGTCCACGCTCGAGTGTGTCACCTGGCTCCAGCCAGCAGACGATGCGGCGGGCGATGAGTCCGGCAATCTGCACACAGGCCAGCCTCTGGCCAGAAGATGTCAGCAGCACCGTGGCGCAGTACTCGTTGTGAAGCGCACCTTTGGCACTGTCCGCTGCGTAAAATCTGCCGGGCCGATAGATGATCCGTTCGACGGTGCCGCCGGCTGGCGCCCGATTGACATGGACATTGAACACGTTCATGAAAATCGATACCTTGTGCACCTGTTCTCCGGTAAACGCCTCATCCATCACCTTGTCGATAGCGATGATCTTGCCATCCGCCGGCGATACCGCCAGATGATCGCCGGCGGGAACGAACCGCTCGGGATCACGAAAGAAGGCGAGGCTGAACGTGGTGACCAGCAGACCGATCCAGGCCAGCGGTTCGTGGGCAAGAGCCGCAAAGACTACTGTGACAAAGGCTGCAAAGCCGATGAAGGGGTATCCTTCCCTGGCCACGGGTATCCGGGGTGATAGCATGGAAAACCTCTCTACAGATTCGAGGGCCCCAACACTCGGCGACGGTGGGAGAAACGGCGACACCGACGTCGTCGTTTCTCGTACCAGCGGCAAAAGCGATTCGGAATCCCTGGGAGACGGTGTGCGGCCAGAAGCTACTTTTTCTTGTCGGCCCTGGCCATGGCGATGATGCCAGTACGGATAATCTCTTTGATGCCGATGGGGCGCAGGATGTCGATCACGGCCTGGATCTTCGATGCGGTTCCGGTTACCTCGACCGCGTAACTCCTGGCGCTGACGTCGATGACCTTGCCACGGAAGATATCGATGACCCGCAGCACCTCGGCCCGGGTGTGGGATTCGGCCTTGACCCGGATCAGGGCCATCTCTCTTTCGACATACTCTTTTTCACTGATGTCGGTGACCTTGATCACGTCGATCAATTTATGCAGCTGCTTGGTGATCTGTTCGATGATCTGTTCGTCTCCCTGGGACACCAGGGTCAGGCAGGAGACGCCCGGGTCGAGGGTCTCGGCGACGCAGAGACTTTCAATGTTGTAGCCTCGGCCACTAAAGAGCCCGGTCACCCGGGAGAGAACGCCTGGCCTGTTTCGCAGAAGTACTGAAATTGTATGACTTTCCATTAAGTTACCTTATGCAATGTAACGAATTTAAACCAATCCTGACAGCAGCCATCGTCAGGCATGCAACCCTTCCCCCGGTCGCTCGGTATCCCAGAGCGTTGCCGGGCGGTAGCTGGAAGCAGTGGGAAGACGGTGACGCATGTCCGCTGTATATGAAACTCGCCAGCTCGGATGCCTGAGTGACCGTGGCGAGGAGTTTCATGGTTCGTTGTGGCTGATGAGGCTACCCGGTTCGGCCATGCTGGTTAGACCAGCAGCATGTCGGCGACTGATTTGCCCGCCGGGACCATGGGGTAGACGCCCTCTTCACGGCTGATCTGGAAATCCATGATGACCACGTTGTCGGTGGCCAGCGCCTCCTTGATCACCGGTTCGACTTCACTTTTTCTGGTGGCCCGCAGACCGACGGCACCATAGGCCTGGGCCAGGGTCACAAAGTCGGGAACGACTTCCATCGCGGTAGCGGCGTAGCGCTTGTCGTAGAACAGTTCCTGCCACTGTCGGACCATACCGAGATAGTTGTTGTTGAGAATGGCGACCTTGATCGGCAATCCCTGCTGTTTGGCGGTGGCCAGTTCCTGGATATTCATCTGAATGGAGCCATCGCCGGCTATGTCGATGACGGTCTTTTGCGGGAAGGCCATCTGGGCGCCAATGGCCGCCGGCAGACCGAAGCCCATGGTTCCCAACCCGCCCGAGGTGACGAAGTGGCGCGGTTGGTTGAAGCGATAAAACTGGGCCGCCCACATCTGGTTCTGCCCCACTTCGGTGGTGATGATCGCCTCTCCGCGGGTCAGCCTGTCGAGGACCTCGACCACGTACTGGGGTTTGATGATATTCTCATCGTCTTTGTAGGTCATGGGATGCTTTTTGGTCCATTCCATGATGGTGTTGAACCATGGTTCGTGACGGGCCGCCTCCTCGGCTATGCTGAAGGTGTCTTCGGTGTCGAACCATTTGTTCATGGCCTTGAGGGCGTGGCGACAGTCGGCGACAATCGGTATGTCGACCTGGACGTTCTTACTGATCGAGGTGGGGTCGATATCGATATGGATGATCTTGGCGTTGGTGGCGAACTCATCGAGCTTACCGGTCACCCGATCGTCGAAACGGGCGCCGACCGCAATCAGCAGGTCGCACTGGGCGACCGCCATGTTGGCGGTATAGGAGCCGTGCATGCCGAGCATCCCCAGGGAGAGTTCGTGGGTCCCGGGGAAACTGCCGAGTCCCATCAGGGTCATGGTGACCGGGATATTCAGTTTTTTGGCCAACTCGGTCAGCTCCTGGCCGCCATTGGAAAGAATGACCCCGCCGCCCACGTACAGGACCGGTTTGCGCGCCTTCATGATGAGTTTGCAGGCCTTGCCGATCTGGCCGATATGCGGTTCGTAGGTCGGTTGATAGCTCTGCATTCTGATCGGCGTTTTCTCGGGGTAGGTGGTCAGATTGGCCACCAGGTCCTTGGGCAGGTCGACCAGGACCGGACCGGGACGGCCGGTGCGGGCGATATAGAAGGCCTCGCGCAGGATGCTGACCAGTTCATCCTTCTCGCTGACCAGGTAGTTGTGCTTGGTACATGGCCGGGTGATACCGACGATATCCACCTCCTGAAAAGCGTCGTTGCCGATGAGGTGTCTGGGCACCTGACCGGTCAGGATCACCAGGGGAATCGAGTCCATGTAGGCCGTGGCGATACCGGTCACGCCATTGGTCGCGCCGGGGCCTGAGGTCAGAAGGGCCACCCCGACCTCGCCGGTGGTGCGGCTGTAGGCATCGGCGGCATGGACCGCTCCCTGTTCGTGACGGACCAGAACGTGCTGGATGTCGGAATCCATCAGCGCGTCATACAGGTCGATGACGGCACCTCCTGGATAACCGAATATTGTCTTTACTCCTTCCTCCTGAAGGCACTGAACGATTGCCTGGGCTCCGGTGACTTTTGCCATTGCGTTTTCCTCGTGTGAAACGTGTCGATAGTGCAGCTATGCAGTGACCGACGATTCATGGTTGAAGCTGTCTGTCTTGCGTTTTATCCGAAAATCGCCAGTGCGAAAAGCTCTGTTGCCGCACTGGGGAGTTTCATCGTTTGTTGTGGCTGAGGTTACCTGGTCCAGCCATGCTGGTTTATCCGAAAATCGCCAGCACGGAAAATTCCTTTACCGGGGTGACGATTTTCATGGTTCGTTGTGGCTGAGGCTACCTGGTAAGAGTGTTTGTTTCTTGCTGCCCGCTGTCTGTCCGGGGCTGAAGGCGTTGCCGAGAGATCCCCGGTTTCAGCCGATATCCCGGTGCCTGGCAACCCCTTCCCGTGAGCCAGAAGGCGACGCCGCTCATCGGGGATGCTCGCCCGTTCCCCACCTCCTTGCCGATGACAGAAGAGCAGAATATATAAGTCAATATTCCTGATGTCAACCGTCAACAAAATGCAAGAGAAGGATCGTCGCGCTGGCGGCAAACCCTCTTTTCCCCGTGGCGATGCCAGTGACGGTGGCGCCTTTTGCGGCAGGTCTCGGCAGCGGCAGTGAAAAAGACGCTTGACAATCTCTCTTTTAGACGATTATGTTTACCAGTCAGGCAGCAAAGTTGCCAGTATACTGTGAATTATACGGATATCAACCAGGAAAAAATGAAGAACCTGCATCTCGCCCTACTCCTCGCTCTATCGCTACGCACCGCGGCTCGTGCAGGGGGGGTATAGTACGGTTTTTCATCGACAATTTTCCCGACTGGCCGCGGTCCTTGTGACCGCGGCTTTTTTTTTGCGCGACCGGCAGGGCGTCCCTGTCTGCTGGCCAAGAACGGTAACGCCTGTTGCGGCAGGCCATCGAGGAGAATACAAATGAACCCAGAAGCTGTACGGAAATACCGTCCGTTTCCAAAAATCGACCTGCCCCGACGGGTTTGGCCAAACAACACCATCACCTCTGCGCCGACCTGGTGCAGTGTTGATCTGCGCGATGGCAACCAGGCGCTCATTCAGCCCATGAGCCTGCAGAAGAAGCTTGAGATGTTCAGGCTGCTGATCGAAATCGGTTTTCAGGAGATAGAGGTCGGTTTTCCCGCCGCTTCCCAGGTCGAGTTCGACTTTATCCGCACCTTGATCGAGGATGATCTGGTACCGGAAGACGTGGTGATCCAGGTGCTGACCCAGGCCCGTGAACAGCTGATTCGCAAGACCTATGAATCGATCCGCGGCGCCAGAGAGGTGATCGTTCATCTGTACAACTCCACCTCTACCCTGCAGCGCCGTACCGTTTTTCAGATGGGCCGCAAGGAGATCATCGCGTTGGCCGTCTCGGGAGCGAGGTTGCTTAAAGAAGAAGAACGGAAATATCCCGAGACCAGATTCCGCTACGAATATTCGCCTGAGAGTTTTACCGGCACCGAGCTCGAGTTCGCGCTCGAGATCTGCGAGGCGGTGATGGATGTGCTCGAGCCCACCGTCGATGACAAGCTCATCATCAATCTGCCGTCGACAGTCGAGCTGACCACGCCGAATATCTACGCCGATCAGATCGAATGGTTCTGCCGCCACATGAAGAACCGGGAGACGGTGATCATCAGCCTCCATGCCCATAACGACCGGGGCTGTGCGGTGGCGGCGACCGAACTGGCGCTGATGGCCGGCGGCGAGCGGGTGGAGGGCACCCTGTTCGGTAACGGCGAGCGTACCGGTAATGTCGATCTGGTGACCCTGGCCCTCAACATGTTTACCCATGGGGTCGACCCGAAACTCGACCTTGCCGACATCACCCGGCTGGTCGAGGTGTATGAGCGGGTCTGCCGCCTGCCGGTCCACCCACGTCATCCCTATGCCGGCGACCTGGTCTACACCGCCTTCTCCGGTTCGCATCAGGATGCGATCAACAAGGGGATGACCGCCTACGAACTGACCGATTCCGGGGTCTGGGAGGTGCCGTATCTGCCCATTGATCCAACCGATGTCGGTCGAACCTACGAGTCGATTATCCGCATCAACAGCCAGTCAGGCAAGGGCGGGGTCGCCTATGTCATGGACAAGGAGTTTGGTTTCAAGATGCCCAAGGGCATGCATCCCGAGTTTGGAGCGGTGGTCCAGCGGCTGACCGACAAGGTGGGCCGGGAGCTGTTGCCGCGGGAGATCAATGCGGCCTTTGAAGAGACCTATCTGACGATGAAAAAGCCCTATTCATTGAAAAGCTTCAACGTTATCAAACGCCATATCGATGATTCGGAGAAGCTCTCTTCTGCCCTGGTCGAGGCGGAGGTTCGCGTGGGTGAGGAGATCCGGAACATCAACGGCCAGGGGAACGGGCCTCTCGATGCGTTTTGCGAGGGGATGAAGAACGACATCGTCGGTGAATTCAGGTTATGCAGTTATCATGAACATGCCCTGAACGGTGGCTCGGCCGCCAGAGCCGCCGCGTACATCGAAATTGAAAACTCCGTCGGGGTAAAGAGCTGGGGGGTGGGCGTCGATACCGATATTATTGTCGCCTCGATCAAGGCGGTGCTCAGCGCCCTGAATCGTCGGCCTTGAAATGACGATTGCGGCCATCTTGCCCGCCGGCAAAAGGTGGTGGACTTTTATCTGAAACTCATCGGTACGGAAAGTTTTGTTACCGCGCCGAGGAGTTTCATGTTTCGTTATGGCTGAGGCTACCTGGTCCAGCCATGCTGGTCGGGTGGCAGAGCTTTTTGCTGACAAGATGCCGCCGGTTTTGTATAGTGGCCTCGACGCCTCAATAATTTTTTTAAATCAAATGATTCCAACGATGAAGAGGTTCTTCGGTGAGTTTGTCGCGTCCGTCCGTACAGGAGTATTCTGAGAGTCTGCTGGTTCACTTCCGTTACGGTGAACAGTTGAAACACGAAGCGCAGGGATGTCTTGGCGTGGATCTGAGCCATCGTCAACTCTGCGATCTGGAATTGCTGCTCAATCGAGCCTTCTATCCCCTGTCGGGGTACCTCGACCAGGAGGATTATCTTCACGTTCTCGATACCATGCGGTTAGCGGATGGCACCCCGTGGCCGATGCCGGTCTGCCTCGATGTCGATGAGGACGTCGCCACTGCCGTTTCCCGGGGGCAACAGCTCGCTCTCAACGACCAGGAGGGGTTTCTGCTGGCGATCCTGACGGTGGGCGATGTCTGGCAGCCGGACAAGCGGTACGAGGCCCGGAAGATCTACGGCACCGACGACCCGAAGATACATCCCGGGGTACAGCAACTCTACTCGGAGGTCAAAAACTGGTATGTGAGCGGCAGCCTTGAGGGGCTGAACCTGCCGATACACTACGACTTCAAGGAACTGCGCAGAACCCCTGCCGATACCCACAGGCTGTTTGCCTTGAACGGCTGGCGCAATATCATCGGCTTCCATACCAGGGAGTATCTCCACTGTGCCCACCGGGAGATGGTGCTGCAGGCGGCCCGTGAGGCGGGGGCGAACGTCTTTCTGCAACCGGTGGTGAGTCTTGGCCAGTTTGGCAACCTCGACCACTATACCCATGTCCGCTGCTATCAGCAGATTGCTCAGAAATTTCCCAGAAACATGGTGCTGGTCGGCCTGCTGCCGATGGCCGAACGCTGGGCCGGCCCGAGGGAGGCGCTCTGGCAGGCCATCATCAAGCGGAATTACGGCTGCAGTCACTTCCTGGTCGCCGATGATCATGGCGATCCCTTTGCCACTTCAGGCAACGGTGATGCCCACCGCCTTTTCTATCCGCGTCATGCCGCCCAGGAACTGGTGGCCGAGTTTGCCAAGGAAACGGGAATTGCGATGATCCCGGCGATGAAGATGGTCTATGTGGAGGACAAGGCACAGTACCTGCCGGCCGCAGAGGTCAAGGGAGACATGGTGGTCAAAGAGATCTCCTCGGCCGAACTGAAGCGTCGCCTCGAGTATGATCTCGATATTCCCGAATGGTTTTCCTACCCCGAGGTGGTGGCGGAACTGAAGCGGACCTATCCTCCCCGTTCCCGCCAGGGATTCACTGTTTTCATCACCGGTCTTTCCGGCTCGGGCAAGTCGACCCTGGCCCGGGTCCTGCTCATCAAGTTTCTCGAGATGCGCACCCGGCCGGTCACCCTGCTCGATGGTGACATTGTCCGTAAGAACCTGTCGAGCGAGCTCAACTTCACCAAGGAACACCGTAATCTCAACATTACCAGAATCGGCTTTGTCGCCAGTGAGATAACGAAAAACGGCGGGATTGCCATCTGTGCGCCCATCGCCCCCTATGAAGAGTCGCGCCAGGCCAACCGTGAGCTGATCAGTGGCTGTGGCGGCTATATCGAGGTGTATATGGCGACCCCGCTGGAGGTGTGTGAGCAGCGGGACCGCAAGGGGCTCTATGCCAAGGCCCGGGCGGGCAGGGTGACGGGTTTCACCGGGGTGAACGACCCCTACATTCCCCCGTCAGACCCGGAGCTGACCATCGACACCACCAGCATGACCCCTGCCGAAGCGGCCCAGGAGGTTCTACTCTATCTCGAAGAGCAGGGCTTTTTGCGCTAAAGTCATGTCACATCTCAGAAGTTGCATTATCGCCTCTCAATGTTGATTTCCTGCAAGGCACCACTGAGGGCGCAGAGCAGCACTCTGTACGCGAAGGAGTGACGAGCCGGGAAACCAAGAGGGCAAGCGAGATGCGACAGATGAACCATGACAGGACACGAGCCGCGGGTTATTGTCGCCGACCGTTGGTATGGTAGGGGGAAAAGGCCTCCCGCAGTCTGCGGTTGTGCTCTCGCATCGACCAGAAAAGGCTGGCGAGCTGTTCATTTTCCTCGTTAACCAGCAGGCGTGATTCGACCTGGCTCAGCAGCACGTCGAGTGCGGCGGTGCTGCGATCGAGGGTGTCGATGGCATGGGTGAGGGTGGCGTTGAAGGTGTTGATTTTCGTGGCAAGCTCCCGACCTTCATCTTTTTGCCGCAGCTGGATACGACTGGTGAGATTACCGTTGTTCATATGGTCCAGGACCCGTTCGAAGCGGTAGAGTGGGCCGGCGATCGGCTGGGACAGGAGCACAGAGCTGATGACCAGGGCCACGCCGCAGAGGGCGAGAATGACCCAGCCGATGGTTCCTTGTTCCCCGACCGGGGCGGAACCGGCTGACGACAGGGCCCGCCACCCTGTCAGGCAGAGCAGGATGCTGCCACAGAAGAACAGAGAGGCACTGAGAATGAGTCGGCCTTGCAGCCGTTTTTTTATGAAGATGGTTTTACGCTTATAACCTTTCTCCATGGGATGGTTACTCGCTGCGGGATTGAAGGAAGAGGCCTGGGGGGTGGTATCTCCAGGCGGGCCGGGCGTACTGTCTCTTGTCGACATCTTTTGCCGATAATCACAACGATATCGTGAAGACCTGCAGCATTGCAAGAAAGAAAGAGGGGGCGGGCGATTTCTCGTCAGATGACTGCCAGCGGGGTGTCAGCGGCTGAGCAGATAGGCCAGGACACCGGTGGCGGCCAGCCAGATATTGGTGATGTTGGAAACCGTGATGTTGAGAATTGCCGCGAGATGCCGGCGCCGGGACAGCAGGGAGATGCAGGATTTGAATTCGGGCCAGCTGGTCAAGGTGGCGAGCACCAGGAAGCCGATAAGCCCCTTGGGGGCATGGGAGTTGGTCGCCGCAAAGGTGACGACGCCATCGAGAAAATAGCCGGTCACGGTGAGGATGATGACCGCCGGCAACAGCCAGACCCGCGGATTGATATGGTGGTCCTCCGGCTCCTCGGCCTGGGCTTCGGCCGGCCGTTGGTAAAACGCCAGCAGGCCGTAGCCGGCAGCACCGAGACACCATGCCAGATAAAAGCGTACTGGCAGCATAAAGAACGCGCCGGCAAAGAGGGCGGTGATGAGGATGGTGGTGATGGTGTAGAGGGGATTGGTTCTACCGATCGCCACGATCTGGCCACTGATCAGCGCCGCGCAAAAGAGCAGGATCGGGTTCATGAAGTTTGAGCCGAGCGGGGTCGAGGCGGCAAAGATGATATCGCCGGCCACAAGCCCCACCAGAAGACAGAGGGTCTCCGGTCCGTTGGTGATGAAACCGGTGATAGTGCCGATACCCTTGACATTTTTCAGGCATTCGATGATCAGCTCGATGGCGATGCCGATCAGCAGCATCTCGACGATGATACCGGCGGCGCCGATGAAGGAAGAGTGGAGATTGCCGCCAAAGAGCAGGCTGCTGCCGCAGAAAAAGAGAATGACCAGAGCCCAGACGAGAAGATCGAGCAGGCCGATGGCGTTGAAGATGAGTCGTTTCACGTGGGATTCCGTTGAGTGCTGCCCGCTGTTTTTTCCTCGCTGCAAATGGTGTCGATAAACTCTCTGATGGCCTTGAAGCCGAGATGGAACCCGCTGAGGCGATGTGAGCCGGCAACGAGGGCGGGAATCATGCGGACTCCGGCGTTGAAGGTTTGTCGTGGCGAGGTCAGCACATCGATATATTCGATGTCCAGCTCAGGTTGTCTGCTCCGTAACTGTTCGAGGTAGAGGCGCACCAACTGGCAGCGTGGACAGAGACTCGACTTGTACACCGTTATTTTCATGAGGTTGCGGGCCTGGTGGAAAGGACGGGGACATCGTTTTTCGTGTGGCAAAATAGCCTATTGGCTCCAAGAGTTCAACCGGAGTCTTTTCTGGAACACCAATCAGTAAAGGAGCGTGTGGTGATGGCGACAAAATGGGCAGGGTTGCCGGGGGTGGCGTTGACGGTAGCGCTGGTGCTTGTTCTGGCGAATTTGGCCTCAGCGGAAATGGTGGGAGAGGTGCGAACCAAGTTCAAATTCCTCGGGGCCAACGATAAGATCGTGGTCGAGGCCTTCGATGATCCGGATATCGCCGGGGCGACCTGTTATCTGAGTCGAGCCAAAACCGGAGGGATCAGCGGCTCGATGGGCCTGGCGGAAGATACCTCGGACGCCTCGCTGGCCTGCCGTCAGACCGGGCCGATCGTCTTGCCGGATCGGGTGAAGTCGGGTCGGGACGATGGCCAGCAGGTCTTTCAGAAATCCACCTCCCTGCTGTTCAAGACCCTGCAGGTCGTACGATTTTATGACAAGAAGCGCAACTGTCTGATCTATCTGACCTATTCGAACAGGATCATCGAAGGATCGCCGAAAAACTCGATTTCGGCGATCCCGATCATGGCCTGGCGGTAAAACGACCGCCGGTTTATCCGAAAATCGCCAGTGCGAAAAGCTCTGTTGCCGCACCGGGGAGTTTCATCGTTTGTTGTGGCTGAGGCTATCTGGTCCAGCCATGCTGGTTTATATGAAACTCGTCAGTGCGGAAAGCTCGGTTACCGTGCCGAGGAGTTTCATGGTTCGTTGTGGCTGAGGCTACCTGGTCCAGCCATGCTGGTTAGGGGCAGATGTCACCGGACCGGTGGTGTCAGGGAGTCCGGCCAGTTACCATGCTTTCCGGGAGAGCTCCTCACCGCGGACGGAGATGGTGATCTGGTCGACAGGAACACTCACCCCGGCCTTCTCCACGGCCCGACGCAGGATCACGGTCATGGCCGAGCAGCAGGGAACCTCCATGATCAGTATGGTGACGCTTTTCAGCTGGCAGTTTTTGAGGATCTCGGCAAACCTGTCGACATACATCTCGGCATCGTCGAATTTCGGGCAACCCATCATCACCACCTTGCCTGGCAGGTACTTCTCCTGAAAATTACGACTGGCGACGGCGGTACAGTCGGCGGCGATCAGCAGGTCGGCCTGCTGGAGAAACGGTGCGGTGGGCGGCACCAGGCGGATCTGGATCGGCCAGTGGCCCAGCATCGAGGGGTCGTTGTCGCTCGCGGTGCTCTGGGGCATGTTGGCCGACTGGCAGGCGCTGATGGGGCTGAGCGTCTGCAGGTGGCTGGAGGCGCAGCCGCAGGCCATGCTCTCTTCTGTTTTTGCGGTCGCGGCCTGCTGCTGTTCCCGGGCCAGGTATTTTTCCACCGCCTCCTCATCGAAGGCATCCGCCTCCCGCTCGATAATCTGCAATGCTCCCTTGGGGCAGGCGCCCAGGCAGGCGCCCAGGCCGTCACAGAGGTTGTCGGCCATCAGTCGGACCTTGCCGTCGACGACTTTTAAGGAACCCTCGGCGCAATCGGGCACACAGAGCCCGCAGCCGTCACAGAGTTCTTCGTCTATTTTGATAATCTTGCGCATACTTTTCATGGTCAACCTCCGGGCTGCTCATCGTTTGGCAGATGCTGTGGTTCAGCGGGGCGGCATCGAGGCCTTCCCCGGTCATTGTCAATCAATAGTATCAGGTTCCGGGAGAATTTCCTTGATCTGGGTCAAGACGAGCGGAATTCATTCCCTCAGGGGGCGTGCCGCTGCCACGCTCTTTTGGGTCGTTCGGGCCACGGAGCATCTGCCGGAACCGTTCGAGGCCGAAAGACTCGAGAAAGCGGGCGGTGCGCATTCCCGGTCGGCTGTTTCTGCCGTAAATTTCCAGACATCTGCGGAGCAGTGCGATCACCTGGTCCTCGCTCAGCCCGGTGCCTATCGTATCGGCGATCCGCGGTCTGCCGCCACCGTTGCCGCCAAAACAGAGCTTCCAGCCCCGGGGGGTGGCGATGACGCCGATATCCCGGACCAGGGGCTCGGTGCAGCATCTGGGGCAACCGGCGATACCGATCTTGATTTTGGCAGGCAGGGCAGTCTCCGGCTCGATGGCCTCGATCCGGGCGGCGAGGGCGGCTCCGTCGCCACAGCCGTGACGACAGCCCGCCTGGCCCGGACAGGCCTGCAGACTGGTCAACCAGCTGGCGGTGACGGGGGTGGTCAGTGGCTGCAGCGCCTGGCTCAGTGAGTGGAGAAGACGGTGGTCGATCCCGGCGACCCGCAGTCGACCCGATCCCGTTATCTGCAGGGAGCTGATGTGAAAACTCTGTAGAATTTCTGTGAGTTGTTTGAGATGGTCGACAGTGAGGGTCGCAGCCCGGAAATCGGGGACCAGGCTAAACTGTTGATGGGCCATGGGAGAAGGTGAACAGGTGCGGACGGAAAAAGACGCCGGCAGAGCGCCTTGCGGACGCCCTGCCGGAGCAGTTATTCGATTACCGTATTCCGTATTTCATCAGCCGAGAATGGTCTTGAGGTCTTCGGCCGGAGTGGCGGCAATCGGTTTGATGGCAAAGTTCTCCACCAGGACATTGAGCACGTTGGGCGTGATGAAGGCCGGCAGCGAGGGTCCGAGGCGGATGTCCTTGATGCCGAGGTGCAGGAGGGTCAGCAGAATGACCACCGCCTTCTGCTCGTACCAGGACAATACCATGGACAGCGGCAGATCGTTGACTCCGCAGTCAAAGGCGCCGGCCAGGGCCACGGCGATCTGGATGGCGGAATAGGCATCGTTGCACTGGCCGACGTCGAGCAGACGGGGGATGCCGCCGATATCGCCAAGCTGTTTGTCGAAGAAGCGGAATTTACCGCAGGCCAGGGTCAGCACCATGCAGTCTGCCGGTACCTGCTCGACGAACTCGGTATAATAGTTACGCCCGGGTTTGGCGCCGTCGCAGCCGCCGACCAGGAAAAAGTGGCGGATCGCCTTGGCCTTCACTGCCTCGATCACCTTGTCGGCGACGCCGAGCACGGTATTGCGGGCAAAACCGGTGAGGACGGTGCCCTTGTCGAGATCGTCGGCAAAACCGTCCAGGGCCAGGGCCCGCTCGATGACTGGGGTGAAGTCCTTGTTGTCACCGATATGAGCGACATCGGGCCAGCCGACCAGGCCGGTGGTGAAGACGTTGGCCTTGTAGGTCTCGGCCGGCTTCTGCAGGCAGTTGGTGGTAAAGAGGATCGATCCGGGGAAGGCCGGGAACTCTTTGGCCTGGTTCTGCCAGGCGGTGCCGTAGTGACCGTAGAAGTGACTGTATTTTTTCAGTTCCGGATAGCCGTGACAGGGCAGCATTTCGCCGTGGGTGTAGATGGTGATGCCCTTGCCCTCGGTCTGCTTGAGCAGCAGTTCCAGATCATGCAGGTCGTGGCCGGTGACGAGGATGGCCTTGCCCTTTTTGTGGCCAAGCGGCACCGGGGTGGGAACCGGATGGCCGTAGGTGCCGGTATTGCCGGCGTCGAGCAGTTCCATGGCCTTGAGATTGACCTCACCGCATTTCAAGACCAGACCGACCAGGCTGTTGAGGTCCTGGCCCTGGCGGGTGAATTCGGCCATCGCCTCGTGAATATAGGCGAAGACGCTGTCGTCCTCCTGGCCGAGGATGGCCGCGTGATCGGTATAGGCGGCCAGACCACGGATGCCGTAGAGGGCGATCTGTTTGAGCGAGCGGAGATCCTCGTTACTGTCGAGGCTGTTGATGAAATCGAGTTTGCGGCCCTGTTCCTCGAGGTCGGCGATGGTCGCAGCCGGGGTGTAAGAGGCCTGGGGCACGGCAAAGTCGACATTGCCGCCAGCTGCCTTGACCTTTTTTTTCAGTCCTTCACGCAAGGTGACGGTGGTGCTGATCCAGTTCTGGAAACGGGCCGGGTCGAAGTCGACGTTGGTGAGACAGGCGAAGATGGCCTCGGCGGTGAACCGGTCCACCGCATTGTCGATAACGCCGACCTTGCGGCCCTCGACCGCGACAAGCGAAAGTCCCTGTACCGCATAGGTGAGCAGATCCTGCAGGGCGGCGACGTCATCCTTCTTGCCGCACACGCCGATCTTGGTGCAGCCTTGTCCCTGAGCGGTCTGTTCGCATTGATTACAAAACATAGTGTCCTCCTGAGCAGGTATGGTTCCGCTGATGCGGATGTGAAAAGGTGCTGTTTTTGTCTTCTGGTCCTTCCCGAGTCAGGAAGCGCGCGTGCCACGAAGCGCCATGCCATGACTCAGAAAAAAGATACCCTAGAAGTCTTCCAGAAAGTTTGATTTAGGTCAAGGAAGCGAAAAAAATGCATCCCCCGCTCTGGCCCCGCCGGAGTCGGTCCGCACGGCATGGACGAGCAGCATGCCCGGCACCTCAGGACGATGCGGCTGGTAGGCGGTTGCGGTGGACTGGAGAGCAAAGCCGGCCTGCTGGATCAACTCCAGCCAGGCGGTCCGGCTGTTGGCGTTGAGGTGGAGAATATGACGAAAATTGACGGCCGCCTCGGCGCCACCAGTCGGTCGCAGCTTGTATCGCTCTTCCAACTCGATGCAGGAGCGGTGGTCGCGGCGGGTACGCAGGGTTTCCTTGACGATTTTTCCACCCGTGGGGTGATCGAACAGCTGGAACTGGAAGGTGACGCCGTCGTGGTAACGGCTGGTGTCGGCTGCCAGGTGGAGCTGCAGCAACAGCGTCCCGCCCGGATACAGGTTGTGCCGGCAACTGGTCAGGCAACGGTGGACATCGTGGTTGTCGGTCAACAGGTTGAGCGTGTTGTAGGCGATGACGATGGCGGAAAATCCGTGGCGAAAGGGCAGGGCGCGCATATCGGCACAGACCAGGGTCGCCGGGGTGTGCCGGGTCCGGGCCGCCCGCAGCATCGCCAGGGAGGAGTCGATACCGGTCAGCCGGTGACCGGCGGCGACCAGCAGCCGGCTCAGTCTGCCGCTGCCGCAGCCCAGTTCGAGAATATCGGCCCCGGAGGGGAGATGGGCGGTATAATACGAGAGGTCGTCAGCGAAGTCAGTCAGCTCGATATCGTACATTTCCTGATAGACCGTGGCCGACAGCGGCAGGAAATGGTCCTCGGGCTCTTCATCGTAATCCGCATATATCCGCATCTGACGACTCTCCTCGTATTTTCATGTCGTTATGAACCAGCACAGCCGGTTCAATGTACAAAGAAAAAAAACTGTTGCAAAGAAGATCGGGATTAGGTAATTTGCCCGTCAACTGAGCAGTAATGATTATCAATAATAAATAATAACGATTGTGGAGGTGTTACCGATGCAGAAATATGTATGTACGATTTGCGGCTATGTTCACGAAGGTTCCGCTCCGCCGGCCAACTGTCCGCAGTGTGGCGCTCCGGCCAGCAAGTTCAACCTCCAGGCCGAGGGGACCATGGCCTGGGCCGACCAGCATGTGATCGGTGTTGCCAAGGATGTCGATGCCGAGATCATCGAAGGTCTGAAGATGAACTTTACCGGTGAATGTACCGAGGTCGGCATGTATCTGGCCATGGCCCGTCAGGCTGACCGTGAGGGGTTCCCCGAGGTCGCCGAGGCCTACAAGCGGATCGCCTGGGAAGAGGCCGAGCACGCTTCGAAGTTTGCCGAACTGCTGGGCGAGGTCGTTGTCGCTGACACCAAGGCCAATCTCGAAGCCCGGGTCGCGGCCGAGCATGGCGCCTGTGCCGGTAAAAAAGAGCTGGCCACCCGGGCCAAGCAGCTCAACCTCGACGCCATCCATGACACCGTGCATGAGATGTGTAAGGACGAGGCGCGGCATGGTCAAGCCTTTGCCGGCCTGCTCAACCGCTATTTCAAGTAAGATTTTCGCTTCTGAGCAGAATGGCCGGGACAGCGCTGCCTGCTGTCCCGGCCAGAGCGGGTGCTGCTGGCTGTCGGGAATCATTCAGCCGTAAACGTTCACCAGCACCCCATTTTCGTCCGATCAGGCCTCTTCACAGAGCAAACTCTTGGGCAACGGCCCGCTTGAACGAATCTGGAGTACTGGCTAAACGTTTACAGATCCGGGTTACGGAACATTCCCGGTATCACCGGTGAACGATTACCATTCAGCCTGTAAGGTACAAGAGAGGGCCGGTCGATAGTTTTCGACCGGCCCTCTCTTCGTTTTCTTTGCGTCGAGGCGCCCCTTTACCGCGATTGCAGAAAACCTGACCTTCAGCCCTGGCCCTTCCGGGCAGAGGCCGCGCATTCGTTTTTGCCGAGATCCAGCTCTTCGGCCTTGTCATCATCCACCTGTTCGAGATTGGCGTTGATCCTTCTGATGACCGCGTATTCCTTGGGCTGTTCACGCATGTTGGCCTTGATAAAGGCCAGAAAATCTTTGGGATTGTCGATGGCATAGATGGCCCGATTGTGGTCAATGGCTTCACCGAGCGTGGCCGCAAAGACCAGGCCGCTGTTGGCCTCCTGCCAGCTGGTATAATGGCCGGGCAGGACCAGCAACCCGCGATCGAGCTGTTGAACGCGTTGCAGGGTGTTGAAGAGGGTCTCCGACCATTCATCCACCTTGCCACCGAGATCGGGGCGGCCCACCGACTGCAGAAAGACCGTATCGCCGCTGATAAGATACCGGTTATCGATCAGGTACGAGGTCGAGCCGGGGGTGTGGCCGGGGCTGAACATCACCGTAACTTCCGGGCCGGCACCGGAGAACGGCAGGGTCTGACCATCCTGCAATGGAGTGTAGTTGATTTTCGCTCCGGCGAAGTCGTGGGCATTGGCCACCATTTCGCAACCGGTGGTCTCCACCAGAAGCCGGCTGCCGGCGATATAGTCGGCCTGCAGATGGGTCTCGCAGGTTCTGATCAGCCGTAGTTTCTTTTGCCTGGCAAAGTCCTGATAGACCTCGATCGCCCGAGACGGGTCGAAGAGCATCAGCTCACCGGCAAAGGCCAGGCCGTAGCTGCAGGAGGCCTTGCCGGGCCGGATAAACTGGTAGAGTTGAAACGGCTCATCCTGTCCGGTCAACTGCACCGGGACCAGCAGATTGCCCCAGGACTTGATGCCGCCCTCGAGGTAGCCGACATCGTCAAAGCCGTTGTTGGCCAGGATTTCGGCGACGAATTTGGCGGAACCCTCGCTGGCGCAGACCACCCGGACTGGCGTACCCGCCGGCAGCCTGGCCACGGACTCTTCCTCGATCTCCATGAAATCGAAGTACGAGATGTTCATCATCGAAAACGGATAGGGCCCTTCCACGGGAAACCTGGTGAAATCCTTACCGTTACGGACATCGAGCAGCAGGATATTGTCCCGGTTGGCGAGCCAGTTGTACAGATCCCGGGCGGTGTAGGGAAAAATACGCATACCTCCTCCTTTGGTGACAACCTTCATGGCACCGATATGATTTTCTGAGCCGTCCAACACTGCAGGCGTCGTAAAAAGCCCGATCTCCTGCGTTGCAGCGGGATCGGCCACTGCTCGGCGTACCACATGTACGCCTGTGCTTGGCCGACACCACTGCGCCTTGTATATCAGGCTTTTGTACTTAGCCATCTTGTATGCACACTCGAGGTTTTTACGAGTCCATCAACACTGCTGGACTCGTAAAAAATCCGATCTACTCCGCCTCGGTCGCAAACGACAATTTGCCGCACCTCTGGCGCAACACCAACAGGTAAAACAGGGGTCGCAGCCCGCTGCTGGTGGTACCGCTATCGTGGTCGATTAACCGAGACGCCGCTCGAGTTCCCGGGCCAGGTGTTTGAGATGGACCTGCTCTTCAGCGGCCATCTCCAGATAAAACTGGCGCAAAGCGGCATCCTTTTCCCTGACGGCGAGGCGGCGGTAGAGATCATAGGCCTGGGCCTCGAGCAGCATACCGACATGGAGAATGTCCGAGATATTGGCCAGTCGTCCGGCGAACGTGTCGATGAAGGTGTCGACCGCCAGGCCACCTTCGGCGACGGTCGCTGTTGGGGCCAGGCTGTCGGCCAGGGTCGGGTAACGTTGGCGCAGTCTGGCCATGTGGCCATCTTCAAGCCGGGCCATATGGCGCAATAACTGCTGATTTTCCGGGGTGTTGGCGAGGTCGGCGAGGCGTAGATACACCTGTTGCAGCCCCGCCTCCATGGCCAGGGCCATCTCGATGGCCGAGTCGTAATCGCCGGCGATAAACAGCTCGAGCCCCATCTCCTCCGGGCCGCCGGCCCGGTGGCCGTGCCAGGCGCTGATGCCGCCGGTCATGTTGAGAATATTGGCAAAACCCGCGGATCGAAGGATCTGACAGGCCGACTTGCTGCGTACCCCGCTGCGGCAGTAGACGATGGTCTGCCGCTCCGGCTCCAGTTCGCCGAGTCGCTCGGCCAGTTCGGCGAGCGGGATCAGCCGGGCCCCGGGAATATGCGCTTCCGCATATTCCTGGGGCTGGCGGACATCGAGAAAGAGCATGTCACCGGCCGGCCGGGATTCGAACAGGCTTTTGGCCGCCGTTGGGTCGATTTCGTCATGTTGGTCAAAAATCGACTTCCAGTTGATCATATCACCTCCTGTGTCCACAACCGCTCTTGTGATCGATACCCACCCGGCGTGGGGCGCAGACCGGGGAAGCGTCAGAGATGGAAGACGCCGACTTTTTCCGGGATATCCGAGTAGCAGTCGAGATGGATCAGCCAGTATCTGCCGGGATCCTCGGCAATCTCCCGGGCAACCTCTTTCTCCAGCCAGTGGCTGTCGGTGATCAGGTTGTAGAAGTGAGAGTCGATACCGATAAAGCCGTCGAGCAGGTGACTGATCACATGCAGGACCTTGCTGGGATAGCCGAGTTCGATGCGTTCCAGGTCCTCGATGGTCCTAGCCCCGGTCTGCTGCAATTCCCTGATCAGACCTTTGAGCGTCTCCCGGTTTTTCCGCTCGGCCGCCTCGACCTTGACGGCAAAGTCCGCATCCAGGCCACTGCAGCATTGCTCGTCAATGACCTGGATCGTGTCGTACCTCACCAGAGAGGTGCGATCGAAAAAACGCAGAACCTGGTCGCGGCAGTTGCCAAACGCGTTGCCGGCCACCAGCACCTTATGCTGGGCGATTTTTGCCATCCCTTCGTCCCGGGTGAAGTTGTCGTGTTGCTTTTCAGCCGTTGCTGGCCTTGACCGCCTCGCCGATCCGTCGGCCCATGGCCGTGCACTGGGCGAGCGCCTCGGCCGTCGGCACATATTTATGGCGCAGGCCGTCTTCTATGACCTCGATCTTCATGCCCTCGAGCAGGGTATTGAGCAGCTTGAGGGATTCGCCGCTCCAGCCAAAGGAGCCAAAGGCCGCCCCCAGCTTGTTGATCGGTTTCAAGCCGCGCATATACTCGAGAAAGCCGGCCATGTTGGGCAGCAGGCCATTGTTGAGGGTCGAGCTGCCGAGCACGATCGCCTTGGCCTCCAGCACCCTGGTCATCACGTCGCTGCGGTGGTTGACCTTGAGGTTGATCAACTCGGTGGAGACCCCGCTCTCCTCCAGGCCGGCGGCGACCGCGTGGGCCATGCTTTCGGTCGAATGCCACATGGACTCGTAGATGACCAGCGCCTTCTCGCCGCATTGACCACTGCACCACCGCTGGTAGGCCTCGAGGATCAGATCGATATGGCGACGCCAGATCACTCCGTGATCGGGGGCGAGAATCTTGATGTCGAGATTGAGTGAAGGCAGGGTGGCGAACAGTTTCTGGACCAGCGGCGAGTAGAGATAGAGGATGTTGGCGTAATATTTGGCGCACTGGTTCATCACCTCGGGCAGGGGCACCTCGTCGTCGAAACGCTCGCTGGTGGCGTAGTGCTGGCCGAAGGCGTCGTTGGAGAAGAGGATGCCGTCTTCCTTGACATAGGTGAACATCGAATCGGGCCAATGCAGCATCCGGGTCTCGATGAACTGGAGGGTGCGTTGGCCAAGGGAGATCTCACTGCCGGTTTTCACCACCTCAAACGGCCAGTCCGGCCGATGGAAATGGTCGACGATGGCGTTCTTGCCCATGGGCGAGCAGATCAGTTTTTCCGGCTTGATCATCTCCATCACCTTCGGCAGGGAACCGGAGTGATCCATCTCCACATGGTTGACCACGATATAGTCGATCTTGGCCGGATCAATGATGTTGCGGATGTGCCGCATCAGGTCGTCGAGATGGGAGTCCTTGACGGCATCGATCAGAGTCACCTTCTCGTCGATGATGAGAAAAGCGTTGTAGGTCGTACCCCGTTTGGTGGAATATCCGTGAAAATCACGGATATCCCAATCGACAGCGCCGACCCAGTAAATCCCTTTTGCCAGTTCGATATTGTTCATAATGACTCCAGTTACAGATTGCTCTGTAAAACGTTGGGTGTTGATTGTTTATCTGAAACTCGTCAGTACGGAAAACGCTGTTACCGCGCCAAGGAGTTTCATGTTTCGTTGTGGCTGAGGCTACCTGGTCCAGCCATGCTGGTTTATCCGAAACTCGTCAGCACGAAAAGCGCTGTTACCGCGCCGAGGAGTTTCATGACAGCTAGCGGTGTCATCGTTGTGGCCTTGGCTCTATGGTCCAGCTCTGCTGGTCTCTCCAGGCTTGGGCGAATTTCCGGCAGGCCAGTGACAAAGAAGATGGGGCGGTGGCCTCCCGTACCTGGCGGGTGCCGGCGGGACCGCTGGGCTCAGCCCCGAGATCGTCTCTTTGCCTCAACCCGTCGAGGCCTCATGTCCACGCAGAGATACCTTTGGAAATTTTCGCCATGGTATAGTAATGGAGTTGGGGACCGATGACAAGAACACTTCCGCCTCCCTGCACCGTTGACAGTGAGCTATTGATAGTAACAATTATCATTAGTGTCAACACCCATGTGTGCCCTCCCTACATTGTCGTGCCTGGTGTCCGCCAGCGGTCGATGACTGGCGGGACTGCACTCTCGGGTCGATGTGACGAACAATCAGCCACAACAGGATGAAGATGAGACGCATACTGGTTATCGATATCGGACGCTGCAGCAAATGTATGGGCTGCAGCGAGATTGCCCCGGAAATCTTCCGCTACAACGAGGCGACGGGCTATTTTGAGGTCGTTGACCTGCAGGAATATCCAGAAGATATCGTCTGGGAGGCCATGAAAAACTGTCCGAAAGACTGCATCTCTTGGGAAGATGTCTGTTGATTGTCAGCCAGTGGCCAGCCGGAAACGGCTCGAGCTGTTTGGTGGCAATCTGCTCACCGGTCTGGTACCATCGTTTTCTCCTGACCTCTTAAAAACGGATGGCGTCGTAAAACGTCCAATCTCCTGTGGCCCGGTAGCAGAGACATCCGTGTCGGCAAGTTTCGGATAAACATATCGAACGGTTGTACGAGTCCATCAAAAACGAACCCACGGTGTCTATGGATACGCCCTTTCAACTTGTCTCCTCCTTTAGCCCCTCCGGCGACCAGCCCCAGGCCATCGAACTGCTGGCAGGAGGCGTCAACAGCGGCACCAAGCATCAAGTCCTGCTTGGCGTCACCGGCTCGGGCAAGACCTACACCATGGCCTCGGTGGTGGAGAAGGTGCAGCGGCCGACCCTGGTCATCGCTCCCAACAAGACCCTGGCGGCCCAGCTCTTCACCGAGTTCAAGGAGCTGTTCCCGAGCAACGCGGTGGAATATTTCGTCTCCTACTACGATTATTATCAGCCGGAGGCCTATATTCCCCAGTCGGATACCTATATCGAAAAGGACTCGTCGATCAACGACGCCATTGACAAATTGCGCCACTCGGCGACCCGTTCGTTATTGACTCGACGAGACGTGCTGATCGTCGCCTCGGTCTCCTGCATCTACGGTCTGGGCTCGCCCGAAGAGTACCGCAACATGCACCTGTTCCTTCGCACCGGCGAGGAGCATCCCATGGAGGAGATCCAGCGCCAGCTGGTCTATATGCTGTTTGAACGGAACGATGTGTCGTTCCACCGCGGCACCTTCAGGGTGCGTGGCGACGTGATCGACATCTTTCCGGTGCATGAGGAGGATCGGGCCGTACGGCTGGAGTTTTTCGGCGATACCGTCGACTCCATCACGGTGATCGATCCGCTGCGCGGGGTGGTGATCGAGCGTCTGGAGGAATATACCGTTTTTCCCGGCAGCCACTTCGTCACCTCCAAGGACCGGCTGCAGATCGCCAACCGCACGATCAAGGAGGAACTGGTCAGCCGACTCGACGAGTTGCACCGGAACAACAGGCTGCTCGAGGCCCAGCGACTGGAACAGCGTACCACCTTCGACCTGGAGATGATCCAGGAGCTGGGTTACTGCAACGGTATCGAGAATTACAGCCGTCACCTCACCGGTAAGCTGCCCGGTGAGCCGCCGCCGACCCTGCTCGACTATTTTCCCGAGGATTTTCTCCTTTTTATCGACGAGAGCCATATCGGCATCGGCCAACTCAACGGCATGTATAACGGCGACCGGTCGCGCAAGACCACCCTGGTCAATTTCGGTTTTCGTCTACCTTCCGCCCTCGATAACCGCCCCCTTCGGTTTGACGAGTTCGCCCGAAGGGTACACCAGGCCATCTATGTTTCGGCGACCCCTGGTGACTATGAATTGAAGCTCGCCGAGGGGCGGGTGGTGGAGCAGGTTATCCGCCCCACCGGTCTGCTCGACCCGCTGATCGAGGTGCGGCCGGCCAGCAGTCAGGTGGACGATCTGCTCGAGGAGATCCGCCTGCGCACGGCCCGCAACGAGGCGGTGCTGGTCACCACCCTGACCAAGCGGATGGCCGAGGATCTGACCGACTATTACGAAAAGCTGGGCGTCAAGGTCCGTTACCTGCACTCCGATATCAAGACGCTCGAGCGGATCGAGCTGATCCGCGACCTGCGCAACGGTGAGTTCGACGTGCTGGTGGGCATCAACCTGCTGCGCGAGGGGCTGGATATCCCCGAGGTATCGCTGGTGGCGATTCTCGATGCCGACAAGGAGGGCTTTCTCCGCTCCGAGCGCTCGCTGGTCCAGACCTGTGGCCGGGCGGCCCGTAACGCCGGCGGCATGGTGATCATGTATGGCGACGAGATCACCGGTTCGATGCGCTATACCATCGACGAAACCGAGCGCCGCCGGCAGTTGCAGGAGGAGCATAACCAGCGGCACAATATCGTGCCGGCCACCATCATCTCCAAGGTCAAGGACACCATGCAGCAGCACCTGCAGGCCTCGGGCTATGTGGCGAGCGACCGGCGACAGGCGGAACTGTTGCAGGTCGCGGAGGAATTGCCGGTCTACCAGTCGGTCGGCGAACTGGAGCGCGAGATCAAAAAGCTCGAGGAGGAGATGCAGAGAGCCGCCCGCGACCTGGCGTTCGAGGAGGCTGCCCAACTGCGGGACAGGATCAAGCGCCTGAGAAAACTGGAGATCGAACTGGGATGAAGGCCAAAGCGTCCTGGCCCCACAGACTGGCGCTGGCGATCGTCCCGCCGCTGATCTACTGGCTGACCCGGCTCTGGTTTGCCAGTTGCCGGGTGCGGGTGGTCGGTGGAGATCACCTCACGGCGACGCTTGCGGCCGGCCGGCCGACCATTCTCACCTTCTGGCACTACTCCCTGCTTGTGGTGTTCCAGTTGATGCGCTCCTATCGCGGGGTGGTGATGGTCAGCTCCAGCCGGGACGGCGACTATGTCGCCCGTTTCGCCGAGTGTTTCGGGATGGAGGCGATCCGCGGTTCCCGCAACCGGCAGGGGGTCGGAGCCCTGAAAGGGCTGCTGAGATACTGCCGGCAAGGGTACAATGTCGGCATCGT
The DNA here is from genome assembly GCA_047973425.1 of Desulfopila sp. Taxonomy (GTDB): domain Bacteria; phylum Desulfobacterota; class Desulfobulbia; order Desulfobulbales; family Desulfocapsaceae; genus Desulfopila. The sequence continues at coordinate 41,637 of JBKEBZ010000100.1, forward strand.
CGCCGATGGTTCGCAGGGGCCCCCTCGGCTGGCGCAGCCGGGAGGGGTGCTGCTCTCTTCCCGGACCGGTAATGTCATCCTGCCAGTGGTCTGGGCCGCGTCGAGGTATTGGACGGTACGGTCGTGGGATAAGACCGCCTTTCCCTGGCCATTTGCCAGGGTGGATGTTATTTTTGGCCAGACGATCGAGGTCCCGCCGGGGTTGGCAGGTGATGGTCTCGAAGAGTACCGATTGCTGCTGGAGGCCCGCTTAAACGAGATGTATCGACAGGCCTGGGCGCTGCACGGCAGAACGGGGCACTGACCGGCGGGGGAGAGGCCGAGCCCCGAGCGGTTCGATGGGCCTCCTGGTGAGCGGACGTCGCCAGCGCCGACAATAATTGAAATGACGTGTTGACGATGCAGAGTAAGGGAATCATGGTGGCCGGTCTTGCCGGCGGTTCGGGAAAGAGTGTGGTCTCCGTCGGCCTGACGGCGGCCTTCGCCGCCAGGGGGGACCGGGTGGTGCCGTTCAAGAAGGGGCCGGACTATATCGATGCCGGCTGGCTGCAGCTGGCCGCCGGCCGGCAGTGCTACAACCTCGACCCGTATCTGGTCGCCGCGGAACACCTGCAGGAATCGTTTTTCCACCACAGTCAGGAGGCGGACATCGCCCTGCTCGAGGGCAACCGAGGGCTCTATGACGGCGTCACCGCCGATGGTGGCTACTCCACCGCCGACCTGGCGATCCTGCTGGATATGCCGGTGCTGCTGGTGGTGAACTGCCAGAAGATCACCCGGACCGTGGCGGCGATGGTTCTGGGCTGCATGCATCTCGACCCCCGGGTGAGGATCTGCGGGGTGGTGCTCAACAGTGTCGCCACCGAGCGGCAGCGCCGGCTGATCATCGAGGCGGTGGAGCGCTACACCGGGCTGCCGGTGGTCGGCGCGATTCCGCGGATGAGCCGTGATATCTTTCCGATGCGCCATCTCGGCATGGTTCCCTACCAGGAATATACCGACAGCGGTGGCGCCCTGCGGTTTCTGGTCGATACGGTGCGCGACAATCTCGATCTGGCCCGGATCGAGGCGTTGATGACGAAATTCTCCCCCCGGCCCAGTCCGGCGCTGGCCATTGCCCCGGCAGCGGAACCGGTGCGCATCGGTATCCTCCGTGATGCCGCCTTTCAGTTCTATTACGCCGAAAACCTCGAGGCCCTGCGCCGGGCCGGCGCGGAGCTGGTGACGATCGATGCCCTTGAGGATGAGGCCCTGCCCGAGTTGGCTGGTCTCTATATCGGCGGTGGTTTCCCGGAAACCAGCGCCAGAGGTCTGGCGGCTAACAGACGTTTTCGCGAATCGATCCGCCAGGCGGCGATGGGCGGCCTGCCGATCTATGCCGAGTGCGGCGGGCTGATCTATCTTGGGGAATCGATCGTGCTGGAAGGCGAGGAGTACCCCTTGACCGGAATCTTCCCGATCCGGTTCGGCATGGCCAAAAAACCCCAGGCCCACGGCTACAGCGAGTTCGTGGTGACCGGGGCCAACCCCTTCTATGCCCTGGGGCAGCGGGTCAAAGGTCACGAGTTCCGCTACTCCACGGTGCTTTCCTGGCAGCGACAGGAGATGGCGATGGCGCTGACGATGACCCGCGGCCGGGGCTTTGCCCAGCAGCAGGATGGCCTGGTCTATAACAATGTGCTGGCCATGTACACCCATGTGCTCGCCACCGGCACCCCGCAGTGGGCGACCGGGCTGGTGGGGTGTTGCCGCCGCTATGCCGCCGGGCAGAAGGCGTGATACCGCGCGGTCTTACGATGCAATACCCAGGATTCGACAGAGGATGGGTGCTGAGAGGAGGGCGGAGATGCGGCTCTAATGGGCGGCGGGGCTGCCAATCACCTTGTTCCAGATCAGCTGCTGGTCCTCTTCGTCCGGGGCCGGGTCGACCCAGTGGATGAACGATTCGGTCACCCGGACAAAGGCGCCGTTGTCGGCCTTGCACTTGGCGCAGATCGACTCGGCCATGTCCCGGTACATGATGATTTTCGAGGCGGGATCGCCGTTTTTGTCCACCGCCGCCATCTTACGGCAGCCGCAGTCCAGCCGGACCACCACCACCCCGATACCGTCGGGACTGCCCTCGAGAATGCCTTCGATCATCGCCAGTTCGCGTTTTTCCGCTGAGATGTGCGTTTGTGCCGCTTTTTTTGCTGTTTTCTTCCCCATGAGGTACTCTGCCGTGCTGTGATTGGAGCGGAAAGACGACCAAAGATGTCGTTCCGCGGTTGTCGTGGTGCCTTGCCGTCTTCAGGTGATTACTGGTGCGGCAGCGACTGCAAAGCATAAATGGAAAACGAGGCGAGGGTCAACCATAAAATGGTTGGCGCAGGAGTCGGCCGCCGGCGTCACCCGCTCTGGCCGATCGGGTTCGCCGACAGTGATGAAGAGCAGAGCTTTAACTTTCTGTAAAGGTGAAGTTCCATTGTGGCGAAGCGGTGAGTCAGCGTGACGGCAAAAGGCTGTCGTCATGATATAATCTACTGGAAATATGGCGAAATATACTGGCGTTGACGGCCAATTGTTTTTCCTTGACAAATAGTTGACCGTACATTAAACGGAGAAGAACACGAAAACGAGAGATTCGTGAAGGCACTCTCACAGCATGCGAGATGTGTGAGAGATGCTTTTGTCAATTATCCCATTATGGAGGTGTAACCATGTATGAAGTGATCGTCGACAAAGACAAATGTTCCGGTGATGAAGAATGTGTAGCCGCTTGCCCTGCTCAGGTTTTCGAGATGGTCGATGGCAAGGCGGATCCGGTAGAGGCAGATGAATGCCTCGGCTGTGAGACCTGCGTTGAGGTTTGCCCGGAAGGCGCCATCACTGTCAACGAAATCTGATTTTTCGTTACCACAGTGTTACCTGACAAGCCCATCCCCGCAGGGGGTTGGGCTTGTTGTTTTTCATTCATCCGTACATTCTCAGCACCAGGAGAGTTCTTACCGTGTCGAGGAATTTCATGGTTCGTTGTGGCTGAGGCTTTCTGGTCCAGCCATGCTGGTTCATCCGGGACGGCATGTTCCATGGATCGGAAGGGATGCGTTAACCGATGTCGTTGCAACTGGCCAGGCTGAAGCCTGGTGCCCCGAGATCTGTTCATCTTCTGCTGGCGGCGAGCCTCTGGACCGCTATCGGCCTACTGCTGATGACGCGCGGCCTGGTCTGGCTCAAGTCCGCTGACCTCCTCTATCTCGCTCTGCCCGCTGTCCTGTTGGGGTATCTGAAATCACGTTTCATTCTCGACCGGACCGCTGTCCGGAGCATCGAGCGAATCCTGCACCTGCGGGACGGCACCTGCCTGGGGGCCGTCTACTCGAAAATGACCTGGCTGCTGGTGGCCGCCATGATGGGTATGGGCATACTGCTGAGAAGATCGTCTTTCCCCCGGCCGATCCTGGCTGTTGCCTACATTATGGTGGGATGGGCCCTGTTCTGGTCGAGCCGGAAGGGCTGGCGGGCCTGGCGCCGGAACCGGTAGCTCGAAGTTCTCATCGGTTCAGGCGGCCTCAGGTTCGAAGTTTTTGCCGATGAACGACGGCGCGATATTGCCAATAGCCCGGAAGTGTTTATCTTTCTCTGGCGTTGTGTGTATGACGGCAAGAGACGGCTGGAACGCTGTCCGTTGTGGCCCGTTGCGCCTGGGGGCAAAGCGGCAGTGGTGCCTGTTCTCTTTTATCCGAAAATCGCTGACAAGGAGTCGTTGGCACTTCCTCGGGATTTTCATGGTTTGTTGTGGCTGCGGTACCTGGTCCAGCCATGCTGGTTTATAAAAAATTTACGGTTTCGGTGGTTGAGGGGCATGTGATGATCAAGGCACGATTAAAAGAGTTGGTTGACCGATGTTTTCAGCGGGGCTGTGACGAGGGAAAGTGGTCCGGGGCCGGTCAGGGAAAGTTCACGGTCGAGCTGCCAAAACATCGGGGGCAGGGTGATTTCTCCACCAATATCGCCCTGGTGCTGGCCGGAATCGAGAAAAAGAAGCCGCGCGATATCGCCGGGATCGTGGCGGAGATGCTGCGGGAAGACGAAGAACTGGTCGAGCGGGTCGAGATTGCCGGGCCGGGTTTTGTCAACGTCTTCATCCGCCCGGCCGTCTGGCGACAGGTCATCGATATCGTGTTGGACGCCGGCCTGGGCTATGGCCGCAGCAGTGTCGGTGGCGGCCGTAAGGTGATGGTCGAGTTCGTCAGTGCCAATCCCACCGGGCCGTTGAGTATCGGCCACGGTCGTCAGGCCGTGCTCGGGGATACCATCGCCCGATTGCTCGAGGCCACTGGTCACGATGTCTATCGAGAGTACTACTACAACGACGCGGGCCGGCAGATGCGGGTTCTCGGCGAATCGACCAAGGCCCGTTACCTCGAGTTGCTGGGGGTGCCCTATCCGTTCCCCGAAGACGGGTACCAGGGCGAGTATATTGTCGACATCGCCCGGGAACTGATCGACGAACTGGGCGACTCCCTGAAAAACGAGAGCGATGTCACTCCGTTCAAGGAAAAGGCCGAACGCTGTATCTTCAACGACATCTCCTCGACCCTGGCCCGGATGGGCATCGTCTTCGACAACTACTTCAACGAACATTCCCTCTACCTCGACGGGCATATCGAGGATGTCGTCCGCCAGCTCCGTGACCTCGGCTATGTCTACGAGCAGGACGGCGCGACCTGGTTTCGGGCCACCGCCTTTGGGCATGAGCAGGACCGGGTCATTATCAAGAGCAGCGGCGAGCCGACCTACCGTCTGCCGGACATGGCCTATCACCGCGAGAAGTTTCGCCGTAATTTCGACTGGATGATCGATATTTTCGGTTCCGATCACATTGCCACCGTGCCCGATGTGCTGGCTGGGGTCAAGGCGCTTGGCTATGACGAATCGAAGGTGACGGTGGTACTGCACCAGTTCGTCACCTTGACTCGTAACGGCAAACAGGTGAAGATGTCGACCAGAAAGGCTAACTTCGTTACCGTCGACGAGCTGATCGACATGGTCGGTGTCGATGTGGTGCGGTTCTTTTTCATGATGCGCAAGGCCGACAGCCAGCTGGAGTTCGATCTCGAGCTGGCCACCAGGGAGAGTCAGGAAAACCCCGTATATTACGTGCAGTACGGCCATGCCCGAATGTGTTCCATTCTCGAGCAGGCGGCCGACAAGGGCATCGAGATCGGGGCCGGGCCGGTGGATCTGACGCTGTTGCAGCAACCTGAAGAGCTGGAGCTCCTGCAGACCATGTCCCAGTTCCCGGCGATGATCGACAGCGCCGCCCTCGAGCTGGCTCCCCATAAGGTGATTTTCTATCTGATGGAATTGGCTGGACAGTTCCACAGCTATTATAATAAACACAAGGTTGTCGGCGATGACAGACACTTGAGCATGGCCCGGCTCCGCCTGGTCACCGCGCTCAGGCAGGTGTTCCGCAACGGTCTCGGCATCGTCGGTCTGAATGTGCCGGAGAAAATGTGAGCAGAGGGTGGCTCTGGCGCCGGCCGGTCGTGGGGTGAGGCCGCCTTCTGGCCCGTCCGGCGGGAGCGGAGCGCGATGGAAGTCGTCAACGGAGCGGGACTATGGCAGCACGGCGCAAGCCAGCGGTGAAAAAAATCAAGTTCGAACTGACCTTCAGCGGTATTGCCGGGATTGGTATTGTCTGTTTCTGTGTGTTTTTGTGGATGTTTCTTTTTGGGGTGTGGACCGGACAGACCCTGCTGCTACCGGCCAGCAAGAGCCCAGTCGCCGTGGTGCAGAATGTCCTGCCCGAGGTTGAGGCAAAGTTCAAGGATCTGCTGCATATCGAGCCGGTGCGGGAAAAAAAGGTGCTGAAGGGCGAGTAGTGGTGACGCTGTCTGGTCGGGCTGGTACCTCCTCCGGTTTCTTTGCTGGACGGCAGACGTTTTTTGGATATCTTGTATGCAACGTATCTGCATGGATACCTCTGGTGCCGTGCCGAGGGGTTGCTGTTGCATGTGTTCTGGCTCGAAAGGAGCCGATGGCAGACGATACCGGGACTGGTCGTTGACGTACGGTTGCGACTTCCCGCCGGCTCTGGCACGATGTCAACTGTCTCATCCGGATCTCTCATGAACGCTGTGTGCATGTGTTGATGTTGTAATCACCTGAACTGATGAGAAATTCAGGATCATATCAAACACTGAGGTGTAATTTAATATGATTGGAACGGTACTGACCAAGGTGTTCGGCAGCAAGAACGACCGGGTCTTGAAGGGGATCAGACCGCTGGTACAACGCATCAACGAGCTGGAGAGCGAGATCGAGCCACTCGATGACGCGGCCCTGGCGGCCAAGACCGTGGAATTCCGGGAGCGGCTGGCCCAGGGCGAGACGCTCGACGACCTGCTCTGCGAGGCCTTCGCGGTGGTGCGGGAGGCGGCTCGCCGGGTGCTGGGCGAGCGGCATTACGATGTCCAGCTGGTCGGCGGGGTGATTCTGCATCGCGGCAACATCGCCGAGATGAAAACCGGTGAGGGCAAGACCCTGACCTCGACTCTGGCGGTTTACCTCAACGCCCTTTCCGGCAAAGGGGTGCACGTGGTCACCGTCAACGACTATCTGGCGGCCCGTGACGCCGAGTGGATGGGCAAGGTCTACACCTTTCTCGGCATGACGGTGGGTCGGATCGTCCATGGCTTAAACGATGCCGAGCGCAAGGAGGCCTATGCCGCCGATGTCACCTACGCCACCAACAATGAGCTGGGCTTTGACTATCTGCGTGACAACATGAAATTCGAACTGGCAGATTTCTGCCAGCGTGGCTTCAATTTCGCCATTGTCGACGAGGTGGATTCGATCCTGATCGACGAGGCCAGAACACCGCTGATCATCTCGGGTCCCGCCGAAATTTCCACCGAACTCTACGCCAACGTCGACCGCATCATCCCCAGATTCGTCAAAGAGGAGCATTACAGTGTCGACGAGAAGGCCCGGCAGGTGTCGCTCACCGAGGAGGGGATCGCCCTGGGTGAGGATCTGCTGAAGATCGAGAATCTCTACGATCCGGCCAATATCGAGTTCCTGCACCATCTCAACCAGTCGTTGAAGGCGCATGTTCTCTTTAAAAAGGATGTCGACTATATCGTCAGCAACGGCCAGGTGGTGATCGTCGACGAATTCACCGGCCGGACCATGGAGGGGCGTCGGTACAGCGACGGCCTGCATCAGGCGCTGGAGGCCAAGGAGGGGGTGAAGATCGAGCGGGAGAACCAGACTCTCGCCGCCATCACCTTCCAGAACTACTTCCGGATGTACGACAAGCTGGCCGGCATGACCGGTACCGCCGATACCGAGGCGCCGGAATTCAAGAAGATCTATGATCTCGACGTGGTGGTGATGCCGACCAACATGCCGATGGTCCGCGATGACTATGCCGATGTCATCTACAAGAACGAGAAGGCGAAGTATCGGGCCGTGATCGACGAGATCCGCGAGATGCACGAGGCCGGCCGGCCGGTGCTGGTGGGAACCATCTCCATCGATGTGTCGGAGAAAATCTCCAGGATGCTGAAGAAAGAAAAGATCGAGCATGAGGTGCTCAACGCCAAGCACCACGCTCGCGAGGCCGATATCATCGCCCATGCCGGAGAGTACGGCAAGGTGACCATCGCCACCAACATGGCCGGTCGTGGCACCGACATCAAGCTGGGCGAAGGGGTGGTGGTGGCGGGCGGGCTGCATATTCTCGGAACCTCCCGGCATGAATCGCGGCGTATCGACAACCAGCTGCGGGGCCGTTCCGGCCGGCAGGGAGACCCTGGCTCATCCCGTTTCTTCCTCTCCCTCGAAGACGACCTGCTACGGATTTTCGGCTCCGACCGGATTACCGGCATCATGGACAAGCTGGGTATGGAGGAGGACGAGCCCATCGAGCACCGGATGATCAGCCGGGCGATCGAGAACGCCCAGCGCAAGGTGGAAGGCCACAACTTCGAGATCCGCAAGCATCTGCTGGAATATGACGATGTGATGAACAAGCAGCGCGAGATCATCTACCAGCAGCGGCGGGAGGTGCTGGAAGGCGGCGACATCTCCTCGGTCATCGAGGAGATGATGGAGAGCATGGTCGACGAGGTGGTCGATGAATTCACCGAGGACCGGATCGACTCTTCCGAGTGGGACTGGCAGGGTTTTCAGGATCGCCTGCTGGAGACCTTCAATATCGGTCTCACCTGGAGCGAAGAGGATCGCATCGACCTGCAGAAGGAGACCTTCCGCACCAGGACCATGGAACTGGTCCGTAAGGCCTACGCCGGCCAGGAGGAGAGCAACGGGGTGGAAAACATGCGGCAGCTCGAGCGCATTCTGCTGCTGCAGGTCGTCGATGCGGCCTGGAAAGACCATCTGCTCTCCATGGATCATTTGAAAGAGGGCATCGGTCTGCGTGGCTATGGCCAGAAGAATCCGCTCAATGAATATAAACGGGAAGGTTTCGAGCTGTTCAACCGGCTGATGGACGCGATTCGCTCCCAGATCGTCACCCATCTGCTGCGGGTTCGGGTGATGCAGCAGGACGATGTCGAGCGGCTCGAGGAGGAGCGGCGCCGGAAGAAGGAGCAGGAACTGCTGGCCAGCCAGACAGCCGGGGGCGGGGATACTGGCGATGACGAGGAAAAAACGATCCGGCGCGACAGTGACAAGATCGGCCGCAACGCTCCATGTCCCTGTGGTTCCGGCCTGAAGTACAAAAAATGCTGCGGCAGGGCCAACTGAGGACGAGGCGATGCCCTGGTAAAGCGACGCCTGCATGGCCTTCTTGCGAAACATCATGACATTGGCCAGCGGAGCTGTGAGGAGAACGGGTGATGGCAAAATGGGATTTGAAAAAGAGCGCAGCTGATTTTTTCTTTATTTCAGCCGGTTGTGTCAGCCTGGCCTTTGCAATTGCCGCAATCTTGAGGCCTAACGGTCTGATCACGGGAGGGGTGCCGGGTTTTTCGATTGTGGTCTCCGAACTGAGCGGCATCGACTACACCATTATCTACTACCTGGCGACCCTGACGATTCTGGTGGGGGCCTTCGTGTTTCTCGGAGCGGGGGAGGGGGTGAAAATTCTTCTGCTCTCCATCGTCTTTCCGGCGGTGCTGATGTTTTTCGAGTTCCTGCACCTCCAGTTTATCGAGAGTGATCTGTTTCTGGCAACGATCTATTACGGGGTCTTCTCCGGGATCGGCGTCGGCTTGATCTTCAAGCGCGGCTTCTCTTTGGGCGGGAGCGATACCCTGGCGAAGATCCTCAGGCGCAGGGTGTTGCCGTTCATGAGCATCAGTCAGCTCATCATGACGGTCGACGTGGTCGTCATCCTCAGCTCCCTGTTGGTGTACGATAGAAATATCGCCCTTTATGGCCTCGTCGCCTCGTTCATCGTCATTAAAACCATCGACATCATCTTGTTTGGCTTTGGCTCGAAAATGGTCAAGATGGAGGTTATCAGTAACCACTGGGAAGAGATCTCCCAGTACATTCTCCATACAATTCGACGTGGAACCAGCTTCAATGACATTCGGGGCGGCTATACCAGTGAGACCAGGACGAAGGTGGTCTCGATCTGTTCGACCCGCGAATCGATGCTGATCAGGCGCTATATCGCCAGTAGAGATCCGGAAGCGTTTGTCTATGTGATTCCCATCGCTTCGGCCTGGGGGCTCGGCACCGGTTTTTATCGCCTGGGGGGCGAGGACTGACCCCCCAGGGCGGCGGATGGCTGGATATCTCGCCGCTCTTCCCGCCTTTTACGATTTGTCCTCCTGTCGCTCGACGATCCAGGCCTCGATCCGCAGGCCGGCAGCGGCATCATATTTCCTGGCAAAGGCCTCTGGATACTCCCTTCGCCAGGCCTCCATTTCCCTGCCCGTCACCTTCTGGATCTCGACCAGATAGCCGCCACCGATCTGGCCGACACAGTTTTCGCTGGTGGTGGCGCCGGGGGTGATGGTGTTGATTGCGCCGCCCCGCTCTATGGCCCCGGTCTTGATCGGGTCGTGACGGGCCCCGTGGTCGATATAGGCCACGCCGGGGCGCAGCCGCTCGGTAACGTAGGCGCCGGCCAGCACGGTACCTCGCTCGTTGAACACCCGGACGATGTCGCCGCTCTCGATGCCGCGCTTCTCCGCCTCGCTGGGATGCAGCCAGCACGGTTCGTATTTGTAGCCGTCCGGTCCCGTCACCTTCATGGTCTGAATTTCCCTGGTCCAGGTGATATCGTCGCACTGGGCGTGGACCCGCCACCGGCCGTGGTTCGACATCATCAGCAGCGGGAACATTCTGGCCCGGTGGCTGGAGAGCCGTTCGTCATGGTAATGGCTCCTTTCGATCCATCTGGGGATCGGTCCTCGCTCCCGGTCATCGGGGTAGGCCTTGGCAAGCGCCTCCGAGTAGAACTCGAGCTTGCCGCTGGGGGTGCCAAGGGGGTGCTTCTCCGGGTCGTCGTGGAACTCGCGAAAGCCTGGCGGATCATCCTGCCAGTCTGCGGCGGCGGGGTAGATCCAGTAGCCTTTTTCCTTGAGCTTCTCCCAGGAGACCAGCTTTTCGCCGCCCATATAGCCCCAGATCTTCTTCTGCAGATCCGCGGTGGTCTTGCCATCCATCATCTGTTCGTACATGCCCTCGAATCTCTTGGCCACCTCCTGGACGGCTTCGGCATCGCTTTTTGATTCACCGACCGGCTCGATGGCCTTTTCGGTGAGCATGATGTTCGGCTGCATGGTGCCCTGCCGGATGTTGGTGACGATATCCTCGACCTCCATATAGGTGTTGGTCGGCAGGATGATATCGGCATACAGGCAATCGTTTTCGAACCAGGGGTGCTGGGCCACGAAGCATTCGATCTGCGGACTGCGCATCGCCACCTCGGTCTGGTTGCCGTAGTTCCAGCAGGTGATCCGGCAGGGTGTGTCGGACCAGATCATATGGATGGGCGAGCCTTTTTTTTCCGGTTCGATCGGGTAGCTGTATTCGATGAACTGGTCATGGACCAGGGCGTTTTGCGCTCCCGTGCCCCTGAAGGTGATCGGTTCATCGGTGAGGAAGGCGTTCTGGATCAGGGTCTTGGGGATTACCTGTTCCTGCCAGGCGGTCATCGAACTGAGTACCGGCAGGGCCAGCCGCTCCTCGATCTCCGGGTTCCAGGCGAAGGTGCCGCTTAAGCCCTGGACCCGGGGCAGGCCGAAATAGGTCCACTGGTGCTGGTGCACCCCCGGTCCGCCAAGTCCCTGCATGCCGAGCAGGATGCACTCCAGCCGCGCGGGTTCGTGGGAGAATGGTCCCCGGATGAAGCCACCGCCGAAGTAGTGGGCGATGGAGGTGGTCTTTGCGGCGAATTCACGGGCCAGCGCCTTGATGGTCCATTCCGGCACCCCGCATTTGGGCGAGGCCCAGGCCGGGCTTTTCGGTACGCCGTCTTCATCGCCCTGCACATACGCCGCCACCTTGTCGAGGCCCACGGTATGGGTTTTGCAATACGCCTTGTCGTAGGTGCCTTCGCTCAGCCACATATAGATAATGGCCAGCTGCAGGGCGACGTCGGTGTTGGGCAGGATCGGAATCCATTTGTCGGCATGAATCGCGGCGCCATAGTTGCAGTCGGGACAGATGTACACCTGCTGTATCCCGACCTCGCTGAGGTAGTAGCAGAGCCGGCTGGCGAACTGACCGACAAAGCCCCAGGGCGTCGTCTCCGGGTCACAGCCCCAGAACAGGACCATGTCGGCATGCTCGATGGTGTCATTGACGATATTGGCTGCCGGATACATGATGCCCTGCGCCCCCTGGCCCCAGACATGCTTGGCGCCCCAGTACCATCCTTCCCAGCTGTCGGGGTTCCTGACCTGGAGGGTGAAGCCGCCAAGATATTCGAGCAGGACGCCGGAATGACCATGGGGGGTGTTGATGGTCTTGCATTCCCCGTGACCGTCTCCCTGCATCAGGATGGCGTTATAGCCATAACGTTGATGGACGCGCCTGATCTCGCCGGCGATGAGATCCGCGGCTTCATCCCAGGAGATCCGGACGAATTTGCTTTTTCCCCTGTTCTGCGGGTTGCGCTCGCCATCTGGGTCCCAGTCGACCCGTTTCAAGGGGTAGGGTATTCTGTTGGGCGAATAGACCCGTTTTTTATAGGCGAGCGAAAACGGGCCGGGCAGTGATTTCCAGGTGGGTGAAATGGTCTTGCCGTTGCGGGTCATCTGCCACTGACGGATATCTTCTTTGTCGTACTTCCAGCCGTAGCGCATCGGTCTGATCCTGACGATCCGGCCGTTTTTGATATCGACCATGCCCTCGGCGCCGCCACTGAAATAGCCGCCGAGACCGAGTGAACGTAAAACGGTTTTGTCTTTTGTCGTAACGGGGCTCATTACTGTTGTCCCTTGGATTGAGATTTTTGCTGATGCGTGACCCCGGTCAATCGTTTCGTTCACCGGTCAAGGTGGGTTACCAGTCTTGGGTCGTGCATTGCATCTGCTTGATATGAAAAAATGGTTGTTCTTGGCCTCAAGGTGGCCGAGGCGAAGGTGTTTTACCGGCAAAAAAGGTGAGCGCCTGCCGGCATCGACCGGCAGGCGCTCACCAGGTGCGTCGTAGGTTCCGGTCGTACCGGGAGAGGCCGCCTCAATACAGCAGATTTGGCAGAAAGGTGACGATCTGCGGAAAGATTGTCATCAAAATGATTGCGACCACGATCGCTGCCAGAAAGGGCAGCACCCCGGCGAAAATGGCTTCCAGACGGACGTCGCCACCGGGCAGGCCCCGGCTTACCCCATAGACCACATAGACGTTGATGCCGACAGGCGGGGTGATGACCCCCATCTGCGAGATCAGAACGATGATGATACAGAACCAGACCGGATCATAGCCGAGAAACTGGATTACCGGGTAGAAAATGGGGATTGTCAGCATGACCAGGGCCAGGGCATCCATCACGCATCCGCCGAGGAAGTAGATGAGAATGATCATGCTGAGGATGACTACCGGGGGCAGGTTGAAGCCGCCGATCCAACTCGCCATCTCGAAGGGAATCCTGGTGACCGCCAGAAACTTGCCGAAGACCGTCGCCCCGGCGACCAGCAGCATCACCATCAGCGATGAGCGCAGGGTCTCGTAGAGGGAATCGAGCAGCTTCTCCCAGGTCAGCTGCCGGCGCACCAGGCTGGCCACCAGCACCCCGAAGACCCCGATGCCGGCGGCCTCGGTGGCCGTGAACAGACCGAGAAACATGCCACCCATGACCAGGGCGAAGATGATCAGGACCTCACCGGTATTCAACAGGGATTTCAGTCGCTGTTTCCAGGTGAACTTCTCACCCGCCGGCCCCTGGTCCGGGGCGATCGCGCACCAGATCATGATGGTGACGATAAAGAGGCCGGTCACCACCAGGGCGGGAACGATTCCGGCGATAAACAGCTTGCCGATCGACTGCTCGGTGAGAATTCCGTAGACGATCATCACCACACTGGGCGGCATGATCATCCCCAGTCCACCGCCGGAGGCTACGGCCCCGGCGGAGAGATGGTCCTTGTAGCCGTAGCGCCGCATCTCCGGCATGCCGACCAGCGCCATGGTCGCGGCGGTGGCGGGGCTCGAGCCGCAGACCGCGCCAAAGGCCGTGCACGAGGCCACGGTGGCCATCGCCATCCCGCCCCGAATTCCGCCCAGCCACTTGTAGGCGGTGTCGTAGAGGGTGGTGCTGATCCCGCTGCTGAAAACGAGCTGCCCCATGAGAATGAAGAGGGGGATGGTGGTCAGGTCGTAGTTGGAAAAGACCGAATAGATCTCTTTGGCCAGCAGGCTCAGACTGCCGTTGAAGCTGACCATCGTGCCAAAGCCGACAAAGCCGACCAGGGTCATCACATAGGCCACCGGCATACCGGTCATGAACAGGAAGATCATCACCCCGATTCCGATCAGGCCAATCATTGCTGGAGTCATTACGCTTACCTCTTGCTCAGTTTGCCAACTATCTCTCTTAGCGAGAACAGTATCGAGAAGAAAAACAGCACGAAACCAACGGCGACCGCAGCGATCACCATATATTCTGGAGCGCCCAGGTTCATCGACACCTCACCCGAGAGCCGAACGTTTCTGGCCAGCAGAACGAGTTGCCAGGCGGCAATGCCGATGATGGCGCAGGCCAGGATGCCGGTGCCAAGCTGCAGAAACCGATTCGTTCTCTTTCCGAGTTTGTTGGTGACGATCTCAACGCCGATATGCCGCTTTTCCGTGTGGGTGTCCGGCAGGGCCGCCGTGGCCACCAGGGCGGCCATGAAACTCATCAGTTCGTAGGCCCCGAAGACCGGATGCCCGAACAGCCTGCCGACCACGTCGATACAGGTCAGCGCCACCATTGCCAGCAGCAGCACGGCTCCTAACTGCATCAGCTTTTTAGAGAGCCAGTGAAACCCTTGAACCAATCGCGCCATACTCCCTCCTGTACAAGATGAATCAAAGGGTCAAGCCCTTTTACGACAAAAGAAAAAGGTGGTACCAGGGTGCGGCCGGCCCGAAGTTCTCCGGGTGCGCCGAGTCGCCGCCAGAGAGCTGAGAGGTCGGCTAACAGCCTGGTGGAGCGAAGATAGTGACAAGAACAAAAAAAGGTTGTGAAAGAGAAACCCGTCAGCACCCGGCGAGGTGGTCAAAAAACCTCCACCTCAACGGTGTTGGCGATTGTCTGGTTGTCGGTTTATCCGAAAATCGTCAGTGCGGAAAATTCTCTTGCCGGGCCCGAAGTCGCAGAATGCGTTGCGGCTGCGTCCTCTCTGAAGCGATGTCGGGTTATCTGCTGATCTCCTCTTTGATGAAATCGATCACTTCCCTGCCGTTGACCTGCTGTTTGTCGAGTTCGCCGATATACTCATCGACCACCGGCTTGACCGCCTCCTGCCAGCGCTGCTCTTCGGCCTGGTCGAGGGTGATCATTGTCCCGCCTTTCGCCTTGAAGAATTCGGTTCCTTCCGCATCGCTGCTGTCCCAGGCCTCGCCATGTTTGACAGACCATTCCTGATTGATCTCCGCTATGATGTTCTGGTCTTCCGGGCTGATCGAGTCCCATTTGTTCTTGTTCATCGTCACGTAGAACAGCGTTGTGTAGGTGATTGAATTGGCGATGGTGGCATAATGGACGACCTCCCCCATATTCCAGCCCTTGTCGGTCTCCATCGGGTGGAAGCTGCCATCGACGACGCCCCGTTGCAGGGCCTGATAGGTGTCCGGCATCGCCATGCTGACCGGTGTGCCACCGAGCGCTGTAACCACTTTGGCGCTCATGCCGGTGGAGCGAATCCTCAACCCTTTGATATCCTCTAATTTTTTTACAGGTGCCTTGCTTGTATGGATGTAGGCGGGGCCGTGGGCGTGAAAATACATCACCTTGGTATCTTTGAACTCGGCGGGCTGCATCTTGGCAAAGAGCGCGTTGGCGGCCCGTGTCGCCGCGACTCCAGAGGGGTAGCCCATGGGTAAATCCATGGCGGCCATTACCGGAAACCGCCCCTGGGTATAGGCAACCGCCGCCACCCCGATATCAGCGATACCATCGGTTACGGCCTCGTAGGTCTGGGGCGCCCTGGTCAGGGTCTGCCCGGGAAAGAACTGGACCTTGACCCGGCCTTCAGTCCGTTTTTCCACCTCCTTGCACCAGTTATCCGAAGTTATCGCCTGGATATGGGTGGGGGGAAAGAAGGTCGAGTAGGTCAGTGTCACCTCCTTGGCCATGGAGGCGACCGGGCAGAAAAGTGAAAGAATGACAGCAGCCTTGAGGATACAGAGTACATTTTTCATTTATTTCTCCTTTGTGATGTTATGACTGTCCCCAGAGAATACTCCCCCCTGGTCGTCCCCACCGTTTTCGGGCCAACCCGCTCCGTTTCTTCCCTGGCTCCCCGGCCTGCAGGCAGGGAAACCGCTTTCCTGGGCAAGAGGCCCTCTGGCGCGGATCGTTGTCATGCGTGTCCATGCAGAAGGCTCTTGGCACAAGACAGGTGACCGGATACACTCGCTTCTTGTCCGTTTTACCGTGTACGGGATATCTGGCAGGAGGAAAGGGCGGATTCGATATGATCTTACCCTTGCCTCTATGACTCGTGGTCTCCAGAAAAAGACCGTTTTCCATGGGATTGAAGAGACCTGCTGCCCCTCATCCGACCAGAATTACATGTAATCAGCGGGGTGTCAATCATTTTCAACACACATGGCAACCGTTCGTCAGTTGGCGAGGTGTGTGCGGGCAGCTTGTTTCACCCGGGTTGGTTCGCTGAAACGGACCGAACCGAGGCAAATGGGGGTGCTGGTCTGCATAAAGATCCTCAGCATGGAAGCTCTGTTGCCGTGGCGGAGGATTTCATGACAGCGTTGCGTGTCATCGTTGTGGCCACGGCAATCCGGAGTCTCGTTGCGCCCGCTCAAAAAGACGAATTGGCTGGTCAAAACAGCGAAGGGCAGGTAAAAACACTGCAGCCTTTGAGGTCGATAGCCACGGGCTTTTCCCTGGCAGAGAGCAGTAGCTGGCTGGCACTGTCCATTTCCCCAACATATCAAGAAACACGAGACCCCTGTATGACAAATTACATTTCCTCGCAGCGCAAGGCCTATCTGGCGTTACTGGTTCTGGTCCTGATCTGGGGCTATAACTGGGTGGTCATGAAGATCGCCATCAGCTATGCCGGGCCATTCGATTTCGCCGCCTTGCGCCTGGTACTCAGTTCAATCTGCTTTTTCGCCCTGCTGCTCTGGTTTAAAAAACCGCTCAGACCAGCGGAAATTCGCGGCACCTTCTTCTCCGGAATACTTCAACTTTCCGGGTTCTATGGCCTCTCGGCCTGGGCGATGGTCAATGGGGGGGCGGGCAAGACGGCTGTGCTGGCCTACGGCATGCCGTTCTGGGTGGTTTTACTGGCCTGGCCGATTCTGGGCGAACGGCTGCAGAAAATCCAGTGGTTCAGTGTCGTTCTGGCCCTGGCCGGGTTGCTGTGCATTCTGGTGCCGCTGAACCTGAGTGAAGGTCTGCTGAGTAAAGGGCTGGCGCTGTTTTCCGGCATCAGCTGGGCGGCCGGTGTCATCGTGTCGAAGCGGCTGCAGAAAAAGGTCAAGGTCGATCTGCTCTCCTATACCACCTGGCAGACCATCTTCGCCAGCATACCACTTGTTGTCATCGCTTTCCTGGTCCCGGGAGAGCCGATCCACTGGTCCTTCACCTTTGTCGTGGCACTTTTTTACTGCATTATTCCGGGCAGTGTGCTGGCCTGGCTGATCTGGTTCTATTCGCTCAACCGCCTCACTGCCGGTTCGGTGGGGCTGGCGGCGCTTGGAGCGCCGATCATCGGTGTCATTGCTGCCTGGCTGCAGATGGGCGAGCGGCCGGACGGACTCGAAGCGGTCGGCATCGTCCTGGTCATCGCCGCCCTGGCGCTCAATACCTACCAGGCACTCAAACCATAAGCGCCTATCGGTGCATTTCCCGGGTAGACCACTGCCTGGAACCAGAGGTCGCTCGAAACGACCTCTAGTTCCAGGCAGAAAGCGATGGCGAGGGACGGAAAAGCTCCGTCCCCGGTCAGCCTGCCATACCGCTATGGAGGTTGCAGGCTCCACCGATGTCCGGCTTGGGCGCTCATCGCCCCTGATGGCTACCGTCCAGCCCGAGGCCTATGGCAATGAGGCCGGAGCTGGAATGCTCCGGAAAACGGGCATGTAATGCGGGCCCGGAATCGAACCGTGGGACACGCAGGGAGGGTCGCCCCTCCGTGCCGCTCTACCACTGAGCTTACACCGCATTACCAGCCTGATTACAGCCTACCACTGGAGGTCATAGCTTCAATGAGGCCGGAGCTGGAATGCTCCGGAAAACCTTGGGTGTCCTCATGTCGTTTGAAAGGGAAAATAATGCTTCAATGAGGCCGGAGCTGGAATGCTCCGGAAAACTGGCTGTTCATCTACAACAGTAGCAGCAGCCTGAGGCTTCAATGAGGCCGGAGCTGGAATGCTCCGGAAAACTGCGAACCGCAAACTTAGCATCTGCCCATCAACTGGGCTTCAATGAGGCCGGAGCTGGAATGCTCCGGAAAACTGTTTCTAATATTGACTGCCTTATCAATAGTAGTCTGCTTCAATGAGGCCGGAGCTGGAATGCTCCGGAAAACATTTTATCTCTTGTCTGAATGCACAGTAAAACCTCGGCTTCAATGAGGCCGGAGCTGGAATGCTCCGGAAAACAAAATGATAGGTGGAGAATCCACAAGTCAACTTGTGCTTCAATGAGGCCGGAGCTGGAATGCTCCGGAAAACCCGGTAAGACCAGAAAGGAACTTTGCGGTGAAGTCTGGGCTTCAATGAGGCCGGAGCTGGAATGCTCCGGAAAACGAGAGCACATGGAGCATTTTTAATGGGATATGTGTAGCTTCAATGAGGCCGGAGCTGGAATGCTCCGGAAAACATCATCATCATGTGGACCAATAATACCAGTAAAACGCTTCAATGAGGCCGGAGCTGGAATGCTCCGGAAAACTGAGGAATAGTTGTTTTTTGTCTATCAAACATAAAGCTTCAATGAGGCCGGAGCTGGAATGCTCCGGAAAACTTGTTGGAATTTCAAGATCAGCTTGCAATGTTGGGTTGCTTCAATGAGGCCGGAGCTGGAATGCTCCGGAAAACTTCTTCCTTAGTTGAATTGTTATTGTGATGCTAATGGCTTCAATGAGGCCGGAGCTGGAATGCTCCGGAAAACCAGTTACATGGAAAACACATACAAATGTATCTCTTGGCTTCAATGAGGCCGGAGCTGGAATGCTCCGGAAAACGACCCGCTCGCCAATCCAGACTCTGCGGGGGTTGGCGGGAGGTGGCGCGAACGGTGGTGAAATGGGTGAGAGAAGACCATGCAGTTTACCGCTTCTGGTTGTCCTTCGTTGGCATTTTTACCATCTTTTCAAAGAGCTGCCCTGTAGCGAGCGGTGACGAGGGATTGTGCATCACCGAACCCCTCGCATCTGGTCGGCGAGCAGATCAGACCACAATCGCTTTTCTGTCAACAGGTTGGAAGGGTTTGCCGATACTGTCCACCCTGATATTGACAGTTTCCGCCGGGCCGATATCGATGATCAGCAGGTGATCCGCGGATGCATCGATGAGATCTTCCAGGGTATCGGTCATCTTCAACAGATTTTCCCTGCTCAGACGGCATTGAAAGACCGAGAGCTGCAGCCAGGCGCCGTACCCTTTCATGGTTCTGTACACCTTTCGCCAGCGTTTCGGCTCTGTAATGTCATAACATACCAGGTAAACGTGGTCCATCGTTTCTCTATCTCGTGATGAAATTCGGATATCTGCTGATTTCTCCACCAAGGTATCTGATGAGCAGGCGAGCCTGCACCTCGAAGAGGCGGCGATAGCTTATCCGGTACCGGAAAACCGGGTGGGTGACTTCCTGGGTCATTCGCCGTTCGAAGGCGGCGATGAAACGCTTTCTGCCGCCCGGTTTGAGGTTGCAGCCCGTGGCGGTGACGATGAAGTCATCATGCTTGATTTCACCGTTGTTGATGGCGGTGATCACCACCGAGTCGGCGACCAACGGGCGAAATGGTTCCATCATATCCAGAGCGAGCGAGGGGCGGCCGAAACGCATCTGATGAGAGAAACCCCGGTACGGATCGAGGCCGACCGCAGACAGGGTGACGGTCCACTCCCTGACCAGCATCGCATAGGCGAAGGAGAGCAGGGCATTGACCGGGTCCCTGGGCGGCCGGCGGTTGCGGCCGCAGAGCGTAAAACCCTCGCTGACCTCACGCCTGTCGGGTGAGATCATGGCGGAGAATCGTGCAAAATAACGGCGGGCGGCGTTGCCTTCGACTCCCAGCAGGGCCTCGATGGTGCCGGCCCGCATGGCCTGGCGAATATCGTTTTTCATTGCCATGAGCAGACGTGTCGGGATTTTATCCTCCTCTCCCGCACCGCTCTTCCAGTTTCTGCGCAGCAGGGTTCGACTGTTCTGGATCTTGGCAGCCGTGAGCCTTCTGGCCAGTTTCAGACACATTACCGGATCAAAGCTGGCCTTGTACTGGGCGGTGCGGGTCAGGACGTTGCGGTGGCCGGTGCCCATGGTGTGGCCGATAAACCAGCCGCCATAACTCATGAAGGTCACCGGGATATTTCGCCGAAAGCATTCATGGAGAGCTGGGGTGCTGATACCGCAATGGCCGAACAGTACCAGCTGGGAGGTGTCCATCAATCTGGCCTCGGCCAGACGCTCGCGTTTTTCCTCGATCAACAGCTGGCCGCCATCTTTCCTGACATAGCTGGCGGGAGACTGGACATAGAGCGGCAGGGCCTTCTCGGTGCGGGGATATACTGGCCGGATCGCGGTCTGCCGGTGGTTGAGCAGGCCGATTTCATCGGGCAGACAGATGCCGATAAGGGAGCAACGACTGCATTTCGGGCTGTCGAGGAGCGGTTCGGGCGCGACATCCTTTTGGCATTGGGCCCGCAGGTCCTCTGCCGCCGCCAGGGTCTCGGCGATCAGCGGCTCGTCGAATTCGACCCTGACCCGCTCTTTCGAGCCGGCGAAATAGAGAAAGCCGTGCTCGGCCTGAAAACCATGCTCGCGCAACAGGAGGCCCTGGGCGCAGACCTGTACCCGCTCCGGGGCATAGGCGCCGGCGGCGACATGGGGGCGTTTCCCTTTCTTGTAATCGATCGGCTGTACCGTACGACCCGTGCCCTCGACCAGATCGATTCTGGCCGTCAGCCCGAGAACTTCTGAGCTGAGCGACACCGAGCGGGCGTGGATGCGCTCCTGCTCTTCGTCGGTTTCGGTTGCCGGCGGCAGTTTTCCCGCCTCCTTGTCCACCCGCTTGTGGCGGATGGCTCCTTCGATTGTGTCGGCGCTGTGGGCGAATTCACCCTGCACCCACATCATATAGGCCAGGCGGGGACAGTAGACGTATTCGTTGAGCATACGTACCGGGATCGGGGGGATCGCATGGTCTGTTGCCGTATCCATGGTCGTTGAATCCTTTGCAGGTGTTGCATTGCTCTTGAGGTGTAAATGAAATTCATCGGCATGAACAGTTTTCTTGCCGAGCCGAAGAGTTGCCTTGCTCGTTGCGGGTGAGGCTCTCCGGGCAGGCGATGCTGGCCCCGAGAATTTTCACCAGATCAGCCACAGGGTCAGTCTGGTGCCGGTGCTAACAGGCCGAGGCCGACAAATCGTCCACCTCCGATACAGTGGGGGCCTGGCTGATCAAGTGGTTCACCGTCCGAATTTCGCCACAGTATTCGAATATGCAGGCGGCGAAAGCGGCGGTGTTGCGCTGGAACGACATATGCCGTTGCCAGGCCTGTGCCCTGGGTAAAACCAGCACCACGCCATTGCAACTCCGCATGTTGCACAAGTGCGGGGGGATAGCCGGCCTGGCTCAAGGCTTTTCTTAACAGGTGGTCTATGCGGGTTTCCAGCTTGTGTACGATATTCGTCTTTTCCTGGGAGGTGAGTGTCGCCGTATTGAGTCGACGGCGCAGTTTTCCTGGATCGTCATAGCCCGGTAAAATCACTGGCGTGACCGAGACCCATTCACTGGTCCGGTGAAAATACCTGCTGATCGCCCGGTCTTTACTCGATTGACGACGGAGAAAGGCGACGACCTTCCCGGTTTTTTCGTCAATGAGTTCCCGGCCTTCGAGATGATGGACAAGGCGATGAAACGCATCATCGGTGATGTGTTCCGTGACCGTGACCAGAACGCGTCGAATAGCACCGACACGGTTGCCTTTTGCCTCTCCCTGCCACTCGCTGGATGGCAAAGGGATGAAGACAAGGCGAGCGCCGTTGACGGGCTGGTGGCTTTCTTGGGTTCGCGATTCGGCATGACCCATGACGAATGCGGCAACTTTGTCGTCGTCCCATCCCAGGGATGTCACAAAATCGGGTCGGCTGGCGGCGTGACGCATCATACCGCTGAGATGCAGTCCTCGTTTTTGGGGTGAAAAGGCTAAAAAACCGCTGTCATCGGGTTTACGTATGGCAAACACTGCGTAAGGGGGACGCGATATTTCCGTTGCCCGGCGGTAGGTTGACACGGCAAACTGTGAAAGCGGCGGGACTGGCCTGAAGACATTGCTGTCGAGGCGTATGCGGTGCAAGAAGGCCTGGTGGCGGTCTTTGAGTCCAGTCAGGGTTCCGGTCACGGGTCGACGGAGTGACTTTCCGCCAGCCGTATTGGAGGGCAACCACCTCTCACCGCTGAGTCGGCTGACCTGTTGCCCGGAAAAGAGCCCGGCATCCACCACGACCAGGTCAATGCCCCAGCCCAATTGCGAGATGGCGCGGGCAGCGCCAACAAGCTCGGTAGAGGCCGGAATGTTTTCGCCTTCTGCCAATGGCCAGAGGTACTGTACAGTGGGAAATTCGCCTTTGTTCTCCAGGTAGGTCGGGCGGACGAATTTTGCCAAACGATAGCTGGAGATATCCTTGTCGCCTCCTTTCACCCAGGATCTTGCCACCAGATCAGCCACATTGTCCGGCACGTAGGTTGTCCGGCCTCGTGGTTGGATGGCTGCACGCCGTGCGGCTAGGAGAATCGGTGGTTCTTGGCGTTCGAGCCAGCGAAGGGCTTCATCTGCCTGATTGCCAAGTCGCGCATTGGTGGCGACAAGGGCCTGAAAGAGACGCAATGGCGAGGGTGGCCATTCAGGTTCGTCCTGGTCGCCACGCCCGTGATACATGTCGCCAAGAAAATGGATGCCGATAAAGAAAAATTGTTTGGTCATGGGTATTCAATCACCTCTACAGTTGATGGCGTCGTAAAAAGTCCGATCTCCGGCGTTGCAGCGGGATCAGCCACTGCTCGACGTACCACTTGTACGCCTGTGCTTGTGTATATCGAACGTTTGTACTTAGCCATCTTCATCGGAAATTTTAGGTTTTTACGAGCCCATCACAGTTGGTTGAGCATTTTTTTTCTATTCCGTTCCGTCGACTTTCCCTGTGCCTGCCCTGCCTTTTTTACCCTTTTTGTTCTCCTTTCCCTTGAGGTCGAGCCTGGCCTTTTCCGGGTCGAAATCGACATTTCGTCCCTTTTCGACTACAAAATCCGCAGCAGCGGCCTTGGCGAAAGTGAGCGCGTCCTGGTGCAGTATGTCAGCAGCGACCCGTGCCCCGTTGAGGGCGACCTCCGAAAATTCTCTTCGCTTATCAGGGTCAAGGACAAGGATGGTTCCTTGCCGGTAATAACCGAGCGGCAGCCTGGTAAAGGCGACGAGGGCAAGGCCTAGTATATAACGCTGTAATTTTATGGTGTTTTCATTATTGTCGGCTTTCAACAGTTTCAAGGCGGAAAGCGACAACACGGCATCACGACGGATGCCACCTTCAGCGATGACCCCACCATGGGTACCGGTGGCAAGTGCATTGACGAAGCCGCGTTTTGAGAGTGGATTTTTCGAGTCTCCTTCTGCTTTTTGCTTTTCTTCTTCGCTAAAGATGTCTTCAGCGGCATAGTCGACGGGGGCAAGATAGGTCGCCGAACGGGTCAGCTTACGGACATCGTAGGCCCGTACGGTCGAGGAGATGAGTCGCGGAAGTTTGGCCTGGGTATCGCGGGAATCCCAGACGCCAAAGACCAGTGAGGTCGGAGCGAGTCTGGCAAGGGGCTGAACGTTGCCCTTGATAACTTCTGTGAACGCCTTGTGCAGATCGTCTTTGAGAGCAGAACAACGAGCGATAGCGTCACCGGCGCGATGTCCGGCATCGAGCAGGTTGACAGTTTTTTCTCCCGCTGTGATAGTGATTTGCGGAACCAGTGTGGCGTATTCGTCCTCGGTAAACAGTGGCTCAAGGCGATTGGCCTGGGAGCCGACACTGTCTATCAAGGCGATATTGCGGCCGCTTTTCTCTTTTTGGTTTTCATAGTCGATGTTGTAGTCGATGTCGGCAAATGTTGCCGGAAAGAAAACGGCGTCGTTGCCCTCGACAGGCATGAGATATTCGCGGATGACCAGCGCGGCAGGTCCTTTGGGTTGAAGATAGTTATCAAATTGGTTCAGTGTGATGGTCATGTTATCCTCTTGGGGAAAAGGTGAGTGAGGTTTATCCGAAACTTTCCGGAGTGAATAACGCTTCTACCGAGTTGAAGTCTCATCACAGCACAGCGGTGTCATCGTTGTGACTGAGGTCACCTGGTTCAGTCATGCTGGTTAACCATGAACGAGAGGTTGCGCGGCGAGAAATGCCTTGTGTTTTTTCTGGCTTGTGCGGAACCAGCTTTCAAAACGATACGAATGGCTTGAAGAATCGGGGAGTTGTCCGTTGAGAGCAGCAGCGAGAAGCGCAATGGGCAAAGGCCTTGTCCAGAGATGATAGCTGAAGTGGCGTGGCTGCTCTGCCGGAATGGGTATTGCCCGTTGCAGGCCGACAAGACAGAGAATTTCGACCGTCGGGGCCGCAATGGTTTCAAGTTGAAGGGTGTTGGGGGAGAAACCGACATCGCGTGAATCGGCATTGGGCCCTCGTTTGGCATCGAAATAAAACGGCTCTACTTTTTTGGGTTTGCCTGTTTTGTGTTCATAGACCACCCGGGAAGCGAACAGGATGTCTGCCTCCTTGGTCGGGTAATCACGCTGGAGAATGATTTCGCCAACCGCGTCTTTCATCGCACGGGCAATTCGCAGGCAATCCATTGAACCGGCCCAGACCTTTAACGCGGCTGTCTGGCTGGTGGCCGTTTCCCACCAGTCAAGTCGCAGATCAAACGGCGGACCGAGTTTGAGTGGTGGCGCCTTGCTCTCCATCGAGCCATCGTCACTGTCACTGGCATCATCCTCATCGCCTTCGTCGTTGTCCTCGTGGGTAGCTGATCGAGTGACAGCAGTGGTGAGCTCTGCTGCCGCAAAGGCCTCGAGTACAGCGTAAAGGGTAAATTCCTGATTGTCGCCTTGCTCAAGGGTCACGACAAACCACCATTGTTTGCTGGCATCCTGCTCAAAATGGGTAAGGACATCCGGTGCCAGACAGGCGGTTAGCTCGAACAGACCGCAGCAGGCAAAATATTGGCCGGGGTTGGCGACATCTACACGAAGTGAGAAGGTTTTTTTCTCGACTCGGTCGATGCTCGACAGGCTTTGTGGCAGGCATCGGTGCCGAGGAGGCGTTGTTGCCGCATGATCGGCGACTATGCCGGCGCTGGCGGCATAGTCGGCGGCGCGGAGAAAGGATTCGAGCCAGGTCAGGCCCCAGCGTCCGAAGCGACGTTGCATTCGAGCGAAACGCAGCGGGACCTCCATGGCGACCTGAGCGCCGACTTCAGGGGAAAGAGTGTAATCCAGCACCTCATCGCCAGAAAAATGTGGTCGAGCCCGGCCATGGTGGGCGGCGATCAGATGCAGGATACTATCGCGTTCGATTGCAGAGAATGGAGCAAGGATATCTTCTTTCCGGTCGCTGAGGTTGGCGGCCGTTATCGTATTGATGGAGCCAAACTCGTGCCGGTACTTTGCTGCGAGATGGCGTGTACGTGCGGAGTCGCCTGATTTGGCAAGAATGGTTTCTGGTTTTCCAGGGTCGTATCCACTGTTACCGATGCCCTGTTGCCATGAGTGGCGGTCTTTACCCTTGTCGTGTCCTTGACCTGCGGCGCAGAGGCATTTGGAGATATGCGGTTCGCCGGCAGCGGGTGTGGCTGGGAAAAGTTTGCCGGCGATGGCGGCAGTATTGGCAACGGTGGCGGCAGTGTGCGCCGCAAGGGTTTCAGGCTGTGCGGCTGAGCGTTTTCTGCCGTTGACGGATTTTCTGGCCTCGAGCCACAGCCAGTAACGCGTTGGGGATGACGTCGGTTCCTCCTTGCCGATCTCCGTGTCGATGGCTCGGACAAGGCGATAGCTCGAGGCGTATTCCTCAGGTAGAGTGACAGAGGGGCTGTAGCATCGCAATCGACTGTTTTTTATTGCGGAAACATCGGTCGCGTTGTTGCCGCTTTTGGCATCGGCGATAAATAGCCCCTGTTCGGAATCTATACCACCAAGAGAGGCTGGCAGGATGAGTGTGGTGTTGGTGAGCGATATCGCTAAATCATCTTCATGTTTTTTGAGCAATTCTTTTTGTCGAGGGTTGCGATTCTTCTTTTTCCTGTACGCGGTTATAAGGTCGGTGGATTCGACCAACCTCAAGATCTGAATGGCCCCGTCTTCTTTTACCAGCCAGGCGCAGGGGATATCTTCAGGCGTTTTCTTCTGAGGTGACTCGTGCCAAAAGGCCTCTATTCGCGCGGACAGCATTCTGGCTATGCGGGTGGATGTGTCGCGTAACAGTTCGTGTGGTTTGAGGGGAAAATCATCAAGCAGATCTTTCGGCCTGTAGACAGCTGTCAGCACTTCGTCGCGAATAACGTCAAGTTCCTCGCGCCAGGCGACGGAGGTTTCCGCCGGTTGCCATTCTGCCTCACCATGCAGATAAGGTGCAATGGGTGGTCGGGCGGCAATGGGTTTTCGAATGGAAGTGAGGGCCCAGGCGTCGAATTGAAGAGCCGTGGCAACACGCATCCGCGGCGGAGGTGAAAAGGCGAGAGCGCGTTCTCTTGAAGGGAGCCGTTCAAGGGCGGCGGGGCTGGCATCGCCGTCAAGGTTCAACAACAGGGCCAGGGTTCGTTCACGGGCAATCCCGAGAGCTTCTTTGTCTGTTGTTTCCCGCAGTTTTTTTTCGGCTCCTTTCTTCCCCGCGGCAACCGCTTCTTCTCTTTCCTTGAGTTTTTTCGAGTGGGAAAATTCACTGGGGACGACAACGGTAATAGTGCTGTCATCGCGTTGGCCGAAACGGTTCACCCGGCCGAAACGTTGCGCCATACTCTCGAAGGTGGAGATGTCGCAGATCAATTCGTCAGCGGAGATATTGACCCCTACTTCACCTGCACTGGTAGCAACGAGAAAAACGGTGCCGGTAACTTCGGGCTTGTGTCCGCCCATGGGCAGGAATCGCCTGAAAAGAGGGTGGGTAACGAGTTTGTCCCGTTCCCTGCCACGCATGGTGCCGGTAAGTGTGAGAACCTTGTCTTCTCCGGCTTTTTTCTTCAATACGGTCGCAATTTTTGTGACATCTTCCACCGTGCGGACAAAAATCAGCACCGCCCGCTCGCTTTCTCCTAAAATGAATGCTTCGGCAGTTTTTGTGATCACATCGCACACCTTTTCTTTTTCATCCACAGGGCGCAAGATAAGTTTTTTTACGGCGTTAAGCCTTTTTTTTACAAAGTCGTTTTTCCTGTCCTCCTGTGAAATTCCAAAGGATTCTCCCACGCTGGCGGTGCGGGTTGTGGCGGTGAGCTCGATCACCTGCAATTTGCGCGGATCGTTACAGCGAGCCTGTTCGGCAACGATCGTCTCCAGCAGGTGTTGAAACGCGGGCTCGAGATGGGCCTCGTCGTGAATCAGTAACGCGTCCTGTGCGAGAAAGGCTGCGTGATGGGGCCGAAGTCTGAAGCCGACCGTGTAGCGGCTAAACAGCAGGCCGCTGCCAATCATGTCGACCGTGCCGATGATCACTGCCGGGCGGGCGGGGTCAACGGACCATTCGAGATTGTCGACGAATTGCCCTCGCAGGGTGCTGATGGCCAGTGGAGGTGCATCTGGGGATGGGAGCGGCAAGGCGCAGAGTTGCCGTAGTTGGTTTGAAACCTCTGTAAGCATTGGCTCTTTTGCCAGAGCTGTACGCAGATTCTCCACTTCGGCGGTTGTCTGGTCAACGACCGTGCGACGATTGACCACATAGACCAGGCGGCGGGGCACATTTTCGGGGTGCATCGCCAGCGCGAAGAGCCAGATGGCGACCACGGAGGTCTTGCCAAGCCCCGTTGGAATGCTGGCGTTGGTAGGAAACCTGCCGGTTGCAAACGTGGCAAAAAGCCTCGCCTGCCATGGGAACGGTTGATGTCCCGTTACGGTACGGAAAAAATCGGCAAACGATATGGTTGGTGGTGCCTTCGGCGATGTGTCTGCATTTGCGGAAATCATGATGGCCCTCTGGCTGCTAAATGGTACAGGTCAGGGTCTCGTCGATTGTCAGACCTGCTGAACAGTTACAAGGTATCTCCGCAAGCCAAGAGGTTTGCGGAGTTGGCTGGCAGTCGTCACCCTCCTGTCATGTGGTTGAGACTCCGCCGGAGATGAGCAGGATGTCGATGGTGACTCTCTGCCAGGGATCGCTTGCCTGGCGCAGTGCGGCGATCCGGGCGGTGAGCGGCTGGTTTCGTGCCAGCAGCTGACTGATCGCCGTATTCTCCAGGCGGGGGACATAGCCCAGCTGTCTGCCTCGATAGATGACCTTTACCGCCTGCCGGTCATAGGGGTTGTCCGGTTCGGCCACCAGCGCCAGCGGGGCACCTGGCCTGAGCTGGTGCCACAGCTCCTCTCCGTGATAGAACTGGAAGCCGGCCACAGGGGAAGACTGGAGCAGGATCTGCCGGGGGGCTGGGGGGCTGCCGCTCGCCGGGGTTGCCCGGCAAGGGAGGAAAGGCATCGCGGTGAGGGCGCCAAGAAGGGTCTTGAGGAAATGTCGTCGTTGCATCGCCGGCTCCTGTGGGTGAGAAGAAGGTGTGGTGAATTGATCCCGGCTTGCATGAGAAAGCCGGACTCTTTCTCTTCGTATACCACCCGTCAGGATCAATTTTTGATCCACCGACAATCTTTTTTCATTTTTCCGTAAACGTTTACCAGCACCCCATTTTCGTCCGCTCAGGCCTCCTCACAGAGCAAACTCTTGGGCAACGGCCCGCTTGAACGAATCTGGAGTACTGGATAAACGTTTACAGATCCGGGTTACGGAACATTCCCGGTATCACCGGTGAACGATTACATTTTTTCTTCATAGCGGACCAGGGTCCGTTGCAGGTTTTCCACCACCGCCTGCCGCAATGGCGATGGCGACTCGACAACGACATCCGGGCCATGGCGAAGGATCTCCATCACCAGTTCGCGCTGGTCGGCGTAGGGGAGCCGCAGTTGGTACGAGCCGTCTTCGAGCCAGCGCCCCTGCTGGTCCGGGTGCCATTTTTCCTCGGCGACCCAGCGGGCGCTTTCGCTGGTAAAGCGCAGAACGGCCCAATGCCTGGGTGCCCCGGCGAAGATGCCAAACGAGGTGGTGAGGTGGTTTTCCAGCTCTGCTTCGGCGACGTCGAGGCAGGGCGAGTCGAGGGGGACGACCTCGCTCATCCGGTCGAGAGCCAGGATGCGCAGCCCGTTTCTGCTGTGGCAAAACACCGCCAGGTACCAGTTGCCGCGATAGTAGATCAATCGCTGGGGGGAGACCTGTCGGGTGCTGATACTGTTTTTGCCACGGCTGTGGTAACGGAGCTTCAAACGTTTGCGTTCCATCGCCGCCGCAGTGACCAGGCGGAATATGTTGGGACAACATAGGCGGATGCCAACCCCCTGGAACTGGAAGCGACGCGCCAGTTCGTTCACCTTCATGCCGCGGGCAATCAACAGGCTTTCGATTCGGTCGCGCAGGGGGGCGAGTTCCATCTTCAGCAAGCCGGGATCGAGCCGGTCAATCAGTTCGTGGATGGTGATCAGGGCGTGCAGCTCGGCGAGGTTGAACCAGAGGCCAGGCAGGTGAACGGCATGGTCGTCGCGTCGATCGAGCAGGTAGCCCTGACTGCCCGGGTCATAGCGGATGGGGGCACGGTATTCGGCGCGCAGTTTGGCGATATATCGCTTGACAGTGGGGGTCGAGCATTGGAGCTGGTCGGCCAGCTCCGCCACCTTGATCCCATAACGTCGACTCTGAAGAATTTCCAGAAGTTCGTGTATCCGGTCTGCTTGCGACATACAGTCTCCCGTTATGGAAGTGCCACATCGTGATTGGTCCCTGGCTTAGTGAAGACAAATCAACCCGCATGATTGGGCCAGGTAAGCGAGTTCACACGCTGGAACGTTTCGAATAAGAGAAAGACTCTTCACGGCTCTGTAAAGAGTAAACGCCCATTTCAACCGACTGGGCACTAGAATTTCAACCAGAGTTCAAAAGACGAAAATATGCTATCGGATAACAGATGGCGTGACAATGATTTTCAGGGACGAAAGTGGAGCATCAATTCGAAAAATGCTGGCGGTACTTTTGAAAAGAGTTGTTGAGACGTTGACCACAAACAGGTATGTATACATTTCCTGACCAGCACAATGTGGTTATTTTGAGATGGTCGGAGGCAAGGCGAAGAGTGCCAAGCCTGAAGCTGGCCCATTACTACCCGGGTTCTGTCCGTAAGGGAAACGATGCCTTGTCATGAACCGCGGTGGAAGACGGCTGTTTATTATTTCGTGCCCATCGGGGAACGGTTGTATTCTCCTCACTTTTTGCTCTGCTTGAAATTTTATCATCGGAATATCAAATATATGTCTGTGATAAAGTTTCTCTCATGCCTTGATTGAGTCGAAAATATCTCGTTTCTGGATGAACACTATTTCAACTGCAGGAGAAAGAACGTGCTCCGTGTTTTTAGCCAAGAGTTGTCAGACCCCCATAAATTTGTGGTCACACTGGAACTTGTGCCAGGCCGGGAATCTTTCGGCCGAAGCACCGACACCCTTGTCGGCATGGCCAGAGAGGCCTTTGCCGACGGCAGAATATCCGCCGTTTCCATTACGGACAATCCAGGCGGCAACCCATCTCTTTCCCCGGACGTGCTGGGCTATGAAATATTCAAGTACGGGATGGATGTCATTGTCCATTTCACCTGCCGGGACACCAACCGGGTGGGCATGGAGAGCCGCGCTCTGCAACTGGCCCGTATGGGCATGAAAAACCTGCTCTGCCTTACAGGCGATTACAGCGGCAAGGGTTTCGAGGGCCGGGGGACCCCGGTGTTCGACCTCGATTCCGTGCTGCTCAGCCGGATGATCAAAGGTCTCTCCGATCGCCTCGCGGCCTCGGGGGATACGGAGCCCTTCCTCCAGGGCTGTGGCGTTTCACCCTTCAAGGCTCTGCGCTCGGAGTGTGTGACCCAATACAAGAAGCTGGACAAGAAGATCGAGGCCGGCGCCGGGTTCGTCATCACCCAGCTAGGCTATGATATCAACAAATTCAACGAATTGATTCGGTATCACAAGGAAAAAAATCCCCAGATACCGGTGCTGGCCTCGGTCTATCTGCTCAGCCCCGGAGCGGCCAGGGCCATGAACAAGGGCAAGGTTCCCGGGGCTCTGGTTTCCGATAACCTGCTGGCGACAATCCTTGAGGAGTGGAAGGATCCCAAGGAGGGTATGAAGGCCGCCATCGAACGGGCCGCCCGTCTCGGCGTGGTCCTCAAAGGGCTTGGCTACCGGGGGATTCACATCGGCGGGATCCACAAGAGCTTTGAGGCCGTTGGTGCCATTCTCGACCGGATGGGAGAAATCGAAGGGCAGTGGCACCAGTATATGAGCGATTTTTCCGAGAGGGCCGAGAACACCTATTACTGGTACGATCATGTCGCGCCGGCTCCGACCAGCGAGGGGGAAGAGACCGGTCTCGGCGCGCGGTTGTCGAATCGCTGCAGCTACAGCCTGCTCAGTTTCGCCCACGGTCTGTTCTTTGACAAGTCGAACTTTTTGGCGCCATCTTGCAGGAAGCTATCGGAATGGCTCGATAAGAATGGGAAGACCTGGATATTGAAGCGCTGCCTGGAAGACCCCATGAAGATGAGCATGCTCTCCTGTCAGAGCTGTGGGGACTGTGGTATCCAGCACGCCGCCTTTCTCTGTCCCGAATCCAAGTGCCCCAAGCACACCCGTAACGGCCCCTGTGGCGGTGGCAAGAACGGCTTCTGCGAAGTCTATCCGGAGAAGCAGCTGTGCATATGGGTCAGGGCCTATGACCGTCTCAAGCAGGCTGGCAGGCTGACTACACTGCTTGAAGACGAGGTGCCGCCCCGCAACTGGGAATTGAACAAGACCTCGTCCTGGGTGAATTTCCACCTGAATCGGGATCACCAGAAATCGTAATGAGTGCACATCCGGAAACGGGACCTTTTCTCCTCACCCCTCGCTTGAGACGAAAAGAGCTGGTGTTTCCGGATGGACTCGTAAAAAGCCCGATCTCCTGCGTTGCAGCAGGAGATCGGACTTTTTACGACGCCATCATGGGTTACCGCTGATCAACTGTGGCAGAAAGAGACAAATTTCCGGTATCAGGATGAGCAGGGTCAGATGGACGATGTCGGCACAGAGGAAAGGGAATATTCCCTTGAAAATGGTGTGCATCGGTACGTCATCTTTGACAACGCCTTTTATCACAAAAACATTGATGCCGATGGGAGGGGTGATCATGCCGATTTCAACGACCTTTACCATGATAATGCCGAACCAGATCGGGTTGAAACCCACGGCTTGCACCACCGGAAAAAATACCGGCACCGTCAGCAGGACGATCGAGAGCGAATCCATGATACAGCCAAGGAAAAGATAGGCGACGATGATCATGAGCAGGACGGTATAACGGTTCACATCTAGACCGGCGACATATTCGGACAACGAAGTCGGTATTTCTGAGACGGTCAGAAAATAGCCGAGAAACATCGCCCCCAGGAAAACGGTGAGACACATCGAGGAGGTCTTGACCGAATCAAAGAGGCTTTGATAGAATTTTTTCGGGGTGAGCTTGCTGCGCAGCAGCACGAAGACCAGCACCCCGAAGGCGCCTATTCCGCCCGCTTCGGTGGGGACGAAGACCCCGGCGTACAGCCCGCCCATCACGATAAGAAATAAAACCATCACGCCCCAGGTCTCCTTGACGCTCAGCCAGCGCTGCCGAGAGGTGGATCGTTCGCCGGGCAGACCGAGGCTCGGCTTGATCTTACAGAGTATCATGATGGTGATGATGTAGAACAATGCCTGCATCACACCGGGAATGACACCGGCGACGAAGAGCTCTGTTATAGGCTGGTTGGTGAGTACCCCGTAGAGGATCAACACCACACTGGGCGGGATGAGGATGCCGATACTGCCGCCAGCGGCAATGGCGCCAGTGGCCAGCGCTGAATCGTAGTTGTATCGTTTCATTTCCGGCAGCGAGACCATCCCCATGGTCGCGGCCGTCGCCAGGCTCGAGCCGCTTATCGCCGCAAAACAGGCGCATCCGCCGACGGCGGCGATCGCCAGGCCACCGGGCCAGTGGCCCACCCATCTGAAGACAAGCATGTAGAGGTCCTTGCTCAGCCCGGTTCGAAAGGCTATGCCTCCCATCAGAATAAAGAGTGGCACCACGGTCATGGAGTAGTTGACCGTCGAGGTATAGGGAGTGATCTCGATGAGCGAGAATCCGGCATCGAAGCCGGCACAGTACATCATGCCGACGACTCCTATCAGCATCATGCAGAAGCCGATGGGAACCCCGATAAACAGCAGGCAGAGCATGGCCAGCATGCCAACGCAACCAATGACGACCGGTTCGACATCCATCATGCCAATATATTGAAATGCGCCAAGGACCGCGGCAACCAGCAAAAGAGTGAAGAAGGAGAACCAGATCTGACTGGCTGGCCAGGAAATGGTCGTTGCCTCCTTTGAGGATCGCCATATCTCTTTTACAAAAATAAGCGAGAGAAAAGCGCAGCTAAGCGACAGACAGAAAAGAAACGGCCAGGTGGGGAGATGCAGCAGCTCGGTCGAAATTCCCCTCTCGTAGACTGTTCTGGTATAAACGAAACCGCAATAGCTGATCGCCACCGAAACGATCAGACTGATGGTGTCTGTCAGGATATTGAGAACGAGTCGAACGTTGGGTGATAAAAACATCAGCAGAAGTTCGACCCGAACATGCTCCTTGCTGAGGGCCGTAAAGCTGATGCCGAGAAATGTTATCAGCATCAGCGATATTTCAGATAACTCCTGGGCCCCGGTTATCGGAGAATTGAAGAAATAGCGGCCAAAAACATCGGCGACTGTCAGAAACATCAGGGCGGCGAGAATGCAAATGGCAAGTTGATAGAGAAGTTTTGCAATGTACTCCGCAGAGAGCAGGTGCAGGATAGAAAACGGACGACGTTCCAGATGGTGCTGAACAGAATGAGAGCTCATGGTATTTCCTGAGATGAGGTGAGGCAACCACTGCGCTTTCCATGCAACTTTTTGGCACGCATGCCTCTGTTACCGTGCCAAGGGGTTTCATGTCTCGTTGTGGCTGAGGTTACCTGGTCCAGCCGTGCTGGTTTCTATGCAACTCATCGGTACGGAAAGCTCTGTCACCGTGCCGAGAAGTTTCATGTCTCGTTGTGGCTGAGGCTACCTGGTCCAGCCGTGCTGGTTGGCCATATTTATTGTTTGGTTTTGTACTCATCGATCAGTTGCAGCAGTGCGGCATACACCTCTCTGGCCGGCAGCCCTTTCCGCTCGAGGTCGCTGAGGTATTTTTCATGAATATCGTGGCCCATGGCCAGCAGCTCTTTGGACTCCTCCGGCGAGAGTTGGCTGATGGTGACGCCCTTTTGCTCGTGCAGCACCTTGTCGGCGGCGACTCTGGCCTGGTCAAAGGCGTGGCCGATCATCTTCGAGCCCTCGAGGCTTCCGCAGCTCTGCCAGATGGCCTGTTGATCTTCCGGCGAGATTCTCTGCCATTTCCGCTCATTGATGGCCACCCAGAAGGAGGCGGTCCAGAAGTTGCCTTGCAGAACATCGGTCACCTTCTCGGTGGGAATCTGGCCGAGCACCGGTTCCCCTGGCACGGCAACGCCGTCGATGATGCGTTTTTCCATGGCCACATACAGTTCACCCATGCGGACAGAGACCGGCGTCGCCCCCATCAGCGAGGTGGCGTCGGCGGCGACGGCGCCGGCAACACGCAGCTTTATCCCCTTGAGATCCGCCAGCCTCGCTATCGGTTTTTTGACCGTCAGAATCTCATACTGTTCGGTCATGCCGAGTTGCAGGAGCTTGACCCCTTTGTATTCATCCTGGATTGCGGGGAATTTTTCGTAGAGCTTCCAGAGAATTTCCGAGGCGACTTCACCAGAAGGATAGGGGAGGAAGGGCAGGTTGGCGATTTCGGTCAGGGGAAACTGGCCGGAGTTGACGTTCTGTACGCCAAAGGCGATATCGGCGATTCCGTTCTGGACCATATCGTAGAAGCCCGGAATGCTGCCAAGGCTGCCGGCGGGATATATCTTGATCTTGACCCGCCCATCGGTAACTTTTTCGACCTTTTCAGCCCATTGCAGATAGTAGTTGGGATGAAACCATGCCGCGGTCGAGTTTTCTGTCGCATACCGCAACTGGATTGTTTTGGCAAACGCCGTTGAAGAACATGCCAGTGCCAACACCGTTATGATGAACATACCGATAGCCTTGCAAAAAACATTTCTTGCCATTGCCAATCTCCTTGATTTTTCATTGATGCTTTATGGTTGATACTCTCGTAAAAACCTAAAACCTGCACGTAAGATGGCTAAGTACAAAAGCCTGATATACAAGGCGCAGTGGTGTCGGCCAAGCACAGGCGTACATGTGGTACGCCGAGCATTGGCCGATCCCGCTGCAACGCAGGAGATCGGGCTTTTTACGACGCCATCATGGTTGCTGGACTCGCAAAAAGCCAGAGGCGATACTCTCTTCCCACGCAAGCGTTGTATGCAATCCATCTGCCAGAATGGAGAGTTTAGCTATATCAACGGCTTGGCCTTGAAATAAAAAGGGTACCGTTACATCGCGTTCACCAGATCGATGATATGCAATAAATTTATTGATAGAAATAAATCGTGGTGGTAGCACCTTGCTTATCGGTGAATTTTGATGGGCTCGTAAAAACCCAGATCTACTTCGTTGTAGGTCGCAA
>JBKEBZ010000093.1:0-12282 GCA_047973425.1 Desulfopila sp.
TCGAAAATACATTTATGGGAGTGCATCAGGGGTACATTTAAAATATGCATAGACCCGTCCATGGAGGTGATATTACGGGTTATTATCACGATCATGAAGGTGCAGCTTCTCTGACGCTAAAGCGTGCGGTAAGGTTTTGTTTTCAAAGAACTGCCTCCTTCCAGAAAATTATCAGTAAGGGCGAACCGGTGTGGTGCGTGCTGTTTACCGGAAATTCAGCCTGTTATAGTGAAATCCTGATCAGTATGGCTGAAAATTCCACGAGTCTGAGCCAGCGGCAAGCTGTACAACGGCAACCTGGCAGGATGAGGTCGGCAAATGGGGGCCCGGTGCTGCCCAAATTTTAAGTTGCTCCATTAAAACGGGAATGTCTGGGAAAAAGCAAAGGTTTATTTTACTGATTTCCGCACCAAAGCGTTTGGTGACGGACTGCCAACAAAACTAAAGAAACTCATAAAGAAGGCCGGGATAGGAGAGATTGACATGGCCGGAAGGTTTGCCGCCATCAAGCTGCATTTCGGAGAACTGGGCAATATCAGCTATCTTCGCCCGAACTATGCAAAAGCTGTGGCTGACGTGGTCAAAGAACTGGGAGGGAAACCCTTTCTGACCGACTGCAACACCATGTATCCTGGCAGCCGAAAAAATGCCCTGGAACATCTGGAATGCGCCTGGGAGAACGGTTTTAGCGCCCTGACCGTGGGTTGTCCCATTCTCATCGGAGACGGACTGAAGGGCACCGACGACATTGAGGTTCCCGTGGCAGGCGGTGAATATGTCAAAGCGGCCAAGATTGGCCGGGCCGTGATGGATGCAGATGTTTTTATCAGTCTCACCCATTTCAAGGGACACGAGGTCACCGGTTTTGGTGGAGCCATCAAAAACATAGGAATGGGATGCGGTTCCAGAGCCGGCAAAACCGAACAACACAGCAGCGGCAAGGCCCAGATTGATGAAGACCTTTGCCGGGGATGCCTTGCCTGTGAAAAAGAATGCGCCAATGACGGCCTCGTTTTTGACGCAGAAACAAAAAAAATGAAGGTCAACCTGGATAACTGCGTCGGTTGCGGCCGCTGTCTGGGAGCGTGCAACTTTGACGCCATTGCCTTTGATTTCAATGCGGCCGTGGAGCAGTTGAACTGCCGCATGGCAGAATATACCAAAGCTGTGGTGGATGGCCGGTCCTGCTTTCATATTTCCCTTGTGGTGGATGTCTCCCCCAACTGCGACTGCCACGGGGAAAACGATGTGCCCATCCTCCCAAACCTGGGCATGTTTGCCTCCTTTGATCCTTTGGCCCTGGATCAGGCTTGTGTCGATGCCTGTCAGGCGGCAGACCCGCTTCCCGGCAGCCAGTTGGCTGAAAATCTGGCCAAGGAGGATTTCAAGGATCATCACGACCACTTTGCCAATAACCGGCCGGAAACGGAATGGCGCTCTTGCCTGGCTCATGCTGAAAAAATAGGACTGGGCACCAGGGAATATGAGCTGATAAAGGTCAAATAAAACATGAGGTGACTGTTTCTAAAATCCATAGAATTTCAAACAGATGGAAAAATGGCCTGCAATGGAGTAACTGCAAAACAGAGATGTCCTACCTCTTGATAGACTCGTAAAAACCTAAAACCTGCACGTAAGATGGCTAAGTACAAAAGCCTGATATACAAGGCGCAGTGGTGTCGGTCAAGCACAGGCGCACATGTGGTACGCCGAGCAGTGACCGATCCCGCTGCAACGCAGGAGATCGGGCTTTTACGACGCCATCACCTCTTGTATAAACGCAACAAGCCACCCTCATTTCTGAAGGTGGCTTTTCTATATGGTACGCCAGACAGGATTCGAACCTGTGACCTACGGCTTAGCTTACCACTTCGGATTTCCCCGCCTTGCAGCCAATCTGCAAGTTTGTGGCCTGGACTATCCCTTCACCATGTTCAGGCATTCGCCTGAGTTTAGGTGCCAACCATCTAGTCTCTACACCTTCCCATCATGTTTAATGGGCTTGGCTCGGGATTGCCATTCTGCTGATGCAGGTTAAGGTTTCCCCGAATTTGGCTGGTTCTACTCTTGAAGTTTCCCTCAAGGCACTCCGCTTGAAGGCCGTTGCTCTATCCAGCTGAGCTACTGGCGCGTATATCTGCCGAAGCAGTGATGTCTGTCATCGCCATCCGGCGATGGCAGACGACATACTACTCAAACCGGGGCAAAAAGCAACAGCTACTTACGGATTTCAACCCCACGGATCCTTTTCCAGACCGTACCATATTCAGTATCGATAACGGTAATGCCCCTTTTCGCCAGTTCTTCACGGGCGGCGTCCGCCGCCTGATAGTCCTTGCGCAGTCGGGCCTCTTCGCGTTTCTGGATGAGGTTATTGATTTCAGGAACCAGCGGACAGCCCTGCAGCCGGAAAATGTGCAGAATCGCATCGAGCCGCTGCAGACATTCCAGAATATAGTCCTTCTGATCGCGATCGAGATTGTTGACCTGCAGGACCGGATTCATCCGCTTGATGAAATTATAGAGTGCCGCCATGGCCTTGGAAACATTGAGATCATCGTCGAGCGCCTCGTAGAACTGCTCTTCCATTGCCGAAACAAAGGCCGCCACCTGCGGGTGCGGTTTGCCCGGCGGCAGACAGAGCAGCTTACAGGTAAATTCGTCGAGCCGACGCAACGAGGTACGCACACTCTCCAGCCGCTTGTAGGTAAATTTGATCGGCTTGCGATAGTGAACCGCCAGCAGCATCAACCGGACCTCCCGGGCAGTAAAACCCCGGCGGAGGGCATCAGCCAGCGTCACCACATTGCCGTTTGCCGGTGACATCTTCTTGCCATCCACCAGCACCATCTCGGAGTGCAGCCAGTATTTCGCCAGGGTCTTGCCGGTCAGCGCCTCGGCGATGGCGATCTCGTTTTCATGATGCGGGAAGATGAGGTTGCGGCTGGCGGTATGAATATCCATGGTCTCACCAAGCTTTTGCAGAGCCATCGCCGAACACTCGACATGCCAACTGGGCCGGACATTGCCCCAATCGGTCTCGAAGAAGATCCCCTTCTTCAACTCGGCCAGGGTCGATCGCTTGAGCAAGGTGAAGTCACGTGGATTATCCTTTTCATAGTCGTCGAGATCGACGGTCTTGCCCACCTGGATTTTCCGCAGATCGATCCCACTCAGCCGGCCGTAGTTGCCAAATTTGGAGATATCGAAATAGATCGAACCGTTTTTCTCGTAGGCGAGTCCCTTGTGCAAAAGCTGGTGGGCGATATCGATCATGTCCTGCACATGCTCGCTGGCCCGGGGATAACCGGCGGCACGTTTCACCCCGAGAGCGTCGATATCTTCCATAAAACCCGCAATGTACCCCTCGGTAAACTCTGCAAGCGGCTTGCCGGCCAATTCCGCCCCGGCGATGGTGTTGTCGTCGATATCGGTAAAATTCATATAGGCATCAACCTGGTAGCCCTTACACTCGAGATAACGCGTCAGCAGATCAGAGAAGACAAAACGGCGGCAGAGCAGCAGATTGGCCGGCTCGAAAGCGGTCGGCCCGCAGCTGTAGAGAGTCACCCTCCCCTCCTTCTGGGGCACGAAAACCTCCTTTTTCCTGGTGAGGGTGTTGAAAAAGCGGAGTTGCGGCGCCTTCTCGTTGCCCCGCTCCTGCGGGGTGAAAAGCGGGGTGCTGAGGTAGCGTTCACCGCCATCGGGCAGAATCACCACGAGCAGGCCGCTGTCGAGCTGCTGAGCATAGTCGATGGCTGCGGACATGGCCGCCCCACTGCTCATGCCGACCAGAATCCCCTCGTACCGTGCCAATTTGCGAGCCATATCGAAGGCGTCTTCGTCTTCGATCGGCAGGATCGCATCGGGGACAGATTTATCGAAGATACCCGGGCGGTAAGACTCCTTCATATTCTTGAGCCCCTGGATCTTGTGGCCCCGGTTCGGCTCCACCGCCAACACCTTGACCTGGGGTTGGTGCTCCTGAAACCATCGGCACAGGCCCATCACCGTTCCCGAGGTACCGAGCGTCGCGACGATATGGGTCACCCTCCCCTCCGACTGACGCCAGATCTCAGGGGCGGTGGCCCGATAGTGGGCCTGCCAGTTCGCCTCACTATTGAACTGATCGGCAAGAAAATATCTCTCCGGGTATTCCCGGGCCATCGCGTAACACTTCTCGATCGCGCCATCGGTCGAGCGCTTGGCCGGGGTCAGCAGAATCTCGGCCCCGTAGGCCTGCATGATCTTCCGTCGCTCAATCGAGGCGGACTCGGGCATCACCAGAACGCAGCGGTAGCCCTTGGCCGCGCAGACCATGGCCAGACCGATACCGGTATTGCCGCTGGTGGCCTCGAGTACGATCTTTTCGCGGGTAAGCTCACCGCTGGCCTCACCGGCCTCGATCATCGACAGGGAGATGCGCTCTTTCACCGAACCACCGGGATTGCGCGATTCCACCTTGCCGTAGATCTGCACCCCTTCACGGCTCAGCAGCCGGTTGATGCGGACCAGCGGCGTACCGCCTATTGCCTCAAGAATTGTATCGTAGAGCATGAAAAACCGTTTGAGCGGATCAACCCGCTTCATCGCGGGCAGATGTTGAATAGAGGTTCCGTTACCCTTGGGTAACTGTTGATGAACTCGTAAAAACCTCAAGCGTGCATACAAGATGGCTAAGTACAAAAGGTCGATATACAAGGCGCAGTGGTGTCGGCCAAGCACAGGCGTACATGTGGTACGCCGAGCAGTGGCCGATCCCGCTGCAACGCAGGAGATCGACCTTTTTACGACGCCATCAACTGTTGATGGCGCCGTAAGACTCCGATCTACTTCGTTGCAGATCGGACGTTTTACGAGTTCAGCAAATGTTCACCAGCACCCCAATTTGGCCTGATCAGACTTTTTTATCGAGTCAAACCACGGAGTCAAGTTCTTTTTTAGCCAATCCAGCATGGCTGAGCCAGAGAGCCCGAGCCGCCGGGTTCGGCATGGCCTCACCCCTGCTCCTCACGCACACAGGCTTTGGCGAGATACCAGAAACGGACCAGGGCCTGCCGGCTCGGCTCGTCATCGATAGCGGCGACCATCTCCTCGAACTGCTGGACCATTTGCGGAGCCGGTGCCTGAAAACGGACCTTCGGCGCCACTCGCTTGACCCGTTGCTCCGGTTGAGGCAGAACCAGGCGGATATTGTCGATCCTCGGCCCCTGCAGAAAGGCATTGATACTCTCTAACAGCGCAACCTTCTGGTACTGCAGTTGCTGGAGCCAGCTCGAGTTTTCCACCGTCAGCCACAAGGTGCCCCTGACAATTTTCAGCGGCTCGGCGTGATCACTGACAGAGACATCGACGACTGATGACCAGTGCAGAAAGATGGCGTGCAGTTCTATCTGGTCCTGCCAGCCGCGGTCTTCCAGGATCGCCGGCAGCAGAGCCCCCAGTGGACCAGCTCCTGGCGGGGCGTTGTTTCGCTTCATCTTCTCATTTGCCTCTTTGTCTCTTCGCCTCAACCCCATGGCTTGGCCAGGCAGGCCCACCACAGCAGGACGATGCCTGGAAACCCGCTGGCAACACAGCTTCATCGGCAAATCCCATTTCCAGCCCCCCTTCTGCAGGGGTTGACCGACTCCGTAGAAGCGAACGCAGCGGAGACCCCGGTGCTCGATCACCACACGCGATGTCGCCCCAAGTGGCACGGCGAGCCTCCCAGGCTGGGTTTCCTACAAAGACAAATACAGGCAAAAGCCAAAATGTTCAACCATGACGATGCCACGAAAAAAGCCCGCATACCGATCGACGGCATACGGGCTTATGCTGCTAGAGTGAAAACAGAACACTCAATCGCTGGCTGCAGCAATCAATAGCAGGTAAGATACTTCTCGACTTCCCAGTCAGTTACCTTGGTGCGGTAGTCATCCCACTCTTTTTCCTTGGTCTCGATATACTTCTCGAAGATGTGCGGACCCAAGGCAGTCTCGCCAATCGGACTGGCCTTGAGCTCTTCCAGCGCCTCGTGAAGATTGGCTGGCAAGACCGAAATATTCTCGGCAGCCATCTCAGCGGCGGTCATCTCGAAGATATCTTTTTTTACCTCTGGCGGAGGAGTGAGATTATTTTTAACGCCCTCGAGCCCCGCGGTCAACATCATCGCAAAGGCCAGGTAGGGGTTACAGGTCGGATCCGGACAGCGCAGTTCGGTACGGGTACCCATGCCCCGGGATGCCGGGATACGGATCATGGCGGAGCGGTTGGATGCGGACCAGGCGGCATAGACCGGTGCCTCGTAGCCAGGCACGAGACGCTTATAGGAGTTGACCAGCGGATTGGTCACCGCAACGAAGCCGCGAGCATTCTTCAACAGACCGGCAATGTAGCTGTATGCCGTCTTGGAGAGCTGCAGGGGCGCACTCTCATCGTAAAAGGCGTTGGTGCCGTCGAGGTTGAACAGCGACTGGTTGGTATGCATACCGGAGCCATTGATCCCGAAGATCGGTTTGGGCATGAAGGTGGCATGCAGACCGTATTTGGCGGCAACAGACTTGACCACCCATTTGAAAGTGACCGTATTGTCGGCGGCAGCCAGGGCATCGGCATATTTGAAGTTGATCTCATGCTGGCCCTCGGCAACCTCATGGTGAGAAGCCTCGATCTCATAGCCCATGTTTTCAAGGGTTTCAATGATCTCCCGCCGGCAATCGTTGGCTTTGTCATCGGGGTCGAGGGAGAAGTAGCCCGCCGTGTCGTTGGTGATGGTGGTCGGCAACCCGTCCTCGTCACGTTCGAACAGAAAGAATTCACACTCGGTACCCACGTTCATGGTGAAGCCCATCTCTTTGGCCTCTGCCAGAACCCGCTTGAGATTGTTACGGGGGCAGCCGTCGAAGGCGGTGGTTCCGTCCGAACGATAGATATCGCAGATAATCCGAGCGGCGGCAATGCCTTGCTTGTTACGCCAGGGCAAAACGTTAAAGGTGCTGTAGTCCGGCTTCAGGTACATGTCAGATTCGTTGATACGGACAAAACCGTCGATGGAAGAACCATCGAACATGATTTTGCCATCGAGCGCCTTACCGATCTGACTCTTCGGCAGAGCAACGTTTTTCATGAAACCGAGGACATCAACGAACTGCATGCGGAAAAACTGGATGTTCTTTTCCTCGATAACTTTCAAAATTTCTTCCCTGGTCATTTCAGGTCTCTCCTTTTCTACGTACTCAATAAACTATGATTTATTACCACACCGCAGATCATCTTCGAGCAAAGCTGTCCGAATGGCGATAAAATAACATTTTCGACACACTTTGCAAGAACAAAACATTATTCGTTACATATTTGTTATTTTTGCGCATACCTGCACCTTCTCTTGCAAAACACAAGCACCTGCACACAATGTCCATGAAAAATTCGGGCTATGCATGCTCCATGGTGTACAGCAACCCATTGATGATTTCCTGCTGAAAATCTCTATCGGAAATCTTTCTCCCTTGGGAGTCGAGGACATAGAAAACATCGATCAGTCGTTCGACCTCGGTGGCGATCAGGGCTTTATGGATATTGAGACCGAAATCGGCCAGAGCCTGGGTGACATGGTACAGCAGACCGAGCCGGTCAGCCGCGTGGACCTCGATAACCGAGTAGGTCTTGGAACTGTCGTTATCGATCATCACCTTCTGCTCCACCTTGCCGAGCAGTTCGGCACGACGGCCAGCCACCGAGGAAATCTTCTGGTACAGCCGGTGGCTCAGGCCAAGACGATGCCCCAGAGCCAGATCCAGATCGGCGCTGATCCTCTGCCAATCCTTCTCATCGAACTGCAGACCGTCGGTTGGCCGAACATCGAGGATATCGACCACGGTGCTGTCCTCCCAGGTAAAAATCTGCGCCCGGACCACATTCAGGTTATGCAGGGTCAGCACCCCGCAGATCTTGGCGAGCAGGCCCGGTCGATCGCTGGACATCACCAGCATCGACCAGCAATCTTCCCGCTTGCGCACCTTGACCAGCGACTTCTGTCGCAGCAGCGAGTAGTTATCGCGATGAATGCAGACGTGCTCCCGGACGATCTCCGGCGAGAAGCTGAGGATATAGTCGGTCGGCAGTTCCTCGAGTCGGATGCGCAGTTGCCGTTCCCCCTGCAGCAACGTACCGATCTGCTCGCGCAGCCAGTCGGCATTCTGTTCGACATAGCGATCGAGACGTCGCCCCTTCACCACCTCGTCGACCTCGAGCGCCGACCGGACCTTCAAAAACAGCTCCTGCATCAAGGCCGCCTTCCATTCACTCCAGGCCGATGGCCCGGTCGCCCGGGAGTCGGCCACGCTCATCAGATAGAGCATGGCGAGTCGGCCGATGTCGCCAACCATCTCGGCGCACCGCTGGATGAAAACCACGTCGTTGAGGTCTCGGCGCAGGGCATTCTCCGGTACGAAGAGGTGGTGGCGAATCAGAAAGGCCAGGCACTCGACCTGGGTATCCGAGCAGCAGATGCGACGGGCTATCTTCGCCCCGATAACCGCCCCCTCTTCCGAGTGGTCACGACCACTTCCCTTGCCGACATCGTG
The DNA here is from genome assembly GCA_047973425.1 of Desulfopila sp. Classification (GTDB taxonomy): domain Bacteria; phylum Desulfobacterota; class Desulfobulbia; order Desulfobulbales; family Desulfocapsaceae; genus Desulfopila. The sequence continues at coordinate 8,565 of JBKEBZ010000093.1, forward strand.
GAGCAGTACCGCCAGGAAGAGGATCTGCGGATCCTCCACCAGCGCGAAAATATCCGGCTCCTCGCCGATCACCTTATGCAACTCGGCCACCGCCTGCAGTGAATGCCTGTCGACAGTGAAGATATGATAGACGTCATGCTGGGCCAGGGCGTCGATCCGGGAAAACTCCGGGATATAGGCGGCAAGCAGGCCGGTCTCGAGCATCACCTCCAACACCCCGAAGATATCGGCCGGATGCGTAAGGATTCCCAGAAACACCTTGGACATCCTCGGCGAGGACCGCATCTTGTCATCCACCAGCGCAAGCGACGACGAGATCTGTTTCCTGGTGCGATGATAGAGGGGGACACCATACCTGGAACTGGCCAGAAATACCCGCATCAGCAGCTGCGGTTTCGTCGCCACCTGCTGCGGCAGGGCGGTCAGGTGCACCCGGCCGCGGCGGATCTCGATGCCGCTTTCCACCTCACGATCCGCCACGGTCAAGGCGGGATTGCGAACCAGGCCGAGCACCTCGTCGACATGATCGAAGAACAGATCGACGGCCACCGCGATGTGCCCCATATGCGCATAGGTGTCGCGCATGAACTGCTCGACCCCCAGAACCCCCTTGCGGGTGGTGTAACCCAGGGCTTCGGCCACCTCTTCCTGCAACTCGAAATAGAGCTGGTCGTTCTTACGGCGACTGAAGTAGTGCAGCCTGTTACGCAGTCGGATCAGGGCATCCCACGAGGCGAGAAAATCCTTGCGCTCTTCACTGATCATCAGACCGGTATCGCCGAAATCTTCGAGACATTTCAGACCAAAGACGATCTGCGCAACCCAGAACATCGACTGGATGTCCCGCATTCCTCCCTTGCCTTCCTTGATATGGGGCTCAAGCAGAAAACTGTGACTGCCATAGCGGGTCCGGCGCCGCTGCAGATGCTCGTACATCTCTTTGACAAACTCATTGCGGCGACCATCGATAAACTGGCGGTTGTAGCCTGCGACCAGTTCGGTAAAGAGGTCTGCCGAACCGTGGAGCAGACGGGCGTCGAGCATCGCGACCCGAAAGAAAAAATCTTCCTCGGCCTGCCTCAGCGAGCGGGCCACGGTCCGCACCCCGTGTCCGACCTCCAGCCCGGTGTCCCACAGGGGATAGAGAATGGCGTCGACAACCCCGCCGACCTCCTCTTCGAATTTTTGTCGGTAGAGAATCATCAGGTCGATATCGGAAAAGGGATACAGCTCCCGGCGACCATACCCGCCAAGCGCCACCAGGGCCACCTGGCCCTCGGCCCGCTGCAGACCAGCCTTCTGATAGGATTCGACGATAAACTCATCGACCAGCCGGCTATGCTGACGCAACAGCTCCTTGCCAACAAGCCCCTGCTCCCAGAGCTTTTCCAGGGCCGCCCGATCCGCACGAAGATGCACGCTCATCGCTATACCGCGCTCTGCCCTTCTTCTCCGGTCCGGACCCGGATTACCCGCTCCACCGGTAAGACAAAAATCTTGCCGTCGCCTATCTTGTTGGCATTGGCGGCGTTACGGATCTTCTCCACCACAATGTCGACCATATCGGCCGGAACGATGACTTCAACCTTTATCTTTGGAATAAAGTCGACAATATACTCCGCCCCCCGATAGATCTCGGTGTGGCCCTTCTGCCGACCGCACCCCTTCACCTCGGAAATTGTCATCCCCTTGATGCCCGCCTCGTTCAAGGCCTCTTTGACCTCATCGAGCTTGAACGGTTTTATGATCGCTTCGATTTTTTTCATCACGCACTCCCATAGTATGCCGGTTTCAACAGAACACAGATCCCGTTTGCCGCTCCGCCATGACGCCCCGCTCACTTGGCCGCAATTCGTCGGCGTCCCGGCAGCCAGATCAGCACAACACTTTACTTTTTTGTAAAAAATATCATAGCAGCGCCACCAAGAATAACATAATTGGCTCTGCTTTCAATAGGAAACTCATCGGCGTCTCACCCGCATACCGACACACCCTACGGTGGACCGCAACAAGGACAGATGTATTGAACCTCACTCGCCTTTCCGCCTTCCCTCCCCTCTCGGCCCGAGTGGGGGAGGCAGCAGGGCAAAAGCGGGCGATAGAGGCCTCGGAGGCATGCCGCAACCCGTCGCAGGTCACTTTGCCTGGCTCCACAGATCGGGTTTTACTTTTTATTCCTCGCGCAGTATGCTGCGATCCAACCAGCTCATGATCAGGGTTCAGTCAGGCCCCTCACTTTCTTTTAGAGCCAGCATGAACGTCAACGGCCGCCACTATCGTACAATCTGGCCCGACCCAGACACGCCGGGTGCGATCCACATCATCGATCAGAGACAGCTCCCCCATAGCTTCGTCATCGAGCGGCTCACCACCGCCCGGGAGGTGGCCACCGCCATCCGGGACATGCATGTCCGTGGGGCCGGCCTGATCGGCGCCACCGCCGGATTCGGCATGGCGATCGCCGCCCAGAACGCAAGCGATGCCTCCTTTACCGAACAACTCCAGCAGGCCGCCACCATCCTCGGGGCCAGCCGCCCCACCGCCCGCAACCTGATGTGGGCGGTGGAGCGGGTCATCGAGGCGATCGCGAGCCAAAGTGGTCTTGCCGACAAGCGCCGGATCGCCCTGGCAACAGCCTGTGCCATCGCCGACGAGGATGCCGCGTATTGCCGGCGAATCGGCGAGCATGGCAGGGAACTCATTGCCGAGATCAGCAGAAAAAAGAACGGCCGACCGGTCAACATCCTCACCCACTGCAACGCCGGCTGGCTGGCCTTTGTCGACTACGGCAGCGCCACCGCCCCGATCTACGCCGCTCGCGATGCGGGTCTCCCCCTCCATGTCTGGGTGGACGAGACCAGGCCCTGGAATCAAGGAGCCAGGCTCACGGCCTGGGAGTTGCAGCAGGAGGGAATCGACAACACCCTGATCACCGACAACGCCGGCGGCCACCTGATGCAAACCGGCCAGGTCGATCTTGTCATGGTCGGCACCGACAGGACGACCCGGACAGGCGATGTCGCCAACAAGATAGGAACCTATCTCAAGGCATTGGCGGCGAGAGACAACGATATCCCGTTTTACGTGGCGTTACCGTCTTCCACCTTCGACTGGCAGCTTGACAATGGCCAGGACATTCCGATAGAAGTAAGGACGGGGAAAGAAATTACCGAAATCACCGGACCAGATGCCGATGGCGCGCTCCAGACGGTTGCGCTCACCGCGCCTGGAACCAGGACGGCAAATTACAGCTTTGATATCACACCAGCTCGCCTGGTAACCGGGCTCATTACCGAGCGCGGCATCATCGCGGCCAACCGCGGGGCGATCGCTGGACTGTTCCCGGAACACGCACAACATTGACCACAACGTCAGCCGTATTCTGGCAATGCGGGGCAGCGCACAGCACAATTTTCGCAACACCGCAGTAACCGTTCAGCGGTATGCACAAAAATATAGCACTACCACGGCCTGTAACCATTTCCATGAGAAGGCTAGTCAATAATAATTCGACGTGGCGAACACTTTTTTTGCTATCCCTGTAACATCAGGCTTCCATTCGCACTCTGTTGTGGGGATAGCCGTCCCCGGTGCATGGTAAAATCCGTCGTGGAAGCTGCAACCTCACCAACGGTCTTTCGGATGTCATTGGCTAATGGCTGACCTAATGGTTACTCGCAGTCTTCCGGACGGGATCTTCTTTTCAGAGATACTTCAA
>JBKEBZ010000125.1:0-34420 GCA_047973425.1 Desulfopila sp.
ATGGCGCAGTATAACACAGGTTTTAAAAACAGAATTTTTGTCTCCAGGATGCCCGTAACGGCGTTTTGAAAATTTCTGCAATCCCAGAGAGGAATTGGCACGCTTGGTCGCCTCAACACGGGCCAATCAGGACCCTTATAAATGGCTCGATGAGATGATCAAGCAAAGTGGTTGGGTTTTGAAAATTTCACCAAAAACCCTGTCAAGCATTATTTTCAATGAGACGAAAATAGTTTGAGCTGAATAGTTACCATAAAAGAATAATGGGCTCGTAAAAACTCCGATCTAGTGTTCATCCAGAAAAGAGACTGGAGCGGTGAGAGTACTGAGGCATCTCCGGTCAGCAGCAGGAGCTCCTGACTCCCGAACTGATCCTGACTTCCGGATTCAGCTGTTCGACAAGCCGGAAAATCGACCCCATCGACAGCACATGATCCACAACCTAACATACTGTCACCTCAAAGCAATGCAAAAAACCTGACAGATTGGTCTTTTAATTGCACCACTCTTGGCAGTCTTTTGGCAGACGGGCCAGGGACACCACCACAACATCCATCCAGGGAGGAAAACGTATGAAAAAGCGAGTGTATTCAAAAGTTGTCGTCCAATCGATGGTCTTGGCTTTCGCACTGGGTTCGGCATCGTTTGTTCTGGCAAACCCGACCAATACCGCAGACCAGGTAACCAACAGCCAGACAGCGACGGCGCAAGCGACAGCTGACAACAGTGGGGTTTCCGCAAACGAGGGGTCATTGGCTGCCGATATCAGCCGAGGCGACGTGAGCGCCACCGACTCCTATAACGACAACAGCCAGGATAACGACGCAAAAACAGTTGACGTAACCAAGACCTCCACCACAACCGAGACCGACAACAGCGCCAACGATTCCTACAATACCGACAACGACCAGTTCACCAAGAACATCTCTTTGACCGAGAATGCAACGGACAGCAGCACCAATGACTCCTACAACAATGATAACGACAGCAAAACCATCACCCTGACCAGGACCGAAAATGAGAGTGAGGCCAACAACAGTGTGAATGATTCCTACAATAGCGATGACGACAGCAAAACCATCACCCTGACCAAGACCGAAAACGACAGTGAGGCCAACAGCAGTGTGAATGATTCCTACAATAGCGATGACGACAGCACGACCATCACTGTCGACAACGCCAACAACAGCATCAATGGTTCCTACAACGATCAGAGCCTTACCACGACGATCGGCAATATTGGTGTCGCCGTGGCCTTGAGTGACCTGGAAGGCACGGTAACCGGCGCATCCTTTGATGTCGGTGCCTCGGCAACGCTGAATACTGGGGCAAACAGCGTCGATAACGGCTCGTACAGCAATGCAGCGGGCATTACCAACGTCTCGATGAATACCGGTTTCCATTCGTTGACGCAGCAGTCCGTCAATGTGCAGGCCAACCTGTATCCTGGCCAGGGTGCCACCAACTAGTTCGTGTTGTCTATTGCACCTTTGCTACAACTATTGGCACGCAAAGGCGATTTCCGGGAATTCCAGTACATTTTCCAGGGAATCGCCCCAGAAAACGGAAAACGGCTCCCCCCATCGTCGTCGTACCGGTTTCAACGGGCGGAAGTCATGAAACATGAGTGCCTTCTTTGTACAAACTTGGTCAAGACCAGCAACGAGGTACAGACATGCTTATTGCGAAGAGGAGTATGACCTGCTGCCTGCTTTTTTTTCTGATCGGCATCGCGACCACGACCGTTCAGTCCCAGGAATCACCGGCATTACCTGCGGATAATGGCATAGCCGAATTCGGTCATCCGGTATCAGCCGACACCCTCGGTACCTTGAGGGGCGGCCAGAACATCGACATAAACAACGTCGACATGTTGATCAACAAAATGAACGTCAATTCCGCACTCAAGGATAATGTTCTTGGATCGGCCACCACCGGTGCCAATCTCATTTCCAATGAAGCGTTCTCCCATGCCAGCGGAATATCGACAGTCATCCAGAATTCGGGCAATCAGGTCGTTATCAACAGTGCACTTATCCTGAACGTGCGGCTTCAATAGCATCGTCACGACCGCGATAACACCTATCACTGGAGTTTCAAGGGGAGATATGGGCGAGAAATCTACACTGAAACGGTATAGCCGGTATATATGCATCCACCTCGCCATATTGGTCGCCTGCCCTGTGCTGGCTTATGCAGAACAGCAACAGCTTGTGCAGTTCCAGGCACCGCTGGCGACAGATGGAGAACTCGATACCATGCGAGGTGGATTCACCGTCGGCGATGGTCTTGAAATCTCTTTTGGCATTGAACAGGCCGTTCTGGTGGACGGTGTTCTGCAAATTGCCTCGAGCTTCAACACAGTACCAGTGGCGGAGTTGCTCGCCAGGCACTCTGCAATGCCGGCTACCATGCCAACGTTGACCAACGCTCAAAACATTCGCTCCCAGGTCACCACCGTGATCCAGAACACTCTGGATCAGAAAGTTATTGATCAGATCACCGTTATGAACGCCTCAATCAACAGCCTGTCGCTTTCACGGCAGATGAACATGGCTCACGCCTTTCAACAACTCAGTATTGCTGAGAGAAGATGAGCACGAAGAAAAACGCTGCAGAACGAAATCGTCCCACATTGTCAGCCACCAACGAGTAGAGAGGCAATGGAGATTTCCGCAAAATTGGTCTTTTAATTGTACCACCAAAGACAATCCTTTGGCAGAAGGGCCAGAGACCGCATCAACACATTCATTCAGGGAGGAAAACCTATGAAAAAGCGAGTGTATTCAAAAGTTGTTGTCCAATCGATCGTCCTGGCTTTCGCACTGGGTCCGGCATCGTTTGTTCTGGCAAACCCGACCAATACTGCAACCACCGCCACCGACAGCCAGACAGCGACAGCGCAGGCAACAGCTGACAATGATGGTGTTTCCGCAAACGAGGAATCACTGGCTATCGATATCAGCAGAGGCGACGAGAACGTATCGGGCTCATATAACGACAACAGCCAGGATAACGATGTCAAAACCCTTACCCTGGACAAGACCTTCAGCAAAACCGAAACCAACGCCAGCGCCAACGATTCCTACAATACGGATGATGACCAATTCACCAGGAATCTCACCGTGACCGAAACGGCAACCGACGCCAGTGTCAACGATTCCTACAACAGTGATGACGACACCAAAACTCTGACTTTCACCAAGACGGAAACCGAAAGTGCGACCGACAGCAGCATAAATGATTCGTATAACAGCGATGACGACACCAGCAACCTCAGCTTTACCAAGACGGAAACCGAAAGTGCAACCGACAGCAGCATAAATGATTCGTACAACAGTGATGACGACACAAAAACCATCTCTGTCGACAAATCAGACAACAGCATCAATGCTTCGTATAATGACCAGAGCATCTCCATGACGGTCGGCGATATTGGCGTCGCCGTGGCAGTGAGTGACCTGGCTGGAACTGTGACCGGGGCCACCTTCTATGTCAGCGAAGGGGCAGCTCTCGCTACCGGAGCAAACACCGTCGATAATGGCTCCTACAGCAATGCATCGGGGATCACCAACGTCTCCATGAACACGGGATTTCATTCGCTGACACAACAGTCCGTCAACGTTCAGGCTAACCTGTATCCTGGTCAGACCCCTTGAACATGTTGTAATCTCGTCAGCTGAACGTTTATCAGAGGCGTCACCGCATAAAGACGATTCCCGGGAATTCCAGTGTGTTTTCCCGGGAATCTCTGAAAGCATGTATCCCCAGACTCCCCAGCCTGGAAAGCTCTTGCCCCGTGCCGAGGAGTTTCATATTGTGAACGGTTTTCGGATAAACCAGCATGGCTGGACCAGGTGCTGCAGCCACAACAAACCATGAAAATCCCGAGGAAGTGCCAACGACTCCTTGTCGGCGATTTTCGGATAAAGAGTTTGATGACCACGAAAACAATCATCATAGCCAGCATAGCGGCATGGCTGATGTTCGCTGGCACGAGTCGTGCCGGCACCGTAATGATTCCCGGTGCTTCAGGGATCAATATTGCCGTCAAGATAACCAGCCAGGAAGAGGCACGCTACCAGACAATTCTCAAGCAGCAGTATGATTTCAGCTGTGGCTCCGCCGCCCTCGCCTCTTTATTGACCTTTCATTATGCCGATCCCGTCAGCGAAGATGAGGTCTTCACCTCGATGTACGCGGCAGGCGACAAAATGAAAATCCGCCAAAACGGATTCTCTCTGCTGGATATGAAAAACTATCTCCGCCGACGTGGATATGCTGCCGACGGATTCAAGACCTCGCTCGACAAGTTACAGGAGGTGGGCATACCGGCAATTGTCCTTATAACCCAGAGGAATTACGCTCATTTTGTCATCATCAAAGGGGTAACACCGACCGAAGTGCTCCTGGGCGATCCATCGAGCGGAATACGTCGACTGACGAGAACCACATTTGATTCCATCTGGGGTGGTTTATTGTTTATCATCCGCAACAAGGCACATATCGCCAAACACCATTTCAACGACATCAATGAGTGGCAAATCAATCCGCCAGCCCCGACGTATGTTGTGTTACGACAGCTGCGCGATTCCAACATCGGTTTGACCTTACGGGGAATCAACGAGTTTTAAAAAGAGACAGGAGCGCGACATCTCCATTATAACGGGCATACCCTGCACATCACATCATGGCCAGACAGACCACGACAACTGGTCATGGCGATAGCTGCCCTGCCGAGATGTGCAGAGAAGGGGGCAGACCGTCTCTTACAGACAAATGAACACCACTCAAGCCTTGATGGCGTCGTAAAAAGGTCGATCTCCTGCGTTGCAGCGGGATCGGCCAATGCTCGGCGTACCACATGTACGCCTGAGCTTGACCGACACCACTGCGCCTAGTATATCGACCTTTTGTACTTAGCCATCCTGTACGCACGCATGAGGTTTTTACGGGTTCATCAAGCCTTGATGCTCTCGTAAAAAGTCGAATGTTCCGCCGAGATGGACTCAGGAAAAACCCTGATATACGAGGCGTAGTGTCTCAAACGGCAATCTGCTAGTACATATGGTACAGCGGATTGTCGTTTGTGACCTACAACGAAGTAGATCTGGGTTTTTACGAGTCCATCAAGCCTTCCAACGGCTCAATGGAGCCAACAGAGCTAAAGAGAGGTATTCCCTGCACGTCCTGTTGCCGACGGCCATTAAAGTAACGACCGGACAGCGCATAGCGGAGAATGTATGGTCTAAAAGATATTGATCGGGACCTTGACAGTGATTTGAGCGTCTGGAGCCGCATCCGTCACCCCAACACCCAACGACACAATAGTACTCATATTATCACGAATAAGATAAGAATATCCAACCGTTAAAATACCAACTTGAACGTCGACCTCACCGTCTACGGTATGGCCATTAATTTTGTTTTTACCTACAATGGTGTGGTCATAGCCGAGACTGAACGAGGCCTTTTCGTTAAAGGCCAATCCCATGCCGAAGCTGAAACCAATAAAATCACCGGGATCGAATTTTCCGAAATGCAGGCCGTCAACCGTACCCACATCCTTTTCGATATTCCAGGTATAGCTGACACTGCCAAAAAATACCGCCGGATCAGTGGGGAAAATTGCTGTAAGTCCTGGTTGAACTCCCCAGAACCCCGAACCCGTCGGAGATTCCGTATAGAGATTTGTTTCCTTATCATAGTTGACATCGAACGGGCCCTTGCCACTGTCGCTCTTCACCCGCAAGCTGGCAATAAAGGACGGGCCACCCACTCTCTGCTGATTGAGCTGATAGCGGATAGCCATGTCGATATCACCGATACCGTGCCCGTCGGTTGACGAGTCCCTTATGTTCGTATTGGTGGCAAACGGACTGGTCGACGCCTCCTCATAGCGATAGACGTATGGTATCCGCCCCTCCAATTCCAGCCGGTTTGTCAGACCATAACGGGCGGTGAGGCTGCCGACAAACGTATCACGGGAAACTCTGTGCACGTCGATCAAACCAATGGTTATGGCAGGAATGATCGTGTAGCCGACGAGCGATATCTGGTCACTTGAAGAATAGGAGTACATAAGCGACGGTTCCAGGCTCAACGAACCCTTGGGTGTCAGCACCCCGGGCTGTTCAAGTATCGCCGCGACATCAAGCGGCCGCTGTGTCTCCGTAGTTTCCGGCGGTTTTCCTACCGGTTGCACGCTTTTTGCCCCATCGGTCACCTGCCGTTTCGCTGGCGTTGCCGTAACCCTGGCCTCCTCTTTCTCGACAGGCTTTTGCCTTTCCGCTACAGTGGATTGCTGTGTGGCCTCAGGGTTGACCAGGGAAATCAAACCTTCGATTTTTTTCTGCTGGTCCGCCAGTTCTTTGGTCACTTTCTGCTGATACTGCCTGAATTGCTGTTCCTGCCGCAGCATCTCCTGTTTCTGCTGTTCCAGTTCCTTCTTCTGTATCCTGATCATCTCCAGAAGTTTTTCTTTCTCCTGAGGGGTCATAGGGGTGGGTTCAGCCATGCTGCTGACGGGTATGGAGAAAAGGAGCGATCCGGCGACAAGTGGAATACCCACCACGTTCGACATTCTCTTTCGTATCATCGTCTCTTCTCAAAAGTTGGCATAAAACGCCATGCCATGGATTCAGAATTTGCCGGCCGAAGAAGTCGTGCTGGTCAGGTCTAGCCAGAAACGAGATATTTCCACGTAACCAGTGTCCGTCCAGAAACGAGGAATTTTGTTCGAGTTCAAGGCATGCGACAACTTTTATCACAGCTATACAACTGATATTCCGAGGATAAAATTTCGATCGCAACAAAAGGCTAAAGCGAAATAACTGCTTCTCGATGGGCACTGGTCAGCTGCAGTCGTATTGCATCGTTATACGTTACCAGCCCCCGATTTCCTGTCAAGAAATATGATTCGCTTCCCACCTTTTTTCAAGAACAAAACAGTGGAAGAACAAACTATTAGCATTGCAGTCCACAGCAACGAGTTGCAGGATTGGTGATGGAAGGGGATCTCGAAAATCGCAATCGACAAAAAGATTATGAACAGGTGAGAAAAAACGAAAAAGGGACAGCATTTCAATGATATGGCAACAGAAAACGCCCGGCATGCATAACACATAACCGTCGCACCAGAGAGGCTGAAAGGAGAGGAAACAAAGACTTTTCGGCTGCGAAACGGAGGGTATCCTGCTATCCTGCTACTGGACGCTGAGGAGTTCCACCTCGTAGATCAGATTCTGACCAGCCAGGGGATGATTGCCGTCAAGAATGACACTCTCCCCATCAACCGCCTTGATGACAAAATTCGCTCTCTCGCCATCACGATTCTGGTACTGGACGGTTCGCCCGGGGCTGAGCTTGAGGTCGTCGGGAAAGCTCTTGCGCTCGACTTTGAGCAGCAGTTGTTCGTTATAGCGGCCATAGCCCTGTTCGGCGCTGATGCGGATCTGGCGCTTCTCTTTAGGCGACATCCCGAGAATCCCCTCTTCCAGGGCCGGCATGATCTTTCCGGCACCGACTTTGAAGGTCAGCGGTTTCAGTTTCTTCGCGTCCACCCGGCTACCATCCTCGAGAATGATCGAATAGCAGATCGTTGCCGATCGGCCATTCTCTGCCTTTACTGTCTGCTCAGTCATGCGTTGTTCCCGTCGCGTGTATCGTTGTTCTGTTTACGGTGCCAACCGTCAATCGGTCATCTCCGGCGGCCTGCGCTCCGGCACCTCGGTTCGTTTCACCAGTTCGGGGTCCCGGGTTCTGTCGACATAGAGTTTACAGTAGCAGCTGCCGTACTCCTGCAGATCGTCCTCCCGATAGACGCAGGGGCAGATGATGTCCTCGTCGCGTGACCGTTCCCCCGCCACCAGGCGGCAGGGACAGGCCATATAGCCGTAGCGCTCCCTGTTGGCCAGCAACCCGTCGAGTATCGCCAGGGTGTACTGCTCGTCTCGGTTGAAATGATATCCCCGTGCTCCCTGACTTTTCTCGAGAATCGCATACAGTTCGACAGCATCCATCACAGCCCCAGCGCCTCCCGCAGTTCCCACTCCTTGAAGCCGACCACCACCTGGTCACCGATCAAGACGGTCGGAAAAGAACAGCGCTTGTTCACCGACTTGACCTCCTTGACCGCCTCCCGCCGCTCTTTACCGAGCAGTTGATCGACATTGACGCATTCGAAATCCTGCCCGTTCTCCCGTAAAAAGGCGAGCAGCGCCTTGCAGCGAGCGCAGGTGGTGAGGGCGTAGACCTTGATCATCCCGGTCCCAAACATTGCAGATACTCCCTCATTGTGCCGCTGCCGGTACCAGAGTCACGGGAATTGGCGAGTGCTTCAGCACCGCCTTGCACTTGCTGCCCACCGAGTTCGGAGCCAGCATCCCCTTCTTGGTCCCGAGAATGATCAGGTCACACTCGTTTTCCTTGGCATGTTCGAGGATGTTTTCGGCAATATCCCCAGAACTGATAATAATTTCCCGGGACTGGAACTCGCAGACGTCATCGTCTACCCCTACCGTCCGGCAGAATTCCTGGATCTGACCCAACAGGCCATGGGAGCGGATCTTGCCGGTCAGGGTCTTCTGGACATCAGCCACTTTATTGGACATCAGATCATCCCAGTTATGCCGACCCATCAGGCTCTTCAGACGTGATTCGACATTTTCCGGGATAGCCTCTATGACATAGAGCAGATAGAGGGTTGCTTTGAAACGAATGCTCAGACCGATGGCATGCTCGTAGGCCTGCTGGCAGTTCTGGCTGAGATCGGTTGCGAACAGGATGGATTCGATCGGCTTCAACATAGGGTTTGGTCTCCGTCTGGTGGAATGCGGTTTTCTGCCCGCTTGCAGGTTACGATCCCCTCTTGCATCCCGTTCGCACATGGCTTCCGCCCTCGAACTGTCGACGGCCCACAGGCTCCGTCTGGCGAGGTGTGATCGCAGTCATCGACACTCTTTTCCAAAATAATACACACCACATAACATGCAATAGTTTATCTTGGCGGCTGGTTCGTCAACCTCCAGTCGCCACCTGATGCAACGCTCAGCAGCCCGGCTGACTGTCATAATCACCCAGCCGGAGCAGAAAAACCAGGGGGACCACCGCCAGCATCAGCACCCCGGTCACCATGATGCCAAAGGCGAAAGAGGTCCAGTCGGCGAGATGGCCGATCGCCACCGGAATCCCTCCCGCCCCCAGTAAAAAGGCGAGTGGCGGCCCCACCGCACTGGTCACCGAGCGCATCGACGGCGGTGCCACCCGCGCCAATGCCGCAAACGCCGCCGGGAAAAAGGCCGTCAGGACCGCCGGCTGCAGAAAAAGCGCCAGCAGCACAATCCAGCCACTCCCCCAGCCGATACAGATAGTCAACACCGCCGTGCAGCCCAGGGTGAGACCCATAAACCGCTGCGGACCGATCCTGTCCGCGGCCATCCCGGCAAAAAATACTGCCAGTATTCCGGAGAGCTGGGAAAAACCAATCAAGGTGTTGGCCGAGGCGAGTTCGAAACCGCGCTCGGCGACGAAATAGAGCGGCAATATGGCGAATATTCCGGCATTACCGGCCATTCCCATCGCCAGCAGTATCGTGATGAACCAGAAGGAGGGCCGGATGGCCAGATCTTTCATCACCAGCGGACTGATCGCCCGCCCCGGAAAGCGCCCCCCTTCACCCCAGAGAGTGTAGGCCAGCGCCGAGAGCAGAGAGAGCAGCGCCCAACCGACCAGGATCGTCCGCCAGGACCACCAGTGCAGCAGACCTGCGGCGATAAGAGGAGAGGTGACAAAGGCCAGAGGCGGCGCACACTGGTGGACCCCGAACCCTTTTCCCCAATCGAATCGCTCAATCTCGGCGGTGAGGGTCGCAAGAGCCGAGGGCAGATGCAGAGCGCCGGAGAAGCCGATGAGCATAAGGGTCACCCCCAGCCCCCAGAAGGTGTCGACAAAGACCAGCGGCGCCAGCGCCAGGCCAAGCAGCCAGGCGGAAAGACGCAGCGCCCCCAGATGCTCGATTTTGGCCGCAATCAGGCCAGAGCACATGTTGGCCAGCAGATACCCCAGGGTGATCATGAAGAACAGGTTGCCGGACTGGACATTGCTGAGCCCCAGATCCCTCTGAATCTGGGGCATCAGCGGGCCGAAGATCACCCTGCTGACAAATCCCAGATAAAAGAGCCAGGCCAGGGGAAAGACCACATCCAGCTTCTCCCGGAAGGTCCCCGCCATCGGACAGTCGTATACGCCGCTCTCGTTCATGACCTGACAGCTCTCCCGATTCAGTACACCAGAGTTCTCCCCCGTGCCCAGTACCTGAGCGCACCATTGCCACGCTCGTCAGGCGGAGAGGTGAGGGAAAGAAGAAACAGCTCTCCGCAGAAATTCCGCATTGCCGTAAGATATTGTATAGCCCGGCTCCTGTCAAACATATCGCGCATCATTTCGGCCAGGGAAACCGCAACACCTCATAGCATCATCTTGTTTTACCATATATTTCTTCTTTCGACCAAACCATATCTTATTACATGTAATTATCCTTGACAGCGGCTGCCCGGAGTGTAATTATAGGTGTATCGATCCGGGTACAGCACTCCGGGCCACCCCTCAAGATCCCACCACTGGTGGTGACCCACAAAACCAGACAGCAGCCATGGTCTTGGGGTCAAGACGGAGCGTGCGGCTGGCCCGCAGCCCGCGCCCTGTTCCGCTTTCGCGGCACGACCAAAAAGGCGTGTAACGCGGGCGGTTCTTCTCCACAGCTCGTACAGACAGTTCCAGCGGCATCCAGGCAGATGATCTGGCGCAGAGACCGAGCGGCGAGTCGATTGTGCAGGCGGAACAGCGCGGATATCCGCTCCGCCCCACAGTGTGTATCGGCCAAGCTGGATATTTCGATATATCAACAGACCACCTGCAACAGGGTGGCGTGAAACCAAGGGAGAGACCTATGTCAACCATCACAACCGACCCCTACAGCGGTCTGCAGCTCGTCGAGCTGAGTCATGAGTGGGGTCACGGCGTCCCATCGTATCCCGGCCAGGACGACGTGAAGATGTTTCGTTCCGTCAAGTTCGCTCAGCATGGGGTCATGGCCCACAAGATCAACACGGTGATGCATACGGGCACCCATATGAACGCACCGCTGCATCTGGTGCAGTGCAGTGCCGACCTTGCCGCCATCCCGGTCGATCGGCTGTTCGGCAACGGCGTCGTCCTGCACGTCCCCAAAAAGAGTTACGAGACGATCACCGCCGCCGATCTGCAGAACGCCGGTCCGGCAGTCAAAGAGGGAGACATTGTCGTCATCAACTCGGGCTGGCACCATAAATATTCCGATGCGATCGAGTATTACGGTGAGTCTCCGGGCCTGACCAAGGATGCGGCGGAATGGCTCGTTGGCAAAAAATGCAAGCTGGTGGCCGTCGACACGCCCCAGGTCGACCATCCGCTGGCGACCTCGCTCGGCCCGCACCGTAACGGCCCGACCATGAAGCGCCTGGCCCAGGCCTATCAGGAGGCTACCGGACTCGATCCCAAAGTCGAGCATGGCGAATGGAACGTCGCCCACAAGATTCTGCTGGCCGCGGGCATCCCCACCGTCGAGCAGGTCGGCGGTGACCTCGACCTGCTCAACGGCAAGCGGGCCACCTTTGCGGCCACCCCCTGGAAATTTCAGTATGGTGATGCCTGCCCGGTCCGGTTCATTGCCATGATCGATCCCTCCGGCACCATTCGCATCGACGCCGGCAAATAAACAGGTGAGGAATACAATGAGTCTTGAAATCTACGACCTGAGCCATAGCTTCCACCAGCACATGCCTGAGTGGCCATCGAGCCCAGGTGTCAATGTTACGGTCGATAAATTCCATGCAAAAGACGGTGTCCATCAGGTCCGCTGGGAGGGCATCATGCACCGCGGCACCCATATGGACGCCCCCATCCATGTCACCGAGAACACGCCCGGCATCGGTACCTATCCAACCTGGCGGCTCTGCGGCACCGGGGTGGCGGTGTCCATTCCCAAGGGCAAATGGGGAGTGATCACCCCGGAGGACCTGGAGAAGGCCCAACCGGCAATCCGCGAAGGCGACATGGTCATGATCAACACCGGTTTTCACCATAAGTGGGCCGACAGTGACGAATACTTCGCCTATGGCTGCGGCATTTCGGGAGCCGGAGCCCAATGGCTGGTGGACAAGAAGGTCAAGTGTGTCGGCTACGGCTGTCAGGCCAACGATCACCCCATCGCCACCAAACTGGTGGATCACGGTCTCGGCCCCTCGCAGCCCCATCTGATCGAGGAGTACCGGCAGGCTACGGGCCGGGACCCGAAAGAAGATTTTCCCGACTGGGAACCGGCCCATAAGACCCTGATGGTCAAGGGCGGCATCCCGGGAATCGAAAATATCGGCGGCGACCTCGACAAGGTCACCGGTAAGCGCTGCTTTTTCATGGCTCTGCCCTGGCGCTGGATCGCCGGTGACGGCTGTATCGTCCGAGTGCTGGCGATCGTCGATCCGGACCAGAGCTTTCGCTTCGAAACCGGCAAGTAGTCCGACCGCTTCCGGCCACAAGACGCCCGTTCGCCAAGAGAGGATCCTGGCAACGGGCGCTCTTCTGCCCTCTGCCCTCCTCTGTGCTGTAGACCACAGGCGACTCGCTCTGCCGACAACGGCTCCGCGTGCTCTTCTGCCTGCCGATGGCCGCATCAGCGTCCCCCTCGTTCGCACCGGCCGACAGCAGCCGCGATGGCTTCGCCAAAACCGGCGACACCACCTGCTGCCCTACGGCCTGATCATCCTGTTTGCCCCTTCGCCTCCTTGCAGACACGACAAAGACGTTCCAGCAATCTCCCGGATATGGTAAAAATAACCAGCCAGAGCCGTACTCTTCGCCCATATTCGCCATATCCGGTGCATCGCCTCGACGCTTATGGATAACAACCTGTTCTTTAGAAAGGCCACCCTGCTGATCTGCAGCAGCCTCGACGTCGAGGTCGCCCTGCAGCGCTCCCTGCAGTTTTTGAAGGAGTTCCTGCCGGCGGACGCGATCTATCTCAACATCTATGAACCGAGTGCCGGCGCCCTGCGCTACATCGCCATGGCGGACCGCCAGGGGGGCAGACGGATCGAAAAATCGATACAGCTGCCGGCCAGTATCATCCATGCCATCGAAAGCGGCAGCAGGCTGCAGAACTATCTGGTCATCAACGAACCCGGCACCGATCCCATGGGGCAAATCATCCCTTCGGCGCTGGGCCTCGTCGATCACAGTTTTATTGCCCTGCGCCTCTATATCGAAAAACACCGGCTCGGGGTGATCGATCTCTTTGCCAGGGGATTGAACCGCTTCAGCGAAGAGCATGCCGCCCGCCTGGCCCAACTGCGGGAACCCTTCGCCATCGCCATGGCCAACGCCCTCAAGCATCAGGAACTGATCGACCTCAAGGAGCGGCTGGTCTCCGACAACCGCTATCTGGTCAGCGAACTCCTCAGCCACTCCGGTGACGAGGTGATAGGTGCGGATGGCGGGCTCAAGACGGTGATGACTCAGGTACACCAGATCAGCCAGTTGACCAATACGGTGCTGCTGCTCGGTGAAACCGGCACCGGCAAGGAGGTGATCGCCAACGCTATCCATCGGCTCTCCCCCAGGCGTAACGAGCCGTTCATCAAGGTGAATTGCGGGGCAATCCCCGAGGATCTGATCGACAGCGAACTCTTCGGCCATGAGAAAGGGGCCTTCACCGGGGCGGTCAGCCAGCGGCGAGGCCGGTTCGAAAGGGCTAATAACGGCACGATATTTCTTGATGAAATCGGAGAACTCCCGCCCTGGGCCCAGGTGCGGCTTCTGCGGGTGCTGCAGACCCGGGAGATCGAGCGGGTAGGCGGTTCACCGCCGGTCCGCCTCGATATCCGGGTGATTGTCGCCACCCACCGCGACCTGCAGCAGATGGTCAACGAGGGGACATTTCGTCAGGATCTCTGGTTTCGCATCAACATGTTCCCGATCCTCATCCCGCCACTCAGGGCACGACCGGAGGATATCGGCCCATTGACCGACCATTTCATCGCCCGCAAGGCCCAGATGCTTGGCATCCAGCCCGCGCCGACGGTCACCGGTGCGGCAATGAAAGAGCTGCGTCAGCACCCCTGGCCAGGCAATGTCCGCGAGTTGGAAAACGTGATCGAAAGCTCGCTCATCCAGCACCGGCATGGCCCGCTCTCGTTCTTCCGGCCGCCGACCGCAACGATCCACCAGCCCGAGAATCTTCTCGCCCCCGCGGTCAGACCCCAGCCATTGGCTGAGGTCATTCGCCACCATATCGAGGCGGTACTGCAGCGCACCGACGGCAGAATCAGCGGAGAGGGCGGGGCGGCAGAGCTGCTTGGCATCCACCCCAATACCCTGCGCCACCGCATGAAAAAACTGGGGATAGATTTCGGCCGCAAAAAAGACCGGCACCCCTGAGCTCCACCCCGACCAGCAGTCAATCTCGGCCGGATCAGCGCCTAATGGCCCCGAGGACCGCCGGTCTTCTGTGGTTTTTTGATCCGCTGTCCCCGCGCCGCGAACTCGTTGCTCTCGGCCATCCGCCCCTGTTTGTGGTAGAGGCCGGCAAGGGTCTCGAAAACCGTGGCCAGATGCATGCTGTTGGCCTCCCCATCCTTTTCCAGAATCTTTCTTGCAACAAACAGGGCCTTCTCGGCCTGCTCGTAGCGGCCCGAGTCGATGTAGAGGGTGGCGAGATTGTGCTGGGCCTGGGCAATGGCGGGATGATCGTCACCGACGCCCTTCTGCCAGATGGCGATGGACTGGCGCAGCAGGCTTTCCGCCTCGGCGACCTTGCCCTGGGCCCGATAGATCGCGGCGATGTTGTCAAGCGACTGGGTAATCGCCGGGTGCTCCTCGCCAAAGGCCTCCTTGCGGATGGCCAGCGCCTGCTGGTGCTCTTTCAAGGCCAGGGCCCGATCTCCCCCAGCCTCGTAGACCACCGCCAGGTTGTTGCGCGACTGGCCTACCGCCGGATGCTTCTTGCCCAGGGTCTTCTCCCTGGCCGCAAGCGATGTCTGCAGCAGAGGCCTGGCCTCGGCAAAGCGCTGCTGGCGGATATACAGCTCGGCCAGAGTGTTCTGGGTCTCCGCGACAACGGGATGCCCCTCGCCTGCCGCGGCGAGATAGATGGCAATGGCCTCCTGCAGCTGCTGCTCGGCCTTGGCGTCGTTGCCCATGGCCGCGGCCAGGGCCGCCAACCTGGTCAGCACGGTCGCCACCTCCGGCCGCACCTCGGTAAAGGTGCGGTATATGTTCAAGGCCTGTTGCCACAGCGTTTCGGCCAGCTGGGCCGTGCCCCTGGCCAGATGTATCTCACCGAGATCGGCCAGTACCCCGGCGAACTCGAAACGATTCTCATCGGTACTGTCTTCGAGAATGCCAAGCGCCCGGCGCAGGTATTGTTCCGCGGCCTCCAGCTCTCCCCTCTGGCCGGCGAGAGCCGCAAGGCGGCGAAGCAGGGTGCCACAGGCCACATCATCAGGCCCGCGCTCTCCCTCTACAGCGGCCAGGGCCCGGGAGAGGAGCGGTTCGGCCTCGTCAAGCCGCCCCTGGGACAGCAGCAGATCCGCGAGACTGACCAGCTGCTGCGCCGTCTTGGTGGAGTGAGCGCCATAGAGCTTTTCGCCAAGCTGCAACGCCTGGCCAAGGACCTTTTCAGCCTCGACATTTTCACCCAACAGCAGACAGATCTCCCCGAGGTTGGCCAGACAGAGCGCGACCTGTTCATGCTCTTTGCCACACTCGGCCCTGGCCAGTTGCAAAGCCTTTTCCATCAGCTCTTTCGCCTTCAGAACATGGCCCTCCTGCAGTCGGTTCAATGCCTGCTGATTCACTTCACTCCAGTTCTCTGCCATAACTCCTCCCTCCGGCAACGGCACAACAGAGGCTTTCCCCCCGGATTTCTTCGGCACCCGGTGTCGGTGAGAAATCCGAACGAAATAAAACGGCAGAGCCACAGAGCGGCTCTACCGAAAAACGACCTTCTCCCTGACGGGCAAAGGGAGATCAGATCGACATGATGGTGGTGCC
This sequence comes from Desulfopila sp., assembly GCA_047973425.1. Lineage (GTDB taxonomy): Bacteria > Desulfobacterota > Desulfobulbia > Desulfobulbales > Desulfocapsaceae > Desulfopila. The sequence goes on from JBKEBZ010000125.1 coordinate 16,087, forward strand.
GCTGTTACCCATCAGGCCGTAGGTCTGAGCCATCGCGACCTTGGCGCCTTCCACCTGACGCTCACCGCAGCGGCCCCGCAGCTGGTTGGCGCATTCGACCACCTGCCAGAGGGCCTGGGCGGAAAGGGCCTCGCCATGCGAGGAAAAGCCGCCACTGGGGTTCACCGGCAGTTTGCCGCCTATTTTGGTCATGCCGTCGCGCAGCATACCGTCCGCCTCTCCCTCCTTACAGAAGCCGCAGGTCTCCAGATAGACCAGGTAATGCCAGGAGCTGTTGTCCGGCAGCTCGAGGATATCGATGTCCTCGGGCCCGATCCCCGACTTCTCGTAGGCCTGTTGCGAGGCGGAATAGCTCTCGGAGAGCATCGGCGCTTCGGCCACCGCCGGACAGGACAGAGCGGAGATCCTGATGGTCGGGTCGCCATAGATGGCGCTGCCCATGGTGGTGGCATTGATCTTCACCGGTTTATCGGCCTTGGCTATCAGCTCCGGGTCGGCGGTGACGATCACCGCTGCGGCGCCGGTGCTGACCGGGCAGATCTCGTAGAGCCGCAGCGGGTCACAGACATAGGTGGATTTCAGCACCTCTTCCATGGTGTAGGGCTTCTTGAACCGGGCATTGGGATTTTTGGCGCCATACTCGCTCATCAAGACCTTGACCAGGGCCAGATCCTCTTCGGTGGTGCCATACTTTTCCATCCGCTTACGACACTCCAGCGCCCAGTAGATCGGGTTGGGCATCCCCCCCATCTTCCAGCGGATAACATCCCTGTCCTGCACCGCGTTGTCCGATTTGGCGGTCAGAAACCCTTTCGGCGACACGTCGGCGCCAAAGGCCAGAGCGGTATCGGTTTCGCCAGCGGCGACGCTGTTGAAGGCCATGCGCATCGCCGCCGAACCGGTGGCACAGGCGTTGTAGACATTGACCACCGGTACGCCGGTCTCGCCGAAAATCGACTCCAGATACTGACCGGAGAGGTGACCGGCGTTGCCACCATAGATGAAGATCCCGGCCATGATCGCCTGAATCCGCTGCCATTCAACATTGGCGTCCTTTAACGCGCCGTCGACGGCCGTGGTGGCGAAGTCGGCGAAAACCTGCTCGGAGAAACCCATCCAGGGGTGGATTCCGGTTCCTATGATATATACGTCTCTCATTGTCATTATCCCTTGGTAGAATGAGCGAAATCGCTTACTTGACGGCTTTGAACGCCCAGGTCACCACCTGCTGCTTCTCTTCGTTGGTGAACATGGTCAGGGTTGTGGTCTCCATCTCCATCCCCAGCTTCAGGGACTTCAGGTCGGTCTCGGTGATGATGCCGGCCACCTGGATCTTCTCGTTGGTAAACTCGATCAGGCCGATACCGTACGGAGTTATCGGTTTCTCGGTCTTGAATGGGGGGGGGCAGGGATAGTATTGAATGGTGTAGCTCGCCAGTTTGCCTTTTGCCGGCAGCAGCACATCTTCCACCCCCTCGCGCGAGCAACCGGGGCGGTGCTGATAGTGCTCCTTGGGGAAAAAATAGGTACCGCAGGAGTTGCATTTGGCGCTCATCAGCCTGACCTCACCGGTCGACCAGTCCACTAAATTCGGTATTCGCGCTACCTTGTTTGCCATGTTTTCCATTTTGTTTTCCTAACAGGTTGATATCGGTAATATATTCGTGCACTGTCAGCGGCCGACAAATTTCGGCGCCCGTTTTTCCAGAAAGGCGTTGACCCCTTCCACCTTGTCCTCGAGGCTCAGGGACAGGCTGTAGAGTTCATACTCGTACTTCAGACCACTGTCGAGCGTGGTCTGCATACCACGGTTGATCGCGGTCTTGGCCAGCTTCAAGGCCGCGGCGCTCTTGGTGGCGATCTTTTTGGCCATCTCCTTGGCCGCAGGCAGCAGCTCCTCCATCGGCACCACCCGGTTGACCAGGCCGATACGATCGGCCTCTTCGGCCCGGATGATATCACCGGTGAAGATCAGCTCCTTGGCCCGGCACACCCCGATCAGCCGCTGCAGCCGCTGGGTGCCGCCACCGCCGGGGATAATGCCGATATTGATCTCGGTCTGACCGAACTTGGCCTTTTCCGAGGCGATGATGATATCGCAACCCATGGCGATCTCACAGCCGCCGCCGAGACAGAAGCCGTTGACCGCGGCGATGACCGGTTTCTCCAACCGCTCCACCATCTCGCCCAGCCGTTCGATGCTGTGGGCGGCATACGGGGTGGTGCTGTTGAATTCCTTGATATCGCTGCCGGCCACAAAGGCCTTGCCGCTGCCGGTGAGGATCAGCACCTTGATCTCGTCGTCAGCAGCCACCGCGGTAATGGCCTCGCGGAATTCGGCCCGGGTCTGGTTGTTGAGGGCGTTCATCGCCTCGGGCCGGTTGAAAGTGATAACCGCGACATGTTCTTCTTTTTCCAGGATAATGTTCTGGTAAGCCATTGGAGTCCTCTTTTCAGGCCAAACGTTTTTGTTGGCGCATACCATATTCGCACAGCTTGCTGAGCGCCTTCACCCCGGAGATCAACGAGGGGAACACCGGCAGCTCTTTGCCCATTTCGTCCATGATCACGTTTTTGTATGTGTTGTAGCCAACGATCATACAGATCACCACCGGCTTGCCGACCTCGCGGACGATCTTCTGGATGATTTTTTTCTGTACGGCCTCCTGGGTGTACTCGAAACCGGCCAGGATCAATACCGCGGCATCGATGTTCGGATCTTTAAAGGCATCCGGAAAGGTGGTTTCCAGCGTTTTGGTAAAGCCGATCTTGGTCACGGAAAAATAGAGATCGACCGGGTTGGAAACCGGGGTGTCGAACATGTCCTTTAAATGTTCGGTCGTCTCCGGCGTCAGCTTGGGCAACTCCAGTCCGTGGGCGGCACAGAGGTCGGAGACGTTGACCCCGACGGAACCGGCCAGGGTAATGACCGCCACCCGGTTGCCCCTGGGCAGCGGCTGGGTGGAGAAGACCTTGGCGAAGTCTTTTAACTCGGTGAAGTCATCGGCCATGATCATCCCGCTCTGCTTGGCGGCCGCGGCGACGATCTTGGCGTTGCTGGCAATACTGCCGGTATGGCTCATCGCCGCCCGGGCGCCAGCCTCGGTGCGGCCACCGGAGAGGAAGATAACCGGTTTCTTTTTGGTCACCTCCCTCGCGACCCGGGTGAGACTCTTGCCATCGGAGATGGTCTCGAGGTACATGGAGATGACGTCGATCTTGTCGTCATTACCGAAATATTCGAGCATGTCGTTCTCGTTGACATCACATTTGTTGCCAAAGGAGACGACCTTGCTGATATTGAGGCTCTCGTTTTCAACGATATCCGAGGCCATGCCGGCAGCGAGCAGTCCCGACTGGCCCATCAGCACGACGTTGCCGTCCTTGACCTTCTTGGTCATCGGATAGATCGAGGTGACGATGTTGTTGGAGACGATCCCGGAACAGTTCGGTCCCATCACCCGGATACCGTTCTTTTTGGCGATATCGACGATCTGCCGCTGGTAGACCTTGCCATCTCCACCCATCTCGGCGAAACCCGCCGATTCGATAATGATGGCCTTCACCCCTTTTTTCGCACACTCCTCTACCGTGGCGACCGTCATCTTCGGGGTCGGCAGGGCGGTCACCACCAGATCGACCTCGCCGGGTATCTCGGTTATCGAGTGGTAGACCTTGTAGCCGAGAATCTCTTCCGCTTTCGGATTGACGGGATAGACCTCGCCGGCAAAGTCGCTCCCCTTGATATTGTTGACGATCACATATCCCAGCTTGCCGGGTGTTCCGCTCGCGCCGATGACAGCAACGGATCTGGGCTTGAAAAAAAGTTCCATCATGATGACACCATCCTTTTTTGACGCTCTTCTGTTCGCGATATGATTGGCGGACTGTCGTTGACTCGCTTTTTCACCCTTCCGGGCTGAGAATGATCCTGGCATCGACCACTGCCGCCCCGTCTTTGTACGCGAACACGGGGTTCATGTCGATCTCCTCGATGCCCGGGGTACTGTCGACAAAGGCGGAGAGCTGCACCAGCATCCGCTGCAGCTGCTCCTTGTCGGCCGGATCGCTGCCCCGATAGCCATCGAGGAGCTTCTTGCCCTGGATTTCGTCCATCATCTCGACCGCGTCACCCTGTTCGATGGGCACTATCCGAAAAGCCACGTCCTTTAACACCTCGACCAGCACCCCGCCCAGACCAAACATCACCACCGGCCCGAAGCTCGCGTCGCGAATCATCCCCATGATGATCTCGGTGCCCGGCTTGGCCATCGGCTGCACCGAGACCCCCTCGATGTTGGCCTTGGCGTCATAGGCCGTGCACGAGCGCATGATCTCGTCAAAGGCCGCCTCGACCGCCGCCTTGTCGGCGAGATTGACCTTAACGCCACCGGCGTCGCTCTTGTGGCTGATATCCACCGATGAGACCTTCAGAACCACCGGATACCCCAGTTCCTCGGCGAGGGAAACCGCTTGTTCCCTGGTCTCGGCGAGAATGGTCGGAGTGCAGGGAATGCCGACCTCGCCCAGAATCTGTTTCGCCTCGATCTCCGTCAGAACCGTCCTCTTCTCTTCTCTGGCCCTACCGAGAATTTGCGCTGCTATCATCGATCTTCCTCACTTGCGTGATGAATTGTTTAAGGCATGCGGACCGGGTCAGGCCAGAGTGTTCTGCCGCCATGTCCCGAACCGCACGTTTTGAGCCAGCTGTCGCCATCGCGACATCAACCGGCTGTCAGGCCGCCGTCGACATAAATGGTCTGACCAGAGACAAAACTCGCCGCATCCGAGACGAGATAGACCACCGCGCCCACCATGTCTTCAGGCAGGCCGATCCGGCCCATGGGTACCGCCGCGGCGTATTTGGCTGCAAGCTCGGGATTTTCAGCGATATGCCTGGTGCCCGGGGTAATGACCAGTGCCGGCCCTAAGGCATTGACTCGGATCTGGTGCGGCGCCCACTCGAGGGCCAGAGCCTTGGTGATCAGTTCGACCGCACCCTTGGTCGCGCAATAGCCGGTGTTGCCGCCAGTGTAGCCACGGATGCCCCGTACCGAAGAGAGGTTGACGATGGCCCCGCCCTTCTGGTCGCGCATGATCCGCCCGGCGGCCTGACAGGCCATCATCGTGCCCTTGACATTGACCGAGAACAGGCGATCCCAGTCCTCCGGCGGATACTCGAAGGCATCGCGCTTGATGTTCATCCCCATGGCATTGACCAGGATGTCGACCCGACCATATTTGGCCACCACCTGATCGAACAGGGCCTTGACACTCGCCTCGTCGGTCACGTCGGCGGTAATGGCGATCGCCTCGCTGCCGGTCTCCGCCGTTATCTTCTTGGCGACCGCGGTAATGGCGTCAAGGTTTCTCGAAGAGACGACCACGGTGGCCCCATGATAACCGAGCCCCAGCGCCAGCGCCTCGCCAATCCCGCCGGCACCCCCGGTGACGACAGCGATTTTCCCGTTCAACTTGAATATATCCTTCATCAGCTCCTCCATCGTTTATCCGAAAATCGTCAGCACGGAAAATGCTGTTACCGTGCCAAGGATTTTCATGGTTTGTTGTGGCTGAGGCTACCTGGTCCAGCCATGCTGGTTCATATGAAAAAACACATCATCACCACAGGTCACATGGCTTGCGGTAATCGACACGTTTCCGTTTACGGGGTGACGATAACGACCAGAACCTCGGCGGGCTTACCGCCATTGATCACCATATCCCGCTCTTCGCCGGGGGCGATATAGACGCAGTCCCCTGTATTGAGTACATGTTTCTCGCCCGGGCCGCTGACAGTGATGGAGCCCTTGACGACATAGTACACCCGCTCCTTGGGCGATGCACTCATCTCCGCCCCGCCGTTTGGCTGGAAATAGGAATAGCAGACGGTGGTCCTCTTCGAGACCGCCTCCGTAAACTTCTGCAGGCCGTAGACCTCCGAGTGCTTGGCGGCATCGTAGGGGGTCCCTTCCGCATCCTTGACGCTGATCATTGTTGGTCCTCACTTTGTCTGGTCTATACAAACGCATACGCCGGGCGACCGCAACAGCGACCGCCCGGCACTTCGTTGCCGATTATTTGCAGTCCAGGACGATCTCTCCCAGATTGACATCACGGTGGGTGGTGCACTTCAGCTCACGGGGCTGGTACCCGTCAGCCGCCACCCCAAGGGTATAGCTGGTGTTCTTTTCCAGGCCCTCGAACTCGAAATCTCCGTAGATATCGGTTTGCACCTCGCAGGTCTGACCACCGCCGGAAAGGGTCACCTTCACACCCTTTGCGCACTCACCGGTCTTGTCGGCAAAGACCACCTCACCGGCAATAAAGCGTTTGGGCAGACCGATATACCGGATCAGCGGCTGGGTCTGGTATTCCGGATGCAACGCTTCGCTCTCGGCACTTTTCGCCAGTTTGCTCGCGGCGCTGTTCGGATCGTCAAGGTCGCCGAAAACCATGGCCCCGGTCGGGCAGGCCTCGACGCAGCGAGGCTCCTTCTCACCCTCGTCGAGCCGGTGGGCGCACATCGTACACTTCTGCGGCACCTGCTTCTCCTCATTCCAGGAGATGACCCGGTAGGGGCAGGCGTTGACGATCCGCTGCTGGCCGACCGCCTTTTCCGGATCGATCATCACGATGCCGTCTTTGCGACGGTAGACCGCACCGTCCTTGGCGGCGTCGATGCAGGGTGCGCTCTCGCAGTGCTGGCATGGCTGAGGGATATAGCTGAGCTTGGGCTTGGGATAAACCCCGCGCTCCACCTCCTGCATCTGCAGCCAGAAATGGTCGTGCAGCGGTTGGGCCAGCGAGTACTTGGGATACTCATTGCCGCAGTATTCATCGCGGCAGGAAAGAAAGCAGTTATAGCAGCCATTACACTTCGTTACATCTATTACTATGGCATATCGAGGCATCTTCTCAGCCCTCCCATTTTTCAATTTCGATGAGGCAGGAATTGGGGGTCATCCCGGGTGCGTTTTTCGACAGCATCCGTGACGGCGTAAGGATATTGACACAGCCGCCCCTATCCGGCGAGTCGGCTCGCCCAGGAATGAGCGGATCGTACTTGGCCGAGGAGGCATAGCTATGGATAACCCCATCCCGCACCCTCTCGGTCACCACCGCGATACACAGCACCGAACCCCGATCGTTGTAGAGCCGGACGATATCGCCGCTACGGATCCCTCGCGGCTCGGCATCCTTGGGGTTGATCCGCGCCGGCCACCAGGCGTAGCCATTCTTTTTGATCCGGTGGGTGGGAATGTCGTTGAGCCAGTCGGCATGCTTGTCATAGTGACAGTGGAAGGAAAACCTCGGGTGCGGGGTCATCAGCTGCAGCGCGTAGGTGTCGGCCAGCTTGCTGTGGTGCCCCTCCCAGCTCTCGATATAGCGCGGGACCACGGGCCGTTCCTCGTCATCGGGGAATTTCGACTTGAGGCTCTCGGCGGCGAACTCGATCTTGCCACTGTAGGTTCCAAGCTCCTTGGCCTTCTCGGTGGTGCGCTTGGGGTTGTTGGGGTCGGGGGTGTCGCAATCACGGCCCTCGGCAAACCAGCGCAGCGAGGGGGTGGATTTGTAATCCGGCTCGGTATTGATGATATGGTAGCCTTTTTTGTTGAACTCTTCCCAGCTGATCTGTTTGGGCAGATCGGAGGAGTCGAAAAAGGCCTTGACCCAGTCCAGCTCGCTCTTACCGTCGGTGAACTCCTCCTTGCGGCCGAGTCGCTCGGCCAGGAGGGTGAAGATCTCGTAATCGGTTTTGGACTCGTACATCGGCTCGAGGCATTTCTGCTGACGGACAACGATCCGGAAATTGCAGCCGCTCGAGGCATGGCAGGTATAGCCACCACAGGCGCCCCACTCACCGACGTCGTCACGCTCGAAGTTGGTGCAGGCGGGCAGAATGATATCGGCCATCCTGGTCTCGCTGTTGAACCAGATATCCTGGTTGACCACGAACTCGAGCTTCGGGCTCTGGTACATTCGGACCCACTTCGAGGTGTCGCTCATGGTTCCCATGAACGAACCACCGTAACGGTAGAACAGTTTGACCTCCGAGTGGCCCTCCATCGGATAGGTGAAATGGGTGAACTGCTGTTCGAGCGACTGACCGCAGAACCCTTCGCCGTACCAGCTGATCGGCGGATCGAGCACTGCGTCGGGCAGGGTCAGACGCCAGAGGCGCTGCTTGGTGGGGTTGACAGGCAGATGACTGGCGACCTTGGAGGTGGCGATACGGCCCTGCGGGTCGGCATAGGCGGGGAACCAGGTCGTGGTGTTGGAAGGCGCACCCATGGTCGTGCCCCAGATCGAGCGCCCGGGCTTGCCCAGTCCCTGCATGGCCTGGAGCAGAACCATCATTCGCGCCCACTCGGTGCCAAAAGCGGTGCGGCAGGCCCCGCCCTCACCACCACGGGCTCCGGCGGAGAGCACGGTCCGCTTGGCCGCCCACTGCCGGGCCAAGGCCCTGATCACCCGGGCCTTGACGCCGGATTCGGCCTCGGCCCATTCCGGGGTCTTGGCCACGCCATCGACCTCGCCCAGCACATAGGGCTTGAACTCATCGAAACCGATGGTCCGGTCCTTGACATACTCCTTGTCGTAGAGGTCCTCGCTGATCCAGACATGGGCGATGGCCATGGCCAGGGCGGTATCGGTCCCCATTCGGGGGGCGATCCACTTGCCGTCCATCACCGCCGCGGTGAAGTTGTAGAAGGGATCGATAAAGACCATCTCGACGCCCTTCTCTTTCAGCCACTGGCGCCAGAGCGCCGAGTCCTGACCGGTGTAGGTGCCGCGGGTCGTGTCCGGGTCGTTGGACCAGAGCACGATCATCTCGGCATTCTGCAGGGCGTCTTCCAGCATGTCATAGGGCTCCGGCATACCCAGCCGCCAGTAGAAACCGTAGCTGTGGGTGGCGCCCCAGTGCCAGCCCTCCCAGCTGTCGGGATTGTCGAGCACCGGGGTGAAGCCAAGCATATTCATAAAGCGGGGAAACGGCCCCATCTTGTAGCCGACGATGCCCCAGTTGTGATGCGAAGAGGTCAGGCCGGTAATCGCCGAGCCACCATAGGTCTCGCTGACCCGCTTGATCTCGCCGGCAACGATGTCCAGGGCCTCGTCCCAGGAAATTCTCTTGTAGGGCGACTTGCCACGGTTCTGAGGATTGCGCTCTCCCTTGGGATCGAAGTCGACCCGCTGCATCGGGTATTTGATCCGATCTTCGGAATAGATACGCCGCCTGTCGGCATGGACGTAAGGGGCAATAGCGAACTTTTTCGGCGGCGAATACTGTTTCCCACCGGCCTCGATGACCCACGGTTTGAAATCGTCCTTCTCGGCAACGAGCGGGCGTATACGCGTCACCCTGCCATCCTTGACATAAACACTGACGGGTCCAGCATTTGTACAGTTGGTAAAAACCCTCTCACTCATATTATCTGACCTCCGGAATTTGAGCTTGATGCCGATTCTCCTCGTGATGCACACCCCATCTTTTCCGCTCCAGACACCCTGCACCGGCACAACAGAAGTCGATTACACGTCTTTTTGTATACAATAAGCGGCGAAAGATTACGATAGGCCCTGTCAGGTATATCCAATCGCATTTCCTCAATGAGGCAGGAACTGGTGGCAGTCTCCTGTCGGGCACCTTTCCGACCAGGTCCAGATGTACCGAATGACGAGACAACAACCAGTTGAGAATTTATAATACACCATCGCCAATCCATGTCAAGCGATTTTACATGTAATGTCGGCAACAGCCTTTATTTTATATTTGTTTTTTATTACAAAGTGTTACTAGAAAAATCCAGCATCGCGCCCCCACCACTTTCGCTTTTCTCTTGACAGAAAAACCTGACAAAACTATATATCCCGACATACGGAACAGTTTTTCCACACCGGTCCGGCGACATTCGCCACAGGCCGGGGCAGTACCAGGCACGCTTTGCCCAAATGGCTGGACGTCAAGACCGAGGACAGTGTCGTACCATGGATAAATGCCCTCTTCCCGCAAATGGCTCATCCGTCGACAAGGCGTTGAGCATCCTCCTCGCCTTCACTCCCTACAACCAGGAAAGGGGTACCACCGAGCTCGCCCAGAAACTCGGAATGCATAAATCCACCACCAGCAGGCTCATCCAAGGCCTGGTCACCGGTGGTTTTCTCCAGCAGAACCCGGCCACCAGGAAGTATTCGCTCGGCGGCGCCTGCCACCGGATCGCCTATGCGGTAACCCGTTCGCTCGACAGCCGGTTGATGACCACCGCCCATCCGTTCATGTTGGAGTTGGCGAGAGAAACCAGGGAAAACGTTGCCCTGGAAGTGCTTTCGGGTATCGACATTATCCTCGCCTTGCATGTTGACGGCCCCAGCCATCTCCGGTACAATTTCCGCCAGGGTGAGCTGGTGCCGTTCAATGTCGCGGCCGGAGCCAAGGCCATTCTGGCCCACAGCGACCCAGAATTTCTCGAAAACTGCCTCAACCGAACATTCGAACGGTTCAACGAGCGAACCATCGTCGATAAAGAACAGTACCGGCAGCTGCTGGCCCAGGTCAGGAACGAAGGCATCGCCTATGACCGGGGCGAACGATACACCGAGATCCATGCCATGGCCGCCCCGATTCACAATCCGGTGGGCCCGCCGACGGCGGCCGTCATTATCTCCGGGCCGGCCTCGCGCCTAGACGAATCGTTTCTCAAAAGAGCGGCAAAACCGCTCAAGCAGGCGGCGGCAAAGATCGCCAAAGGTCTTTACGAGTAGAGAAAAGAGAGGCCCCCTCTCGCTGCCCCTGACCCGGCTCATCGAGTCTCTTCGCTGCCGTGATGCGTGAGGGAGTTTGTAGCGGTACCACAAATGTAAACCATGTTTCATCAGGTTCACCATTACATACATTTTTACATAACGAGTGTCCGTCCAGAAATTTCACCCGCACAACCGACTTCCGCGAGAATGGGCATTTGGTCCCAGGCCGAAATCGACATCGGCTGAGCGGAAACGGGGTGCCAATCACCAACAGAAGCATCTATGGAGGGAAGAATGAAGAAGTCTGTCAAGAGGATTCTGGCTGCAGTCGTTGGCTCGGTGATGCTCGCCGGCAGTGCGTATGCAGCACCGATCACCCTTCGCTTTGCCCAGCAGAACCCGGATACCGGGGTCAGCACCATCAACTGCGTGATGCCGTGGCTCAAGCAGATCGAGAAGGCGACCGGAGGCAAGGTCAAGATTCAGGCCTATCACGGTGAGACCCTGGTCAAGGGCAAGGACATGTGGAGCGCCACCAAGATGGGGATCACCGATATCGGCTGGGCCTTTCACGGCTACTGGCCCGGTCTCACCCCGGTAGCGGACGTGATCAGTCTGCCGGCCATGTCGTTCACCACCGCCGAAAAGGGCAGCGAGGTGCTGTGGAAACTCTATGAAAAATACCCGGAGATCCAGAAAGAGTTCTCCGACGTCAAGGTGCTGCTGTTCTACACCAGCCCGCCCTACAGCCTGATCACCACCAAAAAACCCGTTAAATCGATCGAGGATCTGCAGGGAATGAAGATCAGAATGACCGGCGGTCCCCCCACCGAGATGGTCAAGGCGCTGGGCGGGGTGCCGATGCTGGTGCCGATGCCTGACTGCTATCTCTCGCTGGAGAAAGGGGTGCTCGACGGAATGGGTTCGGCCTGGGAGGCCATCCAGGTCTGGCGTTTCTATGAGGTAACCAAATACTATACCGAGGTTCCCTTCCCCGCCGTCTACTTTTCCATCATCATGAACAAGCGCAAATGGGAGAGCCTGCCCAAGGACGTTCAGGAAGCGATCATGAGCGTCAGCGGCGAGGCCGGTTCGAAATTCTGGGGCCGCCACTTCTTCGACGACATGAAGACCTCGGCCCAGGCAAAGGTCACCGAGGCCGGCAACGGCGACAATATCTTCTCGCTCACCGCTGAAGAGCGGCAGCGCTGGATCGACAAGGGCGGCAAACCCATCTGGGACGCCTGGGTCAGCGCGATGGAGAAGAACGGCGTCAGCAATGCCCAGGATATTCTCGACACCGCACTCGAACTCGGCAAGGAATAATCAGGGTCATCGACCAGGAAGGCGCACGAACCCGGGCGTTTCGGAGCAGGCGCCTTCCCCCCGGAGTTCAACCGGCAGGACCCCGTGAACGTACCGTCACGATCTCTATCTCTACTTTACGGTGACGGTGCGGTGCTGGAGAGAGTGTTCTTCCAGCTCTCAGACAAGTTCATATTCATCCCTGTGCCAATACCATGAACGTCATACTCCGTTTTTTCGTTAAGATCCTTGCGGCCGTAGCCAGCGGCGCCCTCGCCGTCATGATGTTCCTTATGGCCGCCGATGTGGTGGGACGTTACTTCTTCAGTTCACCGATCCCAGGCGGTATGGAGTCGACGGAAATGCTGATGGCCATCATCGTTCCCTTCAGCATCGCCTACTGCGCCATGCAGCACTCCCATGTCGCCGTCGACCTGGTGGTCGAAAAGTATCCCGCCAAGGCCCGTTTCGTTCTCAATTACATCATGACCCTTCTCAGTGTCGGTTTCGTGGCCCTGATCGGCTGGCAGAACTGCTCCTATATCGTCGAGATGTACCAGGGGAACCTCACCTCCGCCGTACTGAAGCTGCCGACCTATCCCTTTGTCGCGGCGGTGGCGATCGGTATGATCACCTTCGCGCTCGTGATGTTCAGCCAGCTGATTCAAGGAAAAACCAAGGAGTAAGCATATGAGTCCTCTTGAAGTCGGTTTTGTCGGCATCGTCTGCGTCATCGTTCTCCTGTTGTCGAGAATGTATATCGGCCTGGCCATGGGCCTGGTGGGCTTTGTCGGCTTTGCCGCCATCTCCGGCTGGGAGCCGGCATTCGGCATCCTCCGTACCGTGCCGTACACCACCTTTGCCAACGATGGGATGAGCGTAATCCCGCTCTTTATTTTAATGGGCGCCTTCGCCTTCGAGGCGGGGATGAGCGAAGATCTCTACCGCGCGGTCCACCGGATATTCGGCGGCCTCAGAGGCGGACTGGCCATGGCCACGGTCGCCGCCTGCGCCTGCTTCGCCGCCATCAGCGGCTCGAGCCTGGCAACGGCGGCGACGCTGGGCCGAGTCGCCATGCCGGAGATGAAACGCTACGGCTACGATCTCGGGCTCGCCACCGGTTCCATCGCCGCCGGCGGCTGCATAGGGATCCTGATCCCGCCAAGCGTCATCCTGATCATCTACGGCATCATCACCGAGCAGTCGATCGGCAAGCTGTTCATGGCCGGGGTCGTGCCCGGCATCCTCCAGGCCCTGTTCTATATCGGCACCATCTGGTTCCTGACCCGTCGCAACCCGAAACTCGGCCCCCCCGGACCACATGCCACCACCAAGGAGAAACTCCGAGCCTTCAGCCGCACCTGGGAAGTGCTCGTCCTTTTCATTCTGGTCATTGGCGGCCTGTACATGGGGATCTTCACCCCGACCGAGGCTGCGGGGATCGGCGCCTTCTGCGCCTTCTGCTTCGCCGCTCTCAGAGGGAAAATGAAGTGGGGCAACTTCAGCCGCAGCCTCACCTCCACCGCCTCCACCACCGGCATGCTCTTTGTGATCGTGATGGGCGCGATGATCCTCGGCTACTTTTTCTCGGTGACCAGGCTCCCCTTCGAATTCGCCAGCATGGTGGCGGCCCTGCCGGTCAACAGATACGTGATACTGCTCTGCATCATCGTCGTCTACCTGGTCCTGGGCTGTCTGATGGATTCACTGGCCATCGTGCTGTTGACCGTGCCGGTTTTCTATCCGCTGGTCCTCCAGCTCAATTTCGATCCGATCTGGTTCGGAATCATCGTGGTCAAGGTGACGGAAATGGGGCTGATCACCCCGCCTGTCGGTCTGAATGTCTTTGTCCTGCACGGCATTACCGGAACACCGATGCAACACATCTTCCGGGGAGTGACCCCATTCCTCGTCGCCGATGTTCTGCAACTCGTCGCCCTTATCTCCATCCCGCAAATATCTCTGTTGCTGCCCAACCTCATGGGCTGACCCTCTGTTACCAGCGAGGAGCAAAAGAGCGTTGCCGCAACGGCAAAATTGTACCACCACTCCCTGCTCGCCAGGTTCTGGTCACGACCACAACCTGGCGGGGCAGAGGGAAAGGCCCTGGCTGCCGAGGGTTCAGGCGCCCTCTTTGCAGTGGTCGATCCCGCTGCCACCCGGCAGATCGGCCGTGTTACCACCTTAGCAAAACAAGGAATCTTTCTATGAAGCCATTCTACCGAACGAAACATCTCATCGGCCTGTTGTCGGCCATCACCCTCATGTCGGTCAGCGTCACCCTCGTCTCCGCCAAGACCGTTACCCTGAAGTATGCGACGATGAACGCACCGACATCATGGCACCATACCGAGTTCTACGTCAAATGGGCGGAAAAGGTGGAAAAACTCACCGAAGGGCGGGTGAAGATCAAGATTTTCCCGGCCCAGACCCTGGGCAAGGCCCCGTCCTTCTTTGACCTGGTCAAGACCGGGGTCGCCGACATCGCCCTGGGGGTGAATGCCTACAATCCCGGACAGTTCCCATTGACCCAGATGCTCTCCCTGCCGCTCCTGCCGCTGCCCAACGCCCGGACCGGCGCCGCCACCCTCTGGGAGTTATATGAGAAGTATCCGGAAATGCAGAAAGAGTATGAGGGGACCAAACTCCTTCATTTTGGCTGCACCAGTCCCTTCATGCTGGTTACCAGCAAAAAGAAGGTGGTCAATCTCGCCGATCTCAAGGGCATGCAGCTGCGGGTTTCCGGCAAACAGGCCTCCGACGCCATGACCAGGTTAGGCGCGGTGCCGGTGTCGATCAATATTTCCGAACTCTACATCGCCATCGAAAAGGGGGTCATCGACGGGGTGACCGCCGCCTGGGAGGCGTTCAGCCAGATGCCCATCGATCGGCTGCACTACCTGACCGATGTGCATCTCTATGTCGTGCCGTTCTGGATTGCCGCCAACCCCAGGTCCTGGGACAAAATTTCCCCGGCAGACCAGCAGATCATCTGGCAGGAACTCTGTGGCATGGCCGGCTCGCTTATGGAGGCCAACGTGTTCGACGCCGCAGAGAAAGATGCTCGTGAGCTCACCAGGCAGTGGGAATATGCCAGCCTGAATCAGGCGGAACTGCAGCGCTGGCAAGAGAAGACCAAACCGGTGCATGAGGAGTATATCGCCGAAATTGAAAAGCGTGGGCTGCCGGCCAGGGCCTTTTACAACGATATGATTTCCATCCTGGAGCGCAACAGTCAGAAGTTTGGTTCGTTCGCAGGGAACTGACCAGCATGGCTGGACCAGGTCGCCTCAGCCACAAGCAAACATGAAACTCCTCGGCGCGGCAACAACGCTTTCCGCAATGGCGAGTTGCATATAAACCAGCATGGCTGGACCAGATAGCCTCAGCCACGACAAGGCATGAAACTCCTCGGCACGGCAACAGCGCTTTCCGCGCCGGGGAGTTGCAGATAGAGAACTCTTCATCCTCGAAAGGCCCCCTATGGTTCAACGAACGTCCCCTCTCGCCAAGGCCATCAATACCGGCATCGACAAAACCGTGCTGTTCACCCACTACCTCGGCGGCATCATGCTGGCCGGGATGATGTTTCTGACCGCCTTCGATGTCATTGGCCGGTTCGTTTTCCAGCAACCCATCAAGGGCTCCCAGGAGCTCTCCGCCGTGATGCTGGTTCTGGTCGTTTTTTTTGGCGTCGCCTACACCGCACGACAAAAAGAGCATGTCCGTATCGAGTTATTGCTGATGCACCTGGGCCCGAAAACCCGGCTGGTTTTCGATATCATCTCCGAGTTGATCTCCCTGGTCCTGATCGCCGGCATAGCCTATCAAGGCCTGGTGCAGATGGAGACCCAGAAAGAACGCTTTTTGACCACCACGCTGCTGCAGATGCCGCTGTGGCCCTTTGCCCTGCTGCTCTCTTTCGGCGCGCTGCTGCTGGCCATCGTCCTCCTGCGTGATATCATCGCAAGTTGTGGTTCGTTTGCCAGTCAACATTGGCGGAAGTGGCAGATTGTCGTGTTCGGCTGCACCCTGGCCGCGGTGACAGCCCTTGGCGTCTGGGCTTTCTCCTACGAAAATCCTTTCGAACCGACGACCGTTGGCGTGGCCGGCATGATCATCATGCTGGTGCTGATGTTCATAGGGGTGCCTATCGGTTTCTGCATGTCGGCGGTAGGCACCATCGGGATGATGTATGTGATCAACGATGCTGCCGGTCTGACCCTGCTGCAGACGACCCCATTCGATACCACCTGCAGCTACGATCTGACCGTGGTGCCTCTGTTCATTCTGATGGGGGCGATAGCCTACCGTTCAGGTATCAGTAAAGATCTCTACATGATGGTCTATCGCTGGCTCGGTCATCTGCCGGGTGGCCTGGCCATTGCCACCATCGGCGCCTGCGGCGGCTTTGCCGCGGTAAGCGGTTCGAGTCTGGCGACGGCGGCCACCATGGGCATGGTGGCCCTGCCGGAGATGAAAAATCGTCAATACAGCCCGGCACTGGCTACCGGCTGCATCGCCGCGGGCGGCACCCTTGGTATCCTCATTCCCCCAAGCGTTGTCTTGATCATTTACGGCTTCTTGACCACCCAGCCCATCTCCACCCTGTTCATGGCCGGCTTTCTCCCCGGTCTGTTGCAGGTCTTTCTTTACATGATCGTCGTCTACTGGATGTGCAAGAGAAATCCGGCCATGGGCCCACCGGGCCAGAGATCGAACATGCGCGAGCGCGTCCTGTCGCTTAAAAACACCTGGGGTGTCATTTTTCTCTTTCTGGTGGTGATCGGTGGGCTGTACGTGGGAATCTTCACCCCCACCGAGGCTGGCGGTATCGGCGCCTTCGGCGCATTCCTGTTCATCATTCTGCGCGGCAGGCTAAATCTCAAAAACATCTCGGCAAGCCTGAAGGATTCGGTCAAGACCACCGCGATGAGTTTTATCGTCCTGATGGGAGCGATGTTTCTGGGGTATTTTTTAACGGTGACACAGCTACCCACCGCCCTGTCGGAGACGGTATCCAATCTGCCTGTAAACCGTTATGTGATCCTGCTGATGATCCTGATAGTCTATCTTCTCCTGGGCTGCGTGATGGATTCGCTGTCGATCGTGCTGATAACCGTGCCCATCTTCTTTCCCGTGGTCGAGGCGCTGGGCTTCAATCCGATCTGGTTCGGAATCATCATGGTCCGGGTGGTGGAAATCGGCATGATCACCCCACCGGTGGGGATCAATGTCTTCATCATCAAGGGCGTGGCCCCGGATGTGCCGATGCACACCATCTTCAAGGGGATCATGCCGTTTTTGACCGCGGACCTGATCCATCTCCTTCTGCTCATAGCTTTGCCGCAAATCGCCCTTTTCCTCCCCAACCTTTTGGGGATGTAGCGGAAACGGCAATGTCGATGGCAAGCCAAGCGGCAGCCGCACCAGCCTGTAACCCGCTGCAGCCGGCAATCGACGTGGGGAATCGGCCAATCCGCTGGCCGATTCCCGTGCAGCACCGCCCCTGCCGGCACACCTTTTTAAAACACAGCTGGCCTGCAGCCCCACACCGAAAGGTCACCCCTCGCTCCAGGCCAGGAATCTTCCAGCAGTCCTGAGAAATCCGATCCAGGCAGCCTCTCAATCCCTTCCGCCTGGGTAAGCCCTCACTTCAAGATCGGTCGAAGATCAGACAGCTTGTCAAAGAGCTGCCAGACATAATTCGTCGTTCCGTTGATCCTGTGGGGATGGAGATCGTTGAGCCGCGGATTATCACAGTAGTCGGCAAACGCCTGGCGGGACTGCCACTCGACCAGTATCATTACCGACCTCGGCGCCATATCACCAGCGAGACTTTCTCGATATGCACCGAGAGCGACCACTCGCCCACCATGAGCCTGCACCTCTTTGGCCGACCGGCGCGAATAGGCCAGATATTCTTCCTTATTGGCAACATCAAATAAGTTGAGTGCATAAACTGGTTGCGTCATTCCTTGCTCCTTTTGTAACCGTTCAGCGGCACACTCAAAAAGAGAGCGCTACCGCGGCCTGTAACCATTTCCATGAGAAGGCTAGTCAATAATAATTCGACGTGGCGAACACTTTTTTTGCTATCCCTGTAACATCAGGCTTCCATTCGCACTCTGTTGTGGGGATAGCCGTCCCCGGTGCATGGTAAAATCCGTCGTGGAAGCTGCAACCTCACCAACGGTCTTTCGGATGTCATTGGCTAATGGCTGACCTAATGGTTACTCGCAGTCTTCCGGACGGGATCTTCTTTTCAGAGATACTTCAA
>JBKEBZ010000038.1:0-10098 GCA_047973425.1 Desulfopila sp.
CCTGGCGATCTTCTTCTGGCAGTTCATCAGCAACTGGATTGCGCGAAAAATCGAGGAGGCCACCCCGGCCCAGCCCGAGAATTCCGAAGATGAAGAGGATGAATGGGGCGCTGCCGCCAATCGCGGCCGCTCCTTTACACTGCTGCCGATGTTGCGCAGGTTCATCGGCACCATCCTCATCACCATGGTCACCATGACCATTCTCTCGTCGATGGGTGTGGATATCGGTCCGCTCCTGGCCGGTGCCGGAGTCGTGGGACTGGCGGTGGGTTTCGGGGCCCAGAAGCTGGTGGCGGATATGTTCTCCGGCTTCTTTTACCTGCTCGACGACGCCTTCAGGGTCGGGGAATATATCGAGGCCGGTGGCGTCACCGGTACGGTGGAGAGCATCAGCCTGCGGAATGTGATGCTGCGCCATCATCGCGGCATGCTGCAGATCGTCCCTCACAGCGAACTGGGCGCCATCACCAACTACATGCGCGGCGGGATTATCGTCAAGTTCAACCTCGACTTCCCCTACGACGCCAATATCGACAAAATCCGCAAAGTCATCAAAAAGGTGGGACAGGCGATGCTGGAAGAGGATGAATTCAAGAACGATTTCATCCGACCGGTCAAGTCCCAGGGTGTGCGGGAAATCGCCAACTCGGTCATGACCATCCGGGTCAAGTTCACCGCCAAGCCGGGCAGTCATTTTCTCATCCGCCGGGAGGCCTACAAGCGGATCACCGAAGCCCTGCGGGCGCAGGGTATCAACTATGCCCATCGCAAGGTCATCGTCGACATTCCCCTTTCTGCCGATGCGGGCAATGGCCAGATCGCCCAGGCGGCCGGAGCGGCGGCGCAGTCGATTCTCGAGAGCGAGGCCGAGCAAAAACGGAAAGCGGAACCCGCCGACACACCGTAAGGGGCGATCGCCCGCAATTTTCCGCAATCACCTCTCGCCTCTGGCCTTCGTTTGCAGTGCACTGAGGGGGTCAGAATTTAATCCGCAACTCGATCTCATCAATCTTGTCAACGAGCTTGAGCGAGGAGACGAAACCATGAATCGTGCCGGCGAGGGCGTTCTGCACAAAGCCCTTCAGCGGAACCCTGGTGCCGTTCACCAGCAGCGAGAGCCGCTCGTCAGTTCGTCTCTTGCCCTGCAGATAGCGTTTTTCGATAAAGCGGGCTATCGCTGTGGTCTCATGCAGCCTGAAGACATACTCGCCGGCAATCTCTTCGAGGTCGGAGACCGTGGCGATAACCCCGTGAACCTCGTTACCAAGCATCTGCTCGGGATTTCTGCAGACCTCTATTTTCGGAATTTTCTGACTCGTCTTGAATCCCTCGCCGATGACGATATCCACGTCGGAAAAAAAACGGTGGGCGAGCGTTCGCAAGGAAAGATCCTGATTGCGGGCCTGCAGGACCATCTGATCCGGACCGACAAACATGACGCTTTCCGCGCCAGCCTCTCTGTACAGCGAGGTATCTGTTCCCGGGGTATCGAAGACGACCCCGGCTTCACTGCTGGACTTGATCACCGCGACCCGATACCCCATGGTGATGAGCTGTTTGACCACCTTGCTCACCAGGGGGGCCTTGTCGCTGTCCTGCCAGCCGATAAACGTGACGATCGATGACATGATGTTCTTTTCTCCCTTCTCCTTGGCTCATGGTACGGGTTCCTGTCGCAAACCCGCAGGTGACAGACACCCTTGCACAAAACCACCGATTGCAGCGGATGTCCACAGGACAAACGGCCAGTGCGGTACGGGGCGCGACCTGATATCCCCGCACCTTCTCTGCATCCGGCCCGATGAGCCGGCATGAACGGAGGCGCGGACGGTGACAGCCAGCCCGGATTTCTCGGGCCGGGCGGCCAGCCGACCGGCAGCCGTTTTGTGCAACGGATAAAAAATGTTTTGCCATGGCACCGCCCATGCTTTACTCTGCACACTGAAAATTAAGATGCTGTCTGTCGCCACCTTCTTTACGTATTTTTACATAGTTCAATCACCTGCCAGGCTAATGGGCGACACCTGAGGCAGCGGTGAGATCGAGGGGGAGTTTCATGAAATATTTCACGGTGCTGCTGGTTCTTTTCGCCACCACATTCCTGTATCGGCAACCAGACGGGCAGGCGGCGGGTGTGGAGAAGCTACCCGAGATTTTTCTGCCATTACCCGATGATCTCAGTCAACGCAGCTATCTCGGGCTGAGCGAGACCGCCGACTCGCAGTTTGCCCTCGGGGCGATCGATGCCGATGTCCTGGTGATCGAACTGTTCAGCATGTATTGCCCGTTCTGCCAGGAAGAGGCAGAAAACGTCAACACCCTGTATGAACTGATGGAGAATTTTTCCAAACCCGAGTTCTCGGTCAAGATGATCGGTATCGGCGCCAATAACTCGGCCTTTGAAGTCGAGCATTTCCGCAACACCTACGCGGTCCGGTTCCCGCTGTTTCCCGACCCGGAGATGAGTATGTACAATGCGCTCGGCGGCAAAGGCACCCCCGGCTTTATCGCCTACCGGAAACAGGAAGACGGCAGTTGGCTCATCATCCACCGCCAGTCTGGCGGATTTTACAATGTGGAAGAATTTTTCAAGGAGTTGCTGCACAAGAGCGGCTACAATTGAGCATATCACTTACCGGTGGAGGACCGTCGAGATGAGGAAGATAGCGTTGCTGCTGCTCCTGTCGCTGCTGCCGGCAGAATCGCTGGCCGAATCTGTCACCTTGGCAAAACCATTTTCCGCGCTCATCTACAATCCAGGCCAGTTGCAGGCCACCGACAGCACCCTGAAGGTCGCCCCGGGAGAGTTGGCCCCGGACTTCGCCCTGCCCTCCATCCGCGGCGGCACTGTCACCCTCAGCGATTACCGGGGTAAACATAACGTCGTGCTCTCTTTCGTCCCCGCCGCCTGGACGCCGGTCTGTTCCGCCCAGTGGCCCGGTTACAATATCAGCCAAACCTATTTCAGTGCAAACGATGCGGTTCTCATTGGCATAACCGTCGACAATGTCGCCGCCCTCCACGCCTGGACCACAGAGATGGGTGGCCTCTGGTTCGAGGTTCTCTCGGATTTCTGGCCGCATGGTCGGGTAGCCGACAGCTATGGGCTGTTGCGCGGTGACGGCATGGCGGAACGAGCCCTGGTATTTATCGATAAGCATGGGGTGATCGCGGCCATCGAGGTCTCCGACATCAACACCCGGCCCCCATTGAAGACCCTGGTCACCGGCCTGCAGGGCCTCTCCTCCGGCAGGCGCTGATCTACCCTTCTTCCGCCTGGCCACAGCCCGCCGACCGGCTGAGGATTTTCGCTCGTCCACATCACTCAGACGAGGCAAAAGGGCGGGCACCATCCCTGGTGCCACGCCCTTCTCCCCTGGCAGCTCCCCGCTGCCATCCGCCTCACCTCACGCCCCTATCAAGGTGAGACGGCCTCTCTGCCGACATCCTCCCGCCCATCCTCGAGTTCTCGCCGATGAGCCTGGCGGCCTTCAGTTGTCCAACGATGTTCGATTCGCCAGGGGCCTCACGCCCCGGCAGGTCACCACCCCGCCTCGTGCCAGAGGACCTGATGCCAGGAAGTCCCGATCCAACCTCGCCCCCTTGAGCATGGTCAGCACATTTTCCGGACAGATCTGCACGCAGGCACCGCAGCCTACGCAGAGCGCGGAACTGGCCACCAGACAGAGCCCCGCCTCATCGGTGGACAGCGCCTGGAGGCGACAGACCTCCAGGCAGGCAAAACAGAGGGTACAGCCCTGGCTGGCACAGGTGATGGTGGCGAACGCGGCCGCATCACCCCCGCTGATAGCAGCCTGTCGTCCACTGCTCTCGATAAAGTGAGCGAGCAGCGAGACCAGATTACGCCGCCGGTCACCGTCTAGAGGCCTGGAAAACAGGGGCGCCAATGATACCTGCGCTCTGGCCTCGGTTATCGCCATGAACCCGCCGACAGGCAGGAGAAGAAGACGGTCCTTGCAGCCGAACCAGGTGGCAAGCAGCGTCTTCGCCAGAGTGATATTGCCTGCAAGCGCCGCATTGCCAGGAGAATCTTCCGCCGTCAAGAGAACGACCCGGGTCGCGCCGGCCGCAAACAGCAAAAGAAGATGAAACAGGGACAACGCGCCTATCTGCGGATATTCGACAAAAATCGTCTCCACCTCCAGCGCCGGACGTTGCCACCACAGTCGGTGCAGGGCCTTTTCGCTGCCAAGCACCAGCATCGCTTTCTCCGGCCGCAGCGCGGTGACATACGAGATGAAACTCTCATCGGTAAATCGCTCATAGCGCATGGCTCCGGTCGGACAGGCCGCCACACAGGCCCCGCAACCCGTGCACCGGACGCTGTCGACCACAATTCCCAGATCTCCTCCGGTCACGGCGCCCTGGGGGCAGCCATCACGACAGATCCGGCACCCCATCCTGTGCCTGGCGCTGTACTGACAAATCGCCGGATCGCAGGTGATGACCTCATCCACCTGCACCACCCCCTGGCTGGCGAAATAGTGCGCCAGGGCGCACTCACCATAAATATTGTCCCTGACCTCGGGCAACTGGAGCTCGGTGTGGTCCAGAACCAGCAGGGCCGGAGTTTCGAACCGGTGGTATCTCCCGCCATGGATATCGATCGCCCCCTGGCTGCAGGCCGTTTCACAAGCCCGGCAAAAGGTACAGAAACGGAAATCGACAAAGAGATACTCATCCACGCACCCTTCGGGGCAGGCTGCCCCACAGGCTCCGCAATAGGTGCAACGCTCCAGGTCTATCGGGCTGCGTTGACTGTACTGGAGGCGGAGTCCGCTCTCCATCTGACTGACGGTCAAATCGATAATGCCCGGCAGGAGCGGGTCATAACTGCCGACCAGAAAAGGGGTGATGTCCAGAATGCCGCCATAGGTATCGACGAACTCCTGGAGTCGGCCACTGTCCGGGCCGACCACACAGAGTCGGGGATCAGGTTCGACCGTATACCTGTGAAAGGAGGTCTGCTGCAGCCGTTGCAACTCGATCTGCGCCAGCTGGGCCAGCTGACGTCTCTCCAACCGGCCGATATCCTGGTTGAGCTGCAGCGATGCCGACAGGGGAAAAGCCGCCTGGGGCGCAAGAGAGGAAAAACCGCTCGCCAGCAGAACGTCGGTGGCAGCAAAAAAAGGCTGATGCCGGCCCGGATGCAGATCCATCTCCGAGATGAGAAATTCAGGCGTCGACGCCCCTTTCTGCCGCAAAAAACACACCGTGAACGTACCAATCATAACCGCTGTTCTTCTTCTCTGATCCTGATACCCAGCATCGCCTAACCAGGTAAGCGAGCCTTGCGAGACTCCGGTAAGCGAATGGCCTCCACCAAGGCCCAACCAGCGACGCCATGCAACGGACCTGCTCAAACCCTGCATGTCTCACGATCCACCCATTGCCCTCCGCTGCAGGTGCGGCGGCAGCGGCAGGCAACGCAACCCCATTGTACTTCTGGTTGCAAGAATAATCAAACAAGGGGAATTCCGAGATACTAGGGGACCATCTCGTCAATTTAGCCGACAAACGCGTTGTTGCCTGACCAGGACAGGGAGGGCGAAGTGCCACCGTCACCCTGCTCCATCACCGACCAATGTGGCCCAAATAGCGGGAGAGCAGAGGATGTTCTGCCAGGCAACGGCCTCATGGTGTCACCTGGCCAGAACCACCATCAGCGGTGATCAGCCCGGCAAAAGAAGGGGGAAGGGGGAAATAAAAAATTCAGGAAATGGAAAAAAATACCGACAAACCAGCATGGCTGGACCAGGTAGCCTCAGCCACAACGAAACATGAAACTCCTCGACGCGCCGTACTGACGAGTTTCGGATAAAACGAAAGCGGTCGCCGACGGACTGGCCCAGGTACCGGTCGCCGCCTGCGTCTCTGAGGAGACACCGCGGCCCGGAGCAGATGGTCCGGGCCGCGAGAAGAAAACGTGCTACGAGATACGC
Organism: Desulfopila sp.; assembly: GCA_047973425.1. Classification (GTDB taxonomy): domain Bacteria; phylum Desulfobacterota; class Desulfobulbia; order Desulfobulbales; family Desulfocapsaceae; genus Desulfopila. Next base: position 5,964 of record JBKEBZ010000038.1, read on the forward strand.
TCCAGGTTAAAACGACAACCTGTCGACGAAATGTCGTTGAAAGGCCATATCTTCGGCCAGATTGATCACCGTGGTCTCTGCGGCCAGCCGCTGGGCATAGTGCAGATAGCTGTCGTCGCACAGGGCCATGATGGCCCCACTGCCAGCGGCATTGCCGGCGATGTGGATGGTGTCGGGATCGACCTGAGGCAACATGCCGATCGCCAACAGGTCGCGCTTGTCGAGATGAGAGCCAAAGGCACCGGCGACAATGATTTGTTCCGGGGCGTCCATTTTCGCTGCCGCCAGCAGGAACTCGATGCCGGAGATGAGCGCCGCCTTGCCGAGCTGGACATTGCGGATATCCTTCTGACTGATGGTCACCTCATCGCCGGTATCATCGGCATAGAGCCGATAGCGCTTGCCCTCCGGACCGGAGACGATCGGGCCACCCTCGTCAGCGGGGGCGAATGCGCCGCTCTTTTCGACCACGCCGTTCTCGACGAAGGCCGCCACCCCACTGATAATGCCCGAGCCACAGATCCCCAGGGGTTTCTCGACCGTTTTTTTGCCATTGTTGATCATGGTGAAAACCGGTTTATGGTCACTGCCGACGCTGATCCTGTCGATGGCACCCGGCACGGCCTGAATGCCGGAGGAGAGCGTTGCACCCTCGAAGGCCGGGCCGGTGGCACAGGAGGTTGCATAGAACCCGTCCGCACCCTTTAGCATCAGTTCCCCATTGGTACCGAGGTCGATCAGCAGGGTGCCGACTGGCTGTTCAGCCAGCTCGACAGCGACAGAAGCAGCGAGGATATCGCCACCGATAAAGCCGGAAATCTGCGGCAGGGTCCGGACCTTGACATCATCGCCAAGAGACATCCCCAGGCTTTTCGTCGGTGTCGTTCGGGCGGTGAGAAATTGCGGTATGTAGGGGGAGATACCGATAGAGTTGGGCAACACTCCTAAAAAGATGTGGATCATCGCCGGATTGCCGACAACCACCATTTCGGTCAACGTCTGATGTTCGCCCTTCCGCGAGGCCAGCAGTGACTCGACCGCCCAGTCGATGGTGCCCGTCACCAGGTTCTGCAGGCGGCTCAACCGTTCTTCGTCGCGACCGATATAACTGATCCTGCTCATCACGTCGTCACCGTAGAGCGACTGCGGGTTCTTGACCGCCATGGTGGCAAGTACCTCGCCTTTCCTGGTATCCAGCAGATAGACGGCGACAGTCGTGGTACCGAGGTCGACGGCCACCCCCCACTGACCGGCCGGTTTGTCTGCCGCCACCAGATGCTCGGCAAAGCTTGCCGGCAGCTGCACCGCGGCCTTGTCGATGATGTGCGGCGACATCAGCGCGCGGGTCGGGATGGTGACGACGCAATCCGTCTCGACCATATAGGAGCAGGCGGGGATGGTCCTGGCCGGTTCCCGCCCGTCGTCAACCTCGACCTGACACTTACCGCACAGACCCTTGCCGCCGCAGTCAGAGCGCAACAGAATGGAGTGTTCGGCAAAGAGGGTGAGCAGAGGGACCCCGCTGCTGGCAGGGATGGTCCGGCCAGAGGGCTGAATCGTTACAGTAAAAGGAGCATTCTGATGATGTTTATTCATGATTTTCCGCGGCGCAGAGTACATTTCTGCCGATTGAGACAGACCTCACAGGGAGAACCGACTCTTTTCTCGGCATAGTCGCGACCAACGCCGATAATGAAGGTGAGTGAGTTGAACGGAGAGAGCACACCGCTCGCCGTGCAGGTAAGCCCTATCGCCGACAGCGGCAACAGAGCGCAGAGATTGGGCTGATCGTCGAGCTCCCAGCCATGAACCGACCCGGGACTGAGCAGAGGGCCGACCCCCCAGCTGTTGGCACCGGCCACCGCTTCGATTCTGGCGTTGATCGCCTCCCCTGTCTTGGCAAGAAAGGCCAGGCCGACCTGCTCGATCAGGTAACTGTCGAGGTAGCGCTGTTCCCGGGAGGCCGCGGCGGCATGGTGCTCCATCTCGCGACCGGCGGTATAGCCGCCGACTACAACCAGCTCGGCCTGCTGCAGAAAGGTTCCCGACCAGCCCAGGGCCAACCGCACCGCATCGCCACCCTCAAGAGGAACCAGTTCCACCCCCTGCGCGTCGATCCTGCCGATCTTCATGAAACGGTAGACGCCGCCGGCCGACCAATCTGCCGTCATCTCCGCAAAGGCTGGCCGGGCATGTTCCAGAACCCGCTCCCCCCCCGGCGTATTGAGCAACTGTGCCCGCAAGTCGGCCAGGGAGAACTCCACGGCCAGAGAGGGCAGAATTTGGGTTTGCAGCGGTATGTTGTCCATCGCTTTCGCCTTGATAATGAGTATGACTACTGCCACGCCCGTCTATTATACAGTGACTGGCTAAAAAGAAAAGACAGGCAATATGATCGCGGCCACTTTTTACGCCCCCTCATCGAAGATGGACTCGTAAAAACCCCGATCTACTTCGTTGCAGGTCGTAAACGGCACTTCGCCGCACCATATGTGCTACCAAATTGCCGTTTGCGACGCTACGCCTCGTATATCAGAGTTTTTCCAGAGCCCATCTCCAGGTAGTCGATGACTTTTTACGAGAGCATCATCGAAAGGAGTCGCCGGCTCAGGAGGTGCGCGCCTCGACGGAGGTGGATACGGTCGAGCCGATAGGCGGAATCGTCATGAGGCGCCTACTGTTTGAAGTCGACGGAGACGATGTTATAGCGCCGCATCAGCCGCTGCAGCCCCTGGCGTTCCATGCCGCAATCCGCGGCGGCGCTGGTGACGTTCCCGTTGTGGCGCTGCAGCAGGTTACAGAGATAATCGACGGAAAAGCGCTCCAGCAGTTTGGCCTTGGCGTCGTTATAGGAGAGGTGGTACATATCCTTGAATTTCTCGTTTTTTTGATCTTTCCGGAGTTCTGGCGTCTCTTTTTCCATATCCGTCATCCGCACCTGACCATCCTTTGCCAGCAGTACGATCCGCTTGATCGTATTGCGCAATTCGCGAATGTTGCCAGGCCATTTCTTCCGGCTCAGATACTCGATCACCTCCGGCGCCAGGTCGAGCTGCTCCCGGTTGTATCGCCCTTTGAAGAGCGAAAGATAGTGATGGATGAGCAGGGGAATATCCTCTTTCATGTCGGCCAGACTTGGCATGGTAATGGTCACCACGTTCAGCCGGTAGAACAGGTCCTCGCGGAACTCGCCACTGCGTATCCTGGCCTCGAGGTCCTGGTTGGTGGAGGCGACCACCCGGGTATCGACCTTGATCGATCGGTTCTGGCCAAGTGGCTGGATCTCTTTTTCCTGCAGTACCCGCAACAGCTTGGTCTGCACCGATACCGGAATGTCGGCTATCTCGTCCAAGACGATGGTGGAACCGTTCGCCTCGAGGAAGAGCCCCCGCTTTTCACGCAAGGCCCCGGTAAACGCGCCCCGGCTGTAGCCGAACAGTTCACTCTCTAAGATATGTTCGGGCAGAGCGGGACAATTCACCGTTATCATCCGCTGTTTTCGCCGCCTGCTCAACTGATGCAGGGCCCGGGCGGCCAGCTCTTTGCCGGTTCCGCTCTCGCCGCGGACCAGGATGGTGGCGTCGGTATCGGCGATACGGCTGATCAGATCGAGGACATTTTTCAAGGCCGGCGACTGGCCGATAAACCCCTCCGGTCCCGACAGGGTCTGCAACTGCTGCTGCAGCTGCTCGTTGGTGCGCAACAGCGTGGTCCGCTCCAGGCAGTTCTTGACCACCCTGACGATATGGTTGCGGTCAAAGGGCTTTTCCAGAAAGTCGTAAGCCCCATCCTTTAAGGCCTGAACCGCCACATCAATCGTCCCATAACCCGTCATGATAACAGTTGAAATCGTCGGATCACAGTCACGAATCCGGCTCAGGAGCTCCAGTCCGTCCAGATCGGGCATGCGGATATCGGTGACCACGACCTCCGGCCGGCATTCCTTCAGGCGCTGGAGCGCGGTCAGGCCGGAGTTGGCGGTACAGACCCCGCACTGCAGCTTCTTTTCAAACATCCGCCGCAGCATATTGAGCATGTCCGGCTCGTCGTCGACCACCAGGATTCTCTTTGTCTGCCCAGGATCAGCGGTCTCTTCCGGGACGGTCTTCGACTGTCCATTACGTTTTGTTCTCCG
>JBKEBZ010000014.1:0-25494 GCA_047973425.1 Desulfopila sp.
AAAACTCCGGCAATGGCCAATGCCGAGCAGGTCTTGAGAGACAATCGTCAGCACTGGTCTATCGAAAATAGCTGTCACTACATTCTCGACTGGACCTTCGATGAAGATCGTAGCAGAATCTCAGCAGGTTATGGTCCCGAAAACATCACACGTCTGAGGCGATTCGCTATCGGAGTCATCAAAAGCAAGGGCGTACGAAGTGTAGCACAGAAAATGCGACAGCTCTGTTTCTCCCCCCGCATGGTTTGTGATTATCTGAAAATATCTGCCAATACACACCGTGCTTCTTCAGCTTGTGGCCGAGAATAAATTTATCGTGCAGGGCTGGTATTGAACTCCTCAATCACACCCTCGGCGGAACCACCATTCGTACCGCCGGCTCGGTCACGGCCAGCGCCAGCGGCGGCCTGGCCATCGAGGCGTATCAGGACGAAATCACCAGTACCGCCGACCTGATCATCGAGCAGACGGCAGGAGAGATCCTTGGCGACTATAAGGGAATCTTTACCTCAAACGCCGCAACCAGCGCGACCCGCATCACCACCGCCGGCACGATCAGGGGCCGGGGGGGCAGAGGCGTTCATGCCTACAACCTTGCCAACGCCACCGATATTATCATCAACCAGACCGGCGGCAGCATTACCGGTTCTTCCCGCGGTATTCATACCGAAAACCAGGGGACCGGCAAAACCATCATCACCACCGCCGGGGATATCACCGCCACCAGTGGATACGGTATCTACGCCCAGCACACGACCGGCAGCGCCAGCACCGATATGCTTATCGACCAGACAGCCGGTCAGATCAGCAGCACAATCTCTGCCATCCGTGCCGAGAATTACGGCAACGGCAACACGTCGGTGACCCTGTCCGGCGGTGATATCCTCATCACCGGGGTCAACACTGCCGGGGTCGAGATCGCCACTGCCGCGAGCAAGCCCGGGGCCAGCGCGGTAACCATGCAGGCAGGCCAAATCAGGACCACAGGCTGGAGGGCCAAAGGAATCAACATCGACCATCGTGCCAGTGGTCTGGCAACCATCGATATCAGCGGCGGCACCCTCGGCACCGAAGGCGAGGAAGGGCATGGAGCGATGCTACAGACCGAGGTCGCCGACGGCCATATTGCCGTTGGCGGCAGTACGACCCTGTCGACCATCGGTAATGGTGCTTACGGGCTTTTTCTGGTCAGTGGCGGCAGCAATCTGACCATCCAGGCGGACCAAAGCAGTGGTGGCATCACCACCACGGGAGAGAATGCGGATGGCATCATGGTCTTTGCCAACAACTCCGCGGCAATGGGGATAACGGCCATTGCCCGTCAGGACGGGGGCTCGCTCACCACCACCGGTGGCGCCATCACGACCTCGGGTGTACCGACAGACGGGGCCACCGGCTTGACCGCACACGTGGCAGGCACCGGTCTGGCCCAGACCATCCAGAGCGGCGGCACCCTCCGCACCGACGGCACCATGGGCTATGGTATGGCTGGGGTGAACACCGGCGGCGGCGAGGTGGCGGTCGAGCAGGCTGGGACGATCACCACCAGCGGCGAGCTTGCCCACGGGCTCTACGCCCAGGCTGACCATGGCGCCGCCAGCATCACCGCCGGCGGCCAGATCAGCACCAGCGGCCAGAGCGCGGCGGGCATCTTTGCCATTGCCGCCGGGGCCAGCGAGATCGAGCAGACCAGCGGAACCCTGACAACAACGGGTCTGGGCCAATCCGCGCACCAGGCTGCCGTCCTCTCCTCGCTGGGCATCGCCGCCGACATGATCGATTCTGGCAATGCCGACGGCATTCTGGCCTATACCACCGGCAATGGCCAACTGACCGTCACTGCCGGTGAGATCCAGGCCGCAGGTGACGGGATCGACGCCAATGCCGAGGCCGGCGATATCGTCATTACCGCAACCGGCGCGATAACCGCCGGCGAGGAAGGTATCGATGCGGTCAGCAGATCAGTCGATATCCACATCAGGCAGAGCGCAGGCGACATCGACGGCGGCACCAGCGGCATCTTCGCCAGTAACATCGGCAGCGGAACCACCTCGGTCGTGACCGCGGGCCGCGTTGCCGGGGCCACGGCCGCCGGGCTCACCGTGACAGGGGGGCCGACAGCGGCCGATATCGCCGTCGAGCAGGTGGCCGGAAGTGTCGGCGGTGGCCAGCAGGGCATGGTCATCAGCAACACCGGAACCGGTACGACCACGGTGACGGTGGCAGCCGAGGTCAGTGGTGCGGCCAGTGACGGCATCGCCATCGACAACGGCGGTTCTTCAGGACCGATAACCCTGACCCAGACAGCCGGAATCGTGAGCGGTGCAACCCATGGCATCGACCTCACCACCCTCGGCGCCATGGGAGCGACCGTCAATGTCTCGGCCGTGATCCAGGGCGGAGGGGACCAGGCTATCCACCTCGACACCCCCGCCGACAGCCTGGCGACCATTACCCTCGGCAGTGGCGCAAATGTCTCGGCCAGTTCAGGATGGGCCATCGCCGATGGCGACGGCGACACCACCGTGACGCTTGAGAGCGACGCCACCGTCACCGGCCATATCGTCCTGGCCGACGGCAACGATACGATAAACCTCATCGGTAGCGCCGCTGTGGACCCGACGGCGCGCCTCGACGGCGGCGATACCGCCTCCACCACCACAACCGACATCCTGGGTTCGGGGACAGCCGCCACCAACGTCCTCAACTTGACCGGTACCAGCCAGAGCCTCACCGGATCGCTGTTGACCAACTGGCAGCGTGTCGGTCTCGATGGCAGCAGTCTCACCTTCGTTGGCGACGCCAATCTCTTCACCGGCAGCGGCACCAACCCGGACGGCACGCCGCAGGGGCTGGTGCTGGCGAACGGCTCGACCCTGACCAGCCCGCTGGCGCTGGCCATCAGCGGCGATGTCGCCATCGACGCCACCTCGAGCCTCAACCACGCCCTGGGCGGAACCATCAGCGGCAATGTCGCAAGCAGCGGGCTGATCTACTGGCGCAATCTTGGCAAGACCATCACCATCGACGGCAACTACAGCGGGACAGCTGGCTCACGCCTCTCGCTCGAGACCTATCTGGCCGGTGACGGCTCGGCCACCGACAGACTGCACGTCACCGGCAGTACCAGCGGTAGCTCGACCATCGAAATCCGCCCGGTGGCCGGCAGCCCCGGCGCCCAGACCACAAACGGCATCCAGGTGGTTGCGGTGGACAGTGATTCCCCGGCCGGCAGCTTCACCCTCGCCAGTCCGGTTCAAGCCGGCGCCTATGAATATGTTCTGGCCCAGGGTAGCATCCTCGATGCCAACGACTGGTACCTGACCAGCACCTACGACTGCACCATTGACAACAGCTGCGCGCCCATCGATCCAATCGATCCAACAGACCCAACTGACCCCACCGGGCCAACCGACCCCACCGACCCCACCGGCCCGGGCAGCGGAATCGTCCTCTACCGGCCGGGGGTAGCCAACTATGTCGCGGCCCAAACCATCAACCGCGAGCAGGGATTCGGCCAGATCTCCACCTACCACCAACGCTTCGGTGGCCAATTCGCAGCCGACCGCCAGGGGCGCCAGACCTGGCTGCGCCCCACCTACAGTTACCAGAAGGCTGACGGCGACGATCACTTCGACTACGATGCCCATCTCGGCGGGCTGCAGCTCGGCCAGGAACTGTTCGTTACCCCCCACGAGGGCTCGACCGACCGGCTGGCCATTACCCTCGACTACAGCAGAGCCCAGGCCGATATCGCCGACAGCCTCCGCTCGCAGGCCGGCCTCGGTGATGACACCGGCGACCTTAACGCCCACAGCTATGGCCTGGGCGCGATCTGGACCCGCACCTGGGACCAGGACGGCTATATCGATCTGGTCGGCCAATTCGCCTGGCTGAAAAACGAGTTTACCGACAGCTACCATCACGACTCCACCCAAAAGGGACTGCGCGGCACCCTCTCGGTCGAGGCGGGCAGGACCGTGGCCCGCTGGGGCGACTGGGGCCTCGAACTCCAGGGCCAGCTGATCACCATGCACACCCACTACCAGGGCTTTAACGACCACGACTCGCATATCGACGGTTACGACGTCGATCAGGTCCGGGGCAGAATCGGTGCCCGGCTTTACAAAAGCGTGCACAATGCTCTGGAAAAAGGCACCCAGCTCTATCTCGTCACCAACCTCAACCACGACTTCACCAGCCCGGAGGCGGTCCAGATCGACAACGCCCGGGTGAAAGAACGCTACAGCCGGACTGGCGCCGAGCTTGGCGCCGGCTTGACCCACCGGATAAGCGATACCATCTCACTCTCTGTCGATGGCCGCTACCAGCATTCCCTGGACGAACCAGGTGCCCACAACTACCAGCTCAATGCCGGGCTGAAAATCAGTTTTTAAGCCATTGATTTTCTTCGCTGTACCATTCCAGAGTGATTCCGGCAGATCAGAAGGAAATCTCCCATGCCAGACAGCACATCGTGGTCTACCCATCTCGTCACCAAAGGGTTCTGCGCGACATACGACAGACCGGTAAAGCGCCGCGCGAACATGGCCGCAAAACAGGTCTTCGGTGTCCGGGTCAACACCTCGACATGGTATATGGCCAGGCGGATTGCGGCCGGTACGATGTTATCGGTCAGCCTGATAAGCGGCACGGCTGTTGCCGACAACGAGTGCGGCACGACCACAAGCGGCGGCACCGTCAACTGCAACGACTCTACCTATGACCCGGCCGATGGCAACATCCTCTACAGCGGTTTCAATGGCCTGACGCTGCAAGCCGATTCCATCCCGATCGCCGTCCCTTCGTCACTGACGGTAACCCCGGGTATCTGGGTCACCTCCAACTCAACCAATGCCGGCTATGATGGCGACATGATCATCGAGGCCGCCAACGTGGCGATCACCAACGGTGACAGCAGTCATATCGGCACCGCTCCGGGAATGGTGGCCAGCAAATACAGCGATGGTATCCGGGCCGAAACCTTTGGCACCGGCGCGGTACGCACCTTCTTCAACAGCGGCACCATCGTCACCTATGGCTGGAACGCCTCCGGGGTATACAGCTGGGCGAGAAATACTCTGGCCGCCCACGATGCGGAGACCACCACAACCATGCATGGCGGTTCGATCACCACCTATGGCGGTTACAGCCATGGCATTATGGCCAGAAACGACAGCGGCCATGGAGCGCTGTCGGCGACGATGTACGGCGGTGACATTACCCTGTACGGCTATGGCTCCCATGGAATTTTCGTCAATAATGACGAAGGGCTCACCGGTACAGGGGGCCATGCCTCGATTCTTTTCGCTGGTGGAACCATCAGCACCTCCGGCACGAACTCGCGGGGCGTCGCCATCAGAAATCGCTCAGCGGTGGATGCGGAGATAACCCTCAATCACGGCACCATAACCACGACTGGCTGGGGAGGCCATGGGGCCTACATTCAACAGATGCTGGCGGGGGATTCGACAATCAGCTTCAGCGAAAATGGCACCATCACGACATCGTCCGCCAACGCCATGGGGGTCTTCATCAACCAGTCCGGCGCCGGAAATTCGCACATCATTATGCAAAACGGCTCGGTAACCACCGCAAAGAACAGTTCATCAGGTCTCTTTATCGAGCAGTCCGGGATGGGTGATTCCCTCATCGACCTGATGGCCGGCACCGTCTCCACCGCCGGCACTGACGCCAACGGCGTCTCCATTGCCCAGTCCACCTCCGGCGACGCCGCCATAACGGTGACCAACGGGGTGATCGCCACCTCGGGTGCCCGAGCGGGCGGCGCCTCTATCTCGACAGCCCTGGGAAATGCGGCGCTGGTACTCGATGGCAGCGCCAGCATCTCCACCAGTGGGGACGATGCGGAGGGCCTCTCTGTCCAAGGAGAAGGCAGCAACACCAGTCTGCAGGTCAGCCAGAATTCCGGCACCGTCACCACCTCGGGCGCGGATGCCGATGGTCTCGTGGTCTATGCCAACAACGCCGCGGCAACCGGGGTGATGGCTCTGGTAGAGCAGACCGGCGGCACCATCGAAACACGGGGCGGGGACAGCACCCTGTTTGACCTGCGGGTAAACGGTTCATCGGGCCTTGTGGCCCAGGTCGCGGGCGAGGGAACGGCCCAGGCCAGCCAGACCGGTGGGACGATCACCACAACCGGTTATCTGGGCCACGGCATCGTCGCCTTGAACTCAGGCAGTGGCGATGTTCTTATCCAGCAGAGCGGAACCATCGCGACAACGGGAGAACTGGCCCAGGGTATCCTTGTCCAAGCCGATGACGGCAACATCGACATCATCGCCAGCGGCAGCATCACAACCGCTGGGACCGACGCCGCCGGCATTGTGGCCCTGGCCTCAGGAACAGGAAATCTTCGCCACCAGGGCACGCTGGTGGCCACGGATGGCGATGGTATTGACGTTGCCTCGATGGCAGGCGGCAGCGTCATCGCCAACAGCGGCGACATCAGCGCGACGGCCCCGCAGAGATTGGCCATTCGTGGCGGCCCTGCCAGCGAAAAGGTGCATCTGGCCGCTGGAACGGTCTCCGGTGATATCAATCTCGGCGCGGGGAACGACAGCCTTTTCTTCAGCGGCGGTTCGCTGGTCGGTCAAGTGATCATGGGAGACGATGACGATACGCTGACCATCAGCGGCAACGCGAACCTCGCCACCACCACGCTGCTCGACGGAGGTGACAGCCTGGAGGGAACGATCACAGATATTCTGGGGAGTTCAGGTGCGTCCACCAACACACTGGTCTTTACCGGCACCCGCCAGAGCCTGGCCGGTTCGATCATCACGAATTGGCAGACGGTGGTCCTGGACGGTTCGTCCGTAACCTTTGCCGGCAATGCCAACCTGGTCAGCGGCACGGGGAGAAACGGCGACGACAGCCTGCAGGGGCTGGTGCTGGCGAACGGCTCGACCCTGACCAGCCCACTGGCGCTGGCAGTGACGGGAGACGTCGATATCGATGCCATCTCGACCCTCAGCCACGCTCTGGGCGGCAGCGTCGACGGTGCTGTCGGCAACGCCGGGCTGATCTTCTGGGCCAACCTCGGCAAGACCCTCGTCATCGACGGCGACTACAGCGGTGCGGTCGGCTCGCGTCTCTCGCTCGAGACCTATCTGGCCGGTGACGGCTCGGCCACCGACCGGATGAAGGTGACCGGTGACACCAGCGGCACCTCGGCTCTGGTTATCCGTCCCGTGGCCGGCAGCCCCGGGGCCCAGACCGTCCACGGTATCCAGGTCGTTGAGGTCGATGGTGACTCCGCCGCCGGCAGTTTCACCCTGGCCGCACCGGTTCAAGCCGGCGCCTATGAATACGTTCTCAGCCAGGGCAGCACCCTTGACGCCAACGACTGGTACCTGACCAGTACCTACGACTGCACCGCAGACAACAGCTGTCCTCCCGTCGATCCTGTCGACCCGACCGAGCCAACCGACCCTACCACACCCATCGAGCCCCCCACCCCCACTGACCCGACCGAACCGACCAAGCCCTCCCGACCGGGCGACGGCATGGTCCTCTACCGGCCCGGCGTGGCCAACTATATCGCGGCCCAAACCATCAACCGCGAGCAGGGATTCGGCCAGATCTCCACCTATCACCAGCGCTTCGGTGGCCAATTCGCAGCCGACCGCCAGGGGCGCCAGACCTGGCTGCGCCCCACCTACGGCCACCAGCAGGCCGACGGCAGCCACCGCTTCGACTACAGCGCCCATCTCGGCGGGGTTCAGCTCGGCCAGGAACTGCTGGTCAACCAGAATGAACAGACCACCGACCGGCTGGCCATTACCCTCGACTACAGCAGAGCCCAGGCCGATATCGCCGACAGCCTCCGCTCGCAGGCCGGCCTCGGTGATGACACCGGCGACCTTAACGCCCACAGCTATGGCCTGGGCGCGATCTGGACCCGCACCTGGGACCAGGACGGCTATATCGATCTGGTCGGCCAATTCGCCTGGCTGAAAAACGAGTTTACCGACAGCTACCAGCACGACTCCACCCAGAAGGGGCTGCGCGGCACCCTCTCGGTCGAGGCGGGCAGGACCGTGGCCCGCTGGGGCGACTGGGGCCTCGAACTCCAGGGCCAGCTGGTCACCATGCACACCCATTACCAGGGCTTTAACGACCACGACTCGCATATCGACGGTTACGACGTCGATCAGGTCCGGGGCAGAATCGGCGCCCGGCTCTCCAGGGACCTCGAGTACGACCAGACTCGGGGAACCCAGCTCTATGCCATCACCAACCTCACCTACGACTTCACCAGCCCGGAGGCGGTCCAGATCGACAACGCCCGGGTGAAGGAGCGCTACAGCCGGACCGGGGCCGAACTCGGCGGCGGTTTCAGCCACCGGGTCAGCGACAGCGTCTCGCTCTCTGCCGACGCCCGTTACCTGCAGGCCCTCGATGGCCCCGGCAGCCGGAGCTACCAGCTCAACGCCGGCCTGAAAATCAGCTTTTAAACGAGGCGAGCCCCGCCGGTCAGACCGGAGATAAAAATTGCAATACACACGATTTGCCATTATTTTGATCGGAACTGTGAACACGAAAAGGGAGAAATCCTGTCCGCCAAAGCAGACACCTGCCCAGAAACGCTGGTCCCGAGCCGATCTGACGGCAGAACAATGGCCCGCACAGGCCGGGGAGGGTCGAGGCTGCCAGGCGATTTACGCTCATGTCTAGTATCAGAAACCGTCTCACCTCGATGCTCTTTTTCCTGGCCGTCCTGGCACTGGCCGTCTACCTGGGTCGACTGAGCCTGACGAACCCCGCCCCCGAACTGCAGCCCCTCGACCAGGGAATCGATCTGAATCTGGACAATATCCAATATACCAAGGCCAGCGACGGCACGACCCAATGGGTGTTGAAGGCCCGGACGGCCGATCAGGGAACCGACGGCATCATCCTTGCCAGACAGGCCGATATTACCATCTTCGACCAGGAAAAGGGCAATATCGCCATTACCGGCGACAGGGGCAGCTTCGATCCGGAAAAAGGCACGGTGACGCTGATCGCCAACGTTCGTGTGGTCACCGGCGATGGCTGGACCCTGCAGAGCGACTCTCTGGAATTTGACGAAACGAACAGGACCCTGCGCACCGACCAGCCGGTAACCCTCAGTAACGCCTACAGCCGGACGACCGGCACCGGCGCCACTATCGACCTCAAGACCCGGACACTCGAGATGGCCGGCGCAGTCCATGCCACCATCTTCGATACGGCGGCCATGCAGTCGGCCGGGGGCTCGGTCACACCATGAGCGGCGGAGCGCACTCCAGGCCACCGCCCTCGTCCCGGCAATGTCGCCAACCTTTTTGCAGGATCAGTACAACACGATCGAGAACCCCATGACCCCGACACTTTCAGCCAGAGAACTGGAAAAGAGCTATAAAGGCCGCACCGTGGTACACGGCGTCAGCCTCGAGGTGCCTGCCGGTCAGGTCATCGGCCTGCTCGGCCCCAATGGCGCAGGCAAGACCACCACCTTTTATATGGTGGTCGGCCTGATTCCGCCCGACCGGGGCCGGGTGTTCCTCGGCGACCGGGAGATCACCGATCTCGCACTCTATCAGCGGGCCCGGGCCGGCATTTCGTATCTTCCTCAGGAAAAGTCGATATTCCAGCGGCTGACCGTGGCCGACAATATCATGGGTATTCTCGAGACCCTGGATCTGAGCCAGGGCGAGCGGCAAAACCGTCTGACCCGGTTGATCGACGATTTCCGGCTCGAACACGTGGCGAAAAGTATGAGCTACACCCTCTCGGGAGGTGAGCAGAAACGGTTGGAATTCGCCCGGGCCATGGTCCTCGAACCGACCTTCATCCTGATGGACGAGCCCTTCGCCGGAGTCGACCCGATCGCCGTTCTCAGCATCCAGAACATTATCGGCGAACTGAAGCGGCGGGGAATCGGGGTGTTGATCTCCGACCACAACGTCCGAGAGACCCTCAACGTCTGCGATTTTGCCTATATCCTCAACCATGGCGAGCTGTTGGAAGCCGGTGATCCGGCCCGCATCGCCGCCAGCCCGAAGGCACGCGAGGTGTATCTCGGCGAAAAGTTCACCCTCTGACCAGCATGGCTGGACCATAAACCAGGGACAGTCCCCGATGAGACTGGGGACTGTCCCTGGTTTGCTTGGCCAAAGAGAATGGCCCGGCCATATTCAGCACCGCCCTGCAGTGCAGCCGGAATGGCCCGGACCAGCCCCAGCCCCCCGACCGCCAGGGATATGCCGACAGCGAGAACACCTTATCGTCAAAACGGGGGGCGGCAGCGGCTCAGAACGTCAACTGCCCCCTGATATGCTCGGAGAAATTGTCGGCATGCCGCTCGAGAAGCGAGGCCGCCCTCTCTTCGTCATGCTCGGCCAGCGCCTCGGCGATCTCGGCAAACTCCTGATCGAGATTCTGCCAGTATTCTTTGGCGGCTCCGGCATATTTCCATATTCTCACCGCCTGGTCATGCAGGCCCTTGAGCATTTTTATCAGGATGTCGTTTCTGGTCGCCGTATTGATAATGGTGTGGATTTCACTGTCGAGCTCCATCAGTCTCTCGATATCCGTCGCCACCTTCATTTCGGTTATCCGCTCACGGATCTCGGCTATCTCCTCGGCCGATATCCGCGCTGCAGCCAGGCTGCCCGTCAGTTTCACCAGATGTGAGCGAATCTCAAACACGTCTTTGAGTTTTTGAAAACTCACCTCCTCGACGAAGCTGCCGACATTGGGGATGATCCGCACCAGGCCATCCATCTCAAGCCGCATCATCGCCTCCCGAACCGGGGTGCGGCTGACCGCGAACGCCTCCATGATCTCTTTTTCGCGGAGGACCTCGCCAGGCTTCTGCTCCAACAGGATGATCTGTTTTTTCAACTCATTATAGACATTTTTCTCACTCATAAACCCAACCGGTGTACACTGTTGTTCGCTCTATTGCAAATAAGGGAAGATAGAGAGGCTGACATCTCTGCGGAAAATATACAATACTCCGTTAAGGTGTCAACGGAGTGGCCGACATTTCCTTGGTCCATGCCGGCCATCTCGAGATCAGGGCGAGGTAGTGAGTGGGGCGTGATGCCCGCAAAAAGATCAGGCGGGGTCGGTCACCACGCTCTCGGCCATCGCCTCGACCACCAGTTCGGCAATGTCCTTGTTGACGATGGTTGTCTCCGCGGCAGCCAGACCATCCTCGATCATCGTCAGGCAGAACGGACAGGAGGTGACGATGACTCCCGGTCCGTGGCCATCTGCCGTGGCAATGACCTCGGCGGCCTGCAAGACGCGCCGGTCGTTGACCCGCTTGCCCGGCTCCTCTTCGAACCAGCTCAGCCCTCCGCCACCACCGCAGCACATGGCCAGTTCACGATTCCGGGCCATTTCGACAGTGCGGATTCCCGGTATGTGCCGCAAGACATTGCGGGGCGCCTCGAAAATCCGGTTGTGCCGCCCGAGGTAACAGGAATCATGAAACGTCGCCACCGCCGCGACGGTCCGGCTCATGGGCAGCCGTTTCGCCGCGACGAGTTCCTCGATCAGCCGGGTATGGTGAATAACCGAGTAGCTGCCGCCAAATTCGGGATAATCCTTGATAAACGAGTTGTAGCAATGCGGGCATATCGTCAGGATGTGCTTGAAGTCGTATTCGGCCAGCAGTTCAATGTTGGCTTCCGCCTGCATGCTGAACAGGTACTCCTGCCCCATACGCCGGGCCGGGTCACCGGTACAGCGCTCCTCCTCGCCCAGCACCGCGAAACTGACGCCGGCGGCCTGGAGGATCTTGACCATGCTCCGGGCAATTTTGCTGTTGCGCGGGTCATAGGCCGCGGCACAGCCGACCCAGAACAGATAGTCGACGCCCTGCCCCGCTGCGGCCAGATCGGCCATGATCGGCACCGCAAGCCCCCTGGCCCAGTCCATCCTCGCGGTGGGATGCTCGTTCCAGGGATTGCCACGCTTCTCCATGCCCATCAGCACCTCGGCATAGGTCTCGGGGAAACGGTCATGGATCATCATCTCGTTTCTACGCAGCTCGAGGATCTTGCTCAAGGGATCGATCAAGACCGGGCAGACCTCGACGCAGGCCATGCAGGTGGTGCAGGAGTCAATGGCCGCAGGGGAGATCTCCGCCTCCAGGATTCTCCTGGCCTCTGCCCGCTCACCGTAGAGGGGCTGCTCCTGGTTGAGCTGCCGGCGCAGGCCGAGCACGATCTCCCGCGGCGAAAGCGCCTTGCCGGAGATATTGGCCGGACAGTTCATTTCACACCGGCCGCACTCGGTACACGAGACGATGTCGAGCAAATCCTTCCGGGTCAACTGCTCCAGAGACTCGTAGCCCAGGTTCTCATCGCGCTCGAACGCCCCCTCGACATCGAGTCTGGCCAGCCGCCCCCGGGGCCGCAGATCTTCGAAATAGCTATTCACCCCGGCAGCGAGCAGGTGCATGGCCTTCGGCACGAAAGGCAACAGGGCAATGGCGGCGAAGGCGAGCAGCACATGCAGCCACCAGAAGATGACATGGGCGTTGAGCAGGCTTTCGCCATCCAGCCCCCCGACCAGCGAGGCGACCACCGCGCCGACCGGCGACCACCCCGGTGCATAGCCCAACTCGGCGGCATTACCGGCAAGCCGCAGTCCCTCGACACCGAAACCGGTCAGGCCGATGACCAGCAGCAGCACCGGCAGAATCCAGTCCACCCGCTGCTTTTTCAGCTGAGGCCGGTTGAGGAGGTATCGTCGCACCAGGGCTATGGCCAGGCCCACGACCAGGGCCAGCCCGAACAGATCCATGACCAGTTCGAAACCGAGGTAGAACGAGCCCTGGAGCATGAAATGCTCCAGCCCCATGATCTTGTGGAACAGATCGTATTCCACCGCGACGATGGTCGTGCCCACCAGCAGGACAATGAAACCCCACATGATAAAGAGATGCATGGTGCCGCCAAGCCGGTGTCTGGCCAACACCGTCCTGTTGGTCAGGATCGTGGTCAACGCCCTGCCGAGCCGGCCCACCTGCGCCGGGCCGGGCAAGGTCACCGGCTGTCCGCCCATGACCCGGCGAACATGTCTGTAGAGTCCCCAGGCCAGCACTCCCAGGGTGAGCGCCGCCAGGGTGTAGAGGATGACCTCTTGCCCGCCGGAAATGTTCCAGAAGATCTCACGTGTCGCCATGGGTGTCGCCTCGTGGTATTGGGAGCGATATACTGTTGTGCCGTTATGTCGGCTGGTGTTCACCTGGACTGGCAGAGCTTCCTCAGGTCCCGTGGGCTGATTCTGCAGGATGTGTCATGCTCTTCTCCTCGCTTACCTGCCGGACCGGATCATCGGGACTTTCTCACCTCGGCGATTACCGCGGGAATCACCTCATGGAGATCTCCGACAACACCGTAGTCAGCCTTTCTGAAAAATGCCGCCTCCGGATCCTTGTTGATAACCATGATCTTCTCCGAGCCCTTACAACCGCTGAGATGCTGAATGGCCCCACTGATACCGCAGGCAATGTAGATCTTCGGTGAGATGCGGGTACCGGTCAGACCCACCTGATCGGCATGCGGCCGCCAGCCGTTATTGGTGGCGACCCGTGAACAGCCGACGGCGCCACCGAGCAGTGCGGCCAGCTCTTCGAGGGACGAGTAGGCCTCGGCACTGCCCACCCCGCGGCCGCCGCCGATGACGACATCGGCGGTCTTCAGGGTCACCCCTTCGACATCGATCACCTCCTTACCGACCAGACGCACCCGCAGATCGGTCTCGTCAACCGTCGGGGTGAACGACTCTACCGCAACCGCGTTCCCGGCCGATGGTTCCCGGGCCTCGACCGTATGCATGGCCATGGTGACGAGCTTGCAGCCGCCATCGACCAGCGATTCCTCCAGCAGACCGCCACCCCATCTGAGCCTGGTCACTCCGCCGCCCTCGCCAAGGGTGACGGCGCAGCAGTTGCTGGCCAGCGGCAGGTTGTCCATCACCGCGAGGTGGGTCATGAATTCATTGCCTTTATCCGTTCCGGCGGCAATGACCAGGGCCGGCGCCCGCGCGGCCATCACCTGGGAGATGACCCGGGCCCAGGCCAGCGGGGCATAGGCGACGAGTCTGTCGCTGGCCACCGTTATCGCCGAGGTTATGCCATATTGGCCGAGCGTCTCCGCCTGGCTGGCCACCTCATCGCCGCCGATCAACAGGGCCACGACCTCTTCACCACTTTCCGCGGCGAGGCCACGGGCCCAGGTGATCATCTGCAACGACCCGTCACTGACGGTAGTGTCTTCAAATTCCATCACTCCAAGTATCATGGCGCTATCACCTCCAGAGTTTTCAAGACCGTAACGATCGCCGATGCGGCCTGGGGCCCTTCACCCAGCATAACGACCTCTTTCTTCAGCTCGGGCGGGTGCACCAGCCGCTGCAGGTGTATATCCGCACCGGTTTTTTCGGCCGCCACTGTCGCCAGCGGTTTTTTCTTGGCCTTCATCGAGCCGCGCAGGCTGGGATAGCGAGGCAGGTTCATGCCGTCCCTGACCGTTATCACCGCCGGCAGGGGCAATTCGTAAACCTCCATACCACTGTCCGTCTCGCGAAACGCCCGGGCCTGGCCCTCACCGACCTCGAGTCTCTTGACGCCTGCAATGCATGGCAGCCCCAGGCCGTCGGCAACCCTGATCCCGACCTGGCAGGCTCCCAGATCGGCGGACTCGTTGCCAAAGAGGAGAAGATCGAGAGGCTCCCGAGCCATCTCGGCCTCTATCACGGCTTGCAGCGCCCTGGCTGTTTCTGGCGCATCCCATTCCCCGCCGTCTGTCTCAATCAGCACGCCGCGGTCCGCGCCGCGAGCCAGGCAGTCCCTGAGCTGTTCCACCGCCTCGGCCGGGCCCATGGTCACCACGGTGGTCTGCCCACCATGCCGTTCCACCAGTTGGATGGCCTCCTCGACGGCACACTCCTCATGGGGACTTATACAAAAACCCAGGTTTTTGGTGCTGATCGCCCGCTGATCATCGCGCAGGTCGATCCTGGCGCCGATATCGGCCACCCGTTTTACACAGACGAGAATATTCATCGATGCTCTCCCAATCTCGTTTATATAGTCTCAAGGGACAGTCCCCGATAAGACTGGGGGCAGTCCCTGGTTTGCTCTGCCCGAGTTTTTCATCCGGGCTATCCCCGCAGTCGGTCATGATTCGGATCGAACAGCGGCCGGGAACCGACCACCTCCACCGTCACCGGAAACCTCTCACAGAAGTATTCCACCGAGAGTCTGGTACCAGCCCTGGCATACTCGGGCGGCAGGTAGGCCATCAGGATGTATTTGCCGATCGAGGGGCCGTTGCCGGCACTGGCCACGTAGGCCGGGCGGTTTCTGCTGTCGACGATCGGCTTGCCATCGGTGGTCAGAACCGGAAAGCTACCGATCATATAGCGTTTTTCTCCCTTTGAATCGGTGTGATCATCGACGGTCAGGGTGCACAGCCTGGTGATGGGCTCGACCTCGCGGGCCTTGAGATAGGCCTCTTTGCCGATAAACTCCTGGGCCTTGACCCTGGGCAGGGCCATTCCCGCTTCCACCGGGTTGTAGTTGGTCTCGAGTTCGTTGCCGAACAGGCGGAAGCCCTTTTCCAGCCGGGCGGTGGTGCCGTAGACGCCGATGCCGACAGGAACCACCCGATGCTTCTGCCCCGCCTGCCAGAGGATGTCCCAGAGTTTCGGGCAGTGCTCGGCGCTCGCGTAGATCTCCCAGCCGTACTCACCAACATACGACATGCGCAGAGCCCAGACCGGGATCCCCTGAATCCGGAAATTTTTCACCGAGGCATAGGGAAATGCGGCGTTGGAGATATCGTCATCGGTAACCGATTCGAGCAGCTGCCTGGCAGCCGGGCCCCACAGCCCGACGGTGCCCAGTGCCGAGGTCATGTCATGCAGCTGAGCCGCGCCCTGCAGGTTGTCTACAAACCACTTCTTGTCGACCCCGCCGTGACCGCCGCCGGTGATGACCCGGAAGGAATCCCTGCCGGTGCGGGCGATGATCAGATCGCTGCGAATGCCGCCCCGGTCATTGAGCAGCAGGGTGTACGTCGCCTTGCCGATCTTGGTATCCATCTGGGAAACAGCCAGCTTCTGCACGGTGGCGAGGGCGCCCTCGCCGATGATATCAAAGACCGCGAAGGCACTCAGGTCGGTCATCGCCACCCGCTCACGCAGGGCGATGCTCTCGGCATCGATGATCGGTGACCACCAGCGGGCGTCCCATTCATTGGTGCGGGGCTTGAGCCGATCGGCGTACTCTTCGAGCAGCCCCCTGTTGCTCTCATACCAGTGGGGACGCTCCCAGCCGGCGGTCTCGAAATAGACCGCCTCGAGATCCCTGGTTCTGCTGTGGAAGGGGCTCAGACGCATATCACGCGACGACAGGTACTGCTCCATCGGGTGGACAATGTCGTAGAGCTTGGGGAATCCCTCCGTGGCCCGGTCCCAGACGTGTTGCCTGGTGCGGGCATAGGGGTAGAACCGGGCGATGTCGACATGGTTGGCATCGATCTCCGGCACCCCGTCGGTCATCCACTCGGCCAGCATCCGGGCCGCCCCGGGCCCCTCTTTGATCCAGATGGCGGCGGCGACCCACAGCCCTTTGACTTCAGGGGTCTCGCCGATAACGGGATTGCCGTCGGGCGTAAGAGAGATCAGACCGTTGATCGCGTACTGGATCTCGACCTTGTCACTGTCGAGCAGTTCGGGCATCAGATCGAGGGCATCGGCAAGCTGGGGCTCGAAGTCTTCACTGGTAAACGGCAGTTCGGTCGGCGACAGCTTGGCCTGCTCGTTGGAGGGAATGTCGCTGGGATCGATCAGGATCGAACGGTGGGCGTAGGAACCGACTTCCATGGTCCCGGCGGACTGACGCTCATACATCTTCACGCTCATATCCCTGATGATCGGGTACGTTATCTCACCCTTGACATGGGCCAGCTGAGGGATGGGCCCGGCATCGATCATCTGATGCACCACCGGAGCCAGCGGCACGGCGGCACCGGCCATCTCGGCAATTCTCGGGCTCCAAACCCCACAGCAGATGATGACATACTCCGCCGCGATGTCGCCGCGATCGGTCTTTACAGCCTTGATCTCGCCATCCTCGACCTGAAGATCCATCACTTCGGTATTGGCAAAAACCTTGAGCGCCCCCAGGCTCTGAGCCTTCTCCCGCATGATGGTGCCGGCCCGCAGCGAGTCGACCACACTGACCGATGGAGTGTAAAACCCACCGAGAATCATCTTGGTGTTGATCCAGGGAAAGAGTTCCTTGACCCCTGCCGGATCGAGCAGTTCCGACTCGATGCCCCAGTTTTTCGCTGAGGCCATCCGCCGCTTCAACTCTTCCATGCTCGCCACGGTCCGGGCCACCTCGATGCCGCCGCAAATGCGTTCAACGCCCATCTCCCGGTACTGTCTGGCGCTGTCGAGGGTAATTTCGGCAAAGGCCTTGCCATGGTCGACCGGAAAAATGAAGTTGGAGGCGTGACCGGTGGAGCCGCCGGGGTTGGGCAGGGGGCCCTTATCGATCAGCACCATGTTCCGCCACCCTCGTTCGGCCAGATGTCCGGCAACGCAATTACCGACAATGCCGGCACCAATGATGACCACCTTTGCCTCTTGGGGAAACTCACTCATAGCAGACCTCACATTGTTGAATTGTTAGGCTTTTCAATTTCGATACGCTCGCAAGACGCGAGTTCCGTGGGATACTCCGCTCGTCTGGCTATGACTGTCGATCAACGGGTACAGATTTTTCCTCGTTCGCCCAACAGCGTGTCCCAATCCGATCGCGCACGGTTGACATTCCAATATACATACAATATACATCCAGTAATAAATCCCGTATACTCTGATGAGCACATTATGTCAATAATTATTTTATCAGTTAGGGTGGCAGGCATCAGCGGCCCTTTTTGCCACGTTCTTCCTCTTTTGCCTTGCAAAGAGATGAATTGCCTGCTAAGCGTTATGCCATAATGGCATAACGAAATGGCCAAATGGAATCACTTGCGTCAAAAGGAGTTGGCAATGGCAACAATCCTCTTTGTTCACGGAGCATTTCAAGGAGGCTGGGTCTGGCGGGATACCGCACGCGTCCTCAGGGAGCTGGGACACGACGTGCATACCCCCACGCTCAGCGGCTGCGGTTTTTTGAACCACGGAATGCGCGAGGGTGTCGATTTGAACACCTTGATACAGGATGTGGTCAATTATCTGCATTTTTTCGGTCTACAGAAGACCATTCTCGTCGCCCACAGCTTCTCGGGCATGATCGTTTCCGCCGTCATGTCCAACGCCCCTCACGCCATCGACCAGGCGGTATTCGTCGATGCGATCATTCCAGAAAAGGGCCGTTCATTTGCCGAGACTGCCGGAGAGGCCTTCAGGCACATGCTGTCTTCGCACCGGGTGAATGGCTGGAAGGTCAAGCCCTGGCCGTTGCAGGTCTTTGGGGTAAGCGAAAAAGAGGTTGGGGCAGAACGGGCCCACTGGTTTGGCAACAGACTGTGCACATTTCCCGTGCAACCGTTTCTCTCCCCCTTTCCCGGGGAATTCGAGCCGACCGCGGTTCCGGTGTCATACATCAGCTGCACCAAGACGGTCAGCCCTTTCATCCGGGCCATGGCGAAAAAAGCCGCCGACTTCGACTGGCCGGTAACTGAAATAGAGACGGGTCACTGCCCGATGATCACCCACCACAAGGCGCTGGCCGAAAAAATATGTGACGTAATGCAGTTGCAGGCGGAAAGTGCTGCATGACAGACGGCGGTCTGCAGGCGGATATCCAGAAGGAGCGAGACCACTTCAGCCTGCAGGTGCATCTCTGCTGCTCTCCCGGCGAGCTGGTGTGTCTGGTCGGGCCATCCGGCTCCGGCAAGACCACCGTTTTACGGTGCATTGCCGGGCTGGAGAACCTCAGCGGTGGCTCGATCCTCTTCGACCAGGAGATCTGGTCCGAGGTTACATCACGAATTCATCTTCGGGTGCAGAAACGCCGGGTGGGGTTACTGAGCCAGGACTCACTGCTGTTCCCCCACCTGACGGTGCTGCAGAACACGGCCTTCGCCTGTCATCCGCAGGAAGACCCGCTTAACCTGCTTGCATCGATGCGCATTGACCACCTTCGCCACAAGAAGCCGCACGAGATATCCGGGGGCGAACGGCAGCGGGCCGCGCTCTGTCAGGTTCTCGCCTATAGGCCGCGGCTGCTGCTCCTCGACGAGCCCTTCTCCGCCCTCGACCTGGAAAACAGAATGGCGTTACGGCACATCATTGTCGAATTGCAGCAGGTCCGCAAGATGCCCATCCTGGTAGTCACCCATGACCTCGGTGAAGCGCACAACCTCGGCGATGTCGTCCTGCCTCTTCGCGACGGCCAGCGAGACGACGCCTGGCTTAGGCGACAATATGCCCTGCTCGCTCATCATGAGCGGCTCACATTTTCGCCGGTACAGAGATCGTCATCACCTCCAGAACCACGATATTGAAAGGAGCAGAACGTGCACACATCACTTTTTCTTGCCCTCTTCTGGGCACTGGCCCTCACCTTGTCGCCTGTCGGCGCCTCCGCCGGCCAAAGCCTGACAGTTGCCGCAGGCGCCGGCTACAAGCAGCTCGTGGACGAATTGAGCACCGTCTTCAGCCAAAATACCGGCATCGAGGTAGAGCGGATCTATGGCAACATGGGTCAGGTAACCGCCCAGGCGAGCCAGAGCGGCGTTGTGGATGTGGTCATCGGCGACAAGCGCTTTCTGGACGGCTCGACACTCGAATTCGCAAACGAGTATCCGATCGGCGCAGGCAAACTCATGGTCGCGGTGAGCAAGGGATCTGAGGCCAGATCCCTTGGCGATCTGGCCAGCGCCGCCGTTACCCGCATCGCCATGCCCGATGCGAAAAAGGCGATTTACGGCCGGGCCGCCTCGCAGTATCTCGAAAATTCCGGGATGATGGAGAAAATCAGGGAAAAACTCCTGGTGGTCGGCACGGTTCCCCAGGTTTCGGCCTATGTGGTCAGCGGTGAAGTGGATATGGGGTTTATCAATCTGACCGACGCCCTGGCCATTGCAGACAAGGTCGCCCGGATTATTCCGGTGGATGAGGCGCTGTATCAACCGGTTCTCATTGTCGGCAAACGACTCAAAGGAGGCCCCGATACAGAGGAGGCCGATGCCTTCGGTCTCTTCCTGGCAAGCCCCGAGGTCAAGAACATCACGGCCAGACACGGCTTATGATCGACTGAGCGATTCATGCTGTCGATCCTGATCGATCCCGGCACGACCGGACCCATGCTGTTAAGCCTGAAAACGGGGTGTGCCATCGCCCCCTTTCTCGCGTTTCTTGGCGTTTTTCTTGGCTTTATCCTTGGGAGATTTCATAACAGGGTAACCTCGGCCCTGGATTTTCTGATCACCCTGCCCCTCGTTTTTCCACCCATCGCCACCGGCTTTCTGCTGCTGATGCTCCTTGGCCGCAGATCGGCTATCGGCCAGCTTCTCGAGGAAGTTTTCGGACTCCAGATCATCTTCAGCTTCTGGGGAGTGGCGCTGGCCTCCCTGGTGGCAGGGCTGCCACTCATTGTCAAGCCAGTGCAGGCTGCCATCCAGCGGGAGACGGGTCGACTGATCGAACGTGCCTACCTTCTGGGCAAGTCGCCGACAGCGACGTTTCTGCTGGTTGTGCTGCCCACGACGAAACGGGCCATTGCCGTCGGCATGTTCCTGGCCATGGCCCGTTCGCTGGGGGAAGTCGGGGTCACGATGATGCTTGGCGGAAACATCGTCGGCAAAACCAACACCGTCTCACTTGAAATCTACAACTCGGTTTTCACGGGCGATTATGACAGAGCCTTCGCGCTGGTCATCGTCCTCGGCGCGGTATCGCTGCTGCTCATCACGCTGACCCGAGGCTGTGCGAAGGAATAGCAGAGATGGGCATTGTGGATTCTCGTTACCCCTGGTAGGTCTGTTTTCCTCACCATGACGATTTGCAGAGTCTGCCAACCTTGATGGCGTCGTAAAAAGCCCGATCTCCTGCGTTGCAGCGGGATGGGCCACTGCTCGACGTACCACATGTACGCCTGTGCTTGGCCGACACCACTGCGCCTTGTATATCAGGCTTTTGTACTTAGCCATCCTGTATGCACGCTTGAGGTTTTTACGAGAACATCAACCTTGTCTGATTTCTGTTCATCCCACCTGAAATTCCATCCTCCTCGGACCGGCAATCGAACTCCCCAGGGAGCACCAGAACCGGTACAGTCTCAACGCCTGCAACCGCAACGACCTCGGCCAGAATCACAGACCTCCAGACAGCCAGCTCTACCAGGAATTGCCAACCACCCTATTTTTCCATTGACATTCCCTGACAAACAGTTTAATTGGTGTGAATATATATTCATGATAGAAAAAATATGCACAACAACAGACAGGGAGTTGGTTATGGACACCGTAAGCGGCACCAGTGCAGTTGAGAGCTCTTCATGGAAACAGTTTTTTCCCTCGGCGGCGCCACGGGGCCACTGCTCGGCCTGATTGCGCTTTGTCTCTTTTTGACTGTGGCCACCGACAGTTTTTTTTCGGCCCGTAACTTTCTCAACATATTTGATCAGATCAGCGTGATTGGCGTGATCGCGGTCGGCATGACCTTCGTCATCCTAATTGGCGGCATCGACCTGTCGGTAGGCTCGGTTCTGGCCCTGTCGATGATGGTCCTCGGCTATCTCAATATTGAATTGGGGCAGCCGATGTATATCGCGATCGCCGGCGCCCTGCTGGTCGCAGCCCTCACCGGTCTGGTCGGCGGCCTGCTGATCACCCTGCTCAACATCCCGCCCTTCATCGGCACCCTGGCCATGATGTCGATAGCCCGCGGGCTGGCCAATCTGATCACCAACGGCCAGCAGCTCATCGGCTTTCCCTCCTGGTTCAACATGGCGGCGATCATCCGCTATGGTGGCGTTCTGACGCTGACCGTGGCCATCATGCTGATCGTTTTCGCCCTGGCCTGGGTATTCCAGCGCTATCGTTCAGGAGGCCGGGTTCTCTATGCGATCGGCGGCAATCCGGAGGTCGCTCGTCTGGCGGGCATCAACGTCAAGCGGGCCACTACCCTGGTTTATGTCTGTTCGGCATTTCTTTCCGGCGTCGCCGGCCTGATCTACGCAGCGCGGCTCGATGCGGTCCAGCCCAGTTCGGGCATCGCCTACGAGCTCGATGCGATCGCCGCTGTGGTCATTGGCGGCACCAGCCTCTCGGGCGGCACCGGCGGGGTCGGCGGGACGATCATCGGGGTGTTGATCATCGGTGTTCTCCGTAATGGCCTGAACCTGCTGCAGGTCTCCCCGTTCATCCAGCAACTGATCATCGGCATTGTCATCGTCATCGCGGTCGCCGCAGAAGCCTTGCGTCGTTACAAATAGCGCCTGTCACGGTCATGGGCGTCCCAGCCCAGCCGCCGAAGAGACACTCACCGACTGGGCCCAACCCATCCGAGGCCATCGGATGACAACACAAAAACCAGGAGTTCCCATCAAGGAGGGACAGGTATGAAACGCTTCACATCTTTGACGCTGGCGATGACGCTGGCCGTCGCTCTCGCCCCCGGTTTCGCCCTGGCCAAAGATGGCCAGATCAAGAAGATCGGTCTGGCCGTGCCGAACCTTTCTGCCGATTTCTTTGTGCAGATCGCCACCGGCGTCCAGAACTACGGCAAGGAGAAGGGTATCGACATCATCACCGTCGACGCCAAGGACGATACCAACACCCAGGTGAGCCAGGTGCAGGATCTGATGACCCAAGGCATCGACGCCTTCATCTATATTCCCGCCGGGGCCGCGGCCGCGGCGGTGCCGACTCGCCTGGCCCGCCAGGCCGGTATTCCGGTGGTCAACGTCGACCGGGTGCCCAAGGGTGAGCCGGGCGATACCTTCATCGCCGGCGAGAGCGTCAAATCCTCCTACCAGGTCTGCTCTTACCTGATCGAACAGGCGGGCGGCTCGGGAGAGATGTTCATCATTCACGGACAAAAGGGCACCACCCCTGAAATGGACCGGTACAAGGGCTGCATCGAAGCGGTCAAGGAGCATCCCGAGGTCAAGATCGTCGCCGAACAGTGGTCTGAGCGCTGGTCCCAGGACGAGGGATTTTCCATCACCCAGAACCTCTTGCAGGCCCACCCGAACGTCAAGATCATTTTCGGTCAGGCAGACGGCATCGCCATGGGTGCGGCGAAGGCGGTGCAGGTGGCCAATCTCACCGATCAGGTGGTGGTCGGCGGTTATGACGGCGACATGACGGCCCTGCAGGCCCTGGCCAAATGCGAAAAGCCCTTCATTGTCACCGCCACCCAGCGGACCCGGGAGATGGGGCGCTTGGCCGTTGACTCGGCCCTGGAAATCGCTGCTGGCAAAACGGTGCCGCCGGAACAGATCACCGTGGCGGCACTGACCACATGTGAGGACGCCAAGGGATACTACGAGAATCACCCATGATGAACTCGTAAAAACCTCAAGCGTGCATACAGGATGGCTAAGTACAAAAGGTCGATATACAAGGCGCAGTGGTGTCGGCCAAGCACAGACGTACATGTGGTACGCCGAGCAGTGGCCGATCCCGCTGCAACGCAGGAGATCGGGCTTTTTACGACGCCATCATCCATAACGCTCGGCGGTGAAAAGCAAGGGGCAATGACATGACCAAGAACGGTTCTTCTCCGATATTATCACTTAGCAATATCAGCAAATCCTATGGGCCGGTTGAAGTGTTGCACGGCATCGATCTGGACATATATGCCGGTGAGGTCGTGGCATTGCTCGGTGAAAACGGTGCCGGGAAATCGACGGTTTCCAACGTTATTTCCGGCACTGTCCAGCCCAGCGCGGGCAGTATGAAATGGCTGGGAGCCACCTACACGCCCGCCAATCCTCGCGAGGCGATGGACGCCGGCGTCGGCATGATCCATCAGGAACTCCAGCTTCTGCCCTTTCTCTCGATCGCCGAGAATATTTTCGTCGGCCGCTATCCGAAAAAAGGTGGTTGGATCGATCGCCAAAGCATGCAGGAGCAGGCCTATCACGGTCTCGAGCGTCTGGGCCTCGACATCCCGCCCACCCGCCTGGTCGATGGGCTGTCCACGGCCAACCAGCAGCTGATCGAGATTGCCAAGGCCCTCACCCTCAATGCGAAGCTGCTCATTCTCGACGAACCGACGGCGGCGCTCGGCGGCGAGGAAACCAAGCTGCTCTTTGCCCAGATCCACAGGCTGCGCGAGGACGGTGTGGGCATAATCTATATTTCCCACCGCTTGGAAGAGATCAAGGAAATCGCCGACCGGATCGTGGTCATGCGTGATGGCAGCAAAGTGCAGGAGTTCGACAGCGCCGACATCCCGGTACGGACCATTGTCGAGAGCATGGTCGGCCGAAGCCTCGAACAGATGTTTCCACCCCTGGCGCAGGCCAGCGACGAGGTCGTCCTCGAGGTCAAAAATCTCTCTTCCCCCTCCGGTCACTTCAGTGGCGTGAACTTTAAGGTTCACAGGGGGGAAATCTTCGGTATCGCCGGTCTGGTCGGCGCCGGGCGCACCGAGCTGGTACGGGCCATTGCCGGTGCCGATCCCATACGCTCGGGCGAAGTCCTGCTCAAGGGGGACGACATTACCCCGAAGTCCCCCCGTGACTCGATTGATGACGGCGTGGTGCTGGTCCCCGAGGATCGCAAGCTCCAGGGTCTGATCGTCAATCAGTCGATTGAAGACAATATTTCCTATGCCAATCTCGACCAGATCGGTCAGTCCGGTTGGCTCAACAGTCTGGGCGTTCGCAAATTCTCCAACGGCAATATCAGCACATTCGGGGTCAAGGGGCTGAGCTCGCAGAAGGCCGACGAGCTTTCCGGCGGTAACCAGCAGAAGGTGGTGATCGCCAAATGGCTGGCCCGCAGACCGCGGGTCGTACTGCTTGACGAGCCGACCCGGGGCATCGATGTCGGTGCACGCTCCTCGATCTATGAAATCATCCACGGCCTGGCGGAAGATGGCGTCGCGGTCGTGGTCGTCAGCTCGGATCTCGAAGAGGTTCTGGGCGTTTCCAACAGGATTCTGGTGATGGCCGCGGGACGGCAGGCCGGGATTCTGCAGCATGAAGAGGCCAACGATGTGTCGGTCATGGAACTGGCAACAAGTTAGTGCCCGTCCAGAAACGGCTCTTTTCTCCTTACCTGCATGGCTGGACCAGGTAGCCTCAGCCACAAGGAAGCATGAACATCCTCGGCACGGTAACAGATCTCTCCATGCTGAGGCGTTTCATATAAACCAGCATGGCTGGACCATGGAGCCTCAGCCACAACGAAGCATGATATTCCCAGGCACGGTAACAGATCTCTCCATGATGAGGCGTTTCATATAAACCAGCATGGCTGGACCAGGTAACCTCAGCCACAACTA
>JBKEBZ010000117.1:0-5183 GCA_047973425.1 Desulfopila sp.
AGGAAAACACTTTTGAAGTATCTCTGAAAAGAAGATCCCGTCCGGAAGACTGCGAGTAACCATTAGGTCAGCCATTAGCCAATGACATCCGAAAGACCGTTGGTGAGGTTGCAGCTTCCACGACGGATTTTACCATGCACCGGGGACGGCTATCCCCACAACAGAGTGCGAATGGAAGCCTGATGTTACAGGGATAGCAAAAAAAGTGTTCGCCACGTCGAATTATTATTGACTAGCCTTCTCATGGAAATGGTTACAATTCTGTGACAATTGACTTCAACAGCAACTCCAGGTATCGCCATGGATGTCCAGAATCATTTCAAACCGATCGAGGTACAGGATCCTGCCGAGATGATTGTTCAGCAGATCAGGGATCTCATCTCCAGCGGGGTCTTGAAGCCGGGCCAGAGACTTCCCTCAGAGGTTAAGATGGAGAAGAGTTTCAAGGTCCCGCGTTCGGTTGTCCGGCGTGCCCTCAAACGTTTGAGCACCTTTGGCGTGGTCAATATCGTCGCCCATAGCGGCACCTATGTCGCGGGACTGGGGATCGAGGCGTTGGCTGGAGTGTTCAGCAACATCCTCGAGTTGGAAAAAAAGGACTACCAGGCCCTGGCCGAGGTGCGGCTCCTGCTCGAGCGTCACGCCGTGCGGGCCGCGGCGACCTCGCTGACTGCCGCACAACTCGCGGAACTCGAGGGCATCCAGCAGGAGTATGCGGCTCAGGTTAAGCGGGGTATCGTCAGTCTCAATGAGGATCTGGTGTTTCATGTGCGGCTGGCGGAGTTCACCGAGAACCCGGTTCTCAAGACCCTGGTCTCCTTATTGACCTCGGAAGCGCTGCATCATCTCGGTAGATTTACGGCAGTCGTTGGCGAAGAGACGATGCTGGCGCGAACCAGGCGGGGGGTGGAGGAGCATCGAGCCATTCTTGCCGGCATTCGCGGCAACGACCCCGAACAGGCGGTTCGAGCCTTGGAAGAGCACTATCGCCAGGCTCTTCGCTTTGCCGACGGCTGTCGGCAAACAGAGAGAACAACCCCAGACGTCCCCAACTGAGCTGCAGGCAGCCAGGTCTGCAGTATGATGGACGGGTAAAAACTCCGATCGCCTTCGTCCTCGGTCACAAACGACGCTTCGCTGCATCCTATGTGCTGGCAAATTGCCGCTTGAGACACTACGCCTCGTAGAGCAAAGTTTTTCCTGCGCTTATCCTGGTGAACCATTCGACTTCTTCCGAGAGTATCGGTTATCGTATCGCCCTATAGATTGCCGCCTCATCGATCTGTCGATTGGCGGACATGATGAGATCGCCGTCACTGGTGTGGACAATTCTGGCGTTGCTCGAGCCGACTCCGGTATCGATCAGGTGGCTGACACATTTCTGGGCGCGATGGTCGTACTGCACCAGAAACAGGTCCATATCATTTTTCCTTGCGCCGATCACAAAGGAGGGGACGCCGTTGAAGGTGTCGGCATAAACGGCATGATAGAAGTCGAGCGGCTTGGAGTAGTTGAAAATACTCCGATACTCCTGCGCTCTTTTTTTCAAGACCTCGAACCTGTCGCCATGAAAGGGGCTGAGCAGGGCGAATTCGGTCTCGCCGTCACCATCCAGATCGATGCCGGCGACATCACTGACCGGAAAGGAGAAGATCGGCTCGATCTGCCATTCGCTGTTCCCGTGCTGCGGCGGCAGCACCGCCATGACCCCGCTGTCGCCCGAGACAAAAACAGCCTGCTTACCATGCCAGCGGCCACGGTTAAAGCCATGGTTGCGAAAAATGTTTGCGGCAATCTCCTGTAACTGGACCGCAAAACCACCGTCGAGGGCAAATGGCAACTCCGCCACGACGAGCCGCCCTGGGGTCGACCAGTCCTCCTTGTCCTTTTTACCGGAATGCAGCGCCGCGCCAAGCAGGAAGCGGCGACCTTCCACCGTGATGACGTCGAAGCGATGCAGGTAGGGCAGATCGACCACATGCTGCTCGGTGTAGGTGCCATTGTGCCAGGAGGCCAGGTAGATGGCGCTGTTGCCGCAGTCAACCATCGAATAGAACCCCTTGGAAAGAAAGAACAGGCCGGGCCGATCCTCTACCGCCACCATGGTCATGGTGCCACCGCCACCATCCCAGCAGGTGTGGGCCTCGCGATAGTCTGGGCCGCAGTAGAGCCGGCCACAGCCGGGGCCTTCGCCGGCGAACAGCAGCTTCGTGGCCCCCTCCGTCTGCAGAGCGTTAACCGAATAACATTTGAAAATTTCACCAAGTCGCTGTTTTTGAAACTGCATAGTCGTATCCTCGCCGAACTGGACCGTCGCTGTCTCAGGCAGCCACGGTTCGCATGGCTTTATAGAGCTTTCTACGGGTGATATTGAGGTGGTTGTACAGGGGCTCCCTCTTGGCATCGGGGCGAAAACGGACCTGTCGCTCTGCCGGCTGGGCGACTTGAAACGCCTCGCTATAGGAACTGTAGAGCCCCATGGTGACGGCCGCAGATATCCAGGCCCCGATCGCTGTCGCCTCTTTGTGGGGGTAGAGAATGGCGTCGGTTGCGAAGATGTCGGCCTGGAGCTGATTGTAGGCGGCAAAGGCCGTCATGCCGCCGGACAGACAGACATGGGGGACTTCGCCGATCTTTTCCTTGAAGAGTTGCAGATTGTCCCCCATCTCCATCACAATGCCTTCCATGACCGCCCGAGCCATGTCGGCCCGGGTGTTGGCGAGCTTGAGGTGGTAAAATGCGCCGGTATCGTCTGGACACCAATGGGGAGCGCCACTGCCTTCGAAATGAGGGAGAAAGAGCACGCCATTGGCGCCAGGCGGACTGGCGACGACCTCGTTGTTTATCCGCTCCAGGTTGGCGGGGTCGGTGGCCGGGCCGTAAAACTGTTCGATAAACCAGCGATACACCGCACCGGTGGTGAGAATGCCCGCCTCGAGGTTGTAGGCTCCGGGAACGGCGGCCACTTTACAGAGAAAACGTCGTTTCTGGTCAATGATCGGCTGGTCGGCATGGGCGATAAGGTACGAGCCGGTTCCGGTGGTGCATTTTATCCTGCCGTTTTTAAAGATGCCAAGACCTAAGGCGGCACATTGCTGATCGCCGCCAGCGGAGATGACCGGGATCGATTCGGCCAGCCCTGTCATCTGCTTGAAGTTTTCGGTCGTGGTGCCGCAGATGGTGCCGGGGGGAACGATATCACAGAGGTGCCGTCGCTGTACCGCAAAGATCTCCAGCAGGTCGGGATCCCATTGCCGGGTCCACAGATTGAGCAAGTTGGTGTTGCTGGCCAGCGAGGTGTCGGTGACGAAGCGGCCGCAAAGTGCATGGAGGGCGACATCGTGAATACCGAGCAGTTTATGGGTCCTGGCATAGATGTCCGGCAGATTCTCGCGGATCCAGGTCATCTTGACCGCCGAAAGGACCGGGCTGATCCGCAGGCCGGTACGATCATACACCTGCGGTTCCCACCTGGCCAGTTTCTGGCACAGCGGCACGGTGCGTTTGTCGTGCCACATGATGCAGCCCGTCAGTGGCCGCCCCTCGTGGTCCACCGCAACGACGGAGGAGCGTTGTGAGGTGACGGCAATGGCCGCCGGTGGCGACATCTGCATGGCGGTGGAGGCGGCGGATTCCCGTAACAGGGAATAGAGGTTGGCGACGAAGGTCTCGATATCGAGTTCAACCCGGTTGTCGGCGAAATAGGTCGGGGTCGTGGCCCGCCGTGCCGAGTGCACGATTTTTCCTTGTCCGTCGTGCAGATTGGCCCGCATGCTGGTTGAGCCGATATCGATGGTGAGGAGGGATGTCTCGGTTGCCATGGTGTGCTGTCTATGCTGTCCGCTCCTGGGGAAAGATCGTTTTTTTTTAAAGGCCGGCGCAGGCATTGCCGCAGACGGTATTGTCGAAGGAAGCAGTCCCTACAGCAGCGATTTGAACGGCAGATCCGGTTCGATCGCAAATGCGTCATCGAACCCCCGCGGGTAGTGGTATTCGAGTTTGTCCTTGTCGTCTGGAAAGGTGAACTTTCCTCCGACCTGCCAGAGAAACGGCTTGAACTCGTAGCCGAGCCGGTCCCTGCGCATCTGCCATAACAGTTTGATTTCCATGGGATCGGCCTGGAAGTTGGTCCAGATATCATGATGGATGGGGATGACCACCTGGCAGCGGAGGCATTCGGCCATCCGCAGGATATCGATCGAGGTCATCTTGTCGGTCATGCCCCGTGGGTTTTCACCGTAGGAGCCGAAAGCGACGTCGATCTTGTGATCGTTGCCGTGTTTGGCGTAGTAGTTGGAATAGTGGGAGTCGCCACTGTGGTAGAGGTTGCCTGCCGGGGTCTTGATCAGGTAATTGACAGCCAGAAGGTCCATCTCCTGTACGGGCTGTCCTTTGAGGATCGTGCCCTTGGGCGCGGTGACCAGCTCGGTGCGATCAAACGAATCCAGGGCGATAATCTCCATGTCGCCAATCGTGATGGTGTCGCCGGGCGCCACGACGTTGCAGCGGTTGGCCGGCACACCCCAGCTTATCCATAAATCGACACAGGCCTGGGGGCCGATGAAGGGAACCTCGGCGCCGCAGTTCTTGAGGACAGCCGCTGCCACGTTCTCATCGATATGATCGCCGTGATGATGGGTGGCGAGGACGGCATCCACCGTGCTGATGGCGAAAGGATCGAGCACGCAGGGGACGTTGCGCAGGTTCGGTTGCAGTTTACGGCAGCCAATCATCCGCTGGTGCTGGTGCTGTTCCTTCATCAGCTTGTTTTTTCTGGTGATCTTGCCGTGTTTGGTCCAGTAATCGATTAAGAGATTGGTGTTGCCCTCGCTTTTTACCCACATCCCGGTGCAGCCCAGCCACCACATGGCCACCGTTCCCGGGGCGACGACTTCCTCTTCGATCTCTTCATTGAGCCAGGTTCCCCATTCGGGAAAATTCTGCAATATCCACGATTCTCTGGTTATCTCGTCAACTTTGCTCATGTTATAGCTCCTGTCGGTCTTGCCCGGCAAACCGTCTGCGGCAACCGGTTCGTTCTCATCCCGCCTGTCGGTTCAACGACAGTGGCAGACGGCCCCGGTCACTCCAATATCTCTCCACAATGTTATAACATATACCGGAAAAGACCAGTGTCGGAGATGGAAAAGTCTTGAGCCGTCGGGGCTGACGGGGTGTCGGCG
>JBKEBZ010000102.1:0-33346 GCA_047973425.1 Desulfopila sp.
AGGAAAACAAGGTTCCTGCATCTGCCTCCCCTGGGCCGTAAACGCTGTGTACTTGAACTTGTTCTGCACCGGCTCTTCTGCAAAGATTGTGGTCTTCTGTTCTGGCCGAGGTTGCAGTTCATGCAGGACAACCGGCGCTACACCCGCTCGTTTGTCCTGACCGTTCTCGATCTCTTGCAGTTTGCCACCATACGGGCTGTGGCGGATTACCTGCACGTCGGCTGGGACATGATCAAAGAAAGGCTCTTCCGGGAAACGAGTACCCAGCCTAGCCAGGAAGCTCAGGGACGTTGGCATAACGGGTTATGTAGCTATGGCCCTCACCCACGATTTTGACTTTGCTCCCTGAAATCTCCCAACAGCCTTTAATGGCGGGTTTTTTTCGAGGTTAGTTGCAAGATTTTGACCGAGGTGACATGGCGTCAACCACATGTTTTTACAATATAAATTACCGGGTACTCGTTTGCCGGATGGACCTAAACACTACATATATCGGTAACACATCTTCTGTCATAATGTTATCGATTGCCATTTCTTACAGCTGATCTTTCTTTTACATCTTCTCGTAATCAGCAGTTTCATTTGGCTGCAGATCGGTAAAATCAGACAGTAAGGTGTCACCTTGTTTCAGGTATTTCTTAATAAACAGCACGGCCAGGCCAATATCGAAAAACGCAGTCTTCTGCCGGAGAATTTCCGGTAAAAACCAGCGTAGACTAAAGGGCTGGTTGGTGTCGGTCAGAGTGTACACCCGTTTGAAGAGAAAAACCTCGCCCGACCAGCGTTTCATAAACTCCTGCCGGGTCAGACGCAACGGTGCCCCGGCGTTACCAGCCAGCGGGTCATAACAGGCGATCTTCGTTTCGTCTCTGGTTTGCGCTGTATCGGTCAAGCCGATTATGACCATATGCCGGCCATTTTTCAGTCGGGCCATTGCCGGCCAGGCCTGACCGAGACCGGCCAGTGCCGGCCAGTCGAGCTGGACCAGTCTGGCTTTCAAACCCTGATCTTTACTCATCCGCACCAGGGTAGCCGTGGCAATTTCGTCATTTGTCAGGCCATATTCATGACAAAGCCGCTCTCGGGTCAGGTCGAGTTTATGTTCACGGGCAATGAGGGAGAAACAGATAAGTGCGGTGTTGATCGCGGTAAAACGCAGAAGACCACCCTGCCAGGATTGGCTGAACGCTGAAGCAGGAATTGTTTTGCCCTGATCCTGCCGACCTCGTCGAGGCAGATGCACGGTAAGGACATACTCTGTTTGGCCAGGTTGTCTGGAAATATCGGTGATAACCTGGAACTGCCGGTCTTTCATTTCGGCGACAACCGGCAATTGCGGAACCAGCTCAGCAAGGTTGTTTGACGAAAGATTGCCGACGACAGTCTGAAATCCTGCTGCTCGGGCTGCCTGAACAATTGCGGCCAGGCTCGTTTTGTCGTCTTGTGCCGAGGTGTCGAGTTGCTGAAATTCGGCGGCGAGCTCATCAAATCCGCCGGATTCGGCCAGGAAAAGACAACAGTCGTGCAATGTCGACGTTCTTTGATCCAGATCGCTCGATGCCACTCCGACCTGAACATTCATCGAATTTCACCTGGCGTCAATGCACCCCAGGCTGCAGCTTGCCGTGCCACGTATTTCCCCCCCAGGAAAAACCATGTCCTGCAACTGTTATTGAGCTATCGGATGAGTCCAGATGCATCTTGCAAAACCTCATCAAACAACTCGACGTTCTTCATGATTTATTTTTCACATGGTTTCCTACTTCTATCCGACAATTATCTTTAGCCTGAAAAAAAGGAAGAATTTGACCGGTCAGAGAGGAGTATAAGGAAAAAATGGGTGAATGCATCGTGGACCTGACAACAAATCTGGGAGGGGGGCGCCGTGAACAATCTGCCATCTGCAGTCAAAAAGTAAGGGACGATTTCATTCCACAGCAAGATACTGATTTTCCGTTCATTCCTTGGGAATGATCCTGGAATTGCCACAGGCCCGGCAGGAGCCGGAACGAGCCCGAGCCGCATCGGTGAGAGTGACGATGCCGACGACTTCCTCACTGTCGTCAGCTATGACAAATATCCGGCTCACCTCGGCAAAGATCATCTGACGAAGAGCATGTTCGAGCTCCGTCGATTCCCGGCAATACAGGACCTGGCGACGCATGATCGATTCGGCCCTTGCCGACAGCGGCACCCCCCGTCGGTAAGCGAGAACAAGGTTGGTCTTGGAGAGAACCCCGACAGGACGGCCGCGATCATCGACAAGCAACAGGGCACCGATCCGATAACTTGCCAAGAGTTCGATAATCGCCTCGACGCTCGCTCCGGCCAGGGCGCTGATCACCGAGTGATGCATCACGTCCTTGGCCCGCAGCCGGCCCCCCGCCTGTTCGCAGCTGTCGGCCTTACGCTTGTGCAGGCTCAACTCGCAACGGCAACAGTACCGATACAGCACACCGACAATATCCGGATAGGCCAAGGTGCCGAGCGGCCTGCCGGTATTCTGGTCGAGGGCATAGATCCGGTGGATATGCCGATCGTGCATGGTGAGCAGGGCGTTCTGCAGGCTCTCATCCACGGGACAACTGATGACCGGCGCCCCCATCACCGCCGTCAGCGGGGTATCGATCGGCAATTCACTATAGTAACAACTCAGGACTTCAGTCTTGGTCACCACCCCCACCGCCAGCCGATTCTCATCCACGACCAGCAGGGCATCCGCCTTGTATTTGATGAAATCGACAATGGCAGCACGCACAGGAGTCGAACAGGTTTTCTGCAACACGGTATGACGCATGACATCGCCGACCTGCAGACTGGCGAAACTGCGTTCTCTGACCGGTGGGAAGACAATCATGATTGTCACCTACCTGCCCTGCTCTTTGATTTTCTCTGCCAGATGAAAGAACAGGTCGGAGAGATAAACGATACCCACGACCCGCCCGCCCTCGATCACCGGAAGCCGACGGATGTGGTGTTTGATCATGATTTCGAGCACAGCGAAGATATGGCTGTCACTGCTGACGGTAATGATGTCGGTGGTCATGATATCCCCCACCAGCAGTTCGCCGCATTTGCGGCACATGGTTTCGATGAGCCCGGAGATATCGAGATCTCTCATCTCTCCCCAGATATGGATATGCTTGGGCTGCAGCAGAGTGAGGATATCATAGATCGACAGAATCCCCACCAGCTGGCCATCGTCATCGGTCACCATCAGGCCGAAGATCCGTCGACCCTCCGCCTCGGTGGCCTCTTGGAATATGGCCAGGGCCCCGGCAATCGGGGTAGCAGGGTAAAGGATGTGGTACTTTCTGCACATTAGGTCACAAACGTTCACGCGATCTTCCTCAGATTATCGAATGCCTGGCCAGAAACGAGATATTTGACGGATATCGGAGTCGACGCGTTCCTCCGAGGATAAAATTTCAACCACAACGAAGAGCGAGGAGAAACCAGCCATGTCCGGGTGGACACTATCGAACGAGTCAGCCCCTGCCGCCCGGCCCGTCTGGCTTCTATCCGCCGGTCGGTAGTCGGATGGAGCACCCTCCCTGTCGTCTCCCACTGTAACCAGCAGAGCCCAGGCTATCAATATTTTTTATTGACAGTATCATTCTGTTTGCTACAGTGAAGCCTTCGCTCATCCCAACTTTTCCCCCTTTTTTCGTCTGTAGATGTATGCAACACACCATTCATTTTCTTCCCGATGATATCGAGGTTCAGGCCGAAACCGGTGACAATCTCTTAACTGTCGCCGCCAACGCCGGCATCTTCATCCGCGCCGCCTGTGGCGGCGACGGGGTCTGCCGGAAGTGCACGATTCAACTCGTCGCAGGCGAACTGCACAACCGGGGCAGGAGCCCACTGACACCACAGGAGCAGGCGAGCGGAATGCATCTGGCCTGCACCGCCAGTATCGTCGCCAACGCCACGGTCCGTATTCCCGAGATGCTCCAGGCCGACGGCAGATCCCTGCGGGCCAGACCGAAGACCACCCACTCGATTTCCGCCAGATCGATGACGGGGCTGCTGGGCGACTGGGCGATCGACCCGCCGGTGCGCAAACTGTTCATGCAACTGCCGCCACCGACCATCGACGACAATATCCCCGACATGCAGCGGCTGATCCGCGAATACCAGCGGCTGCAACCGGGCCGGCAGGAACCCGAATACGATCATCCGGAATTTCTGCTGGAACTGGCCGATACCCTGCGGGAGGCCAACTGGCAGGTCACCATTATCATTCTCGAGGGAAAGCGGGAAAACGACAGGGAGAGGATCATCGCCGTCGAGCCAGGCGACACCACCGGCCAGCTTTACGGCCTGGCGCTGGACATCGGCACAACCACTATGAGCGGAGCGCTGATCGACCTCAACAGCGGCGAGGTCATCGCCGAAGACTCCAAGTACAACCGGCAGATCGGCCATGGTGAGGACGTTATCGCCCGGATGATTTACGCAATGAAACCTCACGGTCGCAAAACTCTGCAAAATGCGGCAGTGAAGACCATCAACGAGATTGTCGAGGCGGTCTGCCGCCAGGTCATCATCAACCCCAGCGACATCAGCTTCATCATGGCCGCCGGTAATACGGTGATGACCCATCTGCTGCTGGGCATCAACCCCAGATTCATCCGTCAGGCGCCCTATGTCCCCAGTCTATCCACCATTCCCCTGACCAAGGCAGCGCACCTGGGCATCATGGCCCACCCTTCGGTGCGGCTCTTTCTCTATCCCTGTATCGCCTCGTATGTGGGAGGCGATATCGTCGCCGGAGTTCATGCCTGCCAGATGCATCGCAGCCAGGAGATCTGCCTGTTCATCGACATCGGCACCAACGGGGAAATCGTCATCGGTAATAGCAGCTGGATGCTCTGTGCCGCCTGCTCGGCCGGACCGGCCTTTGAGGGGGGCGGAATCAAATTCGGCATGCGGGCCAGCAACGGGGCCGTCGAGAATATCCATATCCATCCGGTAACCCTGGAACCGATGATCGTTACCGTCGGCAATATCAATCCGCGAGGCATCTGCGGCTCGGGGCTTATCGCCATCGTTGCCGAGTTGCTCGACGCCGGCATCATCGACTCTCGCGGCAAATTCACCGGCAACCACAACCATCCACGCATCCGCCAGGGCGAAGACGGCTGGGAGTATGTCATCGCCTGGGCCGAAGACAGCCAGATCGACCAGGACATTGTCATTACCGAGATCGATCTGGAAAACCTGATTCGAGCCAAGGGAGCGATGTTTGCCGGTTATCAGACCCTCCTCGACTCTGTCGGCATCGCCTTCGCCGATATCGACAAGCTGATTCTCGCCGGCAATTTCGGCGCCCATATCGATATCGAGCGGGCCATCGCCATCGGTCTGCTGCCGGATATCGACCGGGGAAAATTCTATTTTCTCGGCAACGCCTCCCTGCTCGGTTGCCAGATCAGCCTCACCGACCACAACCGCTGGCGGCAGCGACTGGCAGTCCGCTCAATCATGACCAACACCGAGCTCTCGGAACGGGCCGAGTTCATGCATCACTATATGGCCGCGCTGTTTTTGCCACACACCGATGCGACACTGTTTCCATCACGGTCATCGCCCGGCGATCGGACCAGAGGGTAACGATTACCAGACACCTCTCGTCTCTGCCGAAGAGCCCACCGGCTGGGATTCGACAGAAAAAGAGCAACACTCACACACTCGCCCCGCTCCCGCTCGGCAGCTCACCAACCGTGGATATCTTCTCTTCGGCAAGCCCGGCACCTCTCGGGGAG
The DNA here is from genome assembly GCA_047973425.1 of Desulfopila sp. Lineage (GTDB taxonomy): Bacteria > Desulfobacterota > Desulfobulbia > Desulfobulbales > Desulfocapsaceae > Desulfopila. Next base: position 5,772 of record JBKEBZ010000102.1, read on the forward strand.
ACCCGGTCAACATCCTGGCAGACTGCACCCTCGAACTCCAGATCCGGATTCAGGGCTGCCGAAAGCGGGGTGTTGGCCATAACCACAAATCTGCCCCGCTCGTCCTTGACCCCACTCTGAACCAGCAGGCGATACAGGGCGAAAAGAGCGATGAAGAGCATCAGCGAGCCCAGGGTTCCATAAAAAGCCGGTGGGCCGAAATGGTCCATGAAAAAGGCGGTGAGCGGTGCGCCAAGCATTGCCCCGGTGGAACTGAGCAGTACCAGGGTGCCGCTGGCGGCCACCATCTGGCTGGAGGTCAGGTAATCGTTGGTATGCGCCCCGCACAGGGCATAGAGGGGCATGATCAGGCCACCCACCGAGGCGATCAGCAGATAATGCCAGGGCGAGGTCATGCCCAGATGCCAGATGGCATAAAAGGCCAGACAGCCCCCGGCTACTGTCGCACCGACAATCACCTTGGTTCTGCCGATCCTATCGGAGAGCCAGCCCAGAGGGTACTGAGAGATGAAACCGCCGACGATCATGGTCCCCATGAACAGGGAAACCTGATGGACCGTCATGCCAGACAGGGTGGCATAGACCGCGCCCATGCCATAGATCGTCCCGCAGCACATGCCGTTGACCAGCATGCCAACCACCCCCAATGGTGAGATGCGATAGAGTTGGACGATGGATATTTTTTCCATCACATCGAACTGGGGAGCCTTGACGGTGGAGAGCAGAATGGGCACGACGGCCACGCTGATCAACAATGAGGCGAGTACGAACAGATCGTATCCGCCTGGCGAAGAGAGATTGAGCATCAGCTGACCGCCAGCCATGCCCCCCAGCGAAACCAGCATATAGATCGACAGCAGCTTGCCCCGGCTGGTATTGTCGGAAGCCTCGTTGAGCCAACTCTCGGCAACGATATAGAGCCCGGCATAGGAAGAGCCGGTGACAAGCCGCATGAACCACCAGGCCAGGGGCTCGACAAAGACCGCCTGGACGAGAATAGCGGTGGAGGCCAGGGAGGCCAGAGCCCCGAAGGTCCGGATGTGGCCAACCTTGGTCACCATTTTCGGCACCATCTTACAACCGAGAATAAGGCCAAGAAAATAACCGGACATCACCAGGCCGGTAACGGTCACCCCAAAATTTTCGCTCGCGGCCCGCACCCCCAATAGCGTTCCCTGCAAACCGTTGCCCAGCATGATCAGCCCCATACCAAGAAAGAGCGCCCAGCAATTGGTGACAATCGTAAACATACTCTTCACACCTGTTGATAAAAACGAGGAGGCCCGAAAAATCCTGCCACAATACCCAATCACTGGCACCATGCTGTCCCAACCCAGGCCATCACCATATCTTCGTTGGTACACCAAAACAGAGGCGATTGCAATCAGAGGAAAGAACGGGCAAAAGAAATTTACCGTGGTTACCAAAGCAGGAAGATCGACGTTTTACCGCAATTCCGAACCCACCAATAACCGGCGCCCCATCTCACCGGTACCCTGCCGCTGCCTCTTACGGCAGGCTGGATTTGTCAGCTCCAGCAGACCAAAAAGCCCTTGCAGTTGAAGTTGAACCAACTGCAAGGGCTTTCCATTGCGCTGAAGCGGTTGCCGCCGCTCTTGACGAGACAGAGCTTGCGTCAGGGATAAACGGCCATAATCGCCTGAACGGCGGTTGCCGTGTCCTGCAGGGGGAACAGTTCACATCCCACCCGGTACCGGTACCCCAGGTTGTCGAGGTGTGAAATGATATTTTTGTAATTCAATTCGCCGGTACCCGGCTCGTGTCGACCCGGGGCGTCGGCAATATGGACATGACCGATCACATCGATATACTCGGTGATGGTGTCGCAGATCTTGCCCTCGTTGAGCTGCATATGGTAGGCGTCGTAGAGCAGTTTCAGCCTGTCGCTGCCTATCAGGCGCACCATCTCGGCCCCCATCCGGGTTGTCGTCAGGAAATTACCCGCATGGTCCGTCAGGACATTCAACGCCTCGAGATGAAGGTTGATCTCCGCTTTTTCAGCTCTTTCCGCACATTCCTGCAAGGTACCGTACATGCTGCACAGCTTCACGGTCGAGGACAGTTCGTGGTAATGGTTCACCACCACACCGCCCACTCCCAGGGCATTGGAATGGATGGTGAGGCTTTCGGCGCCTATCGTTTTTGCCGCAGCGATCGATTGCTGCAACGCATCGACATACTGCCTCTTCTGGTCAGGGTCCACCAGCGAGTAGTCCGCGTCGCCGTTAAAACCGCTGATGGCGATGGCGGCCTGTGCCGCCGCCTTCCCCATCGCCGCCAGATCGCGTTGCCGGTAGTCCCAGAATTCAACCGACTCAAAGCCATCGTCTTTGGCCCTGGCAAAACGTTCCATAAAGGGATATTCCGTATACAAGGTGTCAATACAGGCGCAGAATTTCACGTTATTCCACCTCACTGATCTTTACCGGTCGGCCTTCGCGCAGTGATCTGGTCGCGGCAGCGGCCATCAGTACCGGATACAGACCATCCAGGCCACTGATGGGCGATGGGGTATCCTCGGCCACACAGTGGGCAAACGCCTTCATCTCATCGACGAACGCCTGGGTGTAGCGATCCCACATGATCTTGTAGCATGGTTGCCGGGTGGTCCCCGCTGCGTTACTCAGATAGACCGTACTCGGCACATCGTTGTCGTTGGCGGCCATGCCGTTTTCGCCAAAGACCTCCACACGCTGATCGTAGCCATACACCGCCCGACGGCTGTTATCGATCACCGCAATGGCGCCGCTTGCAAACTTCACGGTAACGACGGCGGTGTCGACATCACCCGCTTCGCCGATGGCCGGATCGACCAGCACCGCCCCTTGAGTATAGACCTCGATGGCCTCACTGCCGGCCAGAAAACGGGCCATGTCAAAATCGTGAATCATCATATCGTAAAAAATCCCGCCCGAAACCTTCACATAGTCAATCGGCGGCGGCTCGGGATCCCTGGAGCTGATCTTGATGATATGCACCGCACCGATTGTGCCGGCCCGGACCAGATCATAGACGCCGCGATGGTTATGATCATAGCGCCGGCCAAAGCCGATCATCAGCTTGACTTTGGCATCATCGGCCGCCTGGATGGCCCGCCGGACATTCTGCAGATCGTAATCGATCGGTTTCTCACAGAAGATATGCTTTTTCGCCCTGGCCGCCTCGACAATAAAACGCGAGTGGGTATCGGTTGACGAGCAGATGAGAACGGCCTCGATTTCGCCATCATCGAGAATCTCGGCCGCCTCCGTCGTCACCACCGGAATACCGTAACGCTGGGCGAACGATCTGGTATCGGCGTCGGCAAAGGGGTCCGCCATGGCCTTGATCTGTAACTGGGGGACCAACTGGGCAATATTTTTTGCATGCACTTTGCCGATTCGTCCGGCACCGATTATTCCTACTTTCATATGCTACTCTCTCCAGGTTATTTCCCTTTTTTCTTTGCTTTGGTTATCTGGTCCATGACCACGGCCAAGACGATAACTGCGCCTTTGAGAATTTGCTGCCAGTATGGCGAGACATTTGTCAGGTTGAGTATATTCTGTAATATAGCAACGATAAGCCCACCAACCAGGGTGCCGAGCATTGTCCCGCCGCCGCCGGACAGACTGGTTCCGCCGACAACGACCGCGGTAATGGCATCAAGTTCATACATCAGCCCGGCGGAAGGCTGACCGGAGTTGATCCGCGACATCAAGAGCACCCCGGCAAGCCCGGTACACAGACCGGCAATGATGAAGATAACGATCTTGATTCTGGTGACATTGATACCCGAAGCGACAGCGGCGTCCTGATTGCCGCCGATGGCATAGGTATAGCGACCCAGCTTGGTCTTTTTCAGCAGCACGGTCATGACCAGAAAAACGGCGAACATGATCAGAATCGGAATCGGAATGCCAAACAGATAGCCCTGACCCAAGATGGTGAAATCGCCGATGTTGATAACCGGTTTACCACCGGTGATCAACAGTACCGTCCCTCTTGCTCCGGTCATCATCGCCAGGGTGACGATAAAGGGCGGCAGGTCAAACCTGGTAATGAAAAAGCCGTTGATTATACCAGCCACCGCACCGACCGCCAGACCACCCAGCAGGCCCAGGACGACCGAGCCGGTGGCCACATAGATCATGGTGCCGACAACACCGGTCAGCGCGGCCAGGGAACCGGTACACAGATCGATCATCCCGGCGATAATGACCAGGGTGGTGCCAAAGGCGATGATGGTGGTGATCGACATCTGCCGGAAAACGTTCATCAGGTTTCTCGGGGTCAGAAATGCCGGCTCAAGCAGGTAGGAAATGATGACCATCGCCAGCAGAATGACCAGAAAGCCATAGTCCGAAAAAAGGGTCTTGAAGAAGTTCCGCACGACAGAACTCCCACTTTGCACAGTTGCAGTGGCGTCGACAGTATCACTCATTTGGTCCTCCGGTGGCGAAATGCATGATTCTTTCTTGGTTTGCTTCCATCCTGTCCAACTCTCCCGTCAGTTTTCCCTCGCTCATCACCAGGACACGATCACTCATGCCAAGGATTTCGGGAAGTTCAGATGAGATCATGATGATGGCCACCCCGTTGAGCGCCAACTCTCCCATCAGTTTGTAGATCTCTGATTTGGCACCGACGTCGATTCCCCGGGTCGGCTCATCGAGAATCAATACCTTCAGATCCCGTAACAGCCACTTACTCAACACCACCTTCTGCTGGTTACCGCCACTCAAGGTTCCCACGTTGACACTGAGGGTGTGGGCCTTGGTCTTCAACCTCTTGGAGATTTCTTCGCCAGCCTGTTTTTCAAGGGAGAGATCGATGAGGCCCAACATCCTGCTGAACATATCGAGATTGGGCAGACTGATATTCTCCAAGATGGGCCGTTCAAGGCACAATCCATGCAGCTTGCGGTCTTCCGGCACGTAGGCGACCCCGCTCTCGATGGCGTCCCGCGGCGATTTGGGCATAAACGGCTCGCCGTCGAGGAACATCTTGCCGCCAGTAATGAGATCGAGACCGAAAATGGCCCGGGAGATCTCGGTCCTGCCCGCGCCCATCAGCCCCGATACGCCCAGGATTTCTCCGCGTTTGACCGTAAAGGAAACATCGGCAAACAGGCCTTTCATGGTCAGGTTTTCGACCCTGAAGACCTCTTCACCGATCGGCACCTCTTCCTTGGGAAAGAGATCCTTCAACTCGCGGCCGACCATCAGGGCAACCAGGCCATCCTTGTCGAGCCCCTCGATACTGCGGGTCTCGACATGGGTGCCATCCCGCATCACGGTGACATCGTCGCACAACGAGAAGATCTCATCCATCTTATGGGAGATGTAGATAAAGGTGATGCCTTTCTCTTTCAGCTCATTGACCAGCTTGAACAGGGTCTCTACCTCCGAGTCGGTGATAGCCGAGGTCGGCTCGTCGAGGACGATGAGCTTTGAGCCCCTGTTGATGCCCTTGGCAATCTCGACCATCTGCTGGGCGGCGACGCTGAGCATGCCCAGCTTGGTCTGCGGCGGATAGGGGAGCCGTACCGAGGCCAGATACTTCTCGGCCTCCTGATAGATGTATCTATCATCGATAAACCATGATTTCTGCGGCTCCCGTCCCAGAAACATGTTCTCGGCGATGGTCAGCTCGGGAACGAGGTTCAACTCCTGGTAGACCGTGGAGATACCGACATCGAACGCGTCCTGGGTGGTTCTGATCTCCACCTTCCTGCCGGCGAAATAGATCTCGCCACTGTCGGCGACATGTTCCCCCGCCAGGATCTTCATGAGCGTCGATTTGCCAGCGCCGTTTTCACCCACCAGAGCATGTACGGTTGCCGGTCGAACCTTGAAGGTAACATTATCGACCGCTTTCACACCCGGGAAGGTCTTGACGATGTTACGCATTTCCAATATATGCTCTTCCATGCTTCAACTTTTGCTCCTCTTCTAGAGAATCCGAGAGTAAAGACGCTATTGCCAGCGCTGCCAACCGGCCTCCTGGCCCCTCCCCGCTCCACCCAGGCGGGTGGACGAAAGAGGCAGCCAGGAGGAGGCCCTGCCGGCAGCGATATTCCTGCCAAGGGGGAACCGGACAGCTCAGTCGAGATACTCGTCGACATTCTCCTTGGTGATCGGTCTAAACGGCACGATGATCCGCTTTTCGACCTGTTTCCCCTCAACCAGATCGAGAGCGGCCTGCAGAGCCACGCCGGCCTGCCCCTTGGCGTCCTGCAGCACGGTGATGGCGAAAGTCCCCTCCTTGACACACTGCCGTCCTTCCAGGGTTCCATCGATACCGGCGATCAGCACACCACCGATACCCGCACCCTTGAGAGCTTCGAGCGCTCCGAGCGACATCTGGTCATTGGCGGACAGCACCCCGTCTATTTCCGGATAGGTCTGGATCCAGTCTTCCATCACCCGCATCCCCTCGGCCCGGTCATATTTGGCGGTCTGTTCGGCCAGCAGCTTGACATCGGGGCGTTTATCCAGCAGCGCGTCCTGCACCCCCTTGCGTCTGGCGATGGTGTGCTCCATCCCTTCGGTTCCCCGCAGGTAGACGATCTGCGCGCCCTGAGGCAGCACCTTGGCCATGTATTCGCCTTCGATAAGCCCAGCATCGTAGTTGAGGGAGCCGACATAAACGAAATCCCCGTCACCACCGATCTCGGCATTGAGCGCCACGTAGGGTATGCCGGCCTGGTTGGCAGCGAGAACACCGGGAATGGCGCCCTCATAGTCCAGCGGGCTGCAAACGATTGCATCGACGCCCAGGGTAATGAAGTTCTCGATGGCGGCAGCCTGCCGTTCAATGTCCATGAGAGGATCGATGACCCTGACCTCAATGTCCTTTTCTTCCGCTGCGGCGACGAATTCATCCTTGAGCAGGTTCTGGTAGACATCCTGGGCACTGTGGAAGGTGTAACCGATGGTAATCTTTTTGCCATAGGCCACCGAGGTCATCATCATCGCCATCACGACTGCCACTAACAATTTTTTCATAGCAACCTCCAATTGGAATTGAGTGGTGTTGACTGATCCGTTCCTCACCAGCGAAACGGACCACAACTGTTCAGGTATCGCGCATATATCATGTCAGGCCCAGGCCGGCACCGGCCCACGCCTCCTCTTGCTCAAGCAGGAGACAACGACTACAGCTGCAAGGCCTTTCTCAAGATATCCATGGGAAAACGCTCCTCAACCCTGAAGACGACCCGGGTGTTTTCCATCACGATGGAAAGATCCTCCAGCCCGGCGACCTTTGCCACCGGCTCCTTGAAAATGGTCCGGATGGTCGAGAGGGGAATGTAGGTGGAACGATAGCCGTAATCGGACTTCTTGACCGCTTTCATATCCTGGATCCGGCTGAGGACAATGAGTTCCCGGCCATTGGTGAGAAAGGCGGAATCCTGCAGGCCGAACTCCTCGCTGACGACCCGCCAGCGTCGCATCATGGAAACGTGAGCCCGCTGCATTTTTATGGTCGGCTGGTAGGTTATCATCTTCAGCTCTTCCTTTTTGGCGGCCCTGGCAAGTAACGCCTCATAGAGAAACGACTGCTCGGTGTTCTCATGGGCGACGATGTCCTCGAGCCTGATTTTCGCCTCGGGTGGACAGTAGCGGTCGCGGATATGCTGTTCGATCTTATCGATCGGCTCCAACTCGACCGAGCTGAAATTGATCGAGAGGGTCTGCTGGGCAGTGACGCAGCGCAGCACCCCCTGCAGCACGGCAACGGCATACTGAAAATACTGAATTGACGTGATATCGATTTCTTGCTGGTCGATGCCATCCGGCTGCAGGGTCCAGATGACCATGTGGTTGCCGGCCAGCGAGATGACGGTATCATAAAAGACCATCCCCGGTTTCAGTTCACGGCGTTCAACCGAAACCGGTATTTTGCAGGAGAGATCCGACCTGAGAATGGTTTCCGTAAAAGACTCGAATTGTGGAGGAATATCTTCATCCCCCAAAATTTCGGTGACCCAGGGGCCAAATCGTTCATATTCTCGTTTCAGCTTGTCCATGTTTCATCTTCTCCTGTAATGGTTGACCGAGGGGGCCTCACCCCGGGTACCGGGCTGGACAGCCACCGGCGAACCATCTCAACCGTCCCCGGTTTCCGTCATCCCCCCGGCTTGTGCTCGAAGACTACAATGCATGATAAGGACATCTGCGCAACGCCGCGCCGCCAGCCTGACCCAATCGGCCGGCGCGGCTCAAACCGCGGCCGCGCCGCGGTTTCTTCCCCGCCATCTCTTCTGCACGACTGCAGCAGAAGGAAACCTGGTTTTCCACTGCATCCGACTCGTTTCACCCTTTCTGCGCCCCAGCACCGCGGCCAGAAGGTTGCCGGGGACTTCACACCGTTATTTGCCGGTCAGGAGCCACTCATGATCGGGATCGTTGTGAAACTTCCATTGCCGATGGGGACCGGCCATCGTATTGAGATAGTAGGACGCATAACCATGGGGCACCCCCACGGGGTGGTATCCCCGCGGCACCAGCACACAATCACCGTCAGCGGCGGCCATGGTCTCGTCAAGGGACCTGTCGTCGGTATAGACCCGCTGCACCACGAAGCCCTGAGCCGGAGAGATCCGATGATAGTAGGTCTCTTCGAGATAGGATTCCCGCGGCAGCTTGTCCTGGTCATGCTTGTGGGGCGGATAGCTCGACCAGTTGCCACCCGGGGTGAAGACCTCGGTCACCAGCAGGCGCTCGGCCAGGGTCTCTCCCATCAGGATGTTGTTGATTCGTCGCAGGCAGGAGCCTTCGCCACGTTCCATGGTCACCACATCCTTCGGACCAATCAGTCGTATCGGAAACGCACCGGTAGCATCGGCGGCGCTGCAGATCCCTACCTCGAGCGGGGTCACTGCTCTAATCCGATAGGGTGTTCCAGGCGGCAGATAGACGGAATAGGGGGGAGTGGTCGCAAACGGCGAGGTACGTTCCCCGATATTGGTAAAAGTTGTCTCCCCGGCCACCACATCCGCTCTGCCCCCGATAATGACGAGGCAGATCTCCGTCCCCCGCGAATCATCGGTATACGATTGCCCGCTCTGCAGCTTGAGCGCCTTGAAGCCGACATAGCGCCAGGCAGCCGATTCCGGCCCGACATCGATAGTCAGCTGGCTGTCGATCTTCTTTTTAACAATTAGATTTCCCATAATTTTCACCGAGATATGATTGTATCGGCCAACGACCGACCGCTCACTGAGATACGGCGCAGACCGGCGGTTTTATCCGAAACCCGCCAGCACCAAAGACTCTGTTACCCGAATACGGAGTTTCGTGGTTCGTTATGCTGAGGCTATCTGGCCCAGCCATGCTGGTCAGATCTCCTGCGGCTTGAAGTCGCTGGCCGCAATCGGCATCACGGCCTGCAGAAGTTTCACAGACTTTTCCAATCCTTCCAGTGAATTGAGCAACACGTCCTCATGCTCGATCGACAACCAGCCGTCATAACCCGCCATCTTCAGGCGATAGCAGAACTGGCGCCACCACTCCTCCCCATGCCCGAAACCAAGGGTGATATAGGACCAGCTCCGGGTCGGGATATCCATCAGACTGCCATTCTCCAGCAGCGAGGTGGTGGCCTGGACCGGTGCATTGAGCAGGGTATCCTTGGCGTGCACGTGATAGATGGCCTCACCCAGGGCCTCGGCGGCGACCAGAGGATCGGCACCCATCCAGAACAGGTGGGATGGATCGAGATTGGCGCCGACAGTCGAGCCGACGTTTTCACGCAGTTTCAAGAGCGATGGAACATTGTAGACACATTGACTGCCGTGGAGTTCCAGGGCTATTCTCTCTACCCCGCAGCTTCTGGCAAGCGCCGTCATCTCGCTCCAGAAGGGCAGCATCACCTCGTCCCACTGGTAGCGCAGAATCTCCTGGGTTTCCGGAGGCCAGGAGGCGACCACCCAGTTGGGCATGGTGTCATCACCGCTGCCGGCAGGCAGGCCTGACATGGTACACACCGTCTTTATCCCCATTTCCCCGGCAACTCGGAGGGTATCCCTCAGACACTGGCCCTGCTTATGGTCGGTGGGATGCACGGGATTGCCGTTGGCGTTGAGACTGATAATCTCAAGCCCCCTGTCGCTGAAGGCTTTGCGGAACTCACGCCTCGCCCCGCCATCCGCCTTCAGCCGGGACAGATCGAAATGGGGGGCGCTGGACCAGCCGCCAGTGGTCACCTCGACGCCATCGACACCGAGCCGTACCGCCTGATCCAGCATCTGATCCAGACTCATGGTGCCAAGGCTGTCTGATAGAAAACCAAGCTTCATGAATGTCCTCCAATAAATGGAAGTAAAGAGGATTATGAGTGATAGACTCGTAAAAACCTAAAACCTGCACGTAAGATGGCTAAGTACAAAAGCCTGATATACAAGGCGCAGTGGTGTCGGCCAAGCACAGACGTACATGTGGTACGTCGAGCATTGGCCGATCCCGCTGCAACGCAGGAGATCGGGCTTTTTACGACGCCATCATGAGTAAAGCGCAGGCTTTTCCACGGTGTCGATGGCCACCTGAGCACCGCGCCGCAACGAGGCCACCCCCGCTTCGGCCACAACCGCCGCGCAGTAGCCATCCCAGGCGTTGGCCGCAATCGACGAAGGCCTACCGGTTGCAATCGAGCGAAGCCAGGCCTTGTCCTGCAACCGGTAGGCCTCGGCAAAACGGGGTCGCCAGTCTGCCGGATAGCGGACAACAGACTGCAGCGCCAGATTGGTGCGACTGTGAACCGGGGCATTGAGCAACACCGAGCCCTTCTCGGCCACGAGTTCGCCGCGCACATCGTAGCCATAGCCAGCATTGTTGTTGATCTCGATATTGACCAGCTGGCCCGAGGTCGTCGACAGGACCATGAACACCGCTGCCCCGGTCTGTGAGGTGTCCACCCCCCGGGGCTGAAAAACGGCAATATGGCTGTACTCGCAGCCGAGCACGAAGCGGGCCGCATCGAATTCATGGGGGGCGGAGTTGGTGATCGCCATCTGCCCGGTGAAGTTGGCCGGCGCCGTCACGTTACGATGGTAGTTGTGCATGATGATCGCCTTGCCCAGATCGCCACTTTGGAGAATTTCCCTCACTTCGGTGTACGACGGATCGAAACGGCGCATGAAGCCGAGTTGGATCATCCGCCGGCCGATTCTGTTCTCGGCGTCGATCAGTTCAAGGCATTCCGCAGCGGTCGGGGTGAGCGGTTTCTCGCAGAGCACCGGCTTGCCGGCGGCGATCGCCGCCCGGGACAGTGGTGCATGGGTCTCGTCGGGACTGGCAATGATCACCGCATCCACATCCGGCCTGGCGATGACCGCCAGAGGGTCGCTGGCCACATCGGCAGCACCACAGTCGTCGGCGATGATCCGGGCCCACTCGGCTGCGGTATCACAGACAACCTGCAGCGTGGCGCCCAGCAGATCCTCCGCCACGATCCTGGCATGATCCGAGCCCATAATTCCCGCACCGAGAATGGCAATTCGAATGCTCATGGTATCAACTCCTCAATCAACTCGTGTTCCAATCGCCTGGCCGTGGACAGGCCCAGATCTCCAGGATAGCAAATCGCCCGCATACCGGTCTTGATATTCCGTTGCAAATAAAAATAGATCAGACATTCCACAACAGGTAGCATAATAGCGGCCGACTAACAAGTATTTTCTGCATTACCGGAAAAATTATTCCTTTGCGGCAAATTATTTCTTGCGCAATGAACTAAATATTCTATTATGCTTCTGTCAATACGAATCTTCGCTGTTGCCCTGGCCGCTGGCCCGGGATTTTCATAACAGCGTAGCGGTGTCATCGTTGTGGTTGCGGTACCTGGTCCAGCCATGCTGGTTTATATGAAACTTGCCAGTGCGGAAAACTCTGTTACCACGCCGAAAAGTTTCATGTCTCATTGCGGCTGAGGCTACCTGGTCCAGCCATGCTGGTTTGGTTGAACATAACGGAGGAGAATGAAAAATGACCGTAAAAACCCTTGATGTCATCTGCCTGGGCAGACTGGCTGTCGATTTTTATTCCCAGCAGATCGGCTCTCCTCTGGAGGCAATCTCCAGCGCCGCCATGTATCTGGGCGGTTCTTCGGGCAACGTCGCCTACGGCACCGCCCGGCTGGGCTTGAAATCGGCGATGCTGACCAGGCTCGGCAACGAACAGATGGGCCGCTTTCTGATCGACGAACTGGCCGCGGTCGGCTGCGATACCAGCCAGATCCAACTCGACGACGACCGGTTGACCGGCCTGGTGATCCTGGGGATTGCCGACAAGGACACCTTTCCCCTGCTGTTCTGTCGAGAAAATGTCGCCGACATGGCGATTGACGCCTCGTTGATCAAGGAAGAGGTGATCGCCTCCGCCAGGGCCCTGGCCATCACCGGCACCCATCTCTCGACCCCGCAGTCGGCGGCGACCTGCCGGGTGGCGATAGAGTATGCCAGAAAAAACGGGACCAAAGTCTGCCTTGACATCGATTACCGGCCGGTTCTCTGGGGTCTGACCGGTAAAGGTGAGGGCGAAAACCGCTATGTTGCCGACCGCCAGGTGACCGATCTCCTGCAGTCGTTCGTCCCGTTGCTCGATCTGATCGTCGGTACCGAGGAAGAGATTCATATCGCCGGGGGCAGCGACGATACCATCGAATGCTTAAAGAGACTCCGGGCCATCACCGCAGCGGAGATCGTGGTCAAGCGTGGCCCGTATGGTGCAAGCTGCTTTGCCTCCGACATTCCCGACACCCTCGATGAGGGGGTCACGGTCAAGGGCGTCAGGGTCGAGGTGCTCAACGTACTCGGGGCGGGCGACGCCTTCATGAGCGGATTTCTCCGGGGCTGGATCGGCGGCGAAGGGCTCGAGACCAGCCTGCGCTATGCCAACGCCTGCGGGGCGCTGGTGGTGTCGCGTCACGGCTGCGCCCCCTCGATGCCGACAGCCGAAGAACTCGATCATTATATAGCCCATGCCGACCAGATCCTCCGTCCGGATGAGGACGACTATCTCAACTATCTGCACCGGGTCACCACCAGAAGAAACGACTGGCACGATCTCTGCGTGCTGGCCTTCGACCATCGCTGGCAGTTCCAGGAGATGGCCGGTCAGGCGGTGGGTGACGACAGGGATGTCCCCTACCTCAAGACCCTGATTTTAAAGGGGGCGATCGAGGGCGCCAGACGGTGCGGCCTCGATCCGGCCGGTGCGCTGCAACCGGGCATTCTCTGCGACGATATCTACGGCCAGGACACCCTCAACGCCATCACCGGTTCCGGCTGGTGGATCGGCCGGCCGGTGGAGTTGCCTCGCTCGCTTCCCCTGGAGTTTGAGTATGGCAACAACGTCGGTCAGCATCTGACGACCTGGCCCAGGGAACAGGTGGTCAAATGTCTGGTTTTCTATCATCCCGACGACCCCGTCGAGCTCAGGCTGCAGCAGGAAAGGAAGGTGAAAGATCTCTATGACGCCTGCTGCTTCAGTGGTCACGAACTGCTGCTGGAGGTCATCCCCCCCTCTGACAGCGAGGTGGACGACACGACCATGCCGCGGATCATGACCAGGTTCTACCACCTCGCTGTCTATCCCGACTGGTGGAAGCTCCCCTCTCAACCGGCGAGCTACTGGCCGGCCATCGACCGGGTCATTGACCGCTACGCCCCCCATTGCCGGGGAATCGTGATTCTGGGCCTCGATCAGCCCATCGCCCAACTGGCCCAGGGATTTCGTGAGGCAGGGCAATCGAAGTGGGTCAAGGGATTCGCCATCGGCCGGACCATCTTCGCTGAACCATGCCGACAATGGCTGGCCGGGGACCTCTCCGACGAGAAAATGATCGAGCATATCGCCGACCGCTACCAGGAAATGGTCGGCATCTGGCAGCAACGCCACCAAGAATTGTCCTGACAGAGAGGGTGAGCATCATGAGTGACGTGCAGATAGGCATCAATCCCCTTACCTGGTCCAACGACGATATGCGGGTGCTGGGCGAGGAAACGCCACTGGAGGTCTGTCTGGCCGAGAGCCGCGAGGCCGGTTACAGCGGGGTCGAACTCGGCAGTAAGTTTCCACGGACCGCGGCGACGCTCGGCCCCATCCTCCAGCGGTTCGATCGGCAGCTGGTCAGCGGCTGGTACAGCTCGAACCTGCTGGAACGGGATGCCGGCGAAGAAATCGCCGCGCTGGCGCCCCATCTCGACCTGCTCAAAGAACTGGGGGCCAAGGTGATGGTCTACTGTGAGGTGACCGGCGCCATCCACGGCCAGAGCAGAACACCACTCTCCCGGCGTCCCAGGATGCGCGAGGAACAGTGGCAGCTCTTTCTGCCCCGGCTCACCGAGGTGGCGGACTACCTGCATTCCCAGGGCGTGGCCATGGCTTACCACCATCATATGGGCACGGTCATCCAGTCGGCAGAGGATGTCCGGCGCCTGCTCGCTGGCACCGGCGACAACGTCGGCTTGCTCCTCGACACCGGCCATCTGGTCTACGCCGGCGGCAATCCCCTGGTGCTGATACGGCAATGGGGCAAGAGAATCAACCATGTCCATTGCAAGGATCTGCGGCAAGCGGTCTATCTCGACTGCCTCAACCGTGATCTCTCTTTTCTTGACGCCGTGGTCAACGGGGCCTTCACCGTGCCCGGTGACGGCTTTCTCGATTATCTGCAGCTGACCGAGGAACTCAAACGCATCGGCTATCGTGGCTGGCTGGTGGTCGAAGCGGATCAGGACCCCACCGTGGCCCCTTCGCTGCCTTTTGCCCGCAAGGGATTTGCCCATCTGCGCCACTGTATCGACCAATCCGGACTGTGACTGGCAAAACGTCCAAAACGTCCTTATCACCATCACTTACTATTATTTACGGGGAAACAATGGAAAATCTGCACAATTACATCAATGGCCAGGAGAAACAGACCACCAGTGAACGTGTCGCTCCGGTGTACAATCCCGCAACAGGTGAGACCCGCTACACTGTCCACCTCTCCAACGCCCAGGACACCGAAGAGGCGATAGCCGCCGCCAAGGCCGCCTTTCCCGGCTGGGCCAACACCACCCCGCTGCGACGGGCCCGGATCATGTTCGCCTTCAAGTCATTGATCGAAGAGCATATGGACGAGTTGATAGCCATCATCACCTCGGAACACGGCAAGGTCTACTCGGACGCCAAGGGCGAACTCACCCGCGGCCTCGAGGTGGTCGAATATGTCTGCGGCATCCCCGAACTGCTCAAAGGAGAGCACTCCTGCAATGTCGGCACCGCCATCGACAGCTGGTCGATGATGCAGCCCCTCGGGGTCTGCGCCGGCATCACCCCGTTCAATTTCCCGGCAATGGTGCCGATGTGGATGTATCCCGTCGCCATCGCCTGCGGCAACACCTTTGTCCTCAAGCCCTCGGAACGGGTCCCGCTCTTTTCCGCCCGGATCGCCCAGCTCTTTACCGAGGCGGGCCTGCCCGATGGCGTCTTCAACGTGGTCAATGGCGACAAGGAGGCGGTGGACGTGCTGCTTACCCACCCCGAAGTCAAGGCGATAAGCTTCGTCGGCTCCACGCCCATCGCCCGGTACATCTATTCCACCGCCAGCGCCCATGGCAAGCGGGTGCAAGCCCTGGCCGGAGCCAAGAACCATGCGATCATCATGCCCGACGCCGACATGGAGGTAACCGCCAGGGCGATGATGGGCGCGGCCTACGGCTCCGCCGGCGAACGCTGCATGGCCATCTCCGTTGCGGTACCGGTCGGCGAGGAAACCGCCGAGAAATTCATCGCGACGATGCAACCGCTGGTCGAAAACCTCAGGATCGGCAACGGCCTGGACACCCCGGAGCCGGAGATGGGCCCGCTGGTCACCCCGGCCCATCTCGATCGGGTCTCTTCCTATGTCGATCTCGGGGTGCAGGAAGGCGCTCAGCTGGTCGTCGACGGGCGCGGTTACAAGGTGCCGGCCTACCCCAAAGGCTTTTTCATTGGCGGCACTCTCTTTGACCACGTCACTCCGACCATGCGGGTCTATCAGGAAGAGATTTTCGGACCAGTCCTCTGTACCGTGCGCAGCACCTCCTTTGCCCATGCCATGGAAATCACCAACAACCATGCCTTCGGCAACGGCTCGGCGATCTTTACTCGTGACGGCAACAGCGCCCGGGAGTTCGCCTGCCAGGTCCAGGCCGGCATGGTGGGCATCAACGTGCCAATCCCGGTGCCCATGGCCTATCACAGCTTTGGCGGCTGGAAAGACTCACTCTTTGGGGTCAATCATGTCCATGGCCCGGATGGGGTACGCTTCTACACCAGGATGAAGACGGTGACCAGCCGTTTCTCTTCCATGGCCAGATCGGAAAACACCTTTGTGATGCCAACCATGAAGTAGCGCGGCTGGATGGAAATTGTTATAATTTCAACCACGATACCATCACTGCGGCGTATCCCGGGGCAGTGCGCGGCCAGCGCCTGCCCTCAGGCAAAATGAAGGGTAAACAACAACAAAGGCGACCAGCGACACACCTATGGCACATGGCAACAAAAAGCGGCCCACCCCTCCCCAGGACTTTGAAGCCCTCAGGGAATATTTGATCAAAAACAGGCAGAATTTGCCCAAGCGTCTCACCCAGGTAGCCGAATACGCCTTACGTTGCCCCGATGAAATAGCCTTCGGCACCACCGCATCCATCGCCAGCGAAACCGGGGTCCAGCCGTCGACCATGGTGCGTCTGGCTCATCAACTGGGGTTCGAGGGGTTCTCTGCCTTCCAGAACGTCTTTCGCGAACGGTTACGCAGCCGGCCAATCTCCTATGACGACCGGTTTATCACCCTCGAATCCCGCATAGTCGACGGTTCCGAGGAAGCGGTGATGCTGAACGGCTTTCTGGGTGCGGCCCGGGAATCGATCAACACCTTCGAGGCCAATGTCGACCTTGCCACCCTGGCCGCGGCGGTCGATGTTCTGGCCGCGGCGGACACCATCTATCTGCTGGCCAAACGCCGAGCATACCCTTTGATTGCCCACATGGCCTATGCCTTCGGCAAACTCAAGATCAACTACCATATTGTCGGCGCAGCCATAGGCAATGACAACGATCTTCTGGCAACAGCTGGCCCGGGCGATGCGGCGATAACCATCAGCTTTTCCCCATACGCCCCTGAAACCGTGGCCCAGGTCCAGATGATGGCCAACAACAAGGTGCCGATCGTGGCGATCACCGATTCGCCCTTTTCCCCACTTGCGACCTACAGCCCCATCTGGTTCGAGATCGCCGAAGCCGATTATGCCGGGTTCCGCTCGCTTGTCGCCAGCCACGTCCTCTCCAGCACCCTGCCGGTGGCCATTGCCCAGCAGCGGCGCCACAGGCACAAAGACGACCAGGGATGATCGGCGGCGGATCGTCACCCGAACGCTCTTGAAGCAACACAAGGCGACCGCACCGGCAGAAGCTCTGACAGCCTCCTTTCACCGCCCCGGAGACCACCACGGGGTGTCGTTGACAGTCACCGGTCGATTTTTTCAGTTGACATGTGAAAAAAACATTCTACCATCCATCAAAACAGCATGGCTGGACCAGATAGCCTCGGCCGCAACGAAACGTGCATCTCCTCGGCGCGGCAACAGAGCTTTCCGCGCTGATGACCGTCAAGCCAGCATGGCTGGACCAGATAGCCTCGGCAACAACGAAACATGCGACTCCTCGGCGCGGCAACAGGACTTTCCACGCTGATGACCGTCAAGCCAGCATGGCTGGACCAGATAGCCTCGGCCACAACAAACGATGAGACTCCCCGGTGCGGCAACAGAGCTTTTCGCACTGGCGATTTTCGGATAAAAATCCCTTTTTCACCTCTGGTACCCCATGGCCATCACCCACCTCCAGGAACTGCTGGGCAGTTCGACGCTGTACCAGTGGCTCGGCATCCTGCTCTCCATCCTCTTCATGGGTATGGCCAAGGGCGGGCTGCCTGTCTCCCAGATCACCCTGCCGATCATGGTGCTGGTATGGCCCAATCAGCACGAGGCCGCCCGGGCCTCGGTCAGCTTTATGCTGCCCCTGCTGTGCCTGATGGACATCTTCGCCGCGGTGATGTACAAGGGCAAACCGAACTGGCATCATCTGCGGCTGCTGGCTCCCGGGGTGGTGGCCGGCGTGGTGGTGGCCAGTGTCTTTTTCGTGGCTGATGGCCGTTTTTCGGTCAGCGACCAGACCTTGAAGGGGTTTATCGGCCTGATGGGAATCCTCTTCTCTCTGCAGTATTTCTGGCTGCAGCACCGGCAGCACCAGCCATCGGACAACCCCCGCGGCCTGAGGGCCATCATTTACGGTTTTCTTGGCGGCATCACCTCGACCGCCGCCCACGCCGGCGGCTCGGTAATGCAGGCCTATCTGCTGGGAACCAACCTCCCCAAGGAACGGTTTGCCGCGACCATGGTCTATTTTTTTCTGCTGATCAACCTGTTCAAGCTCATCCCCTTCACCATTCTTGGTCGCTTCAACAGCCAGCAGCTCCTGGCCGAACTGTGGATGATCCCCCTGCTGCCGATCGGAGTGCTGCTGGGTTTCTGGCTGGTACGACGGATGCCCGAGCGAGCCTACAGGCAGTTCACCAACTGGACTCTGCTCGGCGCCTCCATCGTTCTGGTCTATCAGGCGCTGCGCTGAACGGATACCCGCTATTGCTGATCTCCGTTGAGTATCCGCACCTCACGAAGCGACCAGTAGGCGACGACCTGACTGTCGCAATCGACAATCCAATCGTTCATATCGACAGCGCCACCATCACTGCAGCCGTCGACTTTTTTTATCAGATTGGCCAGTTGGCTGTCGACCGCCCGGCCCCTGTTGCCATTGACGGCTCGAACAATCTGCTCGACTCGATGCAGCAGGGCCCGTTTCTGCATACCGTTACCAAAGATCACGACGTCCATCTGCGCAATTGCCGCTGACAGTTCGCCCAGCTTGTCGAGCATAGTGAACCGGGGATCGAGCGCGCCGTACACCAGGATCTTGCCCTCATCGACAAAGCTCCAGCCGGCCTCCATGATGTCGATATCCGTGGTGCCCGGCGGCAGTGGATCCACCTTGATCAGGGTGGCCGAGCGGGTCGCATAACCGCCGTTGTGATCCGCCCTGTCGTCAAAGGACCAGACCACATTCTGGTCGACGGCGGTCAGACGCTGATCCGGTGGTCCGGGCCGCTTCTGCGGTGGTACCACCCGAAACGGTCCTTCACCCACCAGTTTGTTGTCCTCGGCCAGCCGGCCCGGTTCGAGATACTGCCCGTCCCGCCTGTAGGCAAGCACCATCTTCAAGCCATCCTTGACCTGGATCGTCTCCCCATTGCTCAGCAGGGCGACCGACTCCGAGGAGTAGTCGCACCATCCATCCGGATTCACCGCCATATCCGCCTGTTCGTCGTAGTAGAATCTAGCCCCGGGATAGGTGCCGTACACATGGTACATCAGTAGATTTTCATCCTCATCGATGGTACTGGGCCCAGCCATCTGGCGCATAGACCGTGATACCCGTCGCCGAATCGAGGATCTGGCTGTCATCGAGCAGATCGGCCAGTACCACCCCGCCATACTGGCCATAGAAATCATCCGACTTGTGGGAGTTGAGCAGCATTGTCTGCTGATGGTATGGCAGTCGCTGTATCAACTCCGCCCGGGTATAGACCCGGTAGGGTGCAGGCACCCTGCTCGGGTCATCGGCGGGATTGCCAGGAAAGCGCAGAGCCGCTATCTCGACCTTGTTGGTGAAACCATCTCCGTCCGAGTCCCGGTCATCGACGGCGGCAAGCGCTGCGGCACTTCTGCCACTGCTCAGATAATCCTGCCCGTAGCTGTTGAGGGTATCGGCGATATTTCCCGATCCATCATAGCCATAGGTGAGATGACACCACTGACAACTCCCCAGGGAGACCCAGGAATCCGCTCCCTTCTCATATTGACCACCAGTATGGCAGAGGGCACAGCTGTCGAGTTTGCTCCCCTGCAAAGACGGAAACACCATCAGAACCGTATCGGAGTCGGTATCACTTCCGTGATGATAGGCCGCACCGGCGACACCGTACGACTGCAGGACCAACACCACCAGCAAGACCACGAGTTGTTTTTTCATATCCCCCTCCCCAAAGAGACAAAAAGACAGGGTTCGGTAGTATTCACAGCAAGATAGCAATCACCTTTTCTTTGCCAGGAGTAAATGGATTTGTACCGCCTGTCAACAAGGTCGGGTCAAATGACCGCAAATGACTTCAAAGCCGTCCCCAGACAACGGGTCTTGCCAATCGAACTCTTTGCGTCCAGGTCGTGGCAGGCCAGAGTGGCCATCTGCTGCGGCAGGGTGAAATCAAGAGACATTTACCCTGGTAACTGATGGTTTTTGATTGACATATCTGCAATGAACCTTTAGCGTTGAATGATCAACGCCCCCAAGAGATCGTCATTTATCGAGAGGAATCTATGACCCTGACCAAAGCGGACTTAGTCCAGGAAGTCTACAAGAATCACGAGGGACTGACCAAAGCACAATCCTCCGAGGCGGTAGAGGCCATTCTACGCATCGCCAAGGACTGTTTGATAGGCGGTTCCGACCTGTTACTCAGCGGATTCGGCAAATTCAACATCAAAGACAAAAACCAGCGCAAGGGACGTAATCCGCAGACAGGAGAAGCGTTGATACTCGAACCGCGGCGCGTCGTCACCTTCTCTCCGTCCGGTATCCTGCGAAATCGCGTCAATGGCGGATAATGCCGCAGTGACAGCCTGCAGAGCCTAACAGGTTATTGACCCATCTTTTCCCTTTGGGGCAGATCCTTCACCCCAAAGGAAGAGGAGGTCTGTTTTTCGGCTTGACAGCCAGCTGGCCAGAGCGCGCGGCCGAAAACCCGGCGGGGGTGCTCCGCCCCCCTGACTCCTGACGCAGGGGAACGGAGTTTTTACGAGTCCATCAACCTTGCTGAGCTCTTACGGAAAATCGACACCAATTGCGTTTGGTATCCGGTCGGCTCCACCCCTTTTGAGGCCTATCCACCGATGCCCAGATCCAAGCAACGCCCCCTGGTCGAACCCGATCTTCTGACCACCGATATCCCCCTGGCCGAGCGTGTCCGCCCCCAGGCCCTGGCCGACATGGTCGGTCAGGAGCGGTTACTCTCAGCCGGCTCGCTGCTCGAAACGATGATCGCCTCCGACACCTACAGCTCCTTCATCCTCTGGGGGCCCCCGGGCACCGGCAAAACCACGATCGCCAGACTCATCGAACAGCAGACGGCCCACGTCTTCTGTCCCCTCAGTGCGGTGCTCGCCAAAATAGCTGAGGTGAAGCTGCTGATGGAGGAGGCGAAGAACCGCCTGTATCTGGAAAAACGCAAGACCCTGGTTTTCATCGACGAGATTCATCGCTTCAACAAATCCCAGCAGGACGCCTTCCTGCCCTACGTGGAATCCGGGGCGATCGTCCTCATCGGGGCAACGACGGAAAATCCTTCGTTCGAGGTGATCAGCGCCCTGCTCTCCCGCTGTCATGTCTTCGTCCTGGAACAGCTCGGCAATGACGACATCGTCAAAATTCTCAGACGAGCGCTGCCCCTGCTTCCCAAGCCACTGGGGGCGGACGACGAGGCGCTGGCCCTGTTGGCCGAACGTTCGGGCGGAGACAGCAGGAGGGCCCTCAACAACCTGGAGATGGTGGCCCGACGGCAGAACCGCGACGACATCATCACCACCGAACAGGTGATGCAGTCGCTCTCCCAGCGTTCACTCTTTTATGACAAACGCGGCGAGGAGCATTTCAACCTGATCTCCGCCCTGCAGAAATCGATACGGGGCAGCGACGCCCAGGCCGGTCTCTATTGGCTGGTCCGCATGCTCGAATCCGGCGAGGATCCGCTGTACATCACCCGCCGACTGGTACGGATCGCCAGCGAAGACATCGGTCTCGCCGACCCGCAGGCCCTGGTCCAGGCCATGGCGGTAAAGGAGGCGGTCCACTTTCTCGGCATACCGGAGGCCTCGACCGCCCTGACCCAGCTCGTGGTCTACCTGGCCACCGCCCCCAAGAGCAATGCCACGGAAACGGCCTATTTCGCGGCGCGAGACGACGCCATGGCCACCGGTCACCACAAAGTGCCGCTGCATATCTGCAACGCCCCGACAAAAATGATGAAAAACCTGGGTTATAGTACCGGTTACCGCTATTCCCACAATTTTGATAACCACTACAGCTACCAGAAATACTTTCCGGACACCATGGAGGAAAAGACCTATTACGTGCCGTCGAATTTTGGCTTTGAGAAAGAGATCCGCAAACGGCTCGACTGGTGGCAGGCCTTAAAGAAGAGGCAACTCGAAAAAGAAAAAGACGACGAGTAGCCCGAGTGTCCCCGTCGCCGCCCGCAACACCATCAGCGCTGTAACTGTCCACCAGATCTCGACCAGAGACGAGTACCCCCGAAATGCAACCGTTGCCCGGTGGGCCATGTTCGTTCAGACCGTGCGTTTAACAGGGACGTTGGCTCGATAAAACGCACTGATCGGCTGGAAACCGGGTGCTGGCAAACGGTTACTCAGCGGCTGCATCGCTCCAGCAGATAGATGATCGAGCGATACTGGATGCCGGAGTGAAGCGACAGCCCTATCTCGCAGGTTCTGCTGTTGGAATAGCCCGCACAGGCCCCACTCTCCTCTATTGCCGGTCGGAGTTCCGCCAATGCCGAAGCGTTCAACTCCGGATAGGTGAAACCTCTATCGCCGGCAAAGCCGCAGCAGCCGACTTTCTCCGGCACCACCACCTGCCGGGCGCAGGCCTTGGCAATCGCCAGAAGTTTTGGCAAAAGCCCGAGCTTTCGTAAAGAGCAGGTGGCATGGATAGTCACCGTCTCCTCGACCTTGTTCAACTGGAGCCGGGAGAGGACAAAATCGTGAAAAAACTCTGCCGGCTCGTAGATACGCAACCGGCGGTCCATCACCGCCCGCATCCGGTACAGGCAGGGACTGGTATCGCAGAGCATCGGCACCATGCCGTTACCGGACGCCGCCAACAGGGCCCGCTCCAACTCGGCAGCCTTGACATCCGCCTCCTGAAAGGCGCCTTTACTCTGGAATGGTACGCCACAGCAGAGCCTGGCCATATTCTCGGGAAAGAGAATCCCGTAGCCGGCCCGCCGCAGCACCGTCTCGGTCACCTCGGTCAGCAGACGCTGCTCACTGTCACCACGTGAGGGGCCCATGGTCCTGGAGATACAGCTGGGAAAATAGACTACCTGCAAGGCCCCGGTGGTGGTCCCATTCCTCTGCCGCAGCCTGCTGGGGGCAATACCTTTTGGCATCTGCTCGGTCCACAGGGGCAGACGGTTGCCGCTCAAGCGACGAGCCGTTCTGGCGACTGCGGTCATCATCGGTGTCCCCAACACCCTGTGGCCCAGATCGACGGCCTGCAGTCCAAGGGCAACCATCCTGGTCACAGCACCGAAGTTGTTGCCGATCAACCGGGCCAGCCCTTCCCGGTATGTCCCCTCCACCTGCAGCCGTCGCAGTTCCTTGGTCAGATCGCCGGTATTGATCTCCACCGGGCAGCCGGTCTGGCAGAGTCCATCGGCCGCGCAGGTGGCGTCGCCAAAGTACCGGTAGGATCTCCTCAAGGCTGTAAGCTCGGCCTCGGCCTGGCCGGTTGCGGCAAGGTGAGCTATCTGTCGCTGGACGGTGATCCGCTGACGCGGCGACAGGGTGAGATCGCGAGAGGGGCATTCCGGCTCACAGAAACCGCACTCGATGCATTTATCCACCAGGGGATGGGTGGATGCCAGAGGCTTGAGGTTCTCCAGATGCGCCTTGGGATTGGCGTTTAAAATGACCCCGGGATTGAGCAGGTTGTGCGGATCGAAGATCGCCTTGATCCGCTGCATCAGTCGATAGGCCTCCTCTCCCCACTCATACTCGACAAAGGGCGCCATGTTGCGGCCGGTGCCATGTTCCGCCTTGAGCGAACCGTCATATTTTTCCACCACCATGGTGCAGACGTCCTGCATGAACTGGCCGTAGCGTTCCACCTCGGCCGGGGTACTGAAGTCCTGGGTGAAGACGAAATGCAGGTTTCCCTCCAGGGCATGACCGAAAATGATGCCCTCGCGATAGCCATGACGGTCCATGATCCGCTGCAACTCAAGGGTCGCCACCGCCAGATGTTCGATGGGGAAGGCCACATCCTCGATGATGACTGTGGTTCCCGTCGCCCGTACCGCGCCGACGGCGGGGAACAGCCCTTTGCGGATATTCCAGAGAACGGTGTACTCCTCGGCCCTGTCGGTGAACTGCAGGGGGCGCTCGAGGGTGAAGGAGGCCAGCGACGCCGTGATGGCCACGATCTGCTCGGCCAGCGACGCCCTGTCACCGGCCCGGGTCTCGACCAGCAGGGCCGCCGCTTTTGCCGGCAGGCTCTGCAGATAGGTCGGCATCCCCGTCTTGTGTTCGACGGAGCGCAAGGCCGCCCGATCCATCAACTCCACCGCAGCCACCGGCTGCTGCCGGAGAATCTCGGTGGCTCGACAGCCATCTTCGATGGAGGAAAAAAGAATCAGGGCGCTGGCCTTATGGGCATGCTCCTCCACCGTCTGGTAAACGATCTCCGAGATAAACCCAAGCGTTCCTTCGGAACCGATCATCAGATGGGTGATGATGTCGATGGGGTCGGTATAGTCAATGAAGGCGTTGAGGCTATACCCCGTGGTGTTCTTGATCTTGAACTTGTCGCGGATCCGTCGGCTGAGCGCGGCGTTTCCCCTGACCTCCCTGGCCAGTTCCGCTACCCCATCGTGGATATCGGCCCGTTTCTGTCGGAACTGTTCGCGACTTTTGGCATCGCCACTGTCAAGCAGGGTGCCGTCCTGGAAGACGATCCGCAGCGAAGAGAGGGTGCGATAGCTGTTCTGGGAGGTGCCACAGCACATGCCGCTGGCGTTGTTGGCGGCAATTCCCCCGATCATCGCGGCATTGATCGAGGCAGGATCAGGGCCGATTTTCCGGCCGTAAGAAGCCAGGCAGGAGTTGGCATGCCGCCCGATAACCCCGGGCTGCAGCCGGATTCTGGCGCCATCGTCAAGGACCTGCCGCTGGTTCCAGTTGCTGCCGGCCAGAATCAACACCGAATCGGTGATGGCCTGCCCCGACAGACTGGTGCCCGCCGCCCGGAAGGTGACCGCGACCCCATGCCGCGCCGCAGCCGCCAGAAGCTGACAGACTTCCTGTTCGTCCCGGGCCTTGATGACTATCCGGGGTGTCAACCGGTAAAACGAGGCATCCGTGCCATAGGCGAAGGTCCGCAGCGGGTCGGTAATAAGACGATCGGCATCGACGACAGCTGCTATATCATTGCAAAACCTCTTGAATGGTTCCGGCAACAGCGCCTGCCCGGCAGTGGTCTTCATAAACGAACCTCCAATCGAGAATCCCTTAGCGGCGCCAATCGCCCCAGCGATCGTGACCGACAGGATAAAAAATAACCCGCAAAACGGAGCCGGCAGCCCGGGTCAGAGGTCTCCGGGACCATCGCCGGGATAGCGCTCATTCATGAACACGCCGATCCTGACAGAATACACCATTGGTGGAACACTACACTTCTTTGGACAATAGCACTGGGCGATGCAGCCGGTGTGCCAGGCACCCTGCAATGAACCGCCGGCCCCTTTGCGAGCACAATGTTGTTTTTTTAAAATAAAACAGTAAACAGCAGAATAAAGGGGCGCTTGCTCAGAAATGCGGAATCGTTTACTGTGAGCAGCAGGGGGAACTGCTCACCAGGCTCCCGGCACGGAGCGGCACCCCCCGGGCTGCAACCGCTTGCCAGTGCGCGAGGCTCATTTTACCGGTTGGCACTGCATATCGTATCTTGGAGGGATAGCCAAACGATGTCAGCTTCACCCAAAAAAGAATCCGCCGGCGGCATCATCCTGATGCTGGCCGCGTTCACCGCGATCGTCTTTGCCAACTCTCCACTCGACACCTATTACCGTTTGCTTCTCTCGACCACGGTTGCCCTCCACATCGGAGCGTTTGCGATAACGAAACCGCTCCTGCTTTGGATTAACGATGGACTGATGACGATGTTTTTCTTCCATGTCGGCCTGGAACTCAAGCGGGAACTGCTCGAGGGAGAATTATCCGAGAGAAAGAAGGTCATTCTTCCAGGGATCGGGGCAATCGGCGGAATGCTGGTTCCGGCAGTGATCTACGTGACGGTCAACCTCGGTGATGCCATGGCGCTTCAGGGCTGGGCGATTCCCGCCGCCACGGATATCGCCTTTGCCCTGGGGATACTGTCACTGCTGGGAAACCGTGTAACCAATTCTCTCAAGATATTTCTGACCTCCCTGGCCATATTCGACGATATTGGCGCAATATGCATAATCGCCCTCTTCTACACGGCCAACATTTCGGCCGGCGCCCTGTTGACGGTAGGCTGCTGTATTCTGGTGCTGGCACTGTTCAACAGGGTCGGGGTTACAGGGAAAAGCCCGTATATACTTATCGGCGTCATCATGTGGGCAGCCACCCTGAAATCCGGTATCCATGCCACGCTTTCCGGGGTGATTCTGGCGATGTTTGTGCCACTCACCTGCAGAAACTCACCGGTCTCGCCACTCAAAGAACTGGAACACGACCTGCAACAAGTCGTCGCCTTCTTCGTGTTACCCGTATTTGCCTTTGCCAACGCCGGCATAACCTTGACAGGAATAACCATGAATCAACTGGCCCATGGCGTACCGTTAGGTATCGCCACCGGTCTCTTCTTTGGCAAGCAGATCGGGGTCTTCGGTCTGTGCTGGCTGGCCATTCGGCTGAATTTCGCGAGCCTGCCCGACAGCATGAACCTGAGAAGTTTATACGGTACCGCCGCGCTCTGCGGAGTCGGCTTCACCATGAGCCTGTTTATCGGCTCCCTGGCCTTTGAAGAGACAGGGGTCAACCAGCTCTTTGACGAACGACTTGGTATCATTGTCGGCTCGATGGCCTCGGGTATATTCGGTTATCTTCTTTTGCGCTGGAGTTTGCAGGATTCTCCGACTGAAATCTGATGGTCTCAACCACCCTGAACCAGAAGCGTTGAAATTGATCTTTTCTCCCTCCAAGGTTTGAAAAACCTCGGACCAACCCTGAAGAACTGGCAAAGCTTGTGGAGAAAAAGGTTGGACAACTGGGCAGGATGCTCAGAAAAAAAAAAGCTATCCGGATTTTCAACTCCCTCAAGCCTGGGTTTGCGGTGTGTGGGCACATATGGCAGCGCAGCCGGAAAAAATATGACGTAATTCCAGGTTGATGATTTTTTTCAGCGGTCGAAAATCGTCAAAACCTGTGGGCACACGTTTCGCAACATACATCTTGAAATAAAAATTGATACACGCTAACGTAGTGGGCAATCATGTACTTGCGAACTACGAAAAGAAAAAACAAGAACGGCACGGTTACTGAGTATCTCCAGCTCGCCCACAATGAGAGAAATCCGGAGACCAATACCACTGTCGCCCGAATCATCCACAGCTTTGGCAGGGCCGATCAGCTCAACCGTAACGAC
>JBKEBZ010000104.1:0-34928 GCA_047973425.1 Desulfopila sp.
AGTTCTGTTACCGCGCCGAGGAGTTTCATGTTTCGTTGTGGCCGAGGCTATCTGGTCCAGCTCTGCTGGTGAGATGCTACAGGTTGTCTTTGACGATGGTAACGAGCTTATCCAGATCAATTGGTTTTGGGATAAAATCGTTGGCCAGAGTAGTTTTCCCCCCCATGTGAGTATAGCTGGTAGAGCTGATCGCTTCGGTTACCGCGGTGAGGAGAATAACGCAGATGTCTTTGTATTCTTCAGATTTTTTCAATTCATCGCAGAGCGTGTAACCGTCCTTTCGGGGCATCATGACGTCGAGAATGACCAGAGCGGGTCGCTCTTCCTTGATCTTCTCCATCGCCTCGATCCCGTCATATGCCTTGGCTACCCGGAAATTTTCCTTTTCCAGCTTCATGGAGACCATTTCCACGAGATCTGTATCGTCGTCTACGACTAAAATCAATGGCTTATCGCTCACGTGTACTTCCTCCTTGCACAAGGTTAAATAGTGCCCAGCCAGAAACGACCTTCTTGCCTAACTCTTCGTTACTCTTAAAATTTTATCCTCGGAATATCAAATATATGCCTGTGGTAAAATTTATCGAGCGCCTCGATTGAGACAAAAAAATCGTGTTTCTGGACGGACACTAAATAGAAATTTCACTTTGCTTTTATACCTGAGGTCTAGGGAGAAGTCCCGCTCTTTCACAAATTTCAGGAACTTTTTCCTCCCATTCGATGGCCATGATATGGAACCCGGAGACGCCTTCGATCTCTTTGAGACGCTTGATGGTCTCGACACAGATCTTGACGCCTTCCTCGGCCTGTTGCTCCTTGGGTACGGAGGCCATGCGGTCGACAAGTTCCTGCGGTACGTCCATCCCGGGAACCTTCTTCTGCATGAAGCGGGCTGCCCCGACCGATTTCATGGGAGTGACGCCGGCAAGGATATAAGTTTTCTTGTGCAGACCCATTTTGCGAACCCCCTCCATCCACAGCTCGAATTTCGGCAGGTTGAAGATACACTGGGTCTGGATGAAGTCCGCGCCGGCGTTGACCTTTTTGGCCAGACGCATCACGCGCAGTTCGAACGGATCGGCAAAGGGGTTGGCGGCAGCGCCAATAAACATCTTGGGTGGTCCCTTGATGTCGGCACCACCCTGAAATTTCCCTTCGTCACGCATGTCTTTGACCATCTTGATCATCTGGATCGAGTCAATGTCGTGGACGTTGGCTGCGGTCGGGTGGTCGCCGAACTTGGTATGGTCACCGGACAGGCAGAGCATGGTGTCGATGCCCAGCGAGTAGGCACCGATGATGTCGGCCTGCATGGCGAGCCGGTTCCGGTCGCGGGAGACCATCTGCAGCAGGGGATTGAGCCCCTCCTGCTTGACGATGACCGAGGCGGCCAGGCTCGACATCCTGACCACCGCCGTCTGGTTGTCGGTAATGTTGACGGCGTCGACCACGCCCTCCAGATACTTGGCCTTTTCCCGGACTTTTTCCGGCATCGCTCCCCGGGGAGGACCGCACTCGCCGGTGACTGCCAGATGACCTGCGGCCAATATTTTCTCTAAGGTGCTGTTGGTTTTCATTCTGCCAAATCCTCTCTGATAATCTTTCTGGGGCCACTGCCGTAGCTGGTTCGCCAATCCTTGGCCGGAATCAATTCAATATAGTTTTCGGTCTGACCGAGGGCTTTTAACCGGTCCCAGATGAGCTGCCAGGCGCAGTCTGTGTCGGGCTCGATTTCACAGCTGCCCTGGGTCGAACCGCCGCAGGGACCATTCATCAGTCGCTTGGCACATCTGGCGATGGGGCAGATACCGCCGGTCTGGCCGAGCAGGCAGTCGCCGCAGCCCTGACACCGTTCCGCCCAGACACCCTGGCGTTCGGAGGCGCCCATGAATTTGGTATTGACCGCCGGGAAGACCGCCTTGTCCTTGAAGCGGGTGGCAACGGACTGCACCCCGCAGCCGCAGGCCATGGACAGCACGGCGTCGGCGCCATCTATCATCGAGACCAGTTCCTCGACATACTCGGGGTCGCACTGGCGCTCCAGGGTATGCTGGCGGATCTCTACATTCTTGCCCTGTTGCAGCAGGGCCATCTGCAGGCTGGAAGCGAGCAGGCCCACCTCTTTACGGCCACCGGCGGCACAGACGGTAACGCACTCGTTACAGCCGAGGAGCAGTATCTTGTTGAAAGGCGAGATGTAGGCGAGTATCTCTTCTATCGGTTTACGTTCAGCAGTGATCATTGTAGTTCATTCTCCTTCTTGGTTGACCTCTTCAGGCGGCCTTGCCTTTTATCTCGGCAGCGGCGACATTGATCGGGCTTGGTCCGAGTTCACGGATTTTCTCCGTCATGTCCTTGGCCGTCTGGGCGAACTGAAATCCCATCCCTGCCGACATACGGAACATTGCCAGTCTCTCGCTTTCTATACCAATCTCTTCGAGGTATTTTTTTACGTAGGCGACCCTGGCGGCGGCCCGGTCGTTACCACTCTTGAAGTGACAATCGCCCTGGAGGCAGCCGGCGACATAGACGCCGTCCGCGCCTTTCTCAAAGGCCTTCATGAGATGCAGGGCGTCGACCTTGCAAGAGCAGGGCACGCGAATGATTTTGACGTTGGCGGGATAGGCGAGTCTCTGGGTGCCAGCCATATCCGCCGCTGTATAGGCACAGTAATGGCAACAGAAGGCCACGATTACCGGTTCGAATTTTTCCATTATGCTTCCACCTTCTCAAAAAGTTCATCCAGCTTGGCGAGTATCCGGTCGTCTTCAAACTCCATCAGCTGGATGGCCTTGGCCGGACATTCGGATACACAGGCGCCACAACCGTGGCATTTTGCCGGATCGATCTCCGAGTACCGGTCAGCATTGATAAACGGTACATCGAACGGACAGGCCCGGACACAGATCAGACAGGTCGCGCATTTGGTCTTGTCGACCCTGGCGGTCCTGGCCCCGAGATTGATGGCGTCTTTGGCCAGCATGGTCTGGGCCCGGGCCACCGCGGCCCTGGCCTGGCTGACGCTTTCCTGGATGAGCTTGGGCGAATGGGCCGTGCCGGCGACAAAGAAACCGGGAACCGGCAGATCCACCGGGCGCAGCTTGACATGGTCCTCGAGGAAAAAGCCGTCTGCGGTACGCGGCAGCTTGAACGTCATCGCCAACTCCTCGGTGGAGTCGTTGTCGGCCACCAGGCCGGTGCTGAGACAGAGGCAGTCGGCGCTGACCGTCACCTGCATGCCGAGGATCGGGTCGGTAAAGCTGACATCGACCCTGCCGTCGACCTCGGCCACCTGCGGCAGATTGTCCAGGTCGTAACGAATGAAGATCACACCCTTTTCCCGGGCCTTGCGATAATAGAGTTCCTGCCGGCCATAGGTCCGCATATCCCGGTAGAAAACGAAGATCCTCGCCTCTGGGTTGAGTTCGAGGATGTGCAGGGCGTTCTTGATGGCGGTCTGGCAGCAGACCCGTGAACAGTTGGGATTTTCGGGGATACGCGAGCCCACGCACTGGATCATCACCACATTGTCCCAGCTCTTTGCCGCTTCCGGCTGTTCCGCCATCAGGTTCTGGAGTTCGAGTTGGGTGACGACCTTGTCACACTCGTCGAGCAGATACCCCTTGGGGCGGTTGGGCAGGGCGCCGGTGGCCAGGACGGTCACGCCATGCTGGATCTGTCGGTAGAACATCTGCCGTCCCACCTGCATGCCGGTTTTGAACATTCCGGGCATGCCGCTGTGGTCGACGATTATACCGCCGGTGATCACCTCGATATTGCCATGGGCCTTGGTCTTGGCCACCAGATCGGCGAGAAAATCCTGGATCGAAGATCCTTCAAGCGTTTTCTTGAGTTTTTTGGCAACACCGCCCAGTTCGGCACTTTTCTCCACAAGATAAACCTTGGTGCCTTTGTCGGCCAACTCCAGCGCGGTGGTCATGCCGCTGACACCGCCGCCGATAACCAGGGCGTCCTTGTTCATCGGCAGGGTATAGTCACCTAAAGGCTGGGCCTTGGCGACCGCGGCGACAGCCATGCCGATCAACTCGTTGGCCTTGGCGGTGGCCATTGCCTGGTCGTTGCTGTGCACCCAGGTCACCTGTTCACGGATGTTGGCGATCTCCAACAGGTACTTGTTCAGGCCGGCTGAGCGCAGCAGATCCTGGAATTTTTCCTGGTGGGACCTGGGAGAGCAGCCGCCGAGCACGACCCGATTGATCCCTTCGGCCATGATCTGCTCTTTGATGATCTTCATCGATTCCCGGCTGCAGCCGTGACCGACGCTTTGGGCAACCACCACGTGGGGATGGTCGGTGATCTTTTCCACCAGGCTTTCGACATTGATGGTACTGCCGATATTCTCGCCGCAGTCGCAGATGAAAACCCCCACTCTGGGCTCTTCGCCGGTCACGTCCCGTTCGGTGGGAAACAGCTCTTCGCCCTGAGGCGCTTCGCTTGCTTCGTCTTCACCTTCCTGGGCCGGTAGAGGAGCTTCTACCGGGACGCTGCCGACGTCGCGTGCGGCAAGACAGGCGGCGGCGCTGGCCTGGACCATGGTCTCCGGAATATCCTTGGGCGCCTGGTAGGTGCCGCAGACATAGATACCGGGGACGCTGGTGGCCTGGACGTTGAAATTGTCGGTTATCGGAAAACCGTCGGCATACTGGGCAAGGCCCATCTTGGTGGCGAGGACCTTGACGTCTTCCGCGACCTTGAAACCGGTGGAGAGCACAACGATATCGTAGGCTTCCTGGTGCTGATCGGTAGAGCCTTCGTGGGTGTAGGACAAGGTCAGTTTGTTGTCCCCCTCCGGCTGGAGGATGGAGTGCGGCCGGCTGTGGATGAACCGTACACCGAATTCATCGCGGGCCCGCTGGTAAAAGAGCTCGTAGTCCTTACCGAAGGTCCGCATGTCCATATAGAAAATGGTGGTTTCGATATCGTCGCCGAAACGCTCCCGGGTGACCATGGCTTCTTTTAAGGCAAACATGCAGCAGGCGCTCGAGCAGTACTCGCCGGAACCCTTTTGCAGGCCGCGCGAGCCAATACACTGGATCCAGGCGATCTTCTTGGGCTGCTCGCCGTTGGAGGGACGCACCAGTTTGCCCATGGTCGGACCGGTTGCAGAGAGCAGCCGCTCATACTCGAGGGCGGTGACCACATCCGGGTTGGTCGCATAGGCCAGATAATCGAGATGGCTGGGGTCGAAGAGGGCGGCACCCGGACTGAAGACGATGGCACCGCATTTGACCTCCTGATGCAGGCCGATATCGTCGGCGACGATGGCTCCGGCCGGGCAGACCTTCATCAGGGCTTCCACGTCGCTGCATTTGCCGAGGTCCA
This sequence comes from Desulfopila sp., assembly GCA_047973425.1. GTDB lineage: Bacteria > Desulfobacterota > Desulfobulbia > Desulfobulbales > Desulfocapsaceae > Desulfopila. Next base: position 5,344 of record JBKEBZ010000104.1, read on the forward strand.
CCGAGTAGGCGTTGGGCGTGGCCTGCGGATAACGCATGCAGGTAGGGGCCCGATGGTCGAGGCCGGGGGTGAAGGTGACGCATTCGGGAAAGGCCTTGTAGCATTCGCCACAGGCGGTGCATTTATCGAGATTGATGTAGCGGGGCGCGGTTTCCAGGTTGACGGTGAAGTTGCCTTTTTCTCCCTTGACATCGGTGACCTTGGTTAAGGCCAGCAGTTGGATATGTTCCTGGCGACTGGTCTCCGACAGGTGTGGAGCCAGGGTGCACAGATCGCAGTTGTTGGTCGGAAAGGTGCGGTCAAGCTTGGTCATCAGGCCGCCGATTGCCGGGGCGGTGTCGACCAGGATGACGTCCTTTTTCGCCTCCGCCAGGTCCAGCGCGGTACGGATACCACCGAGACCTCCGCCGATGACAAGCACCTTGTTGCTGCTTTGGAGTCTATTTGAGTTCTGCATTTCTACCTTTCATTTTCACATGTTTCACAGGGGCAAACACAGGCTTTACATGCCTCGGTTCCCTGTTTGCTGGTCAGATTCCAGCTGCGTCGAGTATCTCGGGCAGTTTATATTCCCAACCAAGGGTCTGAATGACGACGCCCTGGGAGATGTCTTTGAGGGCGCTGATGGTTTCGCCGGCAATTTTGACGCCCTCCACCTCACGCTCCTTCGATTTGCGGATTCGGCTGATAAGCGCATCGGAGATATGGGCACCGGGATCCGTAGTGGCGATGTATTGGGCGATGGCAAGAGATTTCAGCAGGAAAACCGTGGGAATGACCGGTACACCCAGCTCCGCCAGTTTGGTGTAGAGGCTCTTGAATTCCTCGACATCGAAGACCGCTGGCACGACAATGAACCTGGCGCCGGCAGTGACCTTGTCTCTTGCGGATTTGAGCTGCGCCTCGAGACCTGCGCTGTCGGTATAGCTGCCAAAGGTGCAGCCACCATTATATGTCGGGATACCATCCAACTCGAACCCTTCCATATCCCGGCCCTTCTGCAGCTGGCCGATTACCTCGAGCAGTTGAACCTCGTTGAGGTCGTTCACCGTTTTCGCTTCGCGATGATCGCCTTCACTCATGTCTTCGCTGTGGGCGACGATCAGGTTCTGAATACCTAAGACATGAGCGGCGAGAATATCGCCCTGCAGGGCCATCCGGTTGCGGTCGCGACAGTAGACGTGCATGATCGACTCGATTCCCTGCTGCTGCATCAATACACAGCCGGCCAGGGCGCTCATCCGCATGATGCCGTTGTCCATGTCGGGAATGACCACGGCGTCGACCCGCCCTTTGATTCTCCGGGCATCATTGACCAGACGGGAGATGTTCACTCCTTTGGGGGTATGCATTTCCGCCAGCACGACGAATTCTTTTGCCGCTAATCGTTTTTGAAAAGTCATACGTTTCTGCTCCTTTTCAATCAGTTGGTGAACACGGACATGTCCTTGAAAACGACAGGAGACCGCGATGCCGGACTATCATCCGCCATCTTCCTGTCGTTTTCCGGTTCTTTGCCACTATGTACGTGGCCAGCGAGAGGTTCCGGTATTCCATCGTTTCCCTGAGATCGCGCAGATTGTCTAGAACATGGCCGTCTCGGGATGGAAAACATCCACGTCTTTCAAGTCGTCGCCCAGATACGCTCTCTCGTTGGGACCGAGAATACCCAGAGCGAGGCAAATGAGCGTCCAGATGTGGACCGTATTGTACTGTCCGCCGTAGTGATGGCCGATATCATGGACCTGGGCGTGGCAGTTATGACAGCCGGTGACGCAGTAGTCGGCCCCGGTAGCGATGATCTGGTCAAACTTTATCTTGCCGTATGAGCGGCGCTCGTCGGGAAAACCGGACTGCAGGAATCCGCCGCCGCCGCCGCAGCAGTAATTGTTTGACTTGTTGGGGGTCATCTCGATGATGTTTTCTTCGCCAACAACCGATTTGATGACAAAACGCAGATCGTCGGCAATGGGATCACCAAAGCTTTTGCGGACAATCTGGCAGGGGTCCTGGATGGTGAATTTGACTTTGCGCTCCCGGTTCCATTCCGAGCTGACCTTGAGCCGGCCTTCGCGGATCCACTTGGCGTAGTACGAATAGATGGAGGCAACTTCAAACTTGTGATCGATTCCGAATTTTTTCAGTCCAGCCCGGACTGAGTAGGTAATGTGGCCTCACTCCGTATTGAGAAAGACCCTGCACCCCAGGTCGTCCGCCTGCTTAGCCGAAACTTGGGTTACATGCTCCCAGCATTTGTCATCGGCCAGGAACAGACAGTAATTTTCCGCGGCCCAGCCCTTGCTGCCATAGGTCCAGTCCACCCCAGCCAGGTGCAGGATTTTCCAGAGCGGCACCAGTTCGTCCGGCTCGGTTACCGGCTCGCGGGAGTTCTGATTGAGAAAGAAGTGGGCGCCTTCCTTGTCGATGGGAGCGACCATATCGGCGAATTCAGGCTGCGATTCACGGTATTCGGCCAGCACGTCCTCGACCACGAAAATGAAGTCGTCCGGAGCGGTTCCCATGGCACTGTTGGACGGGTTGCGCAAGGCCATGTCACAGGAGTCGCGAATACCCTTGGGGCGCTCGTCACGGGGCCAGGTGGCCCGCGCATTGAATACCAGCTGTGGGATGTCGATCTTCATGGGACAGACGTAGATGCACCGCTGACACATGGTGCACATCCAGACCCAGGGAGACGTGGTTGCTTCTTCGTCCAGACCCATGGCGCACATCCGCAAAAATTTGCGGGGATCCATATCCGCAAGTCCGGTGGCCGGGCAACCCGAGACACAGGCGCCACAGGTGAGACAAAGGTTGAGGTTGCCGTCGTCAGGCAATATATCCTTGACCTTGTCGATGAAAAAGCTCTGCTTCTTGCCTTTAATTTTGATACTGCTTTCCGCCATATACTCGATCCTCTTTTTGCCCTGCCCCGTTGCGGGACAGGAAAACACGATTGTCAGCCAGAACAAACAACATCACGCATCGGGCTGTGGTCGAACACCGCAAGCTACTCTAGTGCCCATCCCCAAACGGCTGTTTCCTCCTCACCAGCGTGACTGAACCAGATTGTCTCAGCCACAACGAACCATGAAACTCCTCAGCGGGGGAAAGAGAGCTTTTCGTGCTGCTGAGCTGCATATACTTCCTTCGTTGTGTTCGAAATTTTATCCTCGAATATCAAATATATGCCGACGGTAAAATTTTTTTCACGCCTTGCTTGAGACGAAACCATCTCGTTTCTGGATAGCTACTACTCTACCCCAACCATTCCTCCATGTTGTTGAGTTTTATGGATGATTTTTTTTGCACACAAAAGAAAACAGGGAGAGGAGGCCGGGCCGCGCTCTCCGTTGGCTTGCTGGATAAACTGATGTCTTATATCCCAATTTACCCAGGAGTGCACGTCTTGTTGGTTGGTCTGGTCGGTACGGAGGGTGGCGTCGATGGCACAGGCTGAGTCGGTGGACGCGAGGGTCCTGCAAAGGGTCAAAGTCCGTGCCGTGTCAACCATTGTCTCACCTGGCCTGTTCACTGTTTCGGGGAAGCGAGGAAACATCCGGGCAGTACCGTCAATACACGATGGTGGTGATATCCTGTAGTGTGAAACGTGAACGTCACTGGGTGAAAATGTGTTGCAGGGCACATGCATTGTGAATCGATTGGCCTATGCCGTTATCCGTGGACCAGCTGTCCTGGTTTGACGATCGTTGCGCCACCGTATTGAGCTGCCTGTGACCGCCCCCTTTCCTTGCGGGCTAACCAGCATGGCTGGACCAGATAGCCTCAGCCACAACGAAGCATGAAACTCCTCGGCACGGTAACAATACATCTCCGTGCTGATGAGTTTCATATAAAACAGTAATCGAATTTACAGAGAGGTGGTCTAAAAGTCAATTATTTAGATCGGTTCGAAAACCATGGAAAAGAGCCGGGAAAATCGGCTCGCGGCCAATTGGCTGGCAAGAGTCGGACTGTTAGCGTAATATTTATGGGTAATTGCGACCTTCACCCCGTGGCTGAGCCAGTGGTCTGTCAGGGGAGAGCTTTATGCATCAATAACAATGAATACTGTGTGCAATATGGCTTAAGGCAACAACGTGGTACTTTGTGGCTGGCGATGGGCACAATGGTGGTTACAGTGCCCAGGAATGGCCGATTGTCCGTCGAGAAGAGAGGAGGCGTTGGGTTAGGCATGACCGGCAGGCCACCGTGGTTTGTGCTGATACGCTGGCTGTGGCGAGAGGGTTCGGCTCGACAGCCCTCGTCATCCTTGAACTTTCCGGGGTATTCTGGTAATGAGGCCAGACCTGAAAATCACCAGAGGGTGCAGCTGTTCTGCCGGAGACTGTTTTTTCACAATGGATTTTATCCGAACATCGCCAGTGCGAAAAGCTCTGTTGCCGCACCGGGGAGTTTCATCGTTTGTTGTGGCTGCGGTACCTGGTCCAGCCATGCTGGTTTATCCGAAAATCGCCGACAAGGAGTCGTTGGTACTTCCTCGGGATTTTCATGGTTTGTTGTGGCTGGGGCTTATCTGGTCCAGCTATGCTGGTTCGGTCCAACTGCAACGGATTGTTCACTGGAACCCCTCTTTTCATTGCACAGAGGTATATACGATGTCTGACTTCCAACCATGCTGTCTGCCGCTGCTGATCGGTAGCGTTCCGCTCTCTGATCACCGCCAGGCGGTGGAGTTGATCTTTGACTACACCCCAGAGGTTCCACTATGGCCACAATTGCCGGTGCACCGACAGGAGGGGATGATCGCCCAGTTTCTGCCGGGGTTTCCCGGGGTGGACAACTGTGATGGCAAGGTCTTCGTCAACATGGAGAGTGCGAGTTTCGATGAGGAATTTCTGGCCTTTTTCGAGGAGTATCTTCTGGTTACCGAGGCGGGTGGCTCTCTTGAGGGATCACGTTTTGCCCTCACCTCGGAGATAGCAGAGGGATTTTTCGCCTTTCTCGACTATGCCGCGGCCAGAAAACAGACGATCTCTGCGGTCAAGGGGCAGGTGACCGGGCCCGTGACCTTTTGTACCGGAGTCGTCGATCAGAGTGGCCGGGCGATCTTCTACAACGACCAACTGCGTGACGCGGCAGTGAAGATGCTGGCCTTGAAGGGAGCCTACCAGGCCCGCCGACTGGCGGAAGTGGCCAGACCGGCCTTGGTGTTTTTTGATGAGCCGGGCCTTGCCGGTTTTGGTACATCGGCGTTCATCACCATCACCAAGGAGGACATTGTCGCCTGTCTCGGTGAGGTCTTTGCCGCGGTCAAGCGGGAAGGAGGGCTCTGTGGAGTCCATGTCTGCGCCAATACCGAATGGTCTCTGTTGCTTGAAACAGCTGTCGATGTGGTCAGTTACGATGCCTTTGGCTACTTCGACCGTCTGGCTCTCTATGGTCGTCAACTTGCCGATTTTCTGGCTCGGGGCGGGATACTCGCCACGGGCATCGTCCCGACGGCTGCCGATAAAATAGGCGATGTCTCGGTGGCTGGTCTGGTTAAGACGTGGTTTGCCCAGACGGCCCAGCTCGAGTCCATGGGTATCCCCAGAAAGACTGTTTATCAGCAGAGTTTCATAACCCCCAGCTGTGGCACCGGGACGATTACCGAGGACCAGGCGAAGCGGGTCATGGCGCTGACTCGTGATGTCTCCGAGGAAATCCGGAGACGGGTTCAGTGATGTTGCGTTGTCTCGGAGTCTCGGGCTGACTGGCAAAGAAGTTATCGTGACCGAGGAACGGGGTTCGTCGTCAAGGGCGTTTCCAGTGTCACAAACCAGGGACAGCCCCGATGAGACTGGGGACAGTCCCTGGTTTGCTCAACATTGTACGAGTGACACGACACTATCGAGAAAGTCGATAATAAGGTTTATAGAAGTCAGGCAATATGGTAGAATATGCTGCTGGTTGGGCATCGTTGCCCTCAATCGCGCGAGGTGTGTCTGTTTGCATTGCCCCAGACGATATGATCATCCTTGGCGATGAGTTCCAGGTGCATCACCCGTTGCCTGGGCGGGTGCCAAAAACCACCGCAGACCTCTATTGCTCAACGAGGTCATGGCGGGCTCATCACCTATGCTCGTGTCCATCCAGAAACGAAACTTTTAAATCGAGGCGCTCGATAAATTTTAGCTAACCAGCATGGCTGGACCATAGAGCCTCAGCCACAACGAAGCATGAAACTTCCTCGGCGCGGCAACAGAGCGTTCCGCACTGGCGAGTTTCATATAAACCAGCATGGCTGGACCAGGTACCGCAGCCACAACAAACCATGAAAATCCCGAGGAAGTGCCAACGACTCCTTGTCGGTGATTTTCGGATAAAAGCATGCACCATCGGAGTTTACACTTACCTCCGAGGATAAAATTTTGATAGCAACAACGAGTTAGGAAAAGGGCCTGGATGGATACTGACTGGGCATCCACTGTTCAGCTGACTGGTGTTTATAACCCCGGAGGAGAATATGTTTAAGATTGTACGACGTGAAGAAATGGCTGAAGGAACGGTAATACTGAACGAGATCGAGGCGCCAGCTATCGCCAAGAAGGCTCGTCCCGGTCAGTTCGTCATCCTCAAGGCCAACGAAGAGGGTGAGCGTATTCCGCTGACCATGGCGGAAACCGATCCGGAAAAGGGAACCATCACCATCATTTATATGGTCGTGGGCAAATCCACCGCTCTGTTCAAGGAGATGAAGGTTGGTGAAGGGTACCAGGACGTGATCGGTCCGCTCGGCAAGGCGACCCATATCGAAAAGGTCGGTAAGGTTATCTGTGTTGGCGGTGGTACCGGCGTGGCGGTTCTGCACCCGATCACCAAAGCGTTGAAAGAGATAGGTAACGATGTCACCTGTATCATCGGAGCCCGTAACAAGGGCCTGCTGATGCTCGAAGAGCAGATGCGGGCCGCTTCAAACGACCTGCGCCTCTGCACCGACGACGGCTCCTACGGCCATCATGGCTTTGTCACCGATGTGATGAAGGAGGTGCTCCAGCAAGGTGGGGTTCAGCTCGTGGTTGCCATCGGTCCGGTACCGATGATGAAGGCGGTTTCCAATATTACCAAGGAATTCAATGTACCGACTCTGGTCAGCCTTAATCCAATCATGGTCGATGGCACCGGAATGTGCGGCGGTTGCCGGGTTACCGTTGGTGGCGAGACCAAGTTTGCCTGTGTGGATGGACCTGAGTTCGACGGTCATCAGGTTGATTATGACGAATTGATCATGCGTCTGAGAGCCTATCAGCAGGAAGAGAAGAAATGCCATAGTGATTTTTGCACCATCAGGGATGCGAGATGACGCTGGGCCTGTAGTCAGATAACGCCTGACGTGGGCTCAGGCTGTCAAAAAAACTGTTATCACTGAATTGAACGCAGTGGTAAATTGCATTCCCATCTATGGAGAGGAAAATGGCTGAAAAGACGACAAAAGATACCAAAAAAGGCAGAATGCCGATGCCCGAGCAGGATCCCAAGGTCCGCGCCCGGAATTTTCTCGAAGTGCCCACCGGCTACACCCCGAAAATGGCCCAGGAAGAGGCTTCTCGCTGCCTGCAGTGCAAGAAGCCAGCCTGTGTCGAGGGTTGTCCTGTCGGTGTCGACATTCCTGGTTTTATCGATCTGCTGAGTCAGGGTGACGTAACGGGTGCTATCCGTAATCTCTGGTCCAAGAACGCCCTGCCGGCGGTCTGCGGTCGGGTCTGTCCCCAGGAGAGCCAGTGCGAGGGCAACTGCATTGTCGGTAAACGGGGAGAGCCGGTGGCAATCGGTAATCTCGAGCGATTCTGTGCCGATTATGAGCGCGAACACGGGACGGGTGAACTGCCGCCCAAGGCCAAGCCTACCGGGAAGAAGGTTGCCGTCGTCGGTTCCGGACCTTCCGGATTGACGGTTGCCGGCGACATGATCGTCAAAGGCCATGATGTGACCGTCTTCGAGGCCTTCCATAAGCCGGGTGGTGTGCTGGTCTACGGCATTCCCGAGTTTCGTCTGCCCAAAGCCATCGTGGCCCAGGAGGTCCATTTTCTCGAGCGGCTGGGAGTCAAGGTGGTCTGTAACGCGGTGGTCGGCAAGACCGTCAGTCTCGAAGAGCTGTTCGAAGAGGGATTTGACGCGATCTATATCGGCGTCGGCGCCGGCCTCCCGCGCTTTATGAATATCCCCGGCGAAAATCTGGTGGGTATTCTCTCAGCCAACGAGTACCTCACCCGGGCCAATCTGATGAAGGCCTACAAGTATCCCGAGGTCGATACGCCCATTCCCAAAGGTAAACACGTCACCGTTCTCGGTGCGGGTAACGTCGCCATGGATGCCGCGAGAACCGCCATGCGCCTGGGAGCCGAGAGCGTCAAGGTGGTCTATCGCCGTTCGCGCGAGGAGATGCCGGCCAGGGCCGCGGAGATCCACCATGCCGAAGAGGAGGGGATCGAGCTGTTCCTGCTCACCAACCCGACCAGGTACATCGGCGACGAAAACGGCCGGTTGACCGGGATGGAGTGTCTGAAGATGGAGTTGGGCGAGCCGGATGCCTCCGGTCGACGGCGGCCCGTGGCCATCGTCGGTTCGGAATTTGAGCTTGAGACCGACCTCTGCATCGTTGCGGTCGGTTCCGGCGCCAATCCGCTGCTCACCACCGAGTCACCCAAGATCAAACTCAATAAATGGGGCAATATCGAAGCAGATGAAAGGAATGGCAAGACCACCATGCGCGGGGTCTGGGCCGGCGGCGATATCGTCACCGGTGCCGCCACCGTCATTCTGGCCATGGGAGCCGGGCGGCAGGCTGCCAACTCCATGCATGAGTTTTTGACGCTCGGCTGGTAAACGCTACGGTGTGGTCCATGGTCCAGTGTGCGCACATCGTCAGATAAATCAGTATGACTGGACCAGGTAGCCTTGAGCCACAACGAAACATGAAACTCGCTGGCGCGGTAACAGAGCTGTTCGCGCCAGCGAGTTTTGGATAAACGCCCGACGGCCCGGTGGCCGGCGGGCGTTTTGGTGTGGTGACTTCTCCCGTCGTTCCAGAGCCATGGTACCTCGTTCTGCCTGGCCGCCACGGCTGCAATCAGTGTAAACCCTGTCGTCACTGGGCCGTGAACGCCTTGATTCTTTCTCCGACAGTGGCGGCGCCCATCTTTTCCAACGACTGGTACAGTGAACAGAACAGCGCTTGAATAACTGAGGTTTTCGGGCGGGGGGAGAGTAGCTGGATCTCAACGGTCTTGATATCGATAACGAGTTCCTCGACCTGACTGTATTCGGCGCTGGTTGTGGTCAGCGCTTTTTTTATCTCAAGGCAGAGACTTTCGATATGCAGACGGTCCTCCTCACTGATCACGGGGCCCTGGCCGAGGCGGGCCGTCAGGCCGCCGGCCTTGGCAGCGATCAATCCCGCGTCCTCAAGAAATTGCAGTGTCTTCTCGTTGATTCCTATTCCACCCGACAGGGTCTTCAGTTCGATCAACTCTTCGATCATCAGATCCTGACTCATGGATGAGGTCGACTCCTTGTCGAGGCCAACGGTTTGGCCTACCTGATACATTGAAATCTCTGCCTCGAGGCTGCCTTCGGTGAGGGTGTAGAGTTCATAGAGAAAACGGGTTTGGTCCTGGTTCGTTGCCGTCATGGTCATCTTGAGCGTTTCATGTTTCGTTGTGGCTGAGGATTGAGGTTATTATCGGTCGTGCTGCCTCACGGCATCAGGACTCTTGGCGTAGAGGATCAAAGAGGTATTCCAGGCCGTTGACCTTGATTTCATGCACCAGGGCAAGCAGCTGACCAATTTTACCGGCAGGAAAACCCTTACCTGCAAACCAGACAAGATAGGGTTCGGGGAGATCGATCAGTAATCGCCCTGAATATTTCCCAAAAGGCATTCGAGTCTCGACCAGTTCGAGCAGCATGAGATGCTCGGTCCCGATGTCATCGCTGGGCGGGTGATGTTCTGGCATACAGGTGCCTTGGCGTTGAGATGTATCCGAAACTCCTCAGCAGGAAAAGAAGCCGCATTATACCATCTCGATAGCCAGAGGCAAGCCTGTGGAGAAAATCAGTTTATCGCCGCAGGTTCCAAGAGATGTTTTCAGCCATAGGTCTGCGCCACCTCGGCAGCGATTTCGGCCCACTGGAAGAGCCGTTGTGGCTGGTGTCGGACCGTGCTGATATCTTTCATGATGACTTCAGCCTGACAGTTATGCTCCTTGGCAATCTGCATTTTCGTCTCGAGCTCTTTTCTGGCCGATTGCGGATGCCAGTCGTCTCGGGCCAGGACTTCCGGGTTTACCTTGATGCTCAACACATAATCTCCGTTGACCTGGGCCGCCGCTTTCTCCAAATCGGTCCAAGGGCTTATAGAGATGCGTCGCAGGTTGGGAAGCGTTCGCAACAACTCGATCTTGTTATGAAGAGGTTCGCAGCAGCCATAGTGGGTCAGACCAAAACGGGAAAGCCATTGCCGGTCGTAGTGCATGGCAAACTCTTCGTGCATTTTTGGTGAAACGCTGCCCAGAATCTGATCGGCGGCGCAGCCCCAGATATCGGTGGCCCGTACATGAGCCGGATCGAAGCCTTCTTGGGGCAGTTCGTCGGTATAACCGTAGGCCCCTGAGCCGATACGGGTGTTGTTGTTGTTGAGCGAGAGCAGGTTGAGTGCTTCGAGTTGGTCCAGTGCCCCAAGAGAGGCCGTCATGAGACGATCGAGCAGCTTATGGATGTACTCGGGCCGCTCGATGAGGTCCATCAGGGTATCCTGGATGCCTGTCCAGGTGATCAGTTTATCCCAGAGGGCGTACCAGATTCCCGGTGCTCCCCGATACTCTACCCCGAGGATGCCGTCGAAGATATCGGAGTAGGCCTGAAAATTCTCGGCCGACTTCTCGGCGTTGTAGAGTATTTTTGGGGTGACGATTCTGGCGATGTCGTCTTCGTTTCTGATCTGTTGCTGGAACTGATGGGAAACGACGGCATTGTCGGCGTCGGTCTGTACGGTTTTCTCCTGGACGTCGATGCCAAAGCCGGTATTGGCGAAGACACGCGGCGCGTAGACCACGGGTTCGACGACCATGTCACAGGGCATGTGGCGCCAGCGAAACAGGGTCTGACGCAGGTCTTCCTCGATATTTCGACAGAACGTGCCGGTGGTCTGCAGGGTGAGCTCGTCACTCACCGCCATTTCGTTCCAGCAGATATCGCACATCCAGACCATTGGCCGGGTTTCCCGGAGATTGACCATCCTGGCCCAGAGATCTTTACGCTCCCGCTGGACGGGGAGTTCGGCAATTTCGGCGACCTGCTTGGCCAACTCCCGGAGAATCGCCTTGTCTTTGGCGGAAACGACGACGGCGAGCTCTTTGTGCCACACATGATCTTCATCGATGAGATAGGAGTCAGTCGGGTACATCGTTTCCATTCGAAGTTCCTCCATAATAAAAGGCTGGTCTATATGAAAGGCTTCAGCACGCATGCCTCTGTTACCGTGCCAGGCGTTTCATGTTTCGTTGTGGCTGAGGCTCCCTGGTCCAGCTCCGCTGGCTGGTGGAGTCACCTCTGACTACGGTTCTCTTCTCGGCGCCGAGGGGGGCAGATGAGGCATCGCCTACTGGAATCGAAGGTGGGTGGCCCGGTCGATAGACCGGGGCAACGGCCGTCAGGCGACCAGCGATCGCGCCGTATCCACCGCACCGGGGGCTGACTCACTGTATCCGTCGGCGCCTATCTGTTCGGCAAACTCCAGCGTCACCGGGGCTCCGCCGATAATGACCTTGGCGCTGGAGCCTGCCTCCTTGAAGGCTTTTACCGTATTGGCCATTGCCGGCATGGTGGTGGTCAGCAGGGCGGAAAGGGCAACGACCTTGGCATCCTGTTCCTGGGCGGCCTCTAAAAAAGCGGCCGGCTCGACATCGACGCCGAGATCGATAACCTTGAAGCCGGCCCCTTCCATCATCATGGCCACGAGGTTTTTACCGATATCGTGGAGATCGCCCTTGACCGTGCCTATCACCACGGTTCCGCGTGATGTGGCCGCCCCTGCCGCCAGATGCGGTGCCAGCTTTTCAAGACCCGCCTTCATGGTTCGGGCGGCCATCAGCATCTCCGGAACAAAGAAGTCGCCGGCGGAAAACCGGGCACCGACTTCATCCATTGCGCCGATGAGACCGTTATTGAGGATGTCGCTGACGTCGGTGCCCGCTTCGATCTCCTTTTCGACCAAGTTAGCGACGCTTGGTCCGTTAAAGATCAGGACGGCTTCGTAGATCTCTTTCACTGCCATTTCTATCACCTCATAGAGTAGATTTGCCTAGCGTTTTACCGTTTCTTCACTCTCGTTGCTGTCGTCTCTGGAAAAGAGCTTGATTTCTGGTCGATTTTCGCCGTGAACTACTTATATCTGATCGTGTTTACCTCGTCATACATGGCAAGAATGTTGTCAGTTGGTACTCCGGCAAGGATATTATGTACCTGGGCGAAAACGAATCCTCCGTCCTGCATGAAGATTTCACTGTTCTTCCGTACCTGCTTTCTCACCTCGTCCGGGGTGGCGTTGGCCAGGGTGTGCTGGGTATCGACCCCACCGCCCCAGAAAACCATATCTTTGCCGAACTCCCGTTTCAGCTTCTCCGGTTCCATCCCCTTGGCGTTGATCTGGACCGGATTGAGGATGTCGAGACTTGCCTCGATCAGGTCGGGAATGAGATTGGAGATAGCGCCGCAGGAGTGGAGAAACGTGCGCATATTGGTTTTTTTCTTGACGAATTCGAAAATTTCCTTGTGTCGGGGAAAAAAGATGTCACGGTACATGGTCGGGGAAATGAACGAGTTGTTCTGGGTGCCGAGATCGTCGCCAAAGATGATCACCTGAGCGTATGGGCCTACTGCCTCCAGCAATGGTTCGAGCCGTGCCAGATGAATTTCCGTCAACTTGTCCAGCATCCTGTTGATCATCTTGGTGTCGCTGATCAGCCGCATCAGTAATTCGTCGTTACGGTAAACCCATTGACTCAATTCGAAGTACAGGCTGCCGTAATTGAGGGTGATCGCATAGTCCGTTTCTTCGTAGACTTTTTGGGCTGTCTGAGACAGCTGGTTGAAAAATTTCGGGTTTTTGATGTTTTTTGACAGCGGGTCAGTACAGTGGGTCCAAAGAATCCGGTCGAACAGCGACTCCAGGTTGTCGAAATTTTCCGGATGCTTGCCGTACAGGGGCCAGATGGTCTGGTCAAAATAGAAAGAGCCTTCAGGCATCAGGCCGATTTCCTCACCGTCGTTGTTGAGGCAGATCCACTCTTTGCCCTTCTGTTCGATTTTCAACCAGGTCGGAATCTTGGCTGGGGAGCCGTCCGGGAGTACCCAGTCTTGCCAGTCGTTGGCCTCATTGGCAAAGACCCTGGCCAGATCGATGACATCGACCTGAAAACGCTCAAGGTACCACTCTTCGGGAATGGCGAGTTGCTGAATGATATCGTAAACCTTGGTCTCACCACCTTCGATATGCAGGGCTTTCTTTAAGGCGTTGTAGGGTACTGCGCCAATTCCTGAAGAATGCATGCTGCCGCAGTCAACGGGGATCTTGTCTGCCGGCTGATGATTGAGTATGGCCATTACGCGTTCACGTCTGTTCATGATGCTTCCCTCCAGTATGAGAGCAGATTGTTCATGATGCCGTAACCGTTCCTCGGCACCGCATTTTCATTCGATCAAAGTGTTTCGCCAAGCAGCAAATCTCGTGAAATTACTTTGTTAGCGAACATGCAGTGCTAAGGGGTACAGTTCGGAGTTTACTCACCTTGGTGCAAAACGTGGTGGACGATTACATCTTGTCTGCCTGCTGCCTTCCTTTCATCAGTCACGATTGCCACTGATTGGTTTACCGACCAAAAATGAACACATGGAAAAGATTGTATATTCCATTTTTTATAAAATGAACTATATTTTCTACACGAGTAGCATGTGTGGCGGGTTGTGGCAACTTATTTTTGTCTCTACTGGAAATAATATTCTTTTCGAGCTTGAAATTGCCTGCTTAATAGACTAAAAATTCTATTTTGCTATGAGATGAAAACTGCAGGATACATCTGCCAGGGGAGACATGGCCTTCGGATGATGGCTGATTGTTTAGCCAAGGCGCAGCGGCGCGGCGAGTTCCGTTACCGTGCCGGGATACCGGTCAAGGCGGGACGGGTCATCAGGTCATCTGCCGGTTCCGCCTGCCGGTCCTGCGCCGCGGCTAGAAAGGGCGAGGGCGTGGCCATATCCCCCTGCGTATGGCTGTGTCACTGTCCCGGCACGGCAGAGAAAATACCCATTGCTCCTGGAACCGGATGGGCAGACCTGACCTGAACAGCAACTGAACAGAGAGGAGAATGAGCGCAATGAAAACGGCAAAGCTGACCATGGCTCAGGCCCTGGTGCATTTCCTGGACAACCAGTATATCTCCTTTGACGGCAGAGAGGAGAAGTTTGTGAACGGCGTCTTCGGTATTTTCGGGCATGGCTGTGTGGTCGGTCTGGGCGAGGCCCTCCAGGAGCAGGACCATTCCTTGAAATTTTATCAGGGCCACAATGAGCAGGGGATGACCCATGTCGCCATTGCCTATGCCAAACAGAATAACCGGCGCAAGATCATGGCCGTTACTTCCTCCATTGGCCCCGGTGCCCTGAACATGGTGACTGCCGCGGGTCTGGCCTCGGTCAACAGGATTCCCGTTTTGCTGTTGCCTGGCGATGTTTTCGCCTGTCGTCAACCTGACCCGGTGCTCCAGCAGATGGAGCAGTTTAACGATTATTCCATCACCGCCAACGACGCCTTTCGCCCGGTCTGCCGCCTGTGGGACCGGATCAACCGCCCGGAACAGCTGATGACTGGAGCGCTCAACGCCATGCGAGTTCTGACCGATCCTGCCGATACCGGGGCGGTATGCCTGGCTCTACCTCAGGACGTTCAGGCCGAGGCCTGGGATTATCCGCTGGATTTTTTTGCCAAGCGCGTCCACTATATAGAACGAAGAGAGCTTGCTGCCGAGGCGGTCAGCCGGGCAGCGGATCTCATTGCCGGCAGCCAGAAGCCCATTGTGATCTGTGGCGGTGGGGTCAAGTACTCCGAGGCAGGGGCGGCCCTGGCCACCTTCTGCAGCGATTTCCAGGTGCCGTTTGGTGAAACCCAGGCGGGTAAGAGTGCAATCGACTGGGACCATCCCATGAACCTGGGCGGTATGGGGGTGACCGGGGGCCGGGCCGCCAACGAGATCAGTGAAAAGGCCGATTTGATTATCGCGGTCGGCACCCGGCTCTCGGATTTTACCACCGGCAGCAAATGGTCGTTCAAGAATGAAAATGTCCAGGTGCTTTCTTTGAATGTCAACGGTTTTGACGCCTACAAGATGAACGCTCACCCCTTTATCTGCGATGCCCGCAGAGGGCTTAAGGCCCTTGGCAGAGAACTGGCCAGGCGGAGGTGGAAATCCGCCTATACCACCGAGATTGCCGAGAGCAGGGAGAGGTGGCAGGTTGAGGTGGACCGGCTCTACAGCGAGGAACTTGGCCCTAACCGGGGCTATTCCCAGCTCAGAGCCCTTGGCCTGATGAACGAAGAGCTCTTTGCCGCCGACGGTATCGTCGTCGGTGCCTCAGGCAGCCTGCCGGGCGATTTACAGCGGGTCTGGCGGTCGCGGCACAAGGATTCCTACCATATGGAATATGGTTTTTCCTGTATGGGCTATGAGGTCGCTGGTGCAGTTGGCGCCAAGATGGCTGCTCCGGATCGGGAGGTGTATTCGATGACCGGAGATGCCAGCTTTGTGATGCTGCATTCCGAGCTGTTGACCTCTATTCAGGAGGGGATCAAAATCAACATCATCCTGTTCGACAATAACGGCTTTGGCTGTATCGACAATCTCCAGCGGAGTCAGGGAATCCCGAAGTTCGGTTGCGAACTGCGTTTCCGCAACCCCAAAACCGATCGGCTCGACCAGGAAGGGGCACCGATTCCGGTGGATTACGCCAAGATTGCCGCAGGATATGGCTGCCGAACCTGGACGGTGCGCAATTCGACCGAGCTGTGCCAGGCGGTCAGCGAGGCCAAAGAGAGCCCGGTGACGACCCTGATCGATATCAAGGTCGACTGCGATTCCATGACCGATGGCTATCTCTCCTGGTGGAGGGTAGGGACGCCGGAGGTGTCGAAAAAGGACAGCGTTCTTGCGGCCCATCACGATCTGAGAGAAAATATCGCCAAGGTCAGACAGTATTGAGAACAGGCAGAGTTCATCCAGAAACGCAACATATGGCCACAGCGTCGGTGAGAATTGCGGGCTAGTAATCGTTCACCGGTGATACCGGGAATGTTCCGTAACCTGGATCTGTAAACGTTTATCCAGTACTCCAGATTCGTTCAAGCGGGCCGTTGCCCAAGAGTTTGCTCTGTGAGGAGGCCTGATCGGACGAAAATGGGGTGCTGGTGAACGTTTACGCGGGCTAACCAGCATGGCTGGACCATAAGCCTCAGCCACAACGAACCATGAAACTCTTCGGTGCGGTAACAGAGCTTTCCGTACTGATGAGTTGCATATAAACCAGCATGGCTGGACCATAAGCCTCAGCCACAACGAACCATGAAACTCTTCGGTGCGGTAACAGAGCTTTCCGTACTGATGAGTTGCATATAAACCAGCATGGCTGGACCATAAGCCTCAGCTACAACGAACCATGAAACTTCTCGACGCGGTAACAGCGTTTTCCGTGCTGACGAGTTTCGGATAAAAGCCTCGATTGGGCTGATGGGGGTAAAAGAAGATGGCCTTTGATGAAAGGGATAGAAAGTTTTTCCAGCCTGTCTGGCGTCGGGTGCTGGTGATCTTCCTGCTCTCGCTCTGGACGGTGGTGGAGTGGCTGACCGATAACCCGTTCTGGGGAACATTGACCACCGGGGCGCTGATATTTGCCATTGTTCTCTCGATCCGGCAAAAGCCTCCTCGGTAAATCTGGTGGTCAGCTGCCAGGGAATCGTGGGCAGAGGACGCGCTCATCCTTTGGCCGATAACCACCGGATACAGATCAATTCCGTGCCAGCTCCAGCAAGGATGTTTCACCAGATGGGCTCTCGCGAAAAGAGGGTCCCTGTCCTGATGGGGACGTTTGTTCAAATGAGGCCTGACCAGGTAATTTTCATTCCCATCATCGCCAGGGCGAGAAAAAGGAGCTTACGGTAGGAGTATTCACTCAGAGATGCGGAGAGTTTGATGCCGAGTTTGCTGCCGATAATCACGGCCGGAGTGGCGGCTGCAAAGATGATGAGTACCGTTTTATCGACTTGACCTGTGGCAAATTTGGCGAGAACGATACAGGAGCTTGTGATGATGAAGCCAGCGCCGAGAATGCCCTTTACCGATTGGGAAGGGCAGCCGCAGTAAGCAACGTAGATGGCCAGCGGCGGCCCGTTGAAGCCAAAGGCCATGCCGAAGGCCGAGGAGAGGATCCCCGACAGGTACCCCCAGAGATGGCTGATGGTTCGCGTTGTCGTCTTGCCTGCCCAGAGATTCCATAGAGCGTAACAGGTGATGAAAATACCCATACCTGCCTTCAGCTGCTTTTCGGCAATGTACTCCAGCACCAGCATACTCACGATCACGCCGGGAACGGCACCGTAGACAATCCCCTTGAGATAGCGCCACTCGATAAAGCGACGAAAGGTCCAGCCCACCTGTATATTGAGGCAGAGCACAATCAGCGTGCAACTGGGCACGGCAACGGAGAGATCGAGAAAGGGGGCCAGCAGTGGCATGGCGACCATCGCGGCACCAAATCCGGCAACTCCATTGACGAAGCCACCGGCAAACCAGGCCAGCATAATGATCGATAGTTCAGTCATGATATCGGTATCTGATAAGGTGTTTTCTTGCTGCAGCAGAAGGTAGCCAGGCAGTCTTTTCGGCAATGGGTGATGGAGATTTTGGTCCATGACGCGCTTAATTGACCCAGGGCTCGGCCATAATAAAGGAAACAGGTTGGTCGAGTCAATCGCTTCACGACATCTTAGGATGTTGCCCCTGCAGATAGAGTTTCAGATCGCCGCTGACGGATTGGCTGAGGCGTTATCTTCTTTTGGCACCTGTCGTCTCTATCTCTATCATGTTCCTGCAGCTACCTGCCTCAACTGGACCATAAACAGACAGTTTCCTATACACTACCCGCCTCAGCGCTTGCTCGACCTTATCAGCCAATCTTGAAGATGCGTATCGGTAAACTATCGGCTACTCCCGTTCACTGATAGGTAATTACGATTTGACATATCTGACATTGTCATTGTAAATGTGGCAACAGTTAAATGATTTCAAGCTGCTGCAGTTACTGCATTGTAGCATAACGATTCTTGCGAGTCATCTCTGAAAAGGCGTGTGCAATCGATGGGGGGCAATGATGCTTGTCTCCTGCTGCCCTGGCAGGAGACCTGCCTATCCAGACGATGAGGCGTAATGGACGTGCAGCTGACCAGCATGGCTGGACCAGGTATTCTCAGCCACAACAAACCATGAAAATCCCGAGGAAGTGCCAACGACTCCTTGTCGGCGATTTTCGGATAAAAGAGAAAAATTTTTCAAAAGAGTGAAACAACCGGACAGATCTGGAGAGAATCATGAAAATAGAAAAGGCCCTTGCGCGGCTGATGAGTGTACTCCCCCTGAAAGCAAAACAGCAGGCATGTGGACCCGAGTTAAGCAAACTCCATCAAAAGATTCTGTCCTCCTTTGTCGAAAACGGTCGCATCCTTACCAGAGAAGAAATGGCAGCCCATATTGACGACGTCGATGAGGCTGTCGCTGTTTTCAAGGCCAGCGATATGGTGGTTTTTTCGGAGCGGGGCGAGCCGGTTGGCGCCTATCCGTTCACCATGGAAGAGCGGGAGCACCGGGTCGTGATCAATGGCCATACCGTGAACGCGATGTGTGCTCTGGATGCCCTCTCCGTCAGCCCGATGTTTAAAATGGATACCTTGGTCAGCTCAAGATGCAGGGTGTCCGGTGCGCCTGTTTCCATCGAGCAGAGCGGAAACGTCATTAAAAATCTGGCCGAGACGGCAGATCTACAGTTCGGAATCGTTTGGGGGGCAGCAAGCACCTGTTCATGCTGCGCCAACAGCCTTTGCATGGAGATGCTGTTTTTACGAGATGCCGAAGTGGCCAAGAGATGGCTTGCGGCAGACCATGAAAACAGAGAGGTTTTCACTCTTGAAGAAGCGGTCGAGTTCGGTTCTCGCTTCTTTGTTCCGCTAATGAACGCGCAGTAAAAAATACCTTTGGGAGAAAAGAGAATGAGCAGAGTTCAAGTCGAATTCATCAATACCTGTGCCTGCTGTGACGAACATGGCGAAAATATCAGAAATATCGCTGCCGGTTTTGGCGACAGGGTAGATGTGTCGATCTATTATGCCGGTAAGGATTTCGATTACCTGAAGAAGTACGGCATGATCTCCAAAGGTACCATGATTATCAACGGTACCAAGAGATACGAAAACCTCACAAAAGAGATCATCGAAAAAGCTATCAGTCAGGCTGTTGGAGCGTAACCTGCAGATGGAACGGCTGTTTTCCGACATTCTCCTGACGGCCTGGGATATTCTGGGAGATGTCTCGCCATGGCTTGTTGTCAGTTTTATCATGGCTGGCCTGCTCCGCCAGTTTCTCGATCCGGCCAAATTCCAGAAGGCGTTGGGACACAGGGGAATATCAGCCATCTTCAAGGCGACGCTCTCCGGTATGCTCCTGCCCATTTGCAGTTGCGGTGTGATACCCCTGGGGCTTGGCATGTACTATACCGGTGCCTATCTCGGCCCCACTCTGGCATTCATGGTGGCGACCCCGATAATCAATCCGGCTGCGCTTCTTCTGGCTTACGGTCTGCTCGGACCCCAGATAGCGACAATCTATCTGCTTGGTGGTTTTCTGGTACCGGTTGTTATCGGGCTTATCGGCAATTTACTGGCCGGCAAAGAGATCCATGCTCCCGGCATGGAGAGTCAGATCGAGCAGGCAGCTTTTGAAAGCGAGGGACAGATCGCACCTTGGCAACGTCTGAAGATTGGCTTTTCCTGGGGAATTTTTGAGTTAGGTACCATGGTTGGCAAATATATCGTTCTGGGCGTTGTGCTTGCGGCAATACTTATCGTCGCGATCCCACCTCATCTTATCCAGGGATATCTCGGCAGCCCAGGAATGATATCGATTGCAGGCATAGCCGTTTTAGGATCGGTACTCTATGTCTGCGCGGTCGGACATATCCCGCTTGTCGCCGCGCTGGTTGCCACCGGAGCCGCACCGGGGGTTGCGATAACCTTTCTGATGACGGGGGCAGCCACCAATCTTCCGGAACTTATCAGTATTTACAAAATGATCGGTAAGCGAGCGGCGCTCCTCTACAGTAGCCTCGTTGTGCTCAGTTCACTGGGTATCGGCTGGCTGACCAACCAGTATCTTCTGCCCGGTTTCGTGCCATTTTACAATCTTGACAAGGGTCAGCAGGCCATTGGCCTGGCTAATCGGTTGATCGTTTCTGTCCCTGAGCCACTGCAAATCGCCTGTTCGCTGATACTTCTCTTCCTTTTTCTGCGCGCTTACAGGCCATTTATCACAAACCTCTGGCAAAGGGTCGCGGTATGAAACTCCATCGCGCATGGCGATCGAGTACCGGTTATCTGGCTATTTTAGCCATTTTTTTTGCTGTGCTTGTCGTACTTCTCATAAGGAGAGGCTCTGGTTCGGGGCTCCAGGAGACTGGTGATCAGAAAGACTTTACCGCTGCCGCTTTATCAGAAAACGAGATGCTGCAGTTT
Organism: Desulfopila sp.; assembly: GCA_047973425.1. GTDB lineage: Bacteria > Desulfobacterota > Desulfobulbia > Desulfobulbales > Desulfocapsaceae > Desulfopila. Next base: position 26,171 of record JBKEBZ010000104.1, read on the forward strand.
TTCAGCAGAAGGCATCCCGGACAAACCATATTGAAATACGCCCAGGCCGACCTGGACAATGACAACAGAGACGACCTGATCGTTATCTATCGACTCAGCCCTCAGCGTAACGAGATGTCGATCATTCATTTTCCGCAGGACAGGCCCACTGAGACAAACGCGGTACCGGCGCCTGTCACCGACCAGATCATCCAGTTTCGCGATATTGACGACAAGCCGCCGCTGGAATTCATTCTCCAGGGGCGAAAAGGGGCCAAGGTCGGATACGCCATTTTTCGTATTGAAGAGGGACAACTGGTCGACCTGTTCGGTGAAGGGATGGAAGATTGCTGCTGATGATCTTGGCTTACAGGTCAATTCGAGAAAAGAGTAAAGAGAAGAATGATGAAAACACCACAAAAGATATCACGCCGAACCTTTCTGAAAGAGGCAACAACCCTTGGTGTCACCGCTGCCGCAGGATTTGCTGCGCCGAGCCTGGTGCTGGGTAAAGACGACGATTACACCATTCATCTGGGCTATTATGACTGTGATCATATGACCGCTGCGCCGGTAGCAAGAGATGCCGGAATCTTCGCGGACCTAGGTCTGAATGTGGAGGTCGTCGGTAATGGCAAGGTGCCTCAGGCCATGGCCGCAGGAAAAATGGATGTCGGCTATATTGGTTTTGTCGGCATGACCAAAGGGATCATGAAAGGTTCGCCGATGGTGGCTGTCGCCCATAACCACAAAGGTGGCTCAATGTATATTGTAGCCAAGGACTTTGTGAAGAGACCAGAAGACCTCCTGGGCAAAAAGGTCGCCCTCGGCTCCAACCCGGAGAAAAACAATGGCTGGTGGATCACCTATGCGATGCAGAATGATATTCCGAGAGAGGCGAAACATTATCAAAATTTTGTGATGACCGACCGGGATGAATATCTCGCATTCAGGGCCGGGCATCTTGACGCCTTCAACTGCTGCGATCCCTGGGGGTCGATGGCGGAATATGAAAATACCGGTAAAATCATTCGAACCTTCGATCTCTTTCCTAACGGCACCTGGGGGATATGCTGTGCTCAAGTCATGAATCGGAAGTTTGTCGCCAAGCATCCCCGTCTTGCCCAGAAAATGGTTGTCGCTCATGTGCTTGCGCTCCAATATATCTATACCAATCCAATAGATACGGCAAAGATATTTGCCGAAAGTTATCATGTACCGTATGAAGTCGGCCTAATGACCATCTATAAAAAGACCGTTGGCGAGACGAGGACTCTGTGCTGGAATCTCGAGGAAGACGGGTACAACGAAACCGTAGCCCATAATGTCGACATCGGCATATTCCCAAGAGCGCCACTCTACCACGAAATTGTCAATACCTCCTTTTTGCAGAGTAATGACATTACCGATTTTAACGAATTCATCAGAAAGAAGGTCGATCCGGTTTTTCCGGTTGGCATGTCCTATGAAGACTGGAAGAAAAAGGCGGAAAGTCTGCGAGCATAAAGAGTCGCTCTGATGAAAAGGCGTTTTCTGCTGGGAGTTGTTGCGCTGCTGTCAACTGTGCTCCTCTGGCTGACAGTGGCCAAGCAGGGAGAGCGAACTCTCAAGATAGGAATACCGGATGGCGCGGCAGGTTTACTTGCCCGTTACATTCTCGATGAAAATCTTGGGAGAAAGGGTGTTCACGCCGTCCGTTTTTCGCCGTATACCCTGTATGATTGCTGTGGCAGTGCTGCGCAGTACGCCATGGGTTCCGGTGATCTCGATATGGCCATAGTCTGCCCTGACGCTGCCCGTGAACTGGTTGAAAAAGACAGAAGTTTCGAGATCGTCGGACCAGTGATGATGAATTCGGACATTCTGATCTACCGCGGTGATGGTGACGTGAGCCATCCGCAAATAGCGGTTTCGCAAAAAAGAGCCTTCCAGCGTAAGATTGTGCGCAAACGGTTCGGGACAGCGGGGCGGCCGGTACCGATGTTCCACGGTGCCGTGCCCTTTGCCTTTGCCAGAAAGGTGGTCGAAGGAGCGGTTGTCGATATCACCCGGGTCTTCGCTTTGGCCGGGAACCTCACTTCGGCTTCCATGGATGGTGAAGATGTCTGCACGTATATGCTGGTTGCCAAGAAATACATACAAGAGAGTGTTTCGTTTCACGAGTTTATCACGAGTTACGGCCGGGCAGTCAGGGAAATGGATGATGCGGCCAACCTGTTAGAGCTGATGCGCACATACGTATCGGCAGATAGTACCATGAGAGATGTGAGAAAATGGAAAAAAATGAACGTTCGTTTCACCTGCCCTTCCAACTTCCACCAGCGCGAGTGAGCCTGACCCGGGTCGGAATCAACGTCCGTAAGCATATATATCAGGCGATAACCTTCGCCACCCTACTTATCCTCTGGCAGCTGGCGGCAGGCTATTACAATAGCGAGTTGCTGCTGCCGTCGCCCTGGCAAACCTTGAAGGCGATGTTTTTCGCTCTTCAGGATGTGGAAACACTCACCAATCTGGGAATCACCTTCAAACGCGTGATGATCGGCCTGACCATTGCGCTGGCGATTGGCATGCCAATTGGCTTTGGCATGGGATATTCAACGACCGTTTACAGGCTGGTCGATCCGATTATCGGTCCCTTGCGGCAGGTTCCCATCATGGCCTGGGTGCCGCTGACCATCGTCTGGTTCGGCCTGGGAGATGGGCCAACCCTGTTTCTCATCGCCATGGTTGCAACATTTCCGATCCTGCTCAATACCATGGCGGGAGTCAGAGCGGTGCCCGTCAATTACTATCATGCCGCACGTTCGATGGGGGCTGGAAAATTCTGTATTTTTTCACGCATTACTCTGCCAGGAGCCATGCCAGACATCATTACCGGTCTTCGACTCGGGTTGAGTGCCGGGTGGATGAGCGTCATTTGAGCGGAGTTCATCGCGACGAGTGCCGGGTTCGGTTTCTCTATGATTGAAGCCCAGACAGAGATGGAAACATCTCTGCTGGTTGCCCTGATGATTATCGCCGCCATGGTCGGGTATTTGATCGACCTGACTATCCTGCTCCTTGAGCGGCTGGTGACCCGCTGGCGGTTTATTTCCTGATTATTTTGGTCCGAAATTTACCGGGGAGGGGATGGAACCTGTGCCTGGGAGTTTCATGTTTTGTTGTGGCTGAGGCTACCTGGTCCAGCCATGCTGGAGAAAGGAAGACAATGCATCTGCAGTTACGCGACATCAGCAAAACCTTCAACGGCAGCGGTCCAGCCAAAACGGTATTAGAGGACATCGATCTTTCGGTGGAAGGAGGCGAGTTTGTCTGTCTTCTTGGTCCGTCGGGTTGCGGAAAAACGACGTTGCTGACCATCATTGCGGGTTTTCAGCAGGCAGACAAGGGTGTCATTCTGCTCAATGGTGAGCAGGTAACCTGCCCAGGGCCGGATCGGGGGTTCGTCTTCCAGGACTTCGCCCTCTTTCCCTGGATGACTGTAAAAGAAAATATTCTTTTCCCCATGCAGCAAAAGAAGATTTCAAAGGAGCAACAGCAGGCTCGGTTGGCGCGGCTCCTCGATATTGCCCAGTTGAATGGTTCTGAAAATCTCTATCCAAGTCAGATATCTGGAGGGATGAAACAGCGTACGGCGGTCATCAGGGCCCTGGCTTCCGACCCGGAACTTCTTCTTATGGATGAACCGTTTGGCGCAGTCGATTACCAGATGCGGCACCGGCTCCAGGAAGAGTTTGAGGCGTTGTGGCTCCGCAATTTGAAACCGGTCGTAATGGTCACCCACGATAGCGAAGAAGCTGTTTACCTGAGTGATCGTATTCTGGTGATGTCGACTGACCGAGGAGCCTTCGCCTATGACCTGATCGTGGATTTGCCACGACCGCGCGACCGGCAGAGCAGATCGTTTCAGAACTCCTTGCAGGGATTGAACGATATTTTGAAAAATATTCAAAATACTGTCGATTTCTCCCCAAGAAACTGACCTGGGAGGGCGCATTCTCTGACGGGGATTGCTGCACTCAGGCGCTTTTCCGCCGAGGCGTTTCGGGGGAATTGACCAATTGACTACACCCGGTACTCGAGCTGTATCGGGCAATGGTCAGAGCCGGTGATATCGGCGAGGATCAGTGAAGTGATAACTTTATCTACATCCTTGTTATCAGTAAAGAAATAATCAATCCGCCAGCCAATGTTTCTCGCTCTGGCGTTATAACGATAACTCCACCAGGTGTAGTTGTCGGGGTCATGGTTGAATATCCGGAAGGTATCGACATAGCCGGCCTCGATAAACGTATCCAGCCAGTGTCGTTCCTCTGGGGTGTAACCGGCGTTCTTCTCGTTGCTCTCAGGATTTTTTATATCGATGGGCTTGTGAGCGACGTTGAAGTCGCCGCAGACGACAACCGGTTTCTGGTCGCGCAGATCATTGATGAAGGAGACCAGCTTATCGTTGAAATCGAGTTTGTAGTCCAGTCGCTTAAGACCGTCCCCGGCATTGGGGAAATAGATGGTGCTAAAGAAAAACTGTTCGTATTCCAGGGTCAAGATACGTCCTTCCCTGTCAAAACGCTCCTCACCTAGCCCTTCGATGACCCGGATCGGCCTTTTACGGGTATAAACCGCCACTCCCGAATATCCCTTGCGCTCGGCGCTGTGCCAATAGGAAAAGTACCCATCCGGTTGCAAAAGCGCCTCCGAGAGCTGGTCGCGCTGGGCCTTGGTCTCCTGCAGGCCGATGATATCGGCATCGAGGCTGGCGAGTATATCGACAAAGCCTTTCTTTTCAACGGCGCGGATTCCATTGACGTTCCAGGAGATGCATTTGACGACCTCCCCACCTTTGCCTTTGGCCCGGGAAGCTGTTTTCGGCAGGCTCCGGGGAATCACCCCGGTTTTTGGACATAACTGCCGTAAAGGACAAATATCGCAATGGGGCCGGACCGGCTTACAGAGCGATTGCCCAAAGGCCACGAGGAGGGAGTTGACGGGTATCCAGTGTTTTTCCGGCAGTTTTTCCCGTAGCGCCATCTCTGTCTGCAACGGGGTGTTGGTCGTCACGTATTGCCAGATATTCATAATCCGATGGACGTGGGTGTCGACACAGATTGCCGGAAGATTGAAGGCCACGCTGCGCACCAGGTTTGCCGTCTTGCGGCCGACACCCGGTAGCTTGACCAATTCGTCAATGGTCTTGGGGACCTGGTTGCCGAAAGGGACCAGGCTGGCGGGAAGTTTGGTTAAATACTCTGCCTTGTTACGGAAGAACCCAACAGGGAAGATGAGTTTTTCAATCTGTTGCCGGGAGAGTCGGGCAAGTTCGTCGATATTTCCCGCCTGGCGAAAGAGCCGTTCTGCCGCCTTGGCGGTGGTTTCATCCTTGGTTCGGGCGGAGAGGATGGTGGCTACCAGCACCCGGTAGGGATCTTTCGTCTGCACCGCGATGAGGTCGACGACCGGAACCGGTGTGTTCACGATAGAGTCTCGAACGGTTTGCAAAAACAGATCGATGTCAATAGAACTGGTCATGGCTGAGGTGGGGTCAGGTTCGTAGAGGCCGCGTCAGATTGTGGAGCCATTCTCGGTGTCGTGCCAGACGCTATTGCAGGCAGGAGTTCACAGTAGCCGGGTTACTGGCGGCATGACATCAGAAGGCCGATCCGCCAGTTGTGGTTTGACCTGGTCCAATATGGCTTGGTGGAGATGATGGGTAAATTTTCTCAACCCCGCCGCCGGGAAGGGCTCAGGGCGCCGCTAAACCGGCATACCGCGTATGTTTTGTCTTGTCTACCGACAAGACCTGCGGAAAGAGCAGCGGCGCGCGACTATTTACCAGCTTCGAACCTTGCCGGTATCGATATGAACGAAATCGGATTGGGCATAGTAGCCAACCCCACCAGCCTTGAGCGAAATGGCGACATTACGCAGTTCCCGAGTCGGCAGGTCAGTCAGCCGGACATCGATGGCCTGTCCCTTGAGATGAAGACTGTTTTTGGCAACGCCTCTTGAGCGATTGCGTAGCAGGGCATTGCTCCTTGGCGATCGATAACCGGAAATCACTTCATAAATTCCCTTGCTGCCCGTTTCCCGCTGGATAGTGTAGAGAATATCCATCAGCCGGAAATCAATGGGGTGCACATCGCCCGTTCGATAATCCCGGAGAAAGGAGTAGAGACTTCGGCGAATGGCCGGTGGGCAGGATTTACCGGAGTAGCGGAGTTGGAACTCTTCCTGGGTGTGGGTATTAACGAGTGTTATCGGTCTGTTCTGTCGTGGGCTATGTTTTTTGTCGTCTCTGAGGACCGGCACCGTGGAGGTGTATTTGGCCAGAACCTGGGCAGGAGAGACGAGGCAGAGGCCCAAAGCCAGCTGCGCCGAACCAAGGAGAAGCCTGCGTCGGTTCAGCAAATATTTTTTCGGATCAGCAGTCATTTGACGGTGTACCTCACTTTAAGGTTGATCTGAAGAAGAGTCACTTAATGAAGATGCTGAGGAGTTGTTCATCACGTGAATAGATATCGTTGTTGAAATGAATCGAGCCATCACTGTTCACCCAGGTCGTCTGGTAGGTGATATGAACAGGGATCGGGCTCGACAATCCAATAGTTTTTCTGGTATCTCGATTATATACCGCCATGACCTTGTCTCTGGTCCAGTCACCTGCCTGGCCATCGAGAATGAAGATGGCCAGTTCGAGAGGATCGCTCACCCGGATACAGCCGTGGCTGAAGTCCCGTTTGGTTCTCTGAAACAGGTAGGGGGAGACCGTGTCGTGCAGGTAGACGGAATACCGGTTGGGGAACACGAACTTTACCTTGCCCAGTGCGTTCCAGGGCCCCGGGTCCTGGCGCAGCTTGTAACCGCGCATTCGTCCAGGACTGATGGCCTGCCAGTCCATGGTTGTCGAGTCGAGTTCGATGGCGTCCGCCTGCCAGCTGGAAAAGAGCCTGATATGGCGCTTGACCAGACTGTTCGGGTTCTTGCGCAGGGCTGGAAGCTCTTCATTGGCCGCGATACTTGGGGTGACATTCCAATAGGGGTTGAAGTCGAGATAGGCTATGGTATCACTGAAAACGGGCGTCTGATGCTGGTCTTGCCCGACAATGACCGCAAAGTCAAGCACCGGTTTTTCCGCGTCGCCCTCGTAGGCCTGGAGATTGAAGCTGGCAATGTTGACGAGAACGTATTTGTCGCCAAGGTTGTGGTTATGCCAGCGCCAGCGGGCCAGGTTGATGCGGATCATATCCACCTTCTGCGGGGCGGTGATATTCATCGCCGTCCTGGTCTTTTGACCGATAACGCCGTCCTGGCTGAGGCCATGCAGCTTCTGGAAGAGCTTCACCGCCTTGACCAGCGCTGGGTCATAGCGCTGGTCATCCTGGGCCGGGTCGTGGCTGCCATACTCGCCAGTGATCCTCAACCGCTGACGGACCGTGGTGAGCCGCGGACCGTGTTCTCCCGGGCGAATCGATTCACCATCGGCCAACTGCGGCCAGCCACCGGCCGCAGTAAGTTGCCGGTAGTGGATCAAGGCCTGCTGCAGGTTGCGGTAATGATGGTGTTGAGGCGGCAGCATGGCCAGATATTGCTCGAGATCACTGGCGGCCAGGGCCTGTCTGATGGTCTGAACCGGGCGAAAATCACGATCCCCGGCCTCGGCGAACAGTTCAGGATCGAGCATATGGGGATCTACCTGTCCATAGCTGATATCATGAATGTATTTTACCAGGCTGTAGGTCAGGCTGGTCTCCAGCTGGGCCAGATCGTCCGGGTTGGTGGAATTCCACAGGCCGAGCAGTCTCTCGATATTGTAGTCTGCCGGTTCCAGACCGTGTGCGTCGGCGTTTTGAATATATTTGAGGATGGTCGCCGCTTTGGCGCTGGGGCCGTCGGCTCCAACCCATAGCAACTGGGCACCCAGATCCCTGTAGATGAGAGCAAGACACATCTCCTCGGATTTGATCACGATTTCCGGCTCTTTAACAGAGATAAGCTCCATGGGAAAGCAGACCAGCTGTCGGCGCATCGCTTCCAGGATCTGGTCCTCGGTCGTTTGGGCCTGCAGGGAGACAGGAGCAGCCCAGATGAAGAGGAGACATCCGAGAAAGATACGCAAAGAGAACCGGGAAAACGGGAGCTGGGCTGGCAAAATCGTCGAGACCATAAAATCAGTAGAGAACTGCTCCTTCACGGGAAAACAAAATTTGACAATACTGCTATGTACCATCACCAGTTTTTTTTTGCAAATATTGTGGTAAATATTTTTTCCGAAAAACCAGAGTGTTGGCCAAGAGGAAAGGGGCTTTGCGGCCTCAGGCGGCAGTTGGGAGGTTTGCTGCCTCCCCTCCTTAAGGCCAGAGCCTGTCGAGAAGCGAGAGCGTTTCTCGTCAATCGAGGCCCAAGAGAAATTTCATCACAGATATGTATTTGCTATCACTAGCCTGAAAATCGGGTAAAGCGTACACTTTAATCCAATATCGCCATTCCGTAAGCACGGTTTCGTTGAAAAGCCGTGCTTTTTTCTTGCTTTTTAAAGTGCACGTATTATAGCTATACGCACACTTAAATGAGGAATTTCTACATGGCCAAACCAATAACCGGAAAAACTCACATCGGAGAGAGGCGCGAAAGGCGTCCGAATGGCGATATTTACGTTTATGAACGGATTACGGCATACAACGAAAAGACCAGAAAGACCTATACGGTCAGCCAGAAGCTCAAGGGAAAAATCAGGGCGGGAACGCAAGAAATTGTGCTGACTCGTCCGAAAAAACGTAAG
>JBKEBZ010000140.1:0-28040 GCA_047973425.1 Desulfopila sp.
AAACTCTGCTTCGGCTCTCAGTCCGACACCGGTGAGCGGTTTACCGAACGGCTGCTGTCCGTCATTACCACCTGCCGCCTGCACGGCGTCAATTCTTTCGACTTTCTGACCGAGGTCGTCAGCTCTGCATTCTCCGGCAAGGCTGCTTTGCCGGCCCTGCCTTACCTACCCCAAGAATAGTTCTGCCGTTGTTTTTTCCCTCAGGTTATCAGCCGCTGTACTGGGTGTTTTGGCCCCGCTGAACGGTTACGTATGATTTCCACACAAAACCTCTTGGCATGCGTTGTGGTGATATTGGTACGCGATCGACGATAATGCTACGGGAAAAGCATACGAGAAATACAGTGAAGTCGCAGTTACTTTGTCAGAGAATGGTAAAATAACTGGTAGACGCGCAGAACGGAGAAAGGCCAAAACACTGTAACCGTTCAGTGGTATAGACAAAAAGAGAGCACGACCACGGCCTGTAACCATCATCCAGTGCACCAGATGTGCAGATCGCGGTTGTTCAGGTACACAGAGGAAACTTCTGGCTGGGAGAGGTCGGCGGGAATAGCAATCGTCGTTTTTTTGAAAAAAATGTTCATGCGTAACGAAATCAGGATGGCTCTCCAGGGGAATCTTACAGGTAGCGTTATTTTTCAATAAAATATCGATACAGCGGAAGTGGGTATAACCGGTATCGAATTTTCTCTGAAGTCGATAGAGGTTGACCAGTGACGCGCGCTTGTCGTTTGTAGGCAAGGTGCTGTTATCTATCAAGTAAACCTATTCTTCTATCAAATTTTCTATGCTGTGTTGGTTCATGATATCGACAGGTGGTAGGTGAAAGCGGTTGTCTCTCTCATTTCCGCAGTCCGGAGTCTCGCTTTGCTCGCTTACCTGGCGTCTCGCCCCGCTTGCTTACTCTGTCATGTTGGCCCGTGCTGGTCTCCGACTTCTGGTAACCTCAATCGCTGTCGTTTTCATGCTGAAGTCGTGTCCATGGGAAAACGCAAACATCTGCACCGGGTGTTCAGGAAAATCCAGCTTACCGTTGAATTTGTGTTGGCTCTGTGCTACCTGTTGCAAACTTGGAATATCGATAGTTTATCTGTGACAGTATCAGCATGGCTGGGTCAGAGTGCAGTGATTCCGCAGGCAACGTGCTGGTAGAGATTGTGAGGAAAGAAAATCAGGCAACGTGAACGGGCCGGTAGAGAGGCCGGAGTCATTCGTTGATCACCTGGCGAGAATTGAACACGATAAAGGGGACGAGGCTATGGTCGAAAGTCATGAACAGACGAAGCGTGCGGCAGGTGATAATCGCAACATCCAGGGAATTCGAGGATGGCTGATTTTTCCTGCTCTTGGCCTTATAATCGGGCCGATTATTGGTGCCATTGGTCTGGTTTCGGCCCTTGGTATGTATGCAGATGTGGCTCGTGCCGGCTATGGCATTGTTTATATGCTTGAATTGCTGGTGCTCATGGGCCTGTTGCTCTTGACAATCTACGCGGCGCTACAGTTTTTTCGGCAAAAGAAGAGCACAGCGAAGGTGATGATCGCTCTCTACAGTATCAGCCTGGCGACCTCGCTCGTCCTTCTCTTGGTCGAACTGTCTGTGGGGCCTGAGGATTTTGTCGAGGAGTCCGGTAAGCAACTCGTCAGAGATATTGTCGCCGCAGCGATCTGGATACCCTATTTCAACGTTTCCAAGAGGGTAAAGGCCACATTTGTCAACTGAAAGGATTTGTCGATCCAGCAAAGTTGATGAACTCGTAAAAACCTCAAGCGTGCATACAAGATGGCTAAGTACAAAAGGTCGATATACAAGGCGCAGTGGTGTCGGCCAAGCACAGGCGTACATGTGGTACGTCGAGCAGTGGCCGATCCCGCTGCAACGCAGGAGATCGACCTTTTTACGACGCCATCAAGCTGTAACTGGTTACCAGGCCCGGAAAAGGAAGACAAACATCCCACGATAGCTATGGAACAGGATACAACGAAAGATCAGGCAGGAGAGAAGAAAAGAGGATTCCTTGTGCGGTTATTGTCCGGAGAGGTTTCGCTGGCAATAACCTATTGGCTGTTCAGCGTTCTCATCGGTAATGTCGCGCTGCGGATTCTCCTGAAAATTGTAGAATTGAATTCTTTGCAGATCGCATCCTGGCCGGCCGGCGATTGGCTTGTGTTGGGGTTTTATCTGGTCACTGTCGTCTACGGTGTCGCGATCCTCATCGCGACCTGGCGCAGTGCGGGGCGATATCAAGGTCGGAAGATCTGGGCCTGGCTTGCCCGTATTACAGTTGTCCTCGGCGCCCTGGCCCTGCTCAGTGGTTTTCTGGTCGGACTGTGGCAGGGCAGTAATGGCGATCGTGTGCTGGAGAACGAAATCGCGATGATGAACAGAAGTCTGCCAGGCATGATCGATGATGATACCCGGCTTGATCACGTTGCGCTGCAAAGTGGGGATCTGTACTATAACTACACACTGGTGAACTGGCTGGTTGCCGATCTCGATGTTGCGAGATTTGTCTCGATAATGACGGCAAAATTGAAAACCGCGCAATGCCTCAACGATGAAACGCGGCCGCTTCTGGATCAGGGAAGAAAGTTCGTATATATCTACCGTGACAAGTCGAGCAAGCCCGTTGCCGACATAGTTGTCGAAGGATCTGACTGTCTGTGATTTTGCATTGGCAATGCGCAAAAGGCAGAATCGCGACCTGACCGCTACAGCCGGTATGGCGCACCATCCAGGCGGGTGACTCGACACGGGATAACAGCCAGAAGAGGGGCCGCACCGAGCGGGTTTGTCCAGAGGCTCCATCTGTATCGGTGAGAACCATGACAGCGTCGACCTCTGGCAGGAGCAGGAGAGCGGGACGAGCAAAGAGGCAAGACTCGTCAAGGTGCTTGACCGTCTCTTACCCTTTCTGCACAATATCACCAGTGAGGGACGCACCTGGCGCGAGAACGGCATACACAAGGATCAGGTGTTGGCAATGCATCGGTTTATTGAGGATGACTTATCCGGAGCTGTACCACTGGTTTCTTGCAGAACTCGAAGAGGCCGTGAAAAGGGGATGGCTGGCGACCGCCCCGTAATGCTGGCGGGAAAAGTCGGTTATCAGCGTTCGTGCTGGTCCATTGTGGGGCAAGACAGTACTGCTCCTCTCCCCGGCTCACCGACATCAGTCGTTTGCCGCTCACCGATCGCCGGTATTACCAATCCTGCCAATGAAACAGGGCATCGAAGTGGCGGAAAACGCGAGTCGCCAGGATTGTCGGCACCGCTAGATCACCGGGCAGGATCGTGTCGAGGTCGGATCTGTACAGTCGTTGTAAGCCACGCTCCAGCAAAAAGGTTTGCACCGGCGCAACGAGGTCAACCACCGCTTGGCGGTTGATTTCATCGACAAAGGTAAAGTCGGGGAGATACGCCGCCGCCTTTCGTTTGGTCCACGACCTGTTCCCCTGACCGATAACGTAATATGCCGAGAGTCGGCTAAAGAGCACGACCAACCCGCAGTAGGCATTGCTGGCAGACCACCGGAAAAGGTTGAAGCGCTTGGCGGTGCGATTTCTGAAGTCGTCGTCCGGGCGGTAGAGCCAACAATCGACAAAGCTTGCGTACCCGGCACCGTAATGTCCATACTCGGTCCTGTCGCAAAGGCGTAATGTACGGCACATCTCAGCCACAAGACCCTCGATATATCCGTCGATGACCTGTTCGTCATTGGTGCACCAGGGCCAATCGGCCGAGATCGAGCGGCCGTGGAGCAACATTTCAATTTCCGTACTGGTCAGGGGCATGACGGCCTGCGCATGTTCGGTTTGCCGGCACAAGCGGGCAATATCGCCAGAGGACGATACCGGTCTTGTCGACTTGCCCGAGGCTGGGAGCGTCAGTTTGGCAGGCGGGACGAACCCGCTTTTACCTGACGGGCCAGCAGGTTCGTGGTCACCTGGCGTCCCTCCGTTGCCTGGGGCAGGGGATATTGGCTGTAAGCGAAGTTGACCATCTGTTTGAGGTCACGCCACATGGTTTCACTGCCCATGATGGCGACGATGAAGGTCGCTCCGTCATCGCTGAACTTGCCGACATAGGTCTGGCGGGCCGCAAGGGTGTAACCGGTCTTCCCGCCCTCGGCGCCCTTGATCCGCCACAGCGCCTTGTTGTGGTTGTACACTGTCTTGCCCTCGCCGGTGGTCATGGACCTGGTTTTCATCCGGGCGGCGAAGTCCTTGTCGCGCATGGCCTCCTGGAAGATGAGGGCGAGGTCGCGGGCGGTGCTGGTTTGCTCTTTGGCAGTCAGGCCGGTGGCGGTTTTGCACACCGTTTTGGTGGCTCCGAAGTGGCTGGCCTGCTGGTTCATGTACCTGGTAAAGGCGTGCTCGCTGCCGGCGATCAACTCGGCCAGGGCCACACTGGCGTCGTTGGCCGAACCGAGCAGCACCCCGGAGATCAGCTCGTCGGCCCGGTAGGTTTTTTTCGGGTCGAGATACATCTTGGAGCTGGGGCGAGCGGCGGCCTCGCGACTGATCGGCACCACCTCGTCGCCGGTCAGGGTGTGCAGGGCGATGAGGCCGGTGAGCACCTTGATGGTACTGGCGGGCTGGCGGGGCCTGTCGGGATCTTTGGCAAAGAGTACACGGCCGTTGGCGTCGTCGATGATGATCGCGCTTTTGGCGGTGATGTTCTGCAACGCCTTCGGAACCGCAGACGAGAGGGCCGTCCGGGTCACCGCGGCGTTGTCTTTGGCCGCTACTGTGCTTTTTTCGTCCGCTCCGTTGGCCGACCCGGTCGACATCTGCCGCTTGACACTGGCGATATCACCCTTGCTGCCCAGGACGGGGACGGCGGCCAGAAGCGGCATGGCGCTCTGGCAGATGAGTCCTGCCGCCAGGACAAACGGCGCGGTTTTGCGGGTGGCATGAGCGAAAAATCTGAAAATATGTAAAGAAAACATCTTATTTCCTTATGTATCTGATCGGATCGAGGCGCCTGGAGTCCGCGGTTGTCATGGGCGTTTCGCTCCTTGGCCTCTACTGTTGTCTTCCTTGATGCCGTTGTCGGCTGCAACCGGTGCGTTGGTCGACAGAACAACGGGGTATTTTTTCAATTTGTATTCTGGCGGAAGGCGGTTGTCAAGATCGTTTTCTCAATGTTACAAGGAAGGTAGCGCTCATCTGAGCTCTTTGATTATTGACCTGAATCAGGTGATTGTGTACACTCCTGCCCCATGTTCGAGCCGCGGGGCGTGTGCCGGTGGTCCTTGGGTGGTGGTGAACCGGGGTCGAAGCGGGCACGAGGTAACGGCAGTACAGATATCCTTTGGCAGAGAAGAGAGGTAAGCGACCTATGCTGGTTGAGACGGATGTCCGGATGACGCTGAACTACGTTCTGGACGAAAGCTGCACCAAATACGGCGACCAGCCGGCAGTGGGCATGGCCTTGGCGCAGCCCTTGCTTTACAGGCAGTTGCACCTGTACGTCATTTCCCTGGCCGCGTCGTTGCAACGGGAAGGGCTTGGCAAGGGTGACCGGGTCGCTATTCTGGCGGAAAATTCGCACTTCTGGGGGATCGCCTATCTGGCTTCGGTCCGGCTGGGGGCGGTGGTCGTGCCCATTCTGCCGGACTTGCCGGAGAGCGATGTCCGGCATATCTTAACGGAGATGCAGGTGCGGATGCTGTTCACCACCCAGCGGCAGATCGAAAAGATCTATGAATTGAAGAAGGAGCTGGCGGGTTCGGTGATAACCCTCGATGATTACCAGGCTCCCGGCGAGGTTGTCAGCGTTCGACCCTTTTCCGCATTGCTGACCGAGGCGGTGGCGGCGCTCGAGCAGCAGGATCTGATACCGGAATTCATGGAGGTGGCCGAGGATGATCTCGCCTCGATTATCTACACCTCGGGGACCTCCGGCTATTCCAAGGCGGTGATGCTCAGCCACAAGAACCTCACCTCCAATGGCTATGCCGCATCCCGGCTGATGCAGGTGCCGCCCGGCAGCGTCTTTCTCTCCATTCTGCCGATGTCGCACACCTACGAATTCACCCTGGGCTTTATCATGCCGCTGCTCTGCGGCTGTCGCATCGCCTACGCCGGCAAGACCCCGACCCCGGCAATTTTGCAAAACCTCTGCCAGGAGGAAAAACCCTTTGCCATCTTCGCCGTGCCGCTGGTGATGGAGAAGATCTACAAGAAACGGGTGCTGCCGAAGATCGCCAAATCTCCGCTGTTGCGTCTTGGCTGTCGAACCCGGCTGGGACAGAAACTGGTGTATCGCCAAATCGGCAAGAAGCTGGTGGAATTCCTGGGCGGCAACCTCCAGCTCATGGGTATTGGCGGCGCGGCGCTCAATCCCGAGACCGAGGAGTTTCTCCGCCAGGCCGAGTTCCCCTATCTGATCGGCTACGGGTTGACCGAGTCGTCACCGTTACTGAGCGGTGGCCCCATGTACGACAAGACGATTGCGGTAGGTTCTGCCGGAAAACCCATCCCCGGAGTCGAGATCCGCATCGCCGATCCCGCCCCGGATACCGGCATCGGCGAAATCCATGCTGCCGGGCCCAATGTGATGCGTGGCTACTACGAGGACGGAGAGGGAACCGCGCTGGCGCTCTCCCCCGACGGCTGGCTGGCCACCGGCGATCTGGGGTTTCTCGATGAACAGGGGAATCTGCACATCTGTGGACGCTTAAAAAACGTGATCGTCATGGCCAACGGTGAAAACGTCTATCCCGAGGCGGTGGAGCACAAGATCAACGCCTTGTCCTGGGTGGTCGAGAGTATGGTCCTCGAAAACAACGGCCAACTCGAGGCCTGGGTCTATCCCGATTACGAGGTTGTCGATGAGCTGACTATCGGTAAAAACCGGGCGGAACGGCGCATATATCTCGAAGAGCTGCTGGAGGACATGCGGCAGCGGATCAACGACCAGGTCGCCGACGCCTCCCGGCTCGCCCGGGTGTTTGAGCGACGTGAACCCTTCATCAAGACGGCGACCCACAAGATCAAACGGTATCTGTACCACAGTCACACCATGGCCGCTTGAGCGGTTTACGCCGCTGGCCGTCTCAGGACATGTACAGCTGATCGAGCCGGTTGGAAAACTCTCGGCGAGCGGCCTCGAACTGCTGCACCTTGTGGCGGGCCTCCTTGGGGTTGTTCTCGTTGTAGAGGGTTATGGCCTCGACCACCCGGCGGTGGATCTGTTCGTGGTAGATGCCGATTTCCTTGAAGAGCTCCAGGGATGCCATGGATTCCGGGGCGTTGTCGTACCACTTGCCGAATTCACACTGGTGATGGCCGCAGATATCCTCGGGTGAGATGGTGACATAACCATTTAAGGCCGCAGTGAGTTGCATCTTCCAGTTGAAGTGGGCGTCCTTGATCTGACCGAGGTCGAACGGCGGCGTTTTGAAGGTGTAGCCGTGCAGGCTCTTCTGCAGCAGGTCGGCATTCTGCCGCATCTCTTCGGCCAGTTCCCTGACATCGAGGCTGCCGGCGGCGACATGGCCCGACTCCATGTCCAGGTTGGCGATATCGCGGGCGAGCTGGGCGTTGACTGACGAGGCCTGAAAGATATTCTCGGTTATTTCCTGCATTCTCATCGAGGCCTGATTGACGTGTATGCTTATTTCGCTGCTGGTTGAGGCCTGCTGCTGGATCGCCATGGCTATGCTCGAGATAATCTCGCTGGTGGTGGTGATGATGCCGCTGATCGTGGCGACGGCAGCGATAGCGTGTTCGCTCGAGCTCTGCACCCTTTCGATACGTTCCTGGATTTCCCCGGTGGCGATGGTCGTCTGCTTGGCCAGTTCCCTGATCTCGGTGGCGACAATGCCAAAACCTTTACCGGCATCTCCGGCCCGGGCGGCCTCGATGGTGGCGTTCAAAGCCAGCAGGCTGGCCTGATCGGCGATCTCGTTAATCGTTTCGGTGACCTCGCTGATCCGTTCCGCCGCCTGGCCCAGTTCTCTGAAGTTCTCCTGGGCCTTGGTTGTCTCGTAGACCGCCTGCTGGGAGATGTTTCTGGCGTTTTCGGTACCCGAGGCGATGTCGCTGATCGTTGCGGTCATCTCCTCGGTGGCGGCGGCCATCGTCCCCACATTGTTACTGGTCTGCTCGGTGGCCGAGGTGACCACCGACATGTTGGCGTTCATCTCCTCGGCAGCCACGGCGGCCGCCTTGCTGTTGGCGGCCATGGTCTGGGCCAGCTCGGCGAGTCTGGTCGCCAGCTGGAGCATCGAGCTCGACGAGGTGTTGATGGTCGACGAGTTGCCGTGTACCCTGGTGCAGAGGGCGTTGAGGCTTTTACCCAGCAGGTTGGCCGAGCCGGCAAGCTGGCCCAGCTCGTCTCGCTGGTCGATGTCGCTGCTGGCGGTGATATTGCCGTGGGCGAGATCATCGGCCACCCGGACCAGGTCGCCGGCGGTTCTGGTGACCTGTAAGGAGATGAACAGGCTGCTGCCGGCACCGATCAAGATGGACAGGATGGTGATGGCGATGACGAGTCGTGTGGCGCTGGCAAACAGTTGGTGCAGCCGGGCACTGGCGGCGTTGCCGTACTTTTCGGTGATCCTGACCGCCTCTTGCAGGTGGTTTCTCATCTCCTCAAGGGCTCTGTCGGCCTTGCCAAGGGCCAGGGAGCGCTCAGGCTCCTGAGGCGAAAGGGCGATTTCGCGCACCAGCAGGTGCAGTCGCCGATGTGGCTCTTCCAGTGCCTTGATGGTGCCGGCGAGTTCTGGGAACAGCTGGGTGCTCTCCTCTCTCTGGTCACTGGCCAGCCAGCTGCCGAGATCGCAGACCTGAAGGTCATTCCGTGCTTCTGCCGGGCTGTCCGGCTGGCCGGCGACTGCCTGGGATGTGTCGGCTATGAGGGTGTGGTGCTGGGTTCCATGCTCGATAAAGGTCCGGCCGAGGCGGTGGGCGACAATGCTCTCGTCAGCCTTGGCGACAAGCGTGTCATACTGCCACCAACTGGTTGCGCCGAGAATGGCGAGCAGGATGAGGGTCACTCCAGATGACAAAAACAGCTGCATCTTGATGGGCAGGTCTCGTAAGCGCATGGCATGGTCCGATTGTTCTTGAAAATCGACCGGCAGAGCCATCATCACCGCGACGAGAAGCCGTATCGCCATGGATGTCCGCTGCGGGCCGGAAAACCCCCGTCAAATAATAGCATAACCCGTATGGCTGGACCAAATAGTTCAGCCGGAAGAACGAGGAAAAAAGATCCAACTGCGGGCTCTGCTCACCTTGATGGTGAATCTCGCAAACCAGGGACTGTCCCCAGTTTCATCGGGGGCTGTCCCTGGTTTGCTCGGCCGGCACAGGGAGATATCAGGCCAGCAGCAGCCGGTTGACAAAAGAGATGATAGGGACGATCACTTGGGACAGCACGCCGGTGAAGGCGAGGAGCAGGATCAGGATAAAGCCGTATTTCTCCAGTTGCATGAAGGCGAGGGCTGAACGGTCGGGCAGCACACCCATCAGAATTTTGCTGCCATCGAGAGGGGGAATGGGCAGGAAGTTAAAGATGCAGAGCACCAGGTTGATCCAGACGCTGGTGATCAGCATCGAGTTCAGCGGCAGAAGAATGGCGCCCACCACCGGGGTGGCCGGCAGAATCGTGGCCACAAGCCAGACGAATTTGGCGAGCATGGCGCTGACGACGGCCAGCGTCGCGTTGGCCAGCGGCCCGGCCAGTGCGACCCACAGCATATCCTTTTTCGGGTTGCGGAAATAGGCGGGGTTGACCGGTACCGGCTTGGCCCAGCCGAGCTTGATAATGAAAAAGGCCAGGGTGCCCAGCGGGTCGAGGTGTTTGAGTGGATTGAGCGTCAGCCGGCCGGCCATTCGGGCCGTCGGATCGCCGAGGCGATAGGCGACATAACCGTGGGCGAATTCATGGAAGGTGAGGGCCAGAAGAATCGGTGGCGTGAGCAGGATGAGTTCGGTGATAAAAGAGTTCACGGGTAATCCGGGCAGAAGATGAGCGTATGACTGCGGTGAACAGCAGGGTTTTCAGCAACCACGGCGAAGACTTGTCGGCGGGTTTCTTCCCGGCCGGGTGGCGCGTCGACAAGGTGGTACCTCGGCATGTGGAACATTTTAGCCATTACCCGCCGGTTCCGAAAGAGGTGAAAGCGGATATTTCTGCTGAATGAAGGCCGTCTCCTCCTCCCTGGACGCCACCAGCCGGTCCAGGCGGGCGTCGAGCAGGTCGTTGAGCATGGTCTTGAACCGTGGTCCCGGCTGATACCCCATATCGATCAGCTCCTTGCCGGTCAGCGAGCAGGTGGTGTGCCGCAGCTCGGTGACATAGTTGGAGACCGCCTTTTTCGCCGAACTTTTCCTGACGATCGCCATCAGGTACAGCAGCCCCTCGATATTGAGATCCTGCAGCAGCCAGTAGATCTCACTGTTGCGCACACTGTGGCGCCGGCCAAGCAGGTTGGCTACCTTGTCGGCATGGGTCTTTTGCCAGATGAGCATCTCGGCCGTTTTCGGGACAACGAGGAAACGGTTACAGAAATTCTCGAGCACCTCGGGGCCGGAGCGGCCCAAGATGGCCAGCAGGTAGACGACCCAGCCGGCGCATGGTTCCTTGAGGTAGAGCAACCTGTACCAGGAGATGGCCCGCTGTGCCTGCTGGAGGATGTGCAGGAAACGACGATCGATTTTCAGGTGAGGTTTGAGGTCGGGCCAGAGGAACCGGAAGAGGTCGAAGTCGGTCAGCCGCTGGATGGCGGGAATGGGGTTCTCTTCCATGAAGATCTGCTGGATCTCCGAGAAGAAGCGGCTATCCGCCCCCTTGCCGAAGAGCTGCATCTTCACCGCGTTCCTGATCAGTCGGGCCGTATGGGACGCCATGGTGAAGTTCATGCGCTTCTCGAAACGGATGGCCCGGAAGATGCGGCTGGGATCTTCCACGAAGCTCAGGTTGTGCAGCACCTTGATCTCCTTCTGCTTGAGGTCGTTCTGACAGTTGAAGAAGTCGATCAGGGTGCCGAAATGATGGGGGTTGAGCTGGATGGCCATGGCGTTGATGGTGAAGTCCCGACGGTAGAGGTCGAGCTTGATCGACGAGAGCTCGACGGTGGGCAGGGCTGCCGGGTACTCATAATATTCGAGCCGGGCCGTGGCAATGTCGATCTTGAACCCGCTCGGCATCAGGACCATGGCGGTGGAGAATCGCTCATGGGTGCGGTACCTGCCGTCGAGCCGCTCCGCCAGCCGCCTGGCCAGGACGATCCCGTCCCCCTCCACCACGATGTCGAGGTCGAGGTTGCGTTTTTTCAGAAGCAGATCGCGGACGAAGCCTCCCACCGCAAAGATGTTGAAGTGTAATTCGTCGCCCACCTCGCCGATCTTCTGCAGCAGCTGGATCATCGGTTTGGTGAGGCAGTCCACCATCAGGTTGCTCATGTTGCGCCTGCGCTCGAGGGAGGGGTACTCGGTCTCATGGAGCAGGTCCTGGGGCAGGTGCGAGGGATCGTTGACCAGATGGTTGAGCAGGTCGGTACGGGTGATGACCCCCGCCAGGGTGTTGTCATGGAGGATGGGGATGAGCCGCTGGTGATGTTCGATGATCAACTCCTGGATGTCGGCCAGGGTGGCGTTCGGTGAAAGAAAATGGATATCGGTCGACATGTAGTCGCCAACCGGCAGATGGCCGAGGTCGTGGTGGAGCGCCTTTTCGATGACCTGCCGGGTAAGGATGCCGACAATATTGAGATGGGGGCAGTTGGTCTTGCGGTCGGCACTGACTGCCTCGACCGGCACCGAATTGATGGAGTAGCGGTTGAGCAGATGGTGGGCACTGGTCAGGGTAATGTCCGCCGGCACGGTTATGGCCGGGGTCGACATCAGCTCCCGGGCCATCGGCTGGGGGCGGACATGGCGATGCAGGCACTGGATCAGCTTTTCATGGGCCTCGATCAGGGTCATGTTCCGCACCGTGGCCGAGGCGGCGGTGGCGTGGCCGCCGCCGCCCATGTCCCGGGCGATGGCGCCGACGTTGACGTCGGGAATTCTGCTGCGGGCGATGAGATAGATCCGTCCGGCCATGGATATCAGGGCAAAGAGGGTGTCGAGATTCTCCATCACCATGAAGCGGCGGACGATCAGGGCGAATTCGTCGACATACTGCGGCAGCGAATGGCTGACCACCACGATAGGGATCGACTGGATGGTGTACTGGGTCGCCGCCTTCATCAGTTCGTGGAGCAGTTCCACCTGCCGGGTGGTGAGCTCATGGGTGATGAACTGGGAGACGATATCGAGCTTGGCCCCCATGCGCAGCAGCCAGGCCCCGGCCTCGAGATCGGCGGGGGTGGTGGTGAGATGGGTGAGCGAGCCGGTGTCCTCGTAGATGCCCAGGCAGATGATGGTGGCCTCTTCCGGGGTGATGTCGATATCCCGCTCTCGAAGGAGCTGGGTGAAGATGGTGGCCGTGGCCCCGACATTGCGGATCACCTCCACCTCGCCGGCGATATCGCCCGGACTCTCCGGGTGGTGATCGTAGATATGGATCCTGGTATGGCCGTTTTTCAGGCAGCTGGCAAAGTTGCCCAGTCTGTCGGATGCGCGGGTGTCGACCACGATCAGGGTCTCCACCTGGTCGGGGTCGATGGTCTTCGGTTTCTGGAAATCGTAGCGGTACAGCATGGTCTGGGAGATGAAATCCCGCAGGTTCTTCTCCTGGGAACCGGCGAAGGAGAGGAGCGCGTCCGGATACAGCTTGTGGGCGGCGACCATGGAGGCCAGGCCGTCGAAATCGGCGTTGAGATGGGTGGTGATTACTCGCATCGTAAGGGGTGGACGCCCGGCACGGGTCTGTAGAGAATTTTCGCGGATGTGCCCGGAGAGCGACGGGATATCTCCTCTCTATACCACTTCACCCGCGGGGATGGAACTGTTTGTGGATATTTTTTAACCGGTCCTGGTCGATATGGGTGTAGACTTGGGTGGTGGAGATATCGGCATGGCCGAGCATCATCTGCACGGCTCGGAGGTCGGCGCCGTGGGCCAGCAGGTGGCTGGCGAAGGAGTGCCTGAGCATGTGGGGGGATATCTCCTTGGTGATCCCCGCGGCGCGGGCCGTGGCTCGGATGATCTGCCAGAACCGCAGCCGGGTCATGCAGCTGCCGCGACCGGTGACGAAAAGGAAGTTACTGGGCTTGCCCCGCAAGATCAGTGGCCGGCAGAGATTGAGGTAGTCCTCGAGCTGTGCTTTGGCGGCCAGGCCAAACGGGATCAGCCGCTCCTTGTCGCCCTTGCCGAGGACCCGGACGAAACAGGAGCTGAAGTTGACCGCGACAAGGGGCAGCCGGACCAGCTCCGATACCCGTAGACCGGTGGCGTAGAGCAGGTAGAGCATGGCCTGGTTTCTTCTGGCCAGGTGCGAGGGGCCCGCAGCGGCGGCAAGGAGACGGCTGACCTCGGCCTCAGACAGGGCGGTTGGCAGCTTCCGGCCACTTCGAGGGAGATCGACGCTGGTGAAGGGGTTGACCGCAACGAGGTTTTCCCGGACCAGAAAGTGGAAAAAGGTGCGCAGGGCGGAGACCCGTCTGGCGTTGCTGCGGTGGGAGATCTCTCTGGCCCGGCACCGGGCCAGAAAATTGTGGATCGTTGTCAGGTCGACACCGGCCAGATCGACGGTTTTCCGACCCGTCAGGTAGTGAAGAAAAAAGGTGATATCGGCCATATAGGCGGCGATACTGTTTTCGGCGAGACGCCGTTCAGCGACCAGGTAACGCAGAAAGCGCTCGGCTGCGTTCTGGAGATGGGGGGACAGGGACGGGGGCACGGACCAAGGAGGGAAGGGTCCGCCCGCGGCGGACTCTTCCGGGCAGCGCTATCAGCCCATTTTTCTCATGCGATTGAACTTGCGCAGCTTGCGGCGGGCCTCGGCCTGTTTTCTCCGCTTCTTGACACTCGGCTTCTCATAATATTCGCGACGCTTGAGCTCTCTTTTAATTCCGTCAATCTGCAGCTTTTTTTTCAGCTGACGAATGGCATATTCGAGGTCGCCTCGAACTTCGACATCTATCATTTCGGTTCTCCGTAACAGCTAATGGAAAAGTAATCGTTCACTGGCCTATACCGTAAGGGTTCCATGACCCAGACCTTCTATTTCTCTTCGCGGCGGTGTGTTTTCACCTCCCGAACCGCGAGGTAATGGATGCACGACTGAGCATGATCACCCGCTAGGCCGCTGCTGCGATACGACGAACCCTCGGGGTGATCGGAAAAAGACAACAAGAACTGCAAATTTTAAAAGAAGATTGATGGAGTGTCAATGTTTTTTCCCGAAGCGGCCGGAACCTTCGGCCGGCCACCCGGCCGGCAGGCCGCTGCCCGGGCGCTCAGTGCTCCCCGTCGGGGAAGATCTTGCCAGGGTTGAGGATCCCCAAGGGATCGAAGAGCTGCTTGATCTGGCGCATCGCCCGGATGGTCGCCGGGTTCAGTTCCAGGGGGAGATACCTGGCCTTGGTCGTGCCGATACCATGTTCGCCGGAGAGCGTGCCGCCGATGGCGATGGTGAACTCGAACAGCCGTCTCTTGGCCTCTTCGCCGGCCCGTTCCTGGGCCGGGTCGCTGCGGTCGAGCATGATGTTGACGTGGATGTTGCCGTCGCCGGCATGGCCGAAGGTGAGGATGATGAGGTTCAGCTCGGCCGCCAGCTCTTCACAGAAGGTGACAAGTTCCGGGATACGGCTGCGCGGGACGGCCACGTCCTCGCCCATCTTGTTGGGTTTGAGGGTAAGGGCAGCGGGCGAGATCGAGCGTCGCGCCTGCCACAGCGCTGTCCGCTCCTCGGCGGACGCGGCCTTGCGCACCGACAGTGCCGGATATTCGGCCAGAAGGCGGGCCAGTTTTTCCGCCTCATCGGCAACGGCTGCGGTATCGCCGTCAAGCTCCACCAGCAGCAGGGCCTCGGTGGCCGCCGGTGGCGGTTCGGTCATCACCGAGGAGACCACGCCGATGGCGGTCCGATCCATGTATTCCAGGGTGCAGGGCAGGATGCCACGGTTGAGGATGGTGGCCACCAGGCTGGTGGCGGCCACCAGGGAGTCCGCGGTGATGAGAAAGGTCTGTCGGGCCTGGGGCAGGGGCAGAAGCCGGCAGGTGAGCCGGGTGATGATGCCAAGCGTCCCTTCGCAGCCGATGAAGAGCCGGGTGAGGTCGTAGCCGGTCACCCCCTTTTCGGTGCGGGTGCCGGTGGTGATGATATCGCCTGAGGGCAGCACCACCTCGAGGCCGATGATGTAATCCTTGGTGACCCCGTATTTGACCGCGGAGAGGCCACCGGCGCACTCGCCGGCGTTGCCGCCCAGGGTGCAGAACTTGACGCTGGCCGGATCGGGCGGGTAGAACAGGCCATATTTGCGCGCCTCCTGTTGCAGGTCGGCGGTTATCACGCCCGGTTCGGCAATGGCGATCTGGTTCTGCCGGTCGATCTCGACGATCCTGTTCATGCGGGTCATGGCCAGCACCAGCCCCCCCTTGACAGGGAGCGATCCGCCTGTCATACCTGTGCCGGCCCCCCTTGGCACTACCGGGATTCTGTGGGTCGATGCCAGCTGCATGATGCGGCTGACCTGATCGGCGGAGACCGGAAACGCCACAACCTCGGGCAGCGGACCGGTGGAGCGGCCATCGTAGGAATAACAGTGCAGGTCTTCAGGGCGGGTAGTACAGTGTCGACTGCCGACAATGGTCTTGAGCTGCTCGATGATTTCCGGTTTCATAGACGTCGGTGGCAATACATGCTACTCATGAACGGGATAGAGGGCGGGATTGTAAGCATATCAGAGCAGAACAGCGTTCATTTTCGCTTTTTGTTCGAAACGAATCGATTACCACGAGGAGGGAGTCCAATGCAACAACAAAAGCTGCGCATAGCCCTGTTGGCCGGTGGCACGTCCGGGGAGCGCCAGGTATCACTCAACGGCGCGGCCCAGGTGGAAAAGGCCCTGTCGACGGAAAACTACTCGGTGCGACGTTTTGATCCGGCCACCGACCTGCAGGCCCTGGTGGCGGCCAGGGACGAGATCGATTTCGCCTTCATCGTCCTGCATGGCGCCCAGGGCGAGGATGGCACGGTTCAGGGGTTGCTCGATCTGCTCGGTATTCCCCATCAGGGGTCGGGGGTGCTGGGCAGCGCCGTGGCGATGGACAAGCACCTGGCCAAGGAACTGTACCGGCAGGCGGGATTGCCGGTGGCCGAGTGGGAACTGCTGACGGCCCATGATCCCGACGATTGTCACCAGCTGTCGGCGCGGCTGGGGTTGCCGGTGGTGGTGAAGCCGGTACGGGAGGGTTCGAGCCTCGGCATGACCATCGCCCGGACCACGGCGGAACTGCAGGCGGGCATCGACATCGCCATGGAGCATGGCCGGGAGATCATTGTCGAAAAATATATTCGCGGCAGAGAGCTTACCGCGGGCGTTGTCGGCAACGCGCGGCTGGAGGCCCTGCCGCTGATCGAGATCGTGCCGGGAAAAGAGTTCACCTTCTTTGATTACAATGCCAAATACCAGCCGGGCGCGAGCCAGGAGATTTGTCCGGCCCCGGTCAGCGCCGAATTGACCGCCAGGGCCCAGGACTATGCGATACGGGCCCATAAGGCCTTGCGGTTACGGGGCTACTCTCGCACCGACATGATGCTCGATGACGACGACAATCTCTATCTGCTCGAGACCAACACCATCCCGGGCATGACCGCAACCAGCCTGCTGCCCCAGGCGGCGGCCGAACATGGTCTTGCTTTCCCGGACCTCATCGTGCGCTTGATCGAGCTTGGCCTTGAAAAAAAATAACGGGGCTTGGCTGTCTGGCCGACGGGGATGCCCTCGCCACAGGGGCCGACAGGGGGCTATCGGTTCTCCGCCACGATCCGTTCCGGGGCATTGAAGATGTTGAGCCGATCGGGCCGGGCGTAGGCGGCAAGGGTCGCCCCGGAACGACGGGCGATGGCCAGCCCCAGAGACGAAGGCGCTGTCCGTGACATGATGATGGGGATGCCGATCCGGGCGCATTTCAACACCATGTCCGAGGTGAGTCGGCCGGTGGTATAGATGGCGCCCCGGGGGCTGGCCCGACCGAGGAGAATGGCGCCCAGCACCTTGTCGACGGCGTTGTGCCGGCCGACATCCTCGAAAAACACCTTCAACCGGTCGTCCTGCCACAGACCACAGCCATGCACGCAGTGGGTGGTGTTGCCAAGATCGGAGAAGTGCAGCGCCTCCCGGATAAAGCGGCGAATTTCGGCAAAGGTGATGGTGGTCTCCTGCAGCGGGTCGAAGGCGCCCTCCAGCATCTCCTTACTGATCTTGCCGGTGCCGCCGCAGCCCGAGGTGATGATGACCTCCTTGGGCTCGGTATACTCCACATCGGCATAGACCGCGATGCGACCTGTCGGGCAGACCCAGACCTCCTTGACCTCCTCTGGCTTCGAGATGTAGCCCTGGCCGAACAGAAAACCCACGCCGAACTCCTCGAGACCGATGGGCAGCACCATCGAAGAGCCGATGGTCTCGTCATTGAGGGCGATCGAGTAGGGGGTTTCGATGGCCACCTGTTCGTGCTGTTCGAAACGTTCCTCGGGGGTGACCACGGTGGTGGTGTGACTCATGGTGAGGGCGGTGGAGGCGGGGCGGTGGTCTGGCGGCATCATGGTATATCTTCCAAAAAAAATGTTGAACAGAGTGTGTGGCTGACCAGCATGGCTGAGGTCATCTGGTCCAGCCATGCTGGCGGCTTACAGAGATGGCGTACCGCCTTTGTCAGGTGGCAGACGATAACCATCTTTTTTCACTCCCAGCCGTTTCATCATGGAATAGAGGGTCGTTGGCTTGATCTCGAGGAGCGCGGCCGCACCGTTGGGGCCACTCACCTTGCCCTGGCAGTGGGCCAGGGCCCTGACGATATGTCGGGCCTCCATCGTCCTGAGAGGAAGAATCTCCCGAGCGCTGCTGCCGTCTCCGACCTCCTGGCGGCTCTCCAGCGGCGGGATGACCAGCCTGCTGCCCCTGCTGATCAGCACGGATCGTTCGATAATATGGCGTAACTCGCGGATATTTCCTGGCCAGCAGTAGTTTTTCAGGGTCTCGAGATCATCCGGGGAGATCTGTTCGACCGGTTTGGCGAATTTTTTTGCAAACATCTTGAGGAAATAGTGGGCCAGTATCGGGATGTCATCTGACCTCTTGCGCAGTGGAGGGACGGGAAGGGGAAAGACGTTGAGTCGGTAATAGAGATCTGAGCGGAACAGGCCCTGGCCGACCAGCTCTTCGATATTGCGGTTGCTGGCCGCCACCAGACGGAAATCGGTCTGCAGGGTCCTGGTGGAGCCGACCCGCTCGATCCGCTTGGTTTCCAGCACCCGGAGCAGTTTGGCCTGCACCTCGAGGGGCAGGGTGTCGATGTCGTCGAGGAACAGGGTGCCACCGGCCGCCAGCTCGAATCGGCCCTGACGCGAGGCCAGGGCCCCGGTGAACGCCCCCCGCTCATGGCCGAACAGTTCGCTCGCCATCAGTTCGGGGCTGAGGGAAACGAGGTTGACGGCAACCAGCGGCCCCTGTGCCCTGCTGCTGTGCTGGTGGATGGCCTGGGCCACCAGGTCCTTGCCCACCCCGGTCTCGCCGGTTATCAGCACGGTGGTGTCCGATTTGGCCACATCGTAGATAAGGCGCAGGACCCGGCGAAACGGTTCGGTACGGCCGATCATCTGCGGTCTTTCCGGGCTGCTCTCCTGGTGTTCCCGGTAAAAACTGGCCTCTTCCTGCAGGGTGGTGTTGAGGTCGGTGATCTCCTGGTAGGCCGTCATGTTTTCCAGGGCAATCGCCGCCTGGTTGCTGATCAGGCGGAGCAGGGCGATTTCCTCGGCTGGCAGCTGCAACCTGGTGAGCGCACAGTCGAGAAAAATGACGCCCAGCACCCGAGTCTGTAGCTGGACGGGAAAACAGGCGGTCCAGGCCCCGTTGTCGTCTGCCGCGGGGGGGTGTCGGTTGACCTTGCCGTCCTTGACCATCTCCTGGCCGGACTCGAACACGGTGTCGATAAGGGTGGTTTGCCAGCCGAAGGTGGCGGAGCCAATCTCGGAGGGTTCGAGGTTGCGTCCCGCCACGAGTTCCAGACGCTTACCCTGCTTGAGAAAGATGCCTCCGCGTTCGGCCCCGGCGATACGCATGGCCTGTTTGATGATCTGGGCCAGAAGCTCGTCCCGGGCCCTGAGGGGGCCGAGGGCGTCGCCGATGCTGATCAACGAATTCACCCAGAGCCGGTGTTTGACGGTCTGGTCGAGAAAGGGCTTGAGATCCTCGGGAAAGAGATCCGGGTTGACCTTGGTGAAGATCTCCCAGGCTGAATTGAGCAGCTGGCCCGCCACTGCCATCCTGTTGGCATTGATTTCGATCCGTGCCAGCAGAAGCTGGGCCTGGGCCAGTTCGATTTTGCCGCCGGCCCGTTCCAACAGGGCGACGCTTTCGGTGAGATCTGCGGCTATTCTTTCGACGGAGCCGCCTGTGCGAAGGGTCTTGAGGGCCCTGAAGCGCAGGGCGACCCCCTTCATGAAGATATCGGGCCAGCCGAGCAGCCGCTCGATTTCCGCTTCGAAATTCCATTCGGGATTGAAAAACCCCTGGGCCTCAAGACTCAGCATCACCTCGAGGTTGTCCGGACCACGATGATGGGGGACCCCCAGGGACTTGGCCTTTTCGAAGGTGCGTTTATGGTATTCGAAGGCCTTTTCGTAATCTCCATGGCGATAGGCGTAGAAAGCCCTTTTGCCATAGCCTGGCCAGAGGATGTAGTCGTCGAGCAGTTCTTCGTCTGTTGCAAAGACTTCACCGAGAAAGGCGGCGCCCTCTTCTATCCGGCCGGCATCGAACAGCACGATGGCCAGCACCAGGCTGCCGTATCGCTCGAGTTCGTGAGCCTCGAGTTCCCTGGCCTTGCGGCGGGCCCTTCTGATCAGACCGACGCTGCGGGCGGTCTGCCCGGCGACACCGTAGGTCCAGCCCAGGCGAATGTAGTTCTTCAGGGTCTCGGTGTCGCTGGCCATCTCTTCGAAGTTGGTGAGTGTCGCCTCGTAGCGTTCGATCGCCTTGCCGATATTTCCCTGCCAGAACAGCAGTTCGGAATGGGCCAGAGCCAACTGCAGGTGGAGCTCATGGGAGCCGTCGTGGCTTTCCAGCATGCGGCTGGCCGTATCGAGGTGTCCGGTCGCCATCTCGATGAGGCTGGTTTTCAGATAGGTTCTGGCCAGCAGGATATTGAGCCTGATCTGGTGGTCGAGGTTGTCTGGCAGGTGGCAGAGTTCGAGGGCCTGGTGAAGGGTATCACGCAGTATCGTGGGCGACAGGGAGTTCTCCCGGCAGATGCACAGGCCGATGGCGGCCTCGATATAACTTTGCTGCTCGATGGGGGCAAGCGTTGCGGTATCGCAGTGCTCGATGGCCAGACGGTAGTAGGTGGAGGCGTCCTGCAGCAGGTTTCTGGCCTGACAGTACAGGCCGGCCTTGACAATCTCGACCAGATGACGAAGCGGTATGTCGGCTATCAGGTAGACATGGGAGAGATGCAACCATTTTCTCGGGCCCTCGGGCAGGCTGGAGTCGATCCCGGCAATGGCCTGCCCGGCGGCTGTTTGTAACTCGTCTCGGGGCAGCCCGGCGAGTTGGCTGTTCGCCGTCTTGAAATTGGCAAGAAGATAGTAGCCCGAGCCTTTGTCGGTATAGCGGAAGAGATGACCAGAGCTGACCAGCGATTCCACCGCCTGCAGGATGGCGACCGGTGGATGACTCGTTATGGTGCAGAGGATGTCGAGCGAAATCGGTGGTGGTAACAGAAAGGTGAGCAGATAGACCTGCCGTTCAACTGGCAATGGCGCTGCCCGATGTGCTTCAGGTTGATCCATAGTGTCATCGGCCCGGAATATCGATAGCCCTGTCCTTTCTCGACCTTCTTTTATCCGAAACTCATCAGCACGAAAAGCTCTGTTACCGCGCCGAGGGGGTTCATGCTTCGTTGTGGCTGAGGCTTCCTGGTCCAGCCATGCTGGTTAGCAAAGGAGATTCCCCATGGTGCCTTTCGCCCCGGATGCTGTCGACCAGACGAAGCCGCAACAGGGCAGTGGTGACTGCAGGGTGGCAGTGGCAAAACTTATCTGAGCCGGCAGGCGATGTCAAATGATTCCGATTGTGGTGGGTCTCGTGGATGTGCTCTTTGGCCAGCGCCTCGTCTGTTTGTTGTGGGAAACGGTGGCAACAAATTGTAAGCGCTTACATTATGTGGGGATACAATGACAATTATATTCAATATGTTGGCACGTGAATGATTTTATATATCACACTATGATTTAAGATTACAGCATAATTTTGTTGACATTACAAAAATGAATGTGTACATGTCTTTATGTAACCGGATACATTGAGGAGGGGGCATGGCCAGAAAAGTGACAATGAGAGGGATTGCAGAAAGGGCCGGGGTTTCGTCGGCAACCGTATCGCGGACATTCCAGTCACCTCAGAAGGTCCGCAAGGAAATCAGAGACAAAATTCTCCGCATCGCTCAGGAACATGGCTATGTTTACAATGCAGCAGCCGGGGATCTTGCGCGGGAATTTTCCAATATTATCGGCGTATTGGTGCCAACCTCCAACAAATCGGTTTTTGCCGACACCCTCAACGCAATTCAAGAACAGGCTCAGGATTACGGGTATTCTGTCATCATTGGCAGCACCCAGTACGATCACGGTCGGGAACAACAGCTTATCCGCCAGATGCAGGAGCGCCGGGTTGCCGGGATCATTCTGACCGGGTTTGCTCTTGGTCAGGAAACGCTGGTTACCGAACTTATCCAAAGCGGGGTTTCCTGCGTGGTTATCTGGGAGATCATCACGGATCAGCGTGTCAATTATGTCGGTTTCGATAATTTCAAGGCCGCATATTCAGCCGTTGCCTATCTCATCAGCCTGAGACACCGGCGTATTGGCCTGTTGATTGGCCCTTACGATAAAGTCGGCCGTACGAGAAAGCGCTTTCTTGGCTATCAACAGGCTCTCAACGATCATCAAATTGCCTACGACCCGAAACTGGTCGTTTACTCGGCGGAACCGGATCTGTTTGAAGGAAAGCAGGGGATGAGCCATCTGCTCGAGATTGACGACGGACCGACAGCCGTATTCGCAGCCAATGACCGACTGGCCATCGGCGCCTACTCAGCCATTAAAGCCAGGGCGCTGAGCATCCCTGACGATATTTCGATTGTCGGTCTCGATGACGTCGATTTCGCCGCATATTGCGATCCTCCCCTGACCACCGTACGTGTACCGGCCAAGGAGATGGGCCGCATTGCCGTGGATATTCTCACCGATCTCAATGCCGGCAAGGCAAATTCAGTGAGGAGATACTCTCTTGAAACAGAGCTCATAATCAGGGGGTCATGCCGTGAATTGAAGTTCTGATTTCCCCCTCCGTCACCGGCCTGACACCGTTGCACAGGTTGTGGTACGGGTGGGGAGTGTCAACAGTCAACAACAACAGACCAACAGGAGGCAAAGGAGGGTTTATGAATAAAATGAAATGGATATCTGTTCACTTGTCATTTTTGCTGGCGGTGGTGCTCCTTGGGGTATCTGGTGCACAGGCTGCAAAGTATGTGATTCGATTAGGTCATATCGACCCGGTCAACCATCCTCATAACAAGGCCTGCCTGAGGTTTGCAGAGTTGGTAAAAGAGCGGACCAGCGGTGAGGTGGAAGTACAGGTGTACCCCGCGGGTCAGATCGGCAAGGCACCAAATCTGATGGAACAGGTACAGATGGGAAGCGTGCAGATGTTTCAGGGGGGCGTCGGCTGGTGGGGGTCTTCGCTGCCGGATTACTGGCTGGTCGCCTCCAACTTCGTCTATGACAGCGCCGAGCACAATATGGCGGTCATGAAGGGTGCGATTGGTGATCGGCTTGCTGCCGAACTCCTCGATAAGGTTGGCGTAAGAGTGCTGACTCAGGGGCTGGTGCGCAACCCGAGAAACCTGCTCACCATGAAACCTGTGCGAAATCTCGAGGACCTGAAAGGAATGAAAATACGGGTCCCGCCCATGGCGAACTGGATGGTGCCCTGGAAAGCACTTGGCGCGAATCCTACGCCCATGCCGTTGACAGAGACCTTTCTCGGGTTGCAGCAGGGCGTGGTGGAAGGGGTTGAGCACGGTTTGCCGCAGCTGTATTTGAACAACTACAGTGAGGTTGCCAAAAATCTTATTTTGACCCATCACCAGTATGAAACTGCAGGCTTTTTCATCTCGGAAGATTTTTTCTCGAGACTGCCGACGGAATACCAGAAAGTGATTGAAAAGAGCGCCCTGGAGGCTGAAGCCCTCAATAACGAATTGCAGCCGCAATATCTCGAAGATGCACGGGTAGCAATGGAAAGACAGGGGGTACAGTTTATCGAGATAGACACCAAGCCCTGGTATGAGAAGGGCCGTAAGATCATGAAGGAAGTCGTTGTTCCGGAGTTACATATAACTCCCGGTTTGATCGATGAAATCTGGGCGGTTACCTATTAACTGAGTCCAGCGGAGACCCTGGCCGGTTGGCGGCTCGGGTCTCTTGTTGCCAGAGAGGGAACGGTATGAGGCGTCTGTTGGGGTTTTCGGAGAGGGTATTGCTTGAATTGAGCACAGCGATGTTCCTTTTTATCGTGATTGTGACGCTGGTTCAGGTTTTCTTTCGCTATGTATTGAATGACGCTCTGAGTTGGAGTGCAGAACTGACAAGAATCATCTTTGTCTGGATGACATTTCTGTGCAGTGCCGTGGCGGTTAACCGGATGCGGCATATGCGTGTCGATACGTTTATCAATCTCTTGCCGGCAAAGGCGAGACTGTTGCTTGATATCTTCGTTCATGTCCTCCTGGCCATCTTCATGGTGGTACTGACGGTCAAAGGATTTGAAATGGTCGATAAGACGAGCAGAATCCTGACCGGAGCATTGCGCTGGCCGCGGAGTGTTTTCTTTTTGCCCCTGGTCCTGGGAGGCGGATTCATGTTTGTGTTCTGTGTGCGGATCGTGGTGGATGATTGCGTGTCTCTTTTTGGCCGAAAAACAGAGCGAAAGGAGTAGGCATGGGTGCTATTATTCTGCTGGTTTCTCTTTTTTTCCTCTTGCTACTCGGGATGCCTATCGTCTTTGCCGTCTGTCTCGCTTCAATGGCCTTCCTGCTGTATAACGATACCATACCCTATACGGTCATTCCGCAGATGCTTGGCAATAGCCTGGATAGCTATAATGTCATTGCCATTCCTTTTTTTATTCTCGCAGCCCAGATTATGAACAGCGGTGGGGTTACCGAGAAAATGATGAATTTTGCCTCGACGCTGGTCGGCCATATCAGAGGAGGGTTGGCGCACGTTAACATTCTCACCTCGATGCTGTTTGCTGGTATGTCTGGCTCTGCGGTGGCTGATTCTGCCGGTTTGGGGCAGATCCTCATCCCGGCGATGAAGAAAAAGGGCTACAGTGCCGGCTACAGTGCGGCGGTTACCGCGGCGTCCTCGACGATAGGGCCCATCATTCCGCCGAGTGTTCCGATCGTCATGTATGGGATACTGGCCGAAGCATCCATCAAAAAACTGTTTTTAGCAGGAGCGATCCCTGGTTTCGCCATGGGGATGGCTATGCTCGTTTTAAGTTATATCATTGCGGTGAGAAACAAGTTTCCGGCTGAACAGCGATCAGCATTCA
The DNA here is from genome assembly GCA_047973425.1 of Desulfopila sp. Lineage (GTDB taxonomy): Bacteria > Desulfobacterota > Desulfobulbia > Desulfobulbales > Desulfocapsaceae > Desulfopila. The sequence continues at coordinate 24,756 of JBKEBZ010000140.1, forward strand.
AGACGTTGGTGAAAAGCAGTATCGAAGCACTGCCAGCGCTGATGACACCGGTTATCATCCTTGGCGGTATGTGGGGCGGCTTGTTCAGCCCTACCGAAGCTGCAGCCGTTGCTGTTGCGTATGCGATCATTTTAGGGGTTGTTCAGCGCGAACTGTCGCTTGCCATGCTCTGGCGGTGTATCCAGGAATCGGCGATGTATTCCGCGGTGATCATGATCATTGTTGCCTCTGCCGGTCTTTTCGGCTGGATCTTGAGTACCGAGCAGATACCGGCAAAATTTTCCGAGCTCATTCTCAGTATAACTCATAATAAGTACTTTGTATTATTGATTATTAATCTGTTTCTGCTGGTTTTGGGCTGTTTCATGGAGATACTTGCTGTGATGGTCATGACCATACCGGTACTCTTGCCGCTGCTCGATGTTCTCGGTATTGACAGGGTTCATTTCGGTATTGTCATGGTGCTGAATCTCATGATTGGCCTTCTTTCGCCACCTTTTGGCCTCAGTCTGTATATCGCGCAGGATATTGCGAAAATTCCGTATTCGACAGCTGTCAGGGCGACACTTCCGTATATTGCCCTGATCGCGATCATTCTTTTTATCGTGACATATTTTCCGGCGTTTATGATGGTGCTGCCGAATATGTTGGGTTGATTATTTTTACAAGGAGAAATTCATGCTCGTACTGGTTACCGGGGCTGCCGGCTTTATTGGTTCGTATCTGATTCCAGCATTAACCGGCCAGGGAAACAGGGTGTATGCTACCGATCTCGTTGCCGAACCCGCATGGCTTGAAAAAATGCCACAGGTTACCTATTTTCGTGGCGATTTGAGCAGGGAGGAAGATGTCTATAAAATGATGGGTCTGGCGAAACCCGACAAGGTCGTTCATCTCGTCTCCCTGCTGGCAGGGCCCTGCGAGGCGGATCCTCGGTTAGGATACAGGGTCAATTTCAATTCGACCCTGGCCCTGCTCGATGCCTGCGTCACCTATGGGGTGAAGCGTTTTGTCATGACCAGTTCGATTTCCGTTTTCGGCAAAGGTCTTGCCGAACCGGTGCCAGATGATGCGCCAAAACAACCCGCCACCGTCTATGGCCAGACCAAACTCGCCTGTGAACACCTGATGGAATGGTACCGCCGAGTGCATGGACTCGGTTGCGCTGCCGTTCGCTTCCCCTGGGTTTTCGGACCGGGACGGACTACGGGGATTACCGCGGAATATTCTTCAAAGCTTCTTGACATGATCGGTCGAGGTGAAAAACTCATCATCGACAACCCGGAAGAGAAGGGAGACTGGCTCTATGTAAAAGATGCGGTGAAATCTCTTCTTCTTCTGCTGGAAATCGAAGACCAGCCACAGATTGCCTACAATATAATGGGTGAAGTGTATACGGTGCGTGAGGCTATGGAAATCGCCCGGAAGATCTTTCCAGAAGCCGAGATTGAACTGGTGGACAGGCACGGGACGCTCTCACCCTATCCTGCGGCTTACGATGATTCGAGAGCACGGGCCGAGATTGGCTGGGAACCGGATTATTCTCTGGCTACGGCAATGACGGAGCATGTCGAGTTTGTCCGAAACAACAACAGAGGGTGTAAACAATGCAAACAGTGAGAATGGATTACGGTGACGGGCTGATCTCCGTTGAACTGCCGGACAGTGCCACCGTCGTCGAATATGGCAAAACCTATACAGATCCCGCGGGCATCGATTCTCGCGCAGCCACCCGCAAAGCGCTGGATAATCCCCACGGTTTCGCTCCTCTCAAAGAGCTGGGCGGTCCTGAGAAAAAGGTCGTGATCGGCTTTCCGGACCGGGTGAAAGGCGGCGCTGGTCCCGATGCCCATCGCCGGGTGGCCATTCCGATGATTGTGGAGGACCTGTTGGCCGGTGGAACCCGGCTGGAAAACATCAGCTTGGTCTGTGCAATCGGTTTGCACCGGATGAACACCCTGGAGGAGTGGTACTGGTACCTGGGAAAAGAGATCGTCGATGTGTTCTGGCCGGAACGATTGGTGAATCACGATGCCGAATCCACGGATCTCGTGAGCTATGGCGATGACGACATGGGCAATGCGATTCAATGTAACCGGCTTTTTGCTGATGCCGATCTGGCCATCGTTGTCGGTCACTGTGCAGGAAATCCGTATGGGGGATATTCTGGCGGCTACAAAATGGTGGTAACTGGCATATCCGGTGCCAACTCGATCGCATCGCATCATTGTCCGAAAACCATGCATCGCCGGGACTGGCTCGGCGGTGGTGTCGATCAGCATATGCGCACCCAATTCGAATCCATCGGTCGAGCCATGGAGCAAGGAATTGGCAAGAAGTTTTTTGGTGTGGACGCGGTGTTGAACCAGCATTCGGAGATCCTTGCCGTCGAGGCTGGTGAGTTGAGCCAACTTCAGGAAAAATGCTGGCCGATAGCCGATCGACGGACCAATGTTCAGCTCGATATGGAAGAGCCCGCGGATATCCTGGTTTTCGGGATACCACGAAACTTTCATTACGGTCCGGGCATGGGGACCAATCCCATTCTGATGAGCCTTGCTGTCGGTGGCCAACTTTCACGTTGCTGGAATGCGCTGAAACCGGGCGGGGTCATTATTGCCACCTCCGTATGCGATGGCTGGTTCAACGAATCCTGGTTTCCGTCGTATAAGGAGACGTATGACGAGTTGCAGAAATTCGCTACGCCGGCAGAATTTCTGGTTTCAGAAAAGGCCAGAGAAATCAGTCGGGACTATGAATATCTCTTTAGTTACTCGAATCATTACACCTATCATCCATTTCATGCGATGTCGATGACGAGTGGTGGTTCGGTGCCGAACCTGTATATGTCTGCGGTCTATATTGTCGGTGCCAAGCAGCCACAGTACGCCCGCGGTATGGGCTTTAGGCCGATGAAAACCTTCGAGGATGCCTTACGGGATGCCAGCCGTTATGTCGGGAAAAATCCGAAAATTCTCTGCACACCGCGGTGTTTTACCAGTGGGACCGCGGTGAATCTTCATTTGAAAAAATAATTCTACTTTGTTAAACTTAACGTATTGAAATAATATAATAAATGATGTATATTGAGGCTGTAAATGAGGTTTTTCTGATGGCGGTCGAATACCATGACAGCCATCAGAAAAACGCAGAAAAATCAAAAGGAATCAAGCCATGACAGCACTCCCACTCTGGCGGGCGCTGCTCGCCGTTTTTTGTCTTATTTCAATCAGTTTTCGCCATTCTTCTTCCGCAAACAGCATCATGCTCTCCATTACTTCAAAG